>CBIHMU010000005.1:0-122547 GCA_966211105.1 uncultured Burkholderiales bacterium
GCCCCCGCTGCCCCATCCGCCCCGCTCATCGGCACGAATGCGACGTTGCCGGCCTTGTCGACCGCCAGCACGATGTACATGGCGTTGGCGGGCTGTTCGCGCCACATCGGTTCCACGGTGGTCTGCGCCCCGGCGGCGACCAAGCCCTTGCCCTGCCACCCCGCCAGATGGCTCTGCGGCGTTTCTCCATGCAGGGCACCCACTGGAACGAACACGATCTGCGCATCCTCGTCGGCCTGGAAATCGTAGGACTGGACTTTCCCAGGCGCGCCGGGCGACGTCGCCACCGCCGGCGAGTAGGTCGCCGTCACGACGGGCGCCGTGTTGTCCACCGTCAGTTCGAGGACGGTGTCGCCACTCCAGTTGCCGGCCTCGTCCTGTTGCCGGATCCGGACTTCCTGCCGCCCTTCGCCTTTCAGCACATCCAGGGGCAGGCGATCGCCCTCGCCGGGGACATGGTCCTGCCCGCCGTTGATGCTGTAAGTCCAGCGCGCCCGGTCCTCCAGACCCAGTTGAAGCCAGGTGTCCCGGTTGACGGCGGTTCCCGCGTGAAAGTCGACACCGTCGGCGAGCGGGTAGTGGTCGCGGGCCGCGCTCCTCAAGGTCGCCGTGGGATCCGCGATCGTGGTGTCCAGACGGAAGCTCAAGGTCGCTTCGGGACCCACGTGGCCAGCCGCATCGATCTGCCGGACCTGCACGCGCTTGTTCCCATCGCCGGCGAACTCGGAGGCCGCAATCGTGTCCCCCGTCCTCGCCGTCCAGGTCCGGCCGTCCCGGCTGGACTCCCAATGCGCACCAGCTTCGAGGCCCGACACCTGCACCCGCGCATCGTGGGTGACGAGATCGTCCGGCACGCCGGTGTCGTGCAGCAGATGAACCTTCAGCGCTGCGGGAGGGACGTCGTCGTGCGGCGGCTCCGGCTTCGGGGCCGGCGTCGGGTCCGATGGGGTCCCAGGCTGCGGCATCTGCTCCGACGGAGACTCAGGCTGCGGCTGCGGCTGCGGCTGCGGCTGCGGATGCGGATGCGGATGCGGCTCGAATGGGACCTCCGGCTTGGGTTGCGGCAGAGGGTCAGGTCTTGGCTCCGGTTCCGGCTTTGGTCTGGGCAGTCGCTCGGGTCTCGGCTCGGGCAGAGGGTCGGCACTGGGCGGCGGCACGCCGCCGCGATCCGACCCGCCGGTCAGCAAGGTCGCCGAGCCGGCGGTCAAGGTGGCGCCCGCCAGCCACCCCACCATCGCGGCCGCGGACTTGCCGGTCGCCCCTTCGGCGCTGCCCGCGATCACCGCCGCGGCCTCGTGACCCTCGTCCCGCGATCCGTCTTCCGCCATGACGGAGGGCGGCGATTCGGCCATGAGGGCGGCTGGCGATTCCGGCAGGCGTGACGCGACTTCGGCCTCGTCGTGCGGGACCTGAGCCAGGGCCTGATCGTCGCTGTCATCGGCGAGGCGGCGCCTGGGCAGGTCGTGCGCTGAAGAAGCGCCAGGAACAGGAACAGGAACAGGAACAGGAGCAGGAGCAGGGGCGGGAGCGGTCAGGGCGGCGGAGTCGGGGGGTCGCATGAGCGTCTCTTCGGTTGTCGGTTGAACGCTGAGAGTCTTCAAGAGTCGGCGGTTCGCCTCCATGGCTCCGATGTTCGCGACGACCCGCGCGTCGCCGGCCCATCCGGGCAGGTCCCTGACTCAAACGGGCCAGCAGGCCATGACCAGACCCCGCCGCGGGCGACGTGCGCCGAACATCCACGCCAGAGGGGGACGCCGCCGGGCCCACGTAGAATCCTTGACCTCTCTTCGAGACTTCACCCATCGATGTCCAGCCCTGACAAGACCGCCGGCGCGCACGCGCCCGACAAGACGGACGCCGCCGTCAAGCCCAGCAATTTCCTGCGCGCGATCATCGAGCGCGACCTGGAACAGGGCTTCCAGCCGGCGCGCCACTTCGGCGGCAGCCCGGGCGACGCGGCGCACCACGCCGCCGGCCCGCTGGACCCGGCCAGGATCCGCACCCGCTTCCCGCCCGAACCGAACGGCTACCTGCACATCGGGCATGCCAAGGCGATCTGCCTGAACTTCGGCCTGGCGCGCGACTACGGCGGCCTCTGCCACCTGCGCTTCGACGACACCAACCCGGAGAAGGAAGAGCAGGAATACGTCGACGCGATCAAGGAGATGGTCGCGTGGCTGGGCTGGCGCTGGGACGCCGCCGACGCCGGCGGCCAGGAGACCCGCCACCTCTACTACGCCAGCAACTACTTCGACCTGATGTACCGGGGCGCCGAATACCTGGTGTCGCAAGGCCTGGCCTACGTCGACGAGCAGTCCGCCGAGGACATGCGCGCCAACCGCGGCGACTTCGGCACGCCGGGCAAGAACAGCCCCTTCCGCGACCTGCCGCCCGAGCATCACCTGGGCCGCCTGCGCGAGATGCGCGACGGCAAGCACCCGGACGGCGCGATGGTGCTGCGCGCCAAGATCGACATGGCGTCGCCCAACATCAACCTGCGCGACCCGGCGCTGTACCGCATCCGCCGCGCGACGCACCACAACACCGGCGACCAGTGGTGCATCTACCCGATGTACACCTACGCGCATCCGATCGAGGACGCGCTGGAATGCATCACGCACAGCATCTGCACGCTGGAGTTCGAGGACCAGCGCCCGTTCTACGACTGGCTGGTCGAGCGCCTGGCAGAAGGCGGCCTGCTGGCCCGTCCGCTGCCGCACCAGTATGAATTCGGCCGGCTGAACCTGACCTACGTCGTCACCAGCAAGCGCAAGCTGCGCCAGCTGGTCGACGAGGGCCACGTCGACGGCTGGGACGACCCGCGCATGCCCACGCTGGTCGGCATGCGCCGCCGCGGCTACACGCCGGCCGCCATCCGCGCGATGGTCGAGAGCACCGGCGCGTCCAAGACCAATGCCTGGATCGAGTACGCGGTGCTGGACGGCTACCTGCGCGCCGACCTCGAAGGCCAGGCCGCCCGCGCGATGGCGGTGCTGGATCCGGTCAAGCTCAAGCTCGAGAACTACGCCGAGATCTTCGGTTCGGCCGAGCACCGCGAGCCCTGCTCGGCGCCGGCCCACCCGCATGTGCCGGAACTCGGCACGCGCGCGTTCAGCCTCGGCCCCGAGCTGTGGATCGAGCGCGAGGACTTCATGGAAGTCCCGTCCAAGGGCTACCACCGGCTGTTCCCCGGCAACAAGGCGCGGCTGAAGTACGGCTACATCATCGAGTGCACCGGCTGCGAGAAGGATGCCGACGGCACCCTCACCGCGGTGCTCGCGAAGCTGGTCCCGGACACCAAGAGCGGCACGCCCGGCGCGGACGCGGTCAAGGTCAAGGGCGTCATCACCTGGGTCGGCGCGCATGAAGGCGTCGCCACCGAGCTGCGCCTGTACGACCGCCTGTTCACCGAAGCCCAGCCCGATGCCGGCGACCGCGATTTCCTGGAACTGCTGAATCCCGCGTCCAAGCGCGTGACGACCGGTTATCTGGAGCCGTCGCTGAAGGACGTCGCGCCGGATACCAAGGTCCAGTTCGAGCGCCACGGCTACTTCGTCGCCGATCGCATCGATCACCGCGCGGACGCGCCGGTGTTCAACAAGATCACCGGGCTGCGGGACAGCTTCGCGAAGTAAGGCGGTCCGGACACGGTCCGTCCGGCTGTCCGTCCGGCTGTCCGTCCGGGTGTCCGACCGACTGTCCGTCCGGGTGTCCGCGGACACTCGACGAACCGGGGTCGATGACTGCAAGTCGTTGATCTGACACGGGTTTCTGAGAAATCGCGGCCTGGCACGGGGCTTGCGACCGAGTGCGGCAGTTCTCACACGACGCCGCACTCGGACACCTCATGATTCGCGACACCTCCGGACAGGACGTTCCACTCGCCCGCCCCCATGGACGCCGCCGCCTCTGGCTGGCGCTGGCCGGCGCGGGCCTGCTGATCGCCGCCTTCGCCGCCGCGCCGGCCGTCCAGCGGATGCTGGGCAGCGGCAACTCGGTCAGCCTGCAGCGCCTGTCCGTCGCCCCGGTCGAGATCGGCCCGCTGGTGCGCGACGTCGCCGGCGAGGGCAAGGTCGTCGCCGCGATGAGCCCCACCGTCTACGCGCTGCACGGCGGCAACCTGGTGCTCAAGGTCAAGGCCGGCGACAAGGTCGCCAGGAACCAGCTGCTCGGCGTCATCGACAGCCCCGACCTGCGCGCCAAGCTCGCGCAGGAGCAGAGCAACGCCGACGCGCTGCGCACCGAGGCCCTGCGCGCCGAGGTCGACGGCCGCGAGCAGCGCGCCGCCCTGCGCTCCGCCTACGAGAACGCCGCGATCGACCTGCAGACCGCGCGCAACGACCTCGAGCGCCAGACCAAGGCCTTCGACGCCGGCGCCGTGGCCGGCATGCAGGTCGAGAAGGCCCGCGACGCGATGGAGAAGGCGCGCATCACCGCCGCGCATGCGCAGGCCGGCCTGGGCCTCAAGGACGACAGCCTCAAGTTCGAGCTCCAGTCCAAGCAGCAGGCGCTGCAGCGCCAGCAGCTGCTGGTGAAGGACCTGGAGCGCCAGGTCGCGGAACTCGAGCTGCACTCGCCGGTGGACGGCCAGGTCGGCCAGCTGCTGGTGGCCGAACGCGCCAACGTCGCCGCCGGCGTGGGCCTGCTCACCGTGGTCGACCTGAGCGCGCTGGAAGTGCAGATGCAGGTGCCCGAAAGCTTCGCCCGCGACCTCGCCATCGGCATGCCGGGCGAGATCTCCGGCAACGGCCGGCAATGGAAGGGCCTGGTCAGCACGGTCTCGCCCGAGGTCGTGAACAACGAGGTCGCCGCCCGCCTGCGTTTCGACGGCGCCACGCCGGATCAGCTGCGCCAGAACCAGCGCCTGTCGGTGCGCGTGCTGCTGGACCGCCGCGACAAGGTGCTGACCGTCGCGCGCGGGAGCTTCGTCGAGGACGGCGGCGGCCGCTTCGTCTACGTCGTGCAGGACGGCCAGGCGGTCAAGCGCCCGATCCGCCTGGGCGCGCAGAGCCTGTCCAAGGTCGAGATCCTGGAAGGCCTCAAACCCGGCGAGCAGGTCGTCGTCTCCGGCACGCAGGTCTTCGAAGGCGCCGAGCGCGTGACCCTCAGCCCTTGAGCCGCGGCGTCACCCCGGCATTCCCAGCCCCGTCTCCGACCCCTTCCACGATTCCCACCATTCAACGCCCGCGAGGAACCTCATGCTGAAGATGCAATCGCTCTCCAAGGTCTACCGCACCGAGATGATCGAGACCTACGCCCTGCGCGAGTTCAACCTGGACGTGCGCGAAGGCGAGTTCGTCGCGGTGACCGGCCCGTCGGGCTCGGGCAAGACCACCTTCCTGACCATCGCCGGCCTGCTCGAAGCCTTCACCGGCGGCCGCTACCAGCTCGACGGCGTGGACGTCAGCGGCATGGACGACACGCAGCGCTCGCGCATGCGCAACGAGAAGATCGGCTTCATCTTCCAGGCCTTCAACCTGATCCCCGACCTGAACGTGCTGGACAACATCGAGGTCCCGCTGCGCTACCGCGGCATGAAGACCGCCGAGCGCCAGCAGCGCGCCCGCGACGCGCTGGCCCGCGTGGGCCTGTCGGCGCGCGAGCGCCACTACCCCGCCGAGCTGTCCGGCGGCCAGCAGCAGCGCGTGGCCATCGCGCGCGCGCTGGCCGGCTCGCCGCGCCTGCTGCTCGCCGACGAACCGACCGGCAACCTCGACAGCGCCATGGCGCGCAGCGTCATGGACCTGCTGGAAGAGCTGCACCGCGACGGCGCCACCATCGTCATGGTCACCCACGATCCGCAGCTCGCCGCGCGCGCGCAGCGCAACGTGCACGTGATCGACGGTCAGGTCGTCGACATCGCCGCCGAGCTCCACATGGACGCCGAGCTGCTGCGCGCCGCCAAGCCCTTCACGCCGACCACCCCCACCACGCCCACCTCGGCCTGAGCCGCGCTCCGACCATGAGACTGCCCTTCCCTTCGCGGCGCGTCACGGCGTCGGCGGGTGCCCTGCGCGCCTCGGCCCCCGCGCGGCCGGCGCGTTCGATGCTGTCGGCGATGGCACGCCTGCCGGCGCTCGCGGTGGTCCTGCTCTGCGCCGGCTGCTGCCTGCCGGCCGCCGCCGAGGATCTGCTCGAGATCTACGCCCAGGCCCGCGCCGCCGACCCGCTGCTGGCCGGCGCCCGCGCGGTGCGCGGCGAGCAGCAGGAACTCGCCGTCCAGGCCCGCGCGCAGCTGCTCCCGCAATGGACCGCGCAGCTGAGCGAATCGCACGTCCGCGACGACGGCCGCCAGCACCAGCTGACGCACAGCCTGAACCAGGTCCTCGTCGACCTGAGCCGGCTGCGCAGCTGGGATGCCGCCAAGACGCTGGTCAGCGCCGAGGACGCCCGCGTGCGCGCCGCCGAGGCCGACCTGTGCGCCCGCGTCGCCCGCGCCTACTTCGGCGTGCTGACCGCCCAGGCCGCACTGCAGACCGCGCAGGCGATCGAGGACGTGTACGGCCAGCAGGTCGCGCAGGCGCAGTCGCGCTTCGACGCCCAGCTGTCCGCGTCGCTGGACGTCGAGCAGGGCCGCGCCTACTACGAGCTGGCCCGCGGCAACACCGCGTCGGTGCGGGAGGACCTGCTGGACGCGCGCCAGGCGCTGGCGCAGATCACCGGCCGCATGCCGGGCGAGCTCAAGCCGCTCGCGCCCGACCTGGCGATGCTGATGCCCGATCCGGCCGACCCCGAGGCCTGGGTGGCGCAGGCGCTGCGCGACAACCCGTCGCTGCAGGCGGCCGCGCTGGCGGTGAACGCCGGCGACCAGCGCGTCGCCGCCGCGCGCGCCGCGCACCTGCCGACGCTGAGCGCCGGCCTCGACGGCCAGCGGCTGTCGGGCCCGGCCGTCGCGCCGCAGGACGCGGGCCGCTACACGACCACCGTCGGCCTGCGCCTGACGATCCCGATCTTCGCCGGCGGCGCGACCGAGTCGCAGAAGCGCCAGGCGATCTACCAGCGCGAGCAGCTGCGCGACGACCTCGAGACCGCGCGCCGGTCCATGACGCGCGAGACCCAGGCGCAGTACCAGGCCGTGCTGTCCGCGCTGAGCCAGATGCGCACGGCCGGCGCGGCGGTGCAGGCGGCGGAGAAGGCGCTGGCCTCGACGCGCAGCGGCCTGGACCTGGGCCTGCGCACGATGACCGACCTGCTGCTGGCGATCCAGACGCAGAGCAACGCCCGCAACGCCTGGGAACAGGCGCGCCACCGCTACGTGCTGTCCAAGCTGCTGCTGCAGCAGGCGGCGGGCGCGCTCGGCGAGCCCGAGCTGGCGTCCGTGAATACCTTGCTGAATCCCGTGCCCGTCAAGCCGTGAGATGAGAGAGGACTCCCCATGCTGACCTACTACCTCGAACTCGCCCTGCGCGCCATGCGCAGCCACCGCGGCCTGACGGCGCTGATGCTGCTGTCGATCGCGATGGGCGTGGCCGCCTGCATGACGACGCTGACCGTGTTCCACGTCATGTCGGGCGACCCGATCCCGGGCAAGAGCGGCCGGCTGTTCAACGTGCAGCTCGACGCCGAATCCAAGCGCGACTGGAAGCCGGGCGACGAACCCGAACTCCAGCTCACCCGCTTCGACGCCGAGCAGCTGCTGCGCGCCAGGCGCGCGGTCCACCAGGTCATCATGACCGGCTCGTTCATCGCGGTCGATCCGGCCGGCTCCGGCGACGCCTCGCTGCCGCCCTTCTTCACCGGCGGACGCTGGACCACGGCCGACTTCTTCACGATGTTCGAGGCCCCGTTCCGCTACGGCAACGGCTGGACCGCCGCGGACGACACGGCCGAAGCGCGCGTCGCGGTCATCTCCGCCGAGCTCAACGACAAGCTCTTCGGCGGCCAGGACAGCCGCGGCAAGACGGTGCGTCTGCGCGACAAGGACTTCACCGTCGTCGGCGTGCTCAAGCCCTTCCGCCCCGCGCCGCACTATTACGACCTGACCCTGGGCGCCTACGCGAAGGCCGCGGACGTCTACATCCCGCTGTCGACCTCGCTGTCGCTGCGTTTCGGCGCCGCCGGCAACATGAGCTGCTGGGGCCGGACCGACGGGGTCGACCCGCGCTCGGCCAACGTGCCCTGCGCGTGGCTGCAGTACTGGGTGCAGCTCGACACGCCGCAGCAGGTCGCCGACTACAAGACCTACCTGACGCAGTACTCGGACCAGCAGCGCGAGGCCGGCCGCTTCGAGCGGCCGTCCAATCCCAAGCTCAGCGGCGTCAATGAATGGCTGGCCATCCGCAAGGTCGTGCCCAGCGACATCAAGCTGCAGGTGCTGCTGGCCTTCGGCTTCCTGGCCGTGTGTCTGACCAACACCGTCGGCCTGCTGCTGGCCAAGTGCCTGCGCCGCAGCGGCGAGATCGGCGTGCGCCGTGCGCTGGGTGCGCCGCGCCGCCAGATCTTCCTGCAGTTCCTCGTCGAGGCCGGCACGCTCGGCCTGGTGGGCGGCCTGCTGGGGCTGGCCCTGACCTGGGTCGGCCTGTGGGTGGTGCGGCAGAACCCGTCGGACTATGCGCAGCTGGCGCAGCTCGACTGGCAGATGCTGGCCACCACGCTGGGCGTGTCGCTCGCGGCCAGCCTGCTGGCCGGCCTGCTGCCCGCGTGGCGCGCTTGCCAGATCACGCCCGCCATCCAGTTGAAGACGCAATGAGGCTCTGAGGAGATTCGCTCATGGACATCCTGCCCATCCTGTCGACGCTCAAGCGTCACAAGACCGCCGCCGGCCTCATCGTGCTGCAGATCGCGCTGACCTGCGCGATCGTGTGCAACGCGCTGTTCCTGATCTTCCAGCGCGTCGAGCGCATCACCGCGGTGACCGGCGTCGCCGAACCCGAACTGGTGACCCTCTCGCTGTCGAGCATGGCGCGCGTCGAGAACCCGGAGCCACAGACCCAGGCCGACCTGGCCGCGCTGCGGCAGGTGCCGGGCGTGGCCTCGGTGACGATGACCAACCAGTACCCGTACGGCCGCAGCTCCAACAACTCGGGCGTGCGGCTGAGCGCGGACACCAACGCATCCAGCCGCGTGACGGGCGGCCACTACACCGTCGGACCGGGCTTCATCCGGACGATGGGCCTGAAGCTGGTCGAGGGCCGCGACTTCGAGGCCAACGAGTTCGTTGCGGGCTCCACCCTGGACGCCAACCCGGATCCGCGCGTGCCGGCGGTGATCATCAACAGGAAGATGGCGGAGCGGCTCTGGCCCGGCGAGTCCGCGGTCGGCAAGGCGCTCTACGTCTACGGCAACGAGCCGCAACGCGTCGTCGGCGTGGTGCAGGACCTGCCCTCCCCCAACCCGGGCTCGCAGGACGAGAACGCGCTGCACACGATGATGTTCCCGGTGCAGCCGAGCTTCCGCGGCGGCAACTTCATGATCCGCGTCGCACCGGGCGCCAACCCCGAGACCGTGCTGAAGGCGGCGGGCGAGAAGCTGCTGGCCAACAGCCCCGGGCTGCGCCGGGTGATCCGCGACCAGGACGGCATCGTCAAGCTGCGCGACGCCTACTACCGCCAGGACCGCTCCATGATCCAGCTGCTGGCCGGCGTCTGCATCGGCCTGCTGGTGGTGACGGCCTTCGGCATCGTCGGCCTGGCCAGCTTCTGGGTGCAGCAGCGCACGCGCATGATCGGCACGCGGCGCGCCCTGGGCGCGACGCGCGGCCAGATCCTGCGCTACTTCCAGACCGAGAACCTGCTGCTGTCCACGGCCGGCATCGTGCTGGGCATGATCGGCGCCTACGGCATCAGCCTGCTGCTGATGCGCAGCTACGAGCTGCCGCGACTGCCCCTGGTCTACCTGCCGATCGGGGCGCTGGTGCTGTGGGCGCTGGGCCAGATCGCGGTGTTCGCGCCGGCGCGCCGGGCCGCGGCGCTGCCGCCGGTGGCCGCGCTGCGCGGCGGTTGAACGTCCGCGCGACACGCCCCGCCGCCCTCGCTCCGACGAGGTCGGCTCTCCGGCGCGAGGGGCCCTCGCGCCGGTTCCCGTCTGCTGCCCGACGAGATCCCCTTGATATGCTGCGCGTCCAATGAGAACCGTCCTGATCATCGATGACCATGCCGGTGTCGGCGAGGCGCTGTCGCTGCTGCTCTCGCTGCACGACATCGAGCCGCTCTACGCGGCCTCGCCGGACGAGGGTCTGGCGCTGCTGGCGCAGCGCCGCGTCGACCTGGTGATCCAGGACATGAACTTCAGCGCCGACACGACCTCGGGCGAGGAAGGCCGCGATCTCTTCCAGCAGCTGCGCGGACGCCATCCCGACCTGCCCATCATCCTGCTGACCGCATGGACGCAGCTGGAACAGGCGGTGGCGCTGGTGAAGGCCGGCGCGGCGGACTACCTCGCCAAGCCCTGGGACGACACCAAGCTGCTGGCGACCGTAGAGAACCTGCTGGAGCTGGCCGAGAACGGCCGCGCGCTGCGCGAGAGCCGGCACGAGCAGCGCCAGCGCCGCGACGCGCTGCGCGAGCGCTTCCGGCTCGACGGGCTGGTGGTCGAATCGCCGGCGCTGCTGCGCTGCCTGGAGCTCGCGTGCCAGGTGGCGCGCTCGGCCGCGCCGGTGCTGGTCACCGGCCCGAACGGCAGCGGCAAGGAACGGGTCGCGGCGATCGTCCACGCCAACTCGGCGGTGGCCGACGGCCCCTTCGTCGCGGTCAACTGCGGCGCGCTGCCGGGCGACCTGATCGAGGCCGAACTCTTCGGTGCCGAGAGCGGCGCCTTCACCGGCGCGGCGCGCGCCCGCGAGGGCCGTTTCGAGACCGCCGACGGCGGCACCCTGTTCCTCGACGAGATCGGCAACCTGCCGCTGGCCGGCCAGGTCAAGCTGCTGCGCGTGCTGGAGACGGGGCGCTTCGAGCGCCTGGGCTCGAGCCGCTCACGGCAGACGACGGTGCGCGTGATCTCGGCCACCAACGCCGACCTGCGCGCGATGGTGCGTGCCGGGACCTTCCGCGAGGATCTGTACTACCGGCTCAACGTGATCGAGGTCGCCCTGCCGGGGCTGGCCGAACGCGTGCCCGACATCCTGCCGCTGGCGGAGCATTTCCTCGCCGGCCGCGCGACCCTGAGCGACGGCGCGCGCGAGGCGCTGATGGCGCATCCCTGGCCGGGCAACGTCCGCGAGCTGAAGAACGCCATCGAGCGCGCCGCGCTGCTGGCGCCGGACCGCGTGATCGGCGAGCAGGACCTGGCGCTGCCAGCCGCCTCGCCGCTGACTTCGCTGCTCGCTTCGCGCAACCTCGACGAGCCCAGCCGCGAGGCCGTGGTCGCCGCGCTGGCGTCCGCCTCCGGCGTGGTCAGCCGGGCGGCGCAGTCGCTCGGCTTGTCGCGCCAGGCCTTGTACCGGCGCATGGAGCGCTACGGGCTGGACGCGGGATGAAGGAGGCGCCGTCGCGCCCAAAAGAGCGCCCAGGAGAACGCCCCGACGTGCGCCTTGACGTGCGCCCTGACGGGCGTCCCGAGCGGCACGCGCGCTGGCATCGCTCGCTCCACATGCGGCTGGCGCTGTGCCTGATCGCCGCGGCGGTGGCGGCGGTGTCCATCCACCTGACGCTGACCCTGTGGCCGGTGCCGCAGCTGCTGCAATCGATGGGGCACGAGGCGCCCGGCACCTGGAGCGCGAGCGCGGTGGGGCTCACCTTCGTGCTGATGCTGCCCATCGTCTGGGGCCTGGCCAGCCTGCTGCTGATGCCGCTGACGCGGCTGCTGCGGGCGCTGGAAAGCACGGTGCTCAGCTACCGTGACGGCGAGTTCGGCAGCGGCATCGCCGCGGATCCGCCCGGCGGCCTGTCGGAGCTGTCGACCCTCACGCGACTGCACAGCGAGCTGGGCGTGGCCCTGCGCGAGCAGCGCCGCCACCTCGCGCAGCGCGAGCTGCTGCTGGACACGGTGGTGCAGAACACGCCGGTGGCGCTGCTGCTGACCGACGCGAACGAGCGCATCGCCTACGCCAACATCGCCGCGCGGCAGTTGATGGACCAGGGCCGCAGCCTGGCCGGCCGCGGGCTGGAGGAGCTGCTGGCCGACGCGCCGGAGGATCTTCGCCTGGCCTTCGCGGGCGCCCAGGACGGCCTGTTCAGCGTCATGCAGGACGGGCAGGAGGAGCGCTACCACCTGTCGATGCGCGACTTCCGCCTGCAGGGTCAGCCGCACCGGCTGCGGCTGCTGCGGCGCATGACCAGGGAGTTGTCGCGGCAGGAGGTGGCGAGCTGGAAGCGGGTGATCCGCGTCATCAGCCATGAGCTGAACAACTCGCTGGCGCCGATCTCGTCGCTGGCGCACAGCGGCGCGGAGCTGTCGCGGCGCGGCATGCACGAGCGCGTGCCGGGCGTCTTCGCCAGCATCGGCGACCGTGCGAAACACCTGCACCAGTTCCTGGCCGGCTACGCCAGCTTCGCCAAGCTGCCCGCGCCGGTGCTGGCGCCGGTCGAATGGCGGTCCTTCGTCGACTCGCTGGGGGCGCACTACCCCTTCGCGCTGACGGGCGAGCTGCCCGCGGCGCCGGGCCGCTTCGACGCGGCCCAGATGGAGCAGGCGCTGATCAACCTCCTGAAGAACGCGCATGAATCCGGCAGCGCGCCGGAGGGCGTGAGCCTGCGCGTCGATATCGGCGGTGTGGCGCGCGAGGACTGGCGCATCGAGGTCGGCGACCGCGGCCCCGGGATGACCGAGGCGCAGCTGTCGCAGGCGCTGATGCCGTTCTACTCGACCAAGCGCGGCGGCAGCGGACTGGGCCTGGCGCTGGCGCGCGAGATCGCCGAGGCGCACGGCGGCCGCATCGCCATGGGCCACCGCGAGGGCGGCGGCCTGTGGGTGGCGATCAGCTGGCCGAGAAGCTGAGCGTCACTTGTAGAACGCTTCGACCTTGCCCTTGAGCTTGATCATCATCGGCTGGCCCTTGCGGTCCACGGTCTTGCCGGCGGGGACGCGGATCCAGCCTTCGGAGACGCAGTACTCCTCGACGTCCTTGCGTTCCTTGCCGTTGAAGAGGATGCCGATGTCGTGCTCGAACACGGCGGCGACGTGATGCGGGCTGCGCGGATCGATGGACAGGTGGTCGGGCAGTTCGGGGCGGGTGGTGTCGCTCATGACAGGATCGTGCGTGGGGAATCGGAAAACGCGTGATTGTCCCGCAGACCGCGTCCTAATATCGGCGGCATGACTGCCATCGCCCCGCCCTCCTCCTCGAGCGCCTCGCCGGGCGCCGCCTTCGCCGCCTCCGGCTCCGCCATCGACGCGGTCACGCTGCACGCGTTGGCGGCCTTCCCCGCGCAACTCGCGGCGCACTTCGCGCTGTTCCCCGTCGAAGCGCGGCATTGGGCGCCGTCGTCCTGGGACGGCGTGCCCAGCGAGCCGCTGACCGCGATCGAGCAGGTCTGCCATGTGCGGGACATCGAGATCGAGGGCTACCAGCAGCGCATCCGCCGCACGCTGGGCGAAGACGATCCGTTGCTGCCGTCACTGGACACCGAGGCACTGGCGCGCGAGCGCCGGTACGGCGAGGACGATGCGGCGGCCGCGCTGGCCGCCTTCGCCGCGGCCCGCGAGGAGACGCTGGCAGTGCTGGCGACGATCACGCCGGAGCAGTTGCAGCGCCGGGCGCGTTTCGAGGGCTACGGTCCGCTGACCTTCAAATCGCTGATCCACTACCTGTGCAGCCACGACCAGCAACACCTGGCGGGTTTGCAGTGGGTGCTGGGGCAGTACGACGCGGCGCAACTCGCGGCGCGTTGAGCGCCTGCTCCGCCGGGCCCGCCGAACGCACCGACGCCGGTCAAGGACTCAGTCGTCGCAGCGCTGGACCACCGGGGTCGCGTACTCGTGGCCGACGACGGCGCGGGCGAAGAGGTAGTTCTCGCGGGCCTGCTCGCTGAGCTGGTCGAGCGAGACCTGGCCGCGTTCGTCGCAGGGGAAGGACAGGCCGCGACCGGAGTGGAACAGCGACTCGAAGCGCAGCAGGAAGCGGCCTTGGCCGTGACCATGACTGTGACCGTGATTGCTGCGAGAGCCTGTGTCGCGCTGGAGCGCACCGAACTGGGAAGGACTCATGGACGGTCTCCGCGGCCCCCGGGGAGGTGGGGCCGGACGAGGCAACCTTAGGACGTCGCCCAGGTGACCGCACGTGCAAACGTCGCAACTCGCGTCACTGTCTGCAACCGGACCCCTCACTCGCGTGACGGTATTCGCCCGCGGGCGGCCGGGTGGGGCTGCGGCATCATGGACACCATGGATGCCACGGACCCTCGTACCGACGACTTCTACCGGCGTTACGCCAAACGCCTCGCCGCGCAGCCGGAGTCGCCGCGCAGCGCCATGCTGCCTGTCGTCGAGGGGACATTGCCGCGCGGTAGTCGCGTGCTCGATGTGGGCGCGGGCGCCGGTCGGGATGTCGCCGGGATGCTGGCGGCGGGACTGGATGCCTACGGCGTCGAGCCGAGCGCGGAAATGCGCGGGCGAGCGCTGACACAGTTCCCGGAGCTGGCAGATCGTCTCCGCGACGGCACCCTGCCCGGCTTGGGCCGGCCCTTCGCGGACGTGGCGCCGGACGGATTCGACGGTGTCGTGTGCAGCGCGGTGCTGATGCATGTGGGCGAGGACGATCTCCCGCGCGCCCTGTCCGCGTTGGCGGCCACGCTGCGACGTTCAGCCGATGGCCGCCGTGCCGCGCCCGGCACGGTGATGCTGCTGTCGCTGCCGGAACAGATCGACGGCTCGCTGGCCGAGGGCCGCGACGTCGACGGCCGGCGCTTCGCGAATCACACGCCGGAGCGAGTGGCGGGGTTGCTGGCGACCACGGGTTTCTCGCTCGCCGCGCACACGGTGAGCGACGCGGTGCTGAACGCGACAGGGACGCGCTGGCACATGGTCACGCTGCAAATGTGAGCGTCCGGATATGTCGTCTTTCGCTCATATTTCCTGCCGAGGAAATATGGCCTGAACACGAAATATGGAGGCCTCAGCCCCCCGCCTTCTTCGGCGCGAATCCCGCCGTCGTCAGCCAGGCCATCACCTTGTCCAGGTGATCGCCCTGGATCTCGATCGTGCCGTCCTTGACGGTGCCGCCGCTGCCGCAGGCGGCCTTGAGCTTCTTGGCCGTCTCGGTCAGCTCGGCCGCCGTCATCGGCAGCCCGAGCACCACCGTCACGCCCTTGCCCTTGCGGCCCGCCGTCTCGCGGCGCACCCGCACCTTGCCGTCGCCCAGCACGGCATTGGCCGCCTGCGCCTTGCAGCGGCAGTCGGCCTGCGCCTGCCGGCAATCCGGACACACGCGCCCGCCGTTCGTCGAATACACCAGCGCCATCGCTTCGCTCCAGTCTCTTGAGGCCGGCGCTCAGCGCGCCAACGTCTTCGCGAAGAAGGCGTCGATCGTGCGGTACAGGTGCAGCTTGGCGCTGCGCCCCGCGATGCCGTGCGCCTTGCCCGGGTAGATCATCAGCTCGAAGGGCCGCGCCTCGTTCTGCAGCGCCTCGGTCAGGCGCAGCGTGTGCTCGAACAGCACGTTGTCGTCGGCCGTGCCGTGCACGATCAGCAGCGGCTTGGTCAGCAGCTTCGCGCGCAAGACCAGGTTGGCTTGGCGGTAGGCGTCCGTCTGCCCGCCCTTGCCGTCTTGCGGCATGCCCAGGTAGCGCTCGGTGTAGGCCGTGTCGTAGAGCGTCCAGTCCGTCGGCGGCGCGACCGCGACGGCGGAGGCCAGCGGCGTGTCCGCGTCCAGCATCGCGCGCTCGGCCAGGAAGCCGCCGTAGGACCAGCCGAAGAAGCCGATGCGCTTCGGATCCACGCCCGCCACCTGCTTCGGCAGCTGGCGCACCGCGGCGAACAGGTCGTTCACGTCGACCGCGCCGAAGGCCAGGCGATGGGCGCGCGTGAACGCGCGGTCGCGGTTCTGCATGCCGCGCGTGTCCAGCGTGAACACGCCGTAGCCCTGCCGCTGCCAGTAGGCGATCAGCGCGGTGTCGCGGCTCCAGTTCCAGTTGGTGGTCGAGGTGCCGGGCCCGCCGTAGGCCATCGTGATCACCGGGTGCGCACCGGCCTTGCCGTCCAGCGGCGCGAAGTACAGCGCGTTCAGCGGCGTGCGACCGTCGGCGGCGGTGATGTCCACCACCTCCGGCTTGGGCACGATGCGCGCGAGCAGCGCGTCCGGCGCGTCGCCCGGCAGCGCCACCGGCCTGGCATCGCCGGTGGCCGCATTCACCGCCTGCAGCGACAGCGCCGGCGGTTCGCCCCACGCGCCGCGCGTGACCAGGAGGCGCGCGCAATCGCCGTCGCCGCGGGCGTCGCGCCATTGGCGCGGCTGCGCGCCGTCGAGCGGCCGGCTCCTGCCGTCCAGGTCGATCGCGAACAGCTCGCGCGAGCGGCCGCGATCACGCGCCGCCGCGTAGACCACGGTCCGGCCTTCGCTGCACACGCGGTGCGCGACCGGCTCGGGCTCGTTCGTCAGCGGACGGCGCTCGCCGGTGCGGCGGTCCACCAGCACCAGTTGGCGGCGGCCCGAGGACTCACTGGACCACAACAGCGCCGGCTGTCCCGACAGCGTCAGGCCGTCGATCTCCTGCAGGTCGTCATGCACCTCGACCCACGCCGGATCGCGCTCGTCGATCACAGTGCGGCCCGGGCCGGCGCCGTGCGCGTATTCGGTCAGCACGAGCTTGTGCTGGTCGCGCGTCAGCGTCTGCAGCCACGGCGTGCCGTCGCCGAACCAGCCGGCGCGGGCGACGTATTCCGCGTCCGAAGGCAGCGGCAGCGGCGTCATGCGGCCGTCCGCCACCTGCAGCGTCCACGCGGTGACGCGGGCGTTGTTCTCGCCGGCGCCCGGATAACGTTGCTGCGTCATCGTCGTGCGGTCGGAAAAGATCTGCGCGCGCGTCTTCACCGGCACGTCGCGCTCGTCGACGTGAAGCGCCAGCAACTGCTTGCCGTCCGGCGACCACCAGTAGCCGCGCTGGCGGCTCAACTCCTCGGCCGCGATGAATTCGGCCAAGCCCCAGAAGCGGGTCTCCGTCGCGCCCTGGGTCAGCGCGCGCGCGGCGCCGTCGCCGTCAAGGGCCTGCACCCACAGCTCGCCGCCCTTCACGTAGGCGATGCGGCTGCCGTCGGGCGAGCAGCTCGGATCCTGTTCCGGCACCTGCTCGTCGTTGGTGAGCCGTTGCGCTTTCGGGCCCTGCTCGCCCAGCCGCACCAGGTACAGGTCGCCGGACAGCGGGAACAGCAGCGCCTTGCCCGACGGACCACACCACTGGTAGCCGGTGATGCCGCCCTGCGAGATCCGCTTGCGCTCCAGCGCCATGCGTTCCGCCTCGGTCAGCTGCTGGCTGCGGCCGCCCAGCACGTCGGCCGCCGACACCAGCTTGCGCGGCGCGCCGCCGGCCGCGGGCTGCGCCCACAGCTCGAGCTGTTCGCTGTCGGTTTCCGACGGGCGCAGGTAGCTGACCCACGCGCCGTCCGGCGAGATCTCGGCCTGGCGCACCAAGCGGCCCTGCAGCGGCGGATCGCCGAAGACGCGTTCCAGCGTGAGCGGGACGACGTCCCTGGCGGTCGTCGCAATCGGCGCACTGGCCGCGGCCGGTGCAGCGTCAGCGAACACCGGCGCCAATGCGGCGGCGAGCGCCAGCAGGCGCGAAGTCAGACGGTAAGCGGTCATGCGGCGATCAGCGAGTCGCTGTCTTGTTGTTGATCGGGATCGGAGGAGGCGCCTTCGGCGGTTTCGTCGGCCTCGCAGGCGCTGAAGGCGTCGACGATGTCGTCATCCTCCATGTCCGGCGGCGGCGCTATCGGATCGAGCGGGCGGCCGAACAGCGTCATGGCCAGGACGTCCGGTGCGTTGATCGTGCGCACGCGCTGGTAGGTCTCTTCCGCCTCGGGATAGCGGCGGCGCAGGTAGTGCAGCCACTGCTTGAGCCGGCCCGCCTGGTGGCGCGTCGCCACGTTGCGGCGCACCTGGGCGAAGAAGCCCTCCATCAGCGGGATCACGTCCGACCACGGCAGCGCCGCAGCGCCCTGCGAGTGCCCCAGTGCGGCGCGCACCGCGAGCGCCAGTCCCGGATCGGCCACCATGCCGCGCCCCAGCATCAGCGAGCTGCAGCCGGACTCTTCCAGACAGCGCAGCGCGTCCTCGACGGTCCACACCTCGCCGTTGGCGACGACGTGGATGCCGACCGCCTCGCGCAGCACGCCGATCTGGTCCCAGTAGGCCGGCGGCTTGTAGCCGTCGCGCTTGGTGCGGCCATGCACGACGAGTTCGGAAGCGCCCGCCGCCTCGATCGCACGGGCGCAATCGAGCATGCGACCGCGGTCCTCGTTGCCCAGCCGCATCTTGGCCGACACCGGCAGATGGGCCGGCACCGCGCGCCGCACGGCGGCGACGATCTCGCCGACCAGTTCCGGCTCGTCGAGCAGCACCGCGCCGCCGCGATGGCGATTCACCGTCTTGGCCGGGCAGCCGAAGTTGAGGTCGATGCCTTCGGGGTCGAGCTCGGCGAGCCGCGCGGCGTTTTCCGCCAGACATTGCGGGTCGGAGCCGAGCAGCTGCGCCCGCACCGGCACGCCGGCGCGCGTGTGGCCGCCGTGGAGCAGCTCCGGCACGATGCGCGTGAACACGCGGCGCGGCAGCAGCCGGTCAGTGATGCGGATGAACTCGGAGACACAGCGGTCCACGCCGCCGACACGGGTCAGCGTGTCGCGCAGCATGTGGTCCAGCAGGCCCTCCATGGGCGCCAGCAGAATCATTGGAGGCAGGGAGCCCGCCGCGCTCGTGGCGCCGCGGGTCGGCGGTCGGGAAAGACCGGGAGCATAGCGGAAGCGCCTATTCCTGGACCTTCCCGGCCTTCGCCAGCTTCTCCTCGCGGTCACGCACGCTCAGCCACAGGCGCACGTCGAACTCCAGCTGCGCGTAGTCCGGCGCCATGTGGTGGCACAGCGCATAGAACGCCTTGTCGTGCTCCAGCTCCTTGAGATGCGCGAGCTCATGGACGACGATCATCTTCAGGAACTCCGCCGGCGCCTCGCGGAACAGCGTCGCGACGCGGATCTCGCGCCGCGTCTTGAGCCGGTTGCCGTGCACCACCGCCTGCCGCGTGTGCGTGCCCAGCGCATGCTGGATGACCTTGAGCTTGGCGTCGTAGGCCACCAGCGCCAGCGGCCCCGCGTTGCGCATGAAGCGCTGCTTGAAGTCCTGGGTGTAGTCGAACAGCGCCTTGTCGCTGCGGACCTCGTGCGGCTCCGGATACTTGCGCGCCAGCAGCGGGCCGAGTTCGCCCGCCTCCAGCAACTGCTGCGCCTGCGCGACCAGCGCCGGCGCGTAACCCTGCAGGTACTTCACGACGCGCTCAGTGCGCGGTCGCCGAGGCTGTCGGCGACGCCGGCGCGCCGTAGTGCGCGCTGATCCAGTGCTCGAAGCGGTCGAACATCGCCTGCTCCGCCGCCGCGCCGCCGTCGCCGTTGTCGGCCAGCAGCTCCGCGCCGTGGACCACGCGGACATGGGCGTCCAGCGGCGGGCCGTCGTCGGCGCGTTCGCCGCGGCGCTCGGACGCCTCCAGCAGGTCCTGCGCCTTCGCCCAGGCCTGCTCGACCGTCTCGTCGCAGGCTTCGGCCAGGTAACGCGCCGAGAAGCCCTCGCCGGTCAGCCGGCGCAGCGTCGCGTCGTGCGACAGGCTGTTGCCCGGCGCCCAGTAGGCCTGCGCGAGCGCCGGCCCGATCGCCGGGTTGTCCGTGAGGTAGCCGTCGCGGCGCAGGAAGAACGCCCGCGTCTGGTAGACCGCCATGTGGGCCAGCAGGTAGCCCTGGTACGAGGCCGCCGACTCCTGGTTCAGCAGATGCGGGATCGCCAGGATCGGCCGCGGCGCGCGGTCCACGCCCTGGATGCGCCGTTCCATCGTCCGGGCCAGCGCGAGCACGGACTCGGGCGTGCGTTCCTCGTCGGCCATCGCGTACAGCGCCGCCTCGAAATACGGCACCACGGCGATCGCCCGCTCGTCGAAGGCGCGCATCGGCTGCGCCGAGGCAATGCGGTCGCGGATCAGCGCGTCGGGGATCGCCTGCCCGTCGACGGTGCGCGCGTAGCGCTTGAGCCAGTCCGCGTCGCCCAGCAGGCTGTCGCAGAACATCGACTGCGTCTCCGCATAGGCCATCGAGGTCGGCGCGAACTCCTGCGAGAAACACGGCGAGTTCTGCGTCACGTTGGCGAAGTGGGCCGCATGGCCGCCCTCGTGGAAGAGCGTCATCATCGCGCGCGCGCCGCTGCCGACCTGGTCGGGCTTGGCCTCCGCGGTGAAGTTGATCTCGCCGGCATGCCAGCGGCCCTGCTCGTCGAACCAGGTCGGCAGCGGGCCGTGGCAGAAACCGTTCTGGTACTTGCCCGGGCGCTGCAGCAGGTCCAGGCGCATCGTCGCGCCGCGGTACTGGATGCCCAGCCGGCGGAAGCTCCGCACCCAGCGCCGCAGCGCGGGGCCGAAGGGCATGTAGGGATCCATCCGGCGCGTCACGTCGCCGGCGCTGTGGAAGCGCAGGTTCCAGGGCGCCAGGGCATCGGCGCCGTGCTTCGCGGCGAGCGCGTCGTGCGCGCGCTGCTGCGCCGCCTCGGTGCGGGCGACGAAGTCGTCGAGCACGCCGAAGAGCTCCGCCTTCGTCATGCGCTCGTTCTTGCGCAGCTTCATCTCGAAGTAGTCGGGGAAGCCCAGGGCCCGCGCGAGCCGGTTGCGCAGCGCGACGATCTCCAGGAAGCCGTTCTCCAGCACCCAGCGCTCGAGGCCGTGCAGCGCCTCGTAGGAACTGCGGCGTCGCGCCTCGTCCGGGTTGGTGGCGAGGTTGGTCGACAGCATCGTCAGCGTGGCGGCTTCGGTCTCGCCGCGGTCGTTGAGGTGCGTCGGCGCGAAGTCCTTCCGCTTGGCGAAGAGGACACGCTCCGCCTCGATCAGCTCGGCCATCAGGCGGCGGCCTTCGTCGTTGTCGACGATGTTGGCCTCGAACACGCCCAGCCAGCCGCGCAGGCCGTGGGCCAGCGCCTGGCGCGCCTCACCGCCGGTGTCGGTGCCCGAGCCCGAGCCCGAGCCGGCCGGCGCACTCTCCACCGCGGACTCGACCGCCGCCAGGTGCGCGCGCGTCGCGCGCAGCGTCTCGGGATCGGAGATGAAGGCCTTGTAGTCGGTCTCCGCGCGGCCGAAGCCCTCGTGGTCCTCGCTGGTGGCCATGTAGGTGGCCCAGAAGAGGTCTTCCTTGCGCTTGTGGACCGAGACGTAATCGCGGTTGAGCTGGTCGAAGAAGGCCTGGGCGGCCTGGACGGTGGAAGCGCCTGGCGCGGCGGACGCGCCGTTGCCCGAGCTGGCGGTGGTGACGTGAGGCATCGGGGAAGCTTAGCGCACGGCATGATGGCGACCATGGATCACGCCCATGACGCCGCCGAGGACTCCGGCGCGCCCTCGTCCCCCGCGACGCCCGCGACGCCCGCCGCCGCCGCGGCCCTCGCCCCCCCTGCCGTCCACGCCGTCGACCTCCATCCCCAGGGCTGGCGCTTCGACGCGCCCGAGGACCAGACGCTGCTGCTGGCGGCGCTGGACCACGGCCTGCGCCTGCCGCATTCCTGCCGCAACGGCACCTGCCGGGCGTGCATCGCCAGGCTGGTATCCGGTCGGGTCGACTACCGCATCGAATGGCCCGGCTTGTCCCGCGAGGAAAAGGACGAAGGCTGGATCCTCCCCTGCGTCGCCTGTGCGCGAACCGACCTCGTGCTGGACCAGCCGCAGACGATCAATCTCTTCGATATCCCGCCACCGCCGACGCGCTCGGGCCTGAAGTAGCGGCCCAGGTCGGGTTGAGGACGACCCAGCGCGCCCGGAGATGGCCGCATCTCGCACAAGGCGCGTCCAGGCTGAGGCGATTCATCCACACGCGGGTTCGCGACCACGCCTTCCGCGCCTTTGTTCACGGCGCACCCCGCATATCCATCGATCAGTTTTCACCCGGCACAGGCAGCATCGCGTCCGCGTATCAAACATTCCACTGCTGACGGCGCCCGCCGGGTGTGAAGCCCGCCGGGTTTGAAGCCCGCCCGGGCCGGTCAGCTGCGAAGAAGAAGGACTCCCGACATGCTGAATCTGAATCGTTGGCGGCTGCGTAGCCGTGTGCTGGCCGGCTTCGCGCTGGTGATCGTGCTGATGGCCGTGGCCTCGGCGGTGGGGGTCATCCGCGTGTCGATGCTGCACCACCGCATCGAGCGCCTGGTCGAGGTCGACATGCACACGCTGGAGATCTCGCGCCAGTGGTCGGGCCTGACCGAGGGCAACATCCAGCGCCGCATCGTGCAGCTGGTCGTCGAGGACGAGAATTTCGTCAAGGCCTTCACCTCGCGCTCGAAGGAACTGTCGGCGCGGATCGACAAGATCCAGAAGGAGCTCGACGAGAACATCACCGAGCCGGTGGGCAACAAGCTGATCGACGAGATCGGCGCGGCCCGCAAGAAGTACCAGGACGCCCGCGAGGCCGCCATCAAGGTCAAGGAAGGCGGCGGCGACGTCAAGCCGATCGCCGCATCGCAGCTGATCCCGGCGATGAACGACTACCTGGCCGCGATCGACAAGTTCGCCGAGCACACCCGCGACCTGCTGCAGGCCGCGCGCCTGGAAGCGCAGGCCGAGGCCGCAAGCACCCGCAACCTGGTGATCGCGCTGATGGTGGTGGCGATCGTGCTGGGCGTGGGCATCGCGCTGGTGATCACGCGCTCGGTGACCGAGCCGCTGGCCGAGGCGCAGTCGCTGAGCCAGGCGATCGCCGACGGCGACCTGAGCCGCCGCGGCAACGACGTGGCCGGCACCGACGAGGTCGCCGCGCTGCGCCGCTCGCTGCAGGACATGCAGCAGCGTCTGGCCAGCACCATCGCCAGCGTGCGCTCCTCCGCCGACCAGGTCCGCCACGCGTCGTCCGAGATCGCGACCGGCAACGCCGACCTGTCCAACCGGACCGAGCAGGCCGCCAGCAGCCTGGAAGAGACCGGGGCCGCGATGGCCCAGCTCGGCGAAGGGGTGAAGCTCAACGCCGAATCGGCGCGTGAAGCGGACGCGCTGGCGCAGACCGCGTCGCAGGTCGCCGGCCGCGGCGGCGCGATGGTCGAGCAGGTCGTCGCGACGATGAACGAGATCCAGCAGTCGTCCAACAAGATCGCCGACATCATCGGCGTCATCGACGGCATCGCCTTCCAGACCAACATCCTGGCGCTGAATGCCGCGGTGGAAGCGGCGCGCGCCGGCGAACAGGGCCGCGGCTTCGCGGTCGTCGCGAGCGAAGTGCGCTCGCTGGCCCAGCGCAGCGCGGAAGCCGCCAAGGAGATCAAGTCGCTGATCTCGGCCTCGGTCGAACGCGTGGACGGCGGCTCCCGCCTGGTCGGCGAAACCGGCGCCACCATGCGCGAGATCGTCACCAGCGTCGAACGCGTCACCCGCGTCATCGGCGAGATCTCCGCATCGAGCGCGGCGCAGTCGCTCACCCTCGGGGAAATCGGCCAGGCGGTGCGTCAGCTGGACCAGATGACGCAGCAGAACGCGGCGCTGGTCGAGCAGTCGGCAGCAGCGGCCGAATCGCTGAAGGACCAGTCGGCTCAGTTGGTCGATACGGTCTCGAGCTTCAAGCTCGGCTGACGCTCTTGAGAACCTGCGCTTAGCCAAGCGCGGGCTCTCCACGCATCAGGGGGCGTCCCTCCGGGAACCCCCAGAAGCATTCCGGCCCCAGTGAGACTCCCTCACTGCGGGCCTTTCGCTTTTTCGGGGTACCCCGTGGTCCATAGGGCCATGAGGGGCTCGGTAAACTGGCGCGATGAATGCGCCTTCCAACGCGGCACTCCACGCGGACTTCCCAGGCGCCGCGCCTGAACGCTGGAGCCATCGCTTCGCCACCCTCGGGCCCGACTTCTTCACCGAACTCCCCGGCACCGGACTGCCCGACCCGCACTGGGTCGCGACCAGCCCGGACTGCGCCGCGCTGCTCGGCTGGCCCGAGGACTGGTGGACCCGCCCCGGGGCGCTCGACGCCTTCAGCGGCAACACCCGCCTCGCCGGCATGAAGCCGCTGGCCACCGTGTACAGCGGCCATCAGTTCGGCGTCTGGGCCGGCCAGCTCGGCGACGGACGCGCGCTGCTGCTGGGCGGCGTCGATGGCCCGAACGGGCACTTCGAACTCCAGCTCAAGGGCGCCGGGCTGACGCCGTATTCGCGTCGCGGCGACGGCCGCGCGGTGCTGCGTTCGTCGATCCGCGAGTTCCTCTGCTCCGAAGCCATGGCCGCGCTGGGCATCCCGACGACGCGCGCGCTCGCGATCACCGGCTCGACCTCGCTGAAGGTCCAGCGCGAACGCGTCGAGACCGGCGCCATCGTCACCCGCGTCGCGCCGAGCTTCCTGCGCTTCGGCCACTTCGAGCACTTCACCCATCACGGCATGGAAGCCCGCACGCGCGAGCTGTTCGATTTCTTCCTCCGCCACCACGCGCCGGAATGCGCCGACGCGCCGAATCCGGTGACCGCCGCGCTGGCCAAGGTCGCCGCGCAGACCGCGGAGCTGGTCGCGCAGTGGCAGGCCGTCGGCTTCATGCACGGCGTGATGAACACCGACAACATGTCGATGCTGGGCCTGACCATCGACTACGGTCCGTTCGGTTTCATGGACGGCTTCGATCCGGGCCACATCTGCAACCATTCGGACCATCAGGGCCGCTACGCGTTCGCGCGGCAGCCGCAGGTCGCGTTCTGGAACCTGCATGCGCTGGCCCAGGCGCTGCTGCCGCTGATGCCCGGCATCGAGACCGACGCGGAGGCCGCCGGCGACGAGCTGATCGAGGCGCTGGAGATCTACCGCGACCGCTTCGGCGCCGCGCTGCTCGGCGCGATGCGCGCGAAGCTCGGACTCAGCGCCGAGGTCGACGAGCGCGGCGAGGACGGCCCGCTGATCGACGACTGGCTGCGGCTGCTGGCCGCGCACCACACCGACTACACGATCGCGCACCGCCGGCTGGCGGGCTTCGATCCGGCGCAGACGCTGGAAACGCCGGCGAATGCCGCGCTGCGGGACCTGTTCCTGGATCGCGCCGGTTTCGACACGTGGGCGACGCGGTACGCGGCGCGCTTGAAGATCGAGACTGTGGACGCACTTGAGACCCGTGCCCGGCGGATGAACGCGGTCAATCCGGCGGTGGTCCTGAGGAATCACCTGGCTGAGACGGCGATCCAACGGGCCGAGGCCGGCGACTTCAGTGAGGTCCGCCGGCTGCTCGAGGTGCTGCGCCGTCCGTTCGACGAGCCCGCGCTGGCGTCCGACGCCGGCTTCCCGCCCGACTGGGCGCAAACGCTGGAGGTTTCCTGTTCATCATGAGCCGCTACGACAAGTTCATCCAAGACGCGACCGACCAGGACCGCGATCGCGACACCGCCTACCCCGTGAAGAAGACGGACGCCGAATGGCGCGAGCAGCTGGACCCGACGCAGTACCAGGTCGCCCGGCACGCCGCCACCGAGCGCGCCTTCACCGGCAAGTACTGGGACCACTGGGAAGCCGGCAACTACAACTGCGTCGGTTGCGGCACGCCGCTGTTCAAGGCGGACACCAAGTTCGACGCCGGCTGCGGCTGGCCCAGCTACTACGAGCCGATCAACGCCGAAGTCGTGGAGCGCGTCGTCGACTCGACGCATGGGATGGTCCGCGTCGAGGTTCGCTGCAACCGTTGCGGCACCCACCTGGGCCACGTCTTTCCCGATGGACCGGAACCGACGGGCGAGCGCTTCTGCATCAATTCCGCCGCGATAGACTTCGAGCCCCAGCGCTGAACGCGCCGCCCTGATCCCGACCCGATCCCGACCGAATGAAGCTCCTGCTCGATTTCCTGCCGCTGCTGCTGTTCTTCGTCACCTTCAAGTACGCCGATGGACAGCCGGACTGGGCGGCGGCTTTCGCCACCGAGCACCTGGGCTTCCTGGTCTCCGGCGGCAAGGTCGGCCCGACCGAGGCGCCGGTGCTGCTGGCCACCCTCGTCGTGATGCTGGCGACCATCTCCCAGGTGCTCTTCCTGAAGCTGCGCGGCCGCAAGGTCGACCTGATGCTGTGGATCAGCCTGGGGCTGGTGGTCACGCTCGGTGCGGCCACCGTCTACTTCCATAACGAAACCTTCATCAAGTGGAAGCCGACGATGCTCTATTGGGCGTTCTCCGCGGCCTTCTTCATCAGCCACGTCTTCCTCGGCAAGAACCTGCTGCGCAAGATGCTGGGCGCCGAACTGCAGCTGCCCGATGCCGCATGGACACGGCTCAACTGGGCCTGGGTGGCCTTCTTCGGACTGATGGGTTTTGCCAATCTTTACGTCGCTTACTCGTTCAGCACCGAGGCCTGGGCCAACTTCAAGGCCTTCGGATCGACGGGTCTGATCCTGCTGTTCACGCTGGGCCAGGGCGTCTACATGAGCCGCCATCTGCCTCAGGACACCGAGACGCCCGCCGAGGAGCCCAAGCCATGAGCGGCGACGGCGCCAGCGGCCATCCCCCGTCGGCATCGGGGACCGCGCCCGTTCCGGCGGTGACGGCGGCCACGCCCTCGGTCGAGATCGAGGCCCGCCTGCGGGCCGCGCTGGCGCCCGTCTCGCTGCGCCTGCGCGACGACAGCGCGCACCATGCGGGGCATGCGGGCGCCCGCGAAGGGGGCCACTATTACCTCGAAATCGTGAGCGCGCGCTTTGCCGGTTTACCCAGGGTGCATCGGCATCGGCTCGTATATGATGCCCTCGCCGATCTGATGCAGAAGGGCATCCACGCGCTCGCCATCGACGCGCGCGCGCCCGACGAACAGCAGAAACCAGGTCTCTAGCAGCGCCGCCAGTCGGCGCTTTGTTTTGGAGCGCTCACGCTCACCCGAGAGTCGAAAGGCCCTTTACCCATCATGAAGAAGTTTGTGCTCGCCGCCACCGTGGCAGTCATCGGCGCCGTCGCCCTGCCGGCCCTGGCTCAGAACATCGCGATCGTGAACGGCAAGCCCGTGCCGAAGGCTCGCGCCGACCTGCTGATCACCCAGATCACCAAGGGCGGCCAACCGCGCAGCCCGGAGATGGAAGCCAAGGTGAAGGAAGAGGTCGTCCTGCGCGAGATCTTCCTGCAGGAAGCCGAGAAGCGCGGCCTGAACAAGACCGACGACTACAAGAACCAGATGGAACTGGCGCGCCAGTCGCTGCTGATCCGTGAGCTCTTCGCCGACTACGCGAAGAAGAACCCGATCACCGACGCCGACGCCAAGGCCGAATACGACAAGTTCAAAGCCCAGGCCTCAGGCACCGAATTCCACGCCCGCCACATCCTGGTGGAGAAGGAAGAAGACGCCAAGGCGCTGGTCAAGCAGCTCAACGGCGGCGCGAAGTTCGAGGACCTCGCGACCAAGAACTCCAAGGACACCGGTTCCGCCCAGAACGGCGGCGACCTGGGCTGGTCCGCGCCGGACGCCTACGTGCCTGAGTTCAGCGCCGCGCTGGCCAAGCTGAAGGCGGGCGAGATGACGCAGGAGCCGGTGAAGTCGCAGTTCGGCTTCCACATCATCAAGCTGGAAGAAACGCGCCCGGCGCAGTTCCCGGCCTTCGACGACGTCAAGGGCCAGATCATGCAGCGCATGCAGCAGCAGAAGGTCGCGGAGTTCCAGGAGGAACTGCGCTCCAAGGCCAAGACCGACTTCAAGTTCTCACAGAACTGATCGCCGATCCGAACAGTCTTTGCTGTACTGTTCAGAGCCCGCGCCGCTGCAGGTCAGCCGCGCGGGCTTTTCACATCTGAAGCATCCCCGACGCCCACCCTGACGCCCCAATGACGGCTTCCCGACTTGCCCGCCGACTGCTGCCCTCGCCCGAATCCCTGGAACAGACCAAGGGACTGAAGTGGCTGGGCCTCTACCTCAAGGAGCGGCCCTGGCTGTGGGTGGCGCACCGGCGCCGCGTGGCGCTCGGCGCGGGACTGGGCCTGGCGGTGGGCGTGATCCCCTTGCCGACGCAGATGCTGCTGGCGGCGGTGGTGGCCATCGCCTGCCGGGCCAACGTCGCCGCCGCGATCGCGGCCACCTGGCTGACCAATCCGTTGACGCTGGTGCCGATCTGGACGCTGGCGATCTTCCTGGGTCGTCAGGTGCTGGGCCTCCACGGGCCGATCTCCGCGCCCAAGGAACTGGCGCTGAACTGGGGCGATCCGACGAGCTGGTGGCACGCCTTGAGCCAATGGCTGTCCGAGCTGGGCACGCCGCTGCTCGTGGGCATGCCGCTGGCCGGCGTGCTGCTGGGCCTGGCCCTCTACGTCATCGTCTACATCGGCTGGTGGGCCGTGATCCGCTACGAGCGCAGACGGCGTCTGCGCGAGCGCGCGATGCGGACCTGAGGCTCAGGCGGGCAGATCCGCCATTGTGATGTCCTGCAGGTGCCCGGCCGAGATCTTCAGCTGCCGCTCGCACCGGGCCGCGATGCTCTGGTCATGGGTCACCATGACGAGTGTCGTCCCCAACTCCCGGTTGAGTTCGAACATCAGCGCCATGACCTGCTCGCCGGTGGCGTAGTCCAGGCTGCCGGTCGGCTCGTCGGCCAGCAGCAGCGCCGGCTGCTGCACGAACGCGCGGGCGAGCGCGACGCGTTGCTGCTCGCCGCCCGACAGCACGCGCGGGTAGTGCGACAGGCGCTGCCCCAGTCCCACGCGTTCCAGCATCAGCTTGGCCTGCGCGCGCGCATCGCGTTCGCCGCGCAGCTCCAGGGGCAGCATGACGTTCTCCAGCGCCGTCAGGTGCGACAGCAGCTGGAAGCTCTGGAACACGAAACCCAGGTGCGCGCCGCGCAGCGCGGCGCGGCCGTCCTCGTCGAGCACGAACATGTCCTGCCCGCGCAGGCGCACGGTGCCCGCGGTGGGCGTGTCCAGGCCCGCGAGGATGGACAGCAGCGTGCTCTTGCCGGAGCCCGAGGCGCCGACGATGGCGACCGATTCCCGCGCCTGCAGCTGGAAATTGATGTCATGCAGAATGGTCAGCACGCCGTCGGCATCCTGGACCGACTTGCTGACGTGATCGACTTCGAGGATGTTCTGAACCATGAATCAACCGCAGATGCGCCGCCGTGAATGGATGTTGCACTGTAGCGCCTGTGTCGCGACCCTCGTCGCGGCGGGGGTCCTGGCCGGGCCTGTCGCGGCCCAAGGTCGCACCGAAGGCGGCGCCGCACCGGGTGCATCGGGCGCGACGGGCGCGGCGGGCGCGGTGCCGCGCCGCATCGTCGTGCTCGGCGACAGCCTCTCCGCCGAGTACGGCCTGGTCCGCGGCAGCGGCTGGGTGGCGCTGCTGGACCAGCGGCTGAAGGCGCAGAAGCTCGATGCCGAGGTCGTCAACGCCAGCATCAGCGGCGACACGACCTCGGGCGGCCGCTCGCGGCTGCCGGCGCTGCTCAAGCAGCATCGCCCGACGCACCTGATCATCGAGCTCGGCGGCAACGACGCGCTGCGCGGCCTGCCGCTGAAGATGACCCGCGAGAACCTGAAGGCGATGGTGCAGGCTGGCAAGGAAGCGGGCGCGAAGGTGCTGCTGGTCGGCATGCAGATCCCGCCCAACATGGGCGCGAGCTACGCGCGCGATTTCGAGGGCAGCTTCAAGACGGTCGCGCAGGAAGAGAAGGTGCCGCTGCAGCCCTTCCTGCTGGCCGGCGTGGCCGATCGGCCCGACATGGCCGACTGGTTCCAGGGCGACCGCATCCACCCGCTGGCCAAGGCGCATCCGGTGATGCTGGACAACGTCTGGAAGGTCCTGAGGCCGATGCTGTGAGCGGGTGCGTAGACTGCGCGCCTTCGCTCCCTTCTCCGGTCTGATGTCCGATGCCATCTTGAAGCGCCCCGCGCTGCTGCGCTGGGGCGCCCTCGGCCTGCTCGCGCTCGCCTGTGCCGGCGCGGTGCTGGCGGGCCACGAGAGCCGCCGCGCGGCGCAGGTCGGGCTGCTCGCCCTCCCCGTCCTGCTCTGGCTGCTCTGGCCCGTCGAGCGCCCGGCCTGGCGTCGCGTGCGCTGGGCTGCGGCCTTCGTCGTGATCTCGGCGTTCCTCGTCGACGGTGCGGTGCGAGGCTTCCTGCAGCGCGAATACCAGGCGGCACCGGACAGCTCGCTGGTGCTCGCGGCCGCGGCCAACACGACGGCACGCGAGTCGATCGAATATCTGAGCGCGCAGCTGCCCGCGATGGCCTCGGCCGTCGCCGCATTGATCGGCATGCTCGCGCTCACCGGCGTCGCGATCACGCTCGCCACGCGCGTGACCGCCGACCAGGCAGCGCTCTCGCGCCGGGCCCGCGTCGCGCTGCTGGTGGTGCTGGCCGTCTGCGCCCTCGCCCATCTGAGCAAGCCCTGGCGCCGGCATCATCCCCTGCTGTTCTGGCCCGCGTGGACGCAGCAGGTCGCGGACCTGCGCGCCATCTGGGCCGATCAGCAGGTCCAGCGCGAGCAGCTGATGCGCAATGCCGGTGCGGCTGCGCCCGTGATGACGACGGACACGCCGTCGACGGTGGTGCTGGTGCTGGGCGAAAGCGTGAACCGCGACAACATGAGTCTCTACGGCTACGCGCGCTCCACGACGCCGGAATTGATCGCGCTGCGTGACGAGGAGCGGTCGCGGCTGCTGACGCTGCGCCACGCCTGGTCCACGCAGGCGACGACGGTGGCCTCGTTGAGCGGCCTGTTCAGCTTCGGCGAACGCGACGAGGACGGTCCTGCGGGCCGCACGCAGCACGTCATCGCGCTGGCCAGGCGTGCGGGCTACAAGGTCTGGTGGGTGAGCAACCATGACGACGTCGCCGTCGACCAGCAGCATGCGCGGCTGGCCGACGTGGTCGAGATGATCAACCGGCAGCCGGGACGGTCGTCGGGCTCGCTGGACGGCGAACTGCTGGACGAGGTCGAGCAGGCGCTGGCCGATCCCGCGCCGCGCAAGCTGGTGGTGGTGCATCTGCTGGGCGCGCATCCGCACTACCGGCTGCGCATGCCGCCGGGCGAGCATCCCTTCGATGACGACGACGGCGACGCCGTGGACAGCGCGATGGCGCGCGACGGCCGCGCGGCCTGGGTGCGCGAGTTCCGTCAGGACTACGACTCGGCCCTCCACTACCACGACCGCATCGTCGCGCAGACCTTGCGGCTCACGCGCGGCCACCTCGCGGCCGGCGGACGCGGCGCGTGGATGTTCGTGTCCGACCATGGCCAGGAGGTCGGCCACAGCGGCGACCACGCGGGTCACAGTCCCGGGACCGCCGCGGGATATCGCATCCCGGCGCTGCTGTGGCGCAGCGACGCCGGCTTCGATCCGTCGACGGCCTCGCGGCCGTTCCGCGCCGACTGGGCCGGATGGACGCTGGCGGAGTTGATGCAGCTGCGCTGGCGCGGGATGCAGGACGAGCGCAATGTGCTCCACGCCACTTACGCGTGGCAGGCGCCCACGCTGCCGGCGAAGGACGTCGTCTTCGACCGTTAGCCCTTCTGCCTCCGGCTCTGCCCTTGTCGCCAGCGCGGCGTCGGGCACTCGCCTTGCCTCTCCTTCCTCCATCAGAAGGAGACCGGCATGGAACGATTCAAGGGCAAGACCGTCATCGTCACCGGCGCGTCGTCGGGCATCGGCCGCGGCGTCGCCGAGCGCTTCTCGCAGGAAGGCGCGAACGTCGTGATCTGCGCACGCCATGAGGACAAACTGCAGCAGGTGGCGAAACAGCTGCCGCAGGACCGCACCCTGGCGCAGGTGGCCGACGTCTCGACCTTTGCGGACGTCGAGTCGCTGGTCGCCGCGGCCGTGACGCGCTTCGGCGGACTGGACGTGATCGTCAACAACGCGGGCATCGGCACGGAAGGCGACGCCCTCACCGTCTCGCTGGACGACTGGAACGAGACCCTCGCCATCAACCTCAGCGGCGTCTTCCACGGCTGTCGCGCCGCGATGCCCGAGCTGCTCAAGCGCCAGGGCTGCATCGTCAACACGGCGTCGGTCTCGGGCCTCTCCGGGGACTGGGGGATGTGCGCCTACAACGCGGCCAAGGGCGGCGTGGTGAACCTCACGCGGTCGCTGGCGCTGGACTTCGGCGGCCGGGGCGTGCGGGTCAACGCGGTCGCGCCCTCGCTCACGCGGACCGGCATGACCGAGGAGATGCTCGAGGACAAGGACCTTGTCGCCCGCTTCATGGAACGTCTGCCGCTCGGCCGCCCGGCCGAGCCGGCCGACATCGCCGCCGTCGTGGCCTTCCTGGCCAGCGACGACGCGCGCTTCATCAACGGCGTGAACCTGCCTGTCGACGGCGGCGTGATGGCCTCCAACGGTCAGCCGAAGATGTGATCGGCCGCGGCCACGATCGCGATGATGGTGCGGCAGACTTCCCGCACGATCGTGGCCAGTCGCTAGACTGCCTCGATGACCGCTCCCGCACCGCTCCACGACGCCTGGACCCTGCGCGTCGACGATGTCTGGCGACGCGCGCCGGACCTCACCGGCTCGCAGTTGATCGAGGAGATCGACGCACTCGCGGTCGAGCGTCCCGAGGACGATGCGCGCGCCCTCTTCGAGCGGGCCTGCGCGCGCGACACGGCCGGGCTCGAAGCCGAGGCGGAGCAGCTGTACCGCGCCGCGCTCGAATCGGGCAGGCTCGATCCTTACCGGCGCACGCGCGCGGTCATCCAGCTCGGCAGCACGCTGCGCTGGCTCAAGCGGCTCGATGAGAGCGAGGCGCTGCTCGTCGGCGAGCTGTCGCATCACATGCAGCCCGGTCACGACCGCCCGCTGCATGACGAAGCCCGCGCGATCCTGTCGCTGACCTACGCGGCACAAGGGCGCGGCAACGAGGCGGCAGGGCTGGCGCTGGCCGCGCTCGCACCGCGACTGTCGCGTTATCAGCGCTCGACGCTGGCTGGCGCGAGGCAGCTCGCCGGCGAGGTCTGGGACGACGGCGCCGTCGTCGCGCCCGGCGCGGCGAGCGTCGAGCTGATCGAAGGCCGCTTCGTGCTGCGGCCCTACCGGCCCGCCGATCTGCCGGACTTCGTCGCGGCGGTGCGCGAGTCTCATGTGTCCATCGGCCGCTGGATGAAGTGGGCGCATGCGGGGTTCTCCGCCGCCGAGGGCGCCGAGTGGCTCGATCACTGCGCACGGGACTGGCAGAGCGGGACGAGCTACGAGTTCGGCATCTTCGATCGCGAGACCGGTGACTTCGTCGGCGGCGGCGGCCTTAACTCGCTGCATGCGGTGCATCCGTTCTGCAACCTCGGCTACTGGGTGCGCGCGTCCCGACAGGGCGAGGGCGCGGCGTCGGCGGCTGTGCGCGCCCTCAGCCGGCACGCATTCGGGAAGCTGCAGCTGATGCGCGTCGAGATCGTGGTCGCCGACGGCAACGAGCCCAGTCTCGCCGTGGCACGCCGTTGCGGCGCGCACTACGAGGGGCTGCTGCGCAATCGCATCCGGGGCGTCGACGGCAAGCCGTGGGATGCGCACCTGTTTTCGATGGTGCCTGCCTCGGCGTGAGGCTCATCGCCGCGCCATCGTTAGCATCAACCCCGGCACCGAACAAGCCGGCCCGACCGAATCGTTCGACAGGCTGATGTGACTGGGGATATCGCCCGACGCCCTCAACTGACAGACTCTTCCATCGTGTTGAAAGGGGCTGGCGATGAGTGCGCATGGACTTCTGGATCAACTGCTGAGATCGGGTCGGGATCTGCTTCAGGGCGGCAACGTGCCGGGCCGAGGCGGCTCAGGCGGCTCAGGCGGCCTTGGCGGCCTTGGCGGCCTTGGCGGACTCGGCGGGCTGGGCAATCTCGGCAACCTCGGGAATCTCGGCAACCTGGGGGGTCTCGGAAAGATCGGCGCGGGCGCTGGCGTGGCCGGTGTCCTTGGAGCACTGCTGGGCAGCAAGCGCGGCCGCAGCTACGGTGGGAAGGCGCTGAAGTACGGCAGCATCGCCGCGCTCGGGTTGATGGCGTACAAAGCCTACACGGCCTGGCAGGCGCAGCAGCAGTCGCAGGGCCAACAAGGACAGGCGCCAGGAACGGCATGGACGCCGGGCTCGCCTCCCGCATCGCAAGCGCATCTGGCGGCCGAGCCCCGCACGCTGGACCGCGTGCCGCAGGACGAGGCCGAGGAACACAGCCGTGCCGTGCTGATGGCGATGATCGCAGCCGCGAAGGCCGATGGCCACCTGGATGACCGTGAGCGCGAACTGATCGAGCAGGCGCTCAGCCGCGAGGAAGATGACCCCGAGCTGCGCCGCTGGCAGGAGGACGTGCTGCGACGGCCGCTCGATCCGGCCGCCGTCGCGCAAGCGGCCACGACGCCGGAGATCGCCTCCGAGATGTACCTCGCCAGCCTGTTGATGGTCGACGAGACCAGCTACATGGAGCGCGCCTACCTCGACGAGCTGGCCCGGCAGCTGAAGCTGCCGGACGGGCTGAAGTCGCAACTCGAGGCGCAGGCGCTTTCGCAGACCTGAGGCCTGCGCGCCGCCCCGTCAGCGCGCCGGGTTGGCGTTGACGATGCCCCTGAAGTCATAGGGTACGACGATCGTCTGGACCTTGCCGGCGGCGACGCCTTCGGCGATCTTGAGCTGGGCCTGCGCGTTCATGTACTCGATCGCCTTGCTGTTGGTGTTCAGCGCGGCGATCCGCTCGGCTTCCTTCTTGGCCGTCTCCACCTCGATCTCCTTGGCGCGCAGCGCGTTCTGCGCCGTCACCACCGCGTTGGCGGACGCGATGATGTCGTCCGCCGGCATCACGGTCCGGACCTGCACCAGCGAGACCGACAGCGCCGTCGCGAGTCCCTCGGACGCCAGCGTCTCCGTCACGATGCGCTTGATCTCCGCCTCGATCTTCTGGCGGTTGTCCGCGACGGCCAGGGCCTTGTACTCGCGCACCGCCTTGTAGGCGGCGTTGTTGGTCACCGTCGTCATGTAGCCGTGCATCAGGATCCAGTCGCGGTCGTCGCGGCTGAAGGCATGGAAGGTGCGGCTCTTCGTGGTCCACAGGTCCGACACCGCCGACGGATTGATCGAGTAGACCAGCGTCATGTCGAAGTCCTTCAGCGTGCTGTTGTCGGACGTCAGCGGCTGCTTGTTGTCCAGCGTCACGGCGATGTCGCGGACCGGGAAGGTCAGCACGTCGCCGAACAGCGTCTGGTTGAAGCTCCCGGGCAGCAACTCCGCGCCGCTGATCTGCTTGTCGACGCCGACGCGCAGGCCGACCTCGCCCGTCTCGATGCGGGTGCAGCCGCCGAGCAGCGCCGCCACGGCGAGCACGCCCAGCGACAGGCGCGAAGAACGCGCGTGGATGGTGGTCTTCATTTTTCTTCTCCTCAGAACAGATAGATGGTGAGCGCCGCGAGCGCCAGCGCGAGCACCGCGCCGCCGACCGCCCAACGCGCCACCTGGAACCAGGCCAGGGCCTGTCTGCGCGTCAGCGAGCGCACCCAGACCACCAGGCCCAGACAGGCCAGCCACAACACGATGAGCACCAACCAGGCGCGAATGAGAGCCATGTTTTTCTCCTCGGCTCGAATTGTGGGGCGATGCAGCTCGCCGTCGCGCCACTCCGTTGGGGGCACACCCCTCGGGGGGAGAACCGCGCGGCGACGGCGCCACATCGCGGCCCTCCACCTTCGGTCCGCCGGAGACGCGTGCCAGGACTTGCCTGCTTGCAGCGACGGCTCACGCATGCCCGGTCCCGCGTTGGCGCGCCGCAACGCGCCATCGCGTCGCAGACGGATCGCACTTGCGCGCGTGCGGCGCAATCCGCATCATCCGCGTCCACTGCTGAAGGCGCCCACGACAGCGCCCGCATGACGGAGATCCCTCTTATGTCCTCCTTGTTCATCTCGACGATCGACTGAACACGGTTCCCGAGCCCCGGCTGAACCGTGTCTGTTCACAGAGACGGCCTCAGACCGCGCGGCATGCAAAGCCCCGCCGCCATTGAGCCGGGGCTTTTGCTTTTCGGAAACCGCAATGAGTGCACAACTCCGTTCCCGCGCCCTCCAGGAGGGGCGGGTCAAGGCCCTGCGCCGCATGAAACAAGCCATGACGCTGGTGCTCGAGACGAGCCCCGGCGCGCGCGACCCCGTGGCGCGCGCGATGGCCCAGCGTGGATTGCGCGGCGCCGGCCAACACATCCAGAGCCGCGGTGCCCAGCGCCGCGCCGACCGCGTGGCGCTGCAGGCGCTGCTGCGGAGAGAGGATTGGGATGAATGAATCCGACGACCTGCGCGCGCAGCTGGCGCAGAGAAACCAGCAGCTGCAAGAGGTCGCGGCCCAGCTCAAGACTGAGCTGTTCGGCATCGACGCCATCATCGACCGAGTCATCGATTCGGTGCGCGCGTGGTACGTGCTGCCCGAGCTCGTCTCGCGGCCCGTCATCGTCTGTCTCTGGGGCCTCACGGGCACCGGCAAGACACAGCTGGTGCGCCGCCTGGCGCAGCTGCTGGGCTTCTACGACCGCTTCGTGGAAGTGCAGATGGACGGCTTCTCCAACGGCGCGGGCATGCGCGGCGCGCAGAGCATCTCGGGCATGCTGGCGCAATCCGGCGTGCGCGAGGGCGAGCCGGGCATCCTCGCGCTCGACGAGTTCCAGCGCTTCCGCACGATCAACGCCAAGCGCGACGAGATGCGCGTCGAGCGCTACCAGGATGTCTGGGCCCTGCTCTCCGACGGCCGTCTGCCGCCGGCGCTGTCGCTGCTGGCCGACATCGAATCGTCCATCGCGGAGGCGGCCTTCGACGCTGAGCGCGCCGACGCTGACGCCGCGAAGCTGCGCTTCAAGCTGCGCGGCTGGGAGGCGCAGGAGCTGCAGCGCACCCTCAAGCTCGACGAACCGCTGATGGAGATCATGGCCTGGACGCCCGATCAGGTGCAGGCGCGGCTGCGCGCATTCCGCGAGAGCGGTCAGCAGCACTGGGAGACCGACTACAGCCGCTTGCTCGTCTTCGTCTGCGGCAACCTCGACGAGATGTACGAGGACCTCGCCACCAGCGTGGACGACTGCGACAGCGATGCCGACATCTTCCACGCCATGACCGGCAAGCTCAGCGTCATCGACGTCAAGCAGGCGCTCAACCAGCGCTTCAAGCCGGAGCAGGTGGCGCGGCTGGGCAACGAGCACGTGATCTACCCATCGCTGTCGCGGCGCGCGTACGAGCAGGTGATCGCGCAGGGCTGCGCGCGTTATGTGCGTGACTCGCAGGCGCGCTGCGGCCTGCGCTTCGAGCTGGCCGACAGCGTGTACGCGCAGATCTACGCGAACGCCGTGTTCCCCGCGCAGGGTACGCGGCCGCTGTTCTCGTCGCTGCACGCGATCCTCGGGACCGGGCTGGCGAAGGCGGCGCTGTGGGCGATCGAACGCGGCGCCGCGACCGGCGACTGCGTTCGCCTGAGCGCCGATGGTCGCAGCCTGATCGCACAGTGGGGCGGTCTGTCGGGCGTCATCGCCGAGCCCTTCGAGATCAACCGCCTGCGCCAGCGCACCAACGCCGACTTCCGGGCGCTGCTCGCGGTGCACGAGGCCGGTCACGGCCTGGTCCATGCGCTGCTGTTCGGTCTAGCGCCCCGGGAGATCAAGATCCACGTGGCGAGCTTCGAGGGCGGCTACAACGCGTACACCTCGCGCAAGGTGTGGTCGCGGCGGAACCTGCTCGACTCCATTTGCACGAGCCTGGCTGGCCGCGCGGCGGAGCTGCTGGTCTTCGGCAGCGACATGAGTTCCAGCGGCGCCTCGAGCGACCTGCGCAAGGCCACGCGGACGGCGGCGCGCATGCTCCGCTACCTGGGGCACGGCGAGCGCATCGGTCGCGTCGACGTGTCCACGGACAGCGAGGAGCACGTCTGCACCGACGTCGAGCTCACCAACGCGGCGGTCGAAGCGCTGCTGCAATCGGAGCACGCGCGCGCCACGGCGCTGATCGACGCGCATCGCGAGGCGCTGCTGGCGCTGGTCGACGAACTGATCGTCGAGGGACAGGTGACGCCCGAACGTTTCGCGGTCGTGGTGGGGCTGCCGCTCGGCAAGACGGAGGATGCGCTGGATCCGTATGCGGAACGGCTGGCGGCGTTTCGGACGTCGGCGCACGCGCGAGCGCGGAATCCCCGCGATCCGGGGGACGGCCGCGTGACTTCGGCGCCACTCGCGGCATCCATCACGATCGGACGGTGAGGCGACCTCTAGACTCGCGCGCCATGTTCCAACGCCGCCTCCTTCTGGGCGCCCTCGCCCTGGCCTTGTCGGCCTGCGCACAGGCGCCGACCCAGCGCCTCGCCCCGACCACGCAGCCGCTGAAGTCCGTGCGCCTCTACACCTGGTCGGACCGCGATCCCGCGCTGGTGGGATCGGGGCTGGACCGGTTTATCGGGACCTTGCGCGGCAACGGCCTCGAGGTCCGGCAGTCCGACGCATTGCCGCGACCGCTGGCGTCGCTGCAGGCGCTGGAGGTCGCCTGGGACCAGGCGCCCGCCGCCACGATCGCCACGCACGCGCTGGTGTTGACGCGGCAGTACGAGCAGAGCAGCCAGGGCACGCGCTACGTGCGTTACGAGGCGGTGCTATGGGACCCGAGCACCCGCAAGCTCGTGTGGCTGGGCACGCTCGCGTCCGCTGCGTCGTTCGATCCGATGCGCACGGGGCAGGTCCTGACCACGGACGCTGACCGCCGCGCGGAGCGCCTCGCCGGAGACCTGCTGCGCGGCCTGGACCGCGACGGCCTTTTAGCGCTGAACGGCAAGACGCCGCATGACGCCAAGGGCGGAGAGATTCCGCCGACCCTTCTTCCAATCGATATCCGCTGATTCCGACGACCATGACTGACCCGACCCTTCCCGCTCTTGCGCTGCGCGCATCGATCTTGAGCCTGGCGCTGGCGACCGCCATGCCGGTCCTCGCCGCCAGCGACGGCGGCATCAAGGAGATCTGCGTCAAGCCCGAAGCCGGTGCGACGAACGCGACGCCCTCGGATGCCGAGGTCAAGGCACCGCTGACCACGGTGGACCTGGTCTTCGTCACCGCGCAGTTCAAGAAGCCCGGTCTCGCGCAACAGGAGCCGGATGAAGAGTGGGTCGACTGGAAGATCGACGACATCACCCGCCTCGTCACGGACCGCGCGCCGAAGCTGCTGCGCGCCAACGGCCTGGAGGGCCAGGTGGTCGTCCTGCCGCCGGTGGCCGTGGGCGATGAACCCGACTTCAGCTCGCTGGACGCGGCCCGTCCGGCGCTGGTGTTCGTGCCCATCAAGTACGCGAAGTGGCGTCCCAACCTGCTGGCCACGATGGCCGGCGCGATCACGTATGCCGTCGAGCTGAGGAACGCCGGTCCCGGGGCGCCTCAACCCAAGTGCCACGTCGAGGTCTGGGGCGGCTTCGGATTCGATTCCGTGTGGGGTCGCGCGAAGACCAACCGCGCCGACGCCGAATGGGTCGACAGTCGCGTCACCGGCGCGCTCACCGCGCTGGCCAGGCAAGGCGTCGTCAAGCTGAGCGGCGAGAAGGCCGTTCGCCCTGCCGATTGAAGGCTCAGGGAAGGCGAAAGGAAGTTCGCGATGGCCCTGGATCTTTTCGCTGGCGGGTATCGCGAGCACATCGAGCCGCAGGACGAATACCTGCTTCAGTTGGCTGACGTGGAGAGCACTCGCGTCGCGTACGCCTCGATCGCCTGCGTGCGGGAAAGACTCTCGTAGCCGCCGCCGGAGACACGGTCTTCACCAGTCTCGCCGGCGAGCGGCTTAGACTCTTCAGCGCAAGAGCTTCGAGATCGATCAGCCATGCGAGTCCACGGTTCCTGCCACTGCGGCGCCATCAGGTTCAGCGGAGAAATCGACCCTGCGCAGGTCGTCGTGTGCCATTGCGACGACTGCCAGATCCTGTCCGGCGCGCCTTATCGCGCGGTCGTCTCGGCGCCGATGGCGACCTTCGAGATCTCCGGCTCGCCCAAGACGTACGTGAAGGTCGCGCAGAGCGGGAACCGGCGCGCGCAGGTGTTCTGCCCCGATTGCGGAACGGCGCTGTACGGCGCCGCAGCGGAGAACCCGACGCATGCTGTGCTCCGCCTCGGTTGCCTGGCGGAGCGGGACCAACTGCGGCCGTCACGTCAGATCTGGACGCACTCCGCCGCCGGGTGGACGGCCGCGCTCGGCGAGGTGCCTGCCTCACCGCGGCAGTGACTCGATCAAGGAGAAGGTCATGCAGGTCAAACGCATCGTTGCCAACATCGCCGCGCGCGACCCGTCGGCCGTGGACGACTTCTATCGTCGAGTGCTGGGACTGGCACTCGCGATGGATCACGGCTGGATACGGACCTACTCCGGTGACGAAGCGATGACGGCGCAATTGAGCGTCGCCAGCGAAGGCGGCGCGGGGACGCCGGTGCCTGCGCTCTCCATCGAGGTCGATGATCTCGACGAAGCGCTGCGCAGGGTCCGGGAGGCCGATCACCCCGTCGAATACGGCCCGGTCGTCGAACCGTGGGGCGTTCGACGCTTCTACGTCCGTGATCCCGCCGGGACGCTCGTCAACATCCTGCAGCACCTCGAGTGACCGGAGCGCTGCGCGCTCGCGGTCGCACGGACGGACGTTGCAGGACGATCAACCGTCCAGACGCACGCTCAGCTTGTTGTTGGCGTAGCTGGGCGTGATCTTGCTGAAACCGTCGACGGTGAACGTGCCGTAGCGGCCCGCCAGTCGTCCCGTGGTCGAGATCAGCTCGATCGTGTCACCAGCCTTCGGCGTGAAGCCCGAAGCGAACTTCACCGTCAGCGTGGCGCCCGACTCGATGGCGACATCGCCCGTCACCGTCAGCTTGCCCGCGCCGTTCGCGCCCACCTGCACTTGCAGACCGGCGGCGCTGCGCTGGCTGAAGCGACCCGCGATGCCCAGCGGAGCAGCCGCCTTGCTGGCGAGCGTTCCGCCTGCCAGGTACACATCGCCCTTGCCCAACGCCGACGCGCTCTCGGCGGACAGCGTGCCCGCGTCGACCTGCGTGCCGCCGGTGTAGACGTTGGCGCCCGACAGGCGCAGCGTGCCGCTGCCTTGCTTGGTCAGCTTGCCCGCACCGGCGATGTTGTTGCGCCAGGCGTCGACGGCGTGGAAGCCACCCTTGGTCGCATCCATCACGACGACCACGTCGCCATTGAACGCGCCGAAGCCGTCGGCCGCCGCGAACAGGTTCAGGCGGCCCCAGCCTTCCGCATCGTCGGCCAGCGGCGAGCCCGACGGCAGCGCCGTCGTCTTCAACACGACGCGGCGCTGTGCCGCGTCCAGATACGGCAGGCGCGTTTCCAGCAGCACCTCGGCGCCCTTGGGCACGACGGCGGCCTTCGTGACGTCGCCGACCGTTGGCAGGTTGAAGGTCAGGCGGCGCATCACGTCGGCGCGCACGGCTGCCGGATCGGTGAAGCGGTCGTTGGCGGTCGTGCCCGCGTGGGCATAGACGTTCAGCGCTTCTGCGCTGGTCACGCCGGCAGCGGTCTGCATCACCGATTGCGCCTGCTGATACGCCACCGTCTTCAGATCGCCCTTGTTGGCGCCGGTGGCGATCGCGGCCGCCACGGAGGCCTGCGCCTGGATGCGCCCGCCGATCACGTCCAGCGGCGAATGCATGCCGGCGAGGATGCGGTTCTCACCCATCTCGAGCGCGCGGGCGACCATCTCCTGATAACGCTGCGGCACCAGGTACGCGATGGCCAGCGCCTTGCGCACGCCTTCGGCCGTGTGGCCGCTGATGAAGCCGCCATCGGTGGCCGGCGTGTTGCTGCGCGCGGGCATCAGCGCCGGCACGACCACGACGCTGCTGCTCCAGCGCCACGGGCGGGCGTATTTGTAGAAGCGCTTGGCGGGCTCGGTGGAGGCGTTCTCGCCGACGTTGCCGACGAAGTCGACCGCCTTGCCCAGCGTCGTGTTGGTCGCGCTGCCGGTGCCGATGTCGGAGCCGCCGTCGTTGTAGAGCACGGTCGTGGCATCGGCGGGGACGCCGGTGATGGTGGTGCTCATGCCCGACGCGGTGCGCCAGGCCCCGGTCAGCGGGCCCAGGCCGTCGCTGATGCTCATGCCCTTGCCGCGGCGATCGTCGAGGTAGGCGGCGAGCGACTGGGCGTCGGTGCGCTTGGTCGTCGCGTCGATCACGTACTGGATGTTGGCGTTGTGGACGGCGGTGTTGAGCACCTTGCCGTCGGTCGCATCGCCGGGGATGCCGGTCCAGGGGGACGCGGTCACGGCGGGGAAGTTGCCGTTGGCGGGCGCGGTGACGCCGGCGTCCACGATCGAGGAGCTCGGCTGCCACAGCGCCAGCATGCCGCCGACGACGCGCACGCCGGCGTTCGTTTCCAGCGTGGCGTAGCGCGCGTCGCCGCGCTGGTTGGTGAACGCGAAGTCCACGAAGGGGAGCACCTTCGTCTCATCCTGCACCGGCGCCGTATCGGCGGCGCCCAGGCCCTTCGGCGCATCGGGCAGCACGGCGACGCTCAGGTCGTCGCCATCCGATCCGCCGCCGCAACCGGCCATGAGGAAGGCCGTCAGCACGGCAAGAGACAACGGGCGCAGGACGAAGGGAAGACGCAGGGAAGCAGACATGACGCGAGTGCCGGAAGAGGAAAACGCGGCACTCTAGGGAACGGGTGTGTCGAGGGGATGACGAGCGCTGTCATCGCCCGGCGACCTTGCCGTCGCGATTCGTGACGCGGCGCTCGACGCCGCCCCGGCAGGTCAGCCGGTGATCGACCCTGGCCCCGCGGATAGACATTGGGCGACCGGCGGTCCGTGCAACTGGCTGCCCTGGCGCCTAGCGGCAGCGCTCATAGCGTCGAGACGGTGCCGCCATCAATGCGGTACTCGAAGCCAGCGGAGGATGCCGAGCGAGGCGACGCCAAAAACACGATCAGATCCGCGACCTCCTGGGGCGTGGCGGCCCTGCCGACCGGGATGCCGCCAAGTGCATCCATGATGATCTTCTTGCCGCCTTCGTGATCGGTGCCAGCACCGGCGCCAACACGCATGGCGAATACCTCGGAAGCCTCGGTCATGATCCAGCCCGGCGCGACGCTCAGCACGCGAACACCCTGTGGGGTGATTTCACGTGACAGCGCCTTGCTGTATGTCGTCAGCGCCCCCTTGGCAGCGGCATATGCAGTGGTCGCATCGGGCAGCGGCAGAACACGCTGAATCGAGCTCACATGAATGACCACACCGGACCCTTGCGCGAGCATCGACGGCACCAGTTCACGGTCCAGGCGCACGGCTGGCAGGAGGTTCAAACCCAGTTCGGAAAGCCAGTGGTCGTCGGTGAGTGCAGCGAAGCCGCCAGTGGGGGCATGGGAGCCGCCAAGCACATTGATCAGGAGGTCGACACCGCCCCATTCCTTGAGAACGGCATCGGACAGGGTCTTCACACCTTCGGCCGTCGTCAAGTCCGCAAGGATGTAAGACACCCCTTTCACTGGCGCCTGCGGCGCTTTGCGAGCGGCAGTCGTCACACGGGCGCCGGCATCCACCAGGGCACGGACCACCGCGGCACCGAGGCCCAAGGTCCCGCCAGTGACCACGGCCCGCAGGCCGTTCAGTCGAAGATCGAAGCTCATGCCGCAACCTCCATGGTCGCGATCAGACCGCGCTCGAGACGGAAGAGGAACTGCATGTCGAGCGGGCTGCCCTTGAAGTTCCCAGCGACATGGGCCTTCACGGCGTGAACGCCTCCGATCAGCTCCAGGGAGAAGGGTTCGGTCGTGCACGTGTACTTGGCGTCGGCCGCCTCCTTCCACGCCCGGATCGCGTCGCGACCAGTGAAGACCTCGTCGTTGTCCTTCACCACGGCCTGCGAGGTGAAGCATTGCGCGACCTGATCAGGACCTTGCGTGTCCGCCACGAAGTACGCGGCGATCGGGTCAGGGAGGATGAAAGAGGACATGGTCTGCTCCTTGGTTGGGACAGAGCAAAGGATGCGACCGAGCCTTCATTTAGAGAATCTCCTAGAATCCGAATGGCCTATGTAGAGAAAATTACACAATGCGGGGATCCGACTTTGTCGAGCTGAAGGCTTTCGTCGCCGTCGTCGAAAGGCAAAGCTTTGCCCGCGCGGCCGAACACCTGGGCTTGTCACCGTCCGCGCTGAGTCAGACCATCCGTCAACTGGAAAGCCGCATCGGCGCACGCCTGTTGAACCGCACGACAAGAAGCGTCGCGCCGTCGGCAAGCGGAGAGCAGCTCTATTCGCGCGTGGCGCCGCTGTTCCGTGAAATGGCCAACGCGGTCGCCGAAGCCAGCGATGCCACCGGGCTGATGCGGGGGACTTTGCGGATCAACACCCTCGGGATAGCCGCAAGGACGCTCATTGCGCCAAGACTGGAGCGCTTCCATCGGGCGCACCCGGAGGTGGTGCTGGACATCGTGGTCGACGACGCACTGGCGGACATCGTGGCAGGCCGCTTCGACGCCGGGATACGGGTCGGCGGTCAGCTAAAGAAGGACATGATTGCGGTCCGTCTGTCACCAGACATGAAGATGGTGGCCGTTGCTGCTCCGGACTACCTGGCACGCCGCGGCACGCCCAAGACTCCCACCGATTTGAACGACCACGCATGCATCAACTGGCGACTCCAGATGGATGGGAGGTTCTACCGGTGGGAGTTCGAGAAGCGCGGCAAGCGGCACGAGATCGCCGTCGATGGCCCTGTCGTCACCAACCATGCCGATATCGGCGTGGCGGCAGCGGTGAACGGTCTGGGTATTGCCTACCACTTCGAGGTGGATCAGGTCGGCGAGCTGCTCAGGCAGGGGCGCCTTGTGCAGATCCTGTCCGACTGGACGATTTCTCGTCCGGGCTTGTTCCTGTATTACGCGAACCGGCAACATCGCCCCGCATTGCTGGGCTCGTTCATCGACTGCATGCTGGACCGCGAGCCGTCCGGCGAGGCCCGACCTCCGCCGTGAAGAATGGGGTGAGGGCGGCAATTTGCCGCCCGTACCGTTCCAGCCTCAAGCAGGGAAGCGCCCGCCGATCTCCCGCATCAATGCCGTCGCCGCGCCCGTGAGTCCGCGCGCCACCGCGCCATCCCACGCCGCATCGAACGCCCCTGACGGCCCGATCGCCGTCAGCGCCAGCGCCATCTGCGCATCGCTGTCGAAGACCGGCACGGCCAGCGCGCTGACGCCCTCGACGATCCCACCCACCGAGCGGTGCATCACCCGACCACGGATCTCACCCAAGGTCGCTGAGAACGCCGCCCATGTCGGCAACTCGCGCGGCCGGTCATGCGGTCCCACGCGCGCCAGGTCCGCCGGCCCCTTGCGGCGCGCTTCCGCGAGCATCGCCTTGATCTCCGCCTCCGGCCGGTAGGCCGCGAACAGCGGCCCCGACGCGGTGTCCGACAGCGACACCACCGTCCCGTGCCGCATCGTCACGTGCACCGCCGCCGGCGAGGCCGCCGTGCGGACGATCGTCGCGCCCTGCGAGCCCCACACCGCGATCGCCACCGTGTGGCCGATCTCCTCGGCCAAGGCCTCCAACCGCGCCGTCGCCAGCCGGATCGGGTCAATCTGCCGCATGCCGATCAGGCCCATCTCCATCGCCAGCGGGCCCAGCCCGTAATAACCCGTCGCCGGGTCCTGCCGCATCAGGCCGAGCTTGCAGAAGCTCACCAGGTAGGGATGCGCCTTGGCCGGACTCATCTCCGCCGCCAGCGACAAGGCCTTCAGCGGCAGCGGCTGGCCGCGCGCCGCCGCGGCCTTCAACAGGCGGCCACCCACCTCGATGCTCTGGATGCCGCGCCTGTCCTCACGATCGTCCCGATCCTCCCGATCACTGGGATCCTCGCGGTCGTTCGCATCCGGCGCGTCGTCGGCGGTGTCTGGCATGGTCATTTCGCTATTGTTGAACGAATTCAGCGACACAGCTATATTCGCATCCAACAAACGAATTCCGTTTTGTTGAATTCCGCTCTGTTGAATTCCCTGGCGCGTCGATGTCCATCGAAGCGCTCTCGCCTCCCCCTCAGCCAACGCCCGGGACACGCCATGACCAAGCAGTTCGCCAGCCACGCCGACGTCGAGGAGAAGCAGGTCTCCTTCGTCAAGCTCAGCGACAACGCCTATGCCTACACGGCCGAGGGCGACCCCAACACCGGGATCATCATCGGCGACGACGCCGTGATGGTCATCGACACGCAGGCCACGCCCGTCATGGCGCAGGACGTGATCCGCCGCATCCGCGAGGTCACCGACAAGCCCATCAAGTACGTCGTGATGAGCCACTACCACGCGGTGCGGGTGCTGGGCGCCTCTGCGTATGAGCCGGAGCACATCATCGCCAGCCGCGATACCTACGACCTCATCGTCGAGCGCGGCGAGCAGGACAAGGCCAGCGAGATCGGGCGATTCCCGCGGCTGTTCCGCAATGTCGAATCGGTGCCGGCCGGGCTCACCTGGCCGACCATCACCTTCCAGGGCGCGATGAGCGTGTGGCTCGGCAAGCTCGAGGTGCAGTTGCTGCAGCTCGGGCGCGGGCATACGAAGGGCGACACCGTCGCGTGGCTGCCGGAGCAGAAGATCCTGTTCTCAGGGGATCTGGTCGAGTTCGACGCCACGCCGTATGCCGGCGATGCGTACTTCAGCGATTGGCCGCGGACGCTGGACAACCTAGCCGCGCTCAAGCCCAGCGCGCTGGTGCCGGGTCGCGGCGCGGCGCTGACGACGCCTGAGTCTGTGGCGCAGGGACTGGCGGGCACGCGAAGCTTCATTGCCGATCTGCATGACTCGGTGAAGGCCGGCGTCGCCGCGGGCAAGGAACTCAACGCCGTCTACAAGGACACCTACGCCGTCATGAAGCAGAAGTACGGCCATTGGGTCATCTTCGACCACTGCATGCCGTTCGACGTCACGCGCTGCTATGACGAGGTCACACAGTTCCGCGATCCGCGCATCTGGACGGCGCAGCGCGATCAGGAAATGTGGCAGACGCTTGAAGGCTGAGCCCTCTCCACGACCCGCGAGCCCGTGATGGATACCGCCGTCGACTACCAGCGCGTCGTTTATCCGTACCGCCGCAGCGGCGACCAGGATGCGCATGAGCGCGGTCAGCCCGCGCGACATCCGGTGGTCGTCGTCGGCGCCGGTCCGGTCGGGCTGACAGCGGCCATCGACCTCGCGCTGCAGGGCGTTCCCGTCGTGCTGCTCAACAACGACGGGCGGCTTTCCGTCGGCTCGCGCGCGTTGTGCTTCGCGAAACGGACGCTGGAAATCCTCGACCGCCTGGGCTGCGGGCAGCGGCTCGTCGACAAGGGCGTCTCCTGGAACGTCGGTCGCGTGTTCTTCCGCAACGAACAGGTCTATCAGTTCAACCTGCTCGCCGAGCCGGGCCACCAGCGACCGGCCTTCGTCAACCTGCAGCAGTACTACGTCGAAGGCTTCCTCGTCGAGCGTGCGCTGGAACTGCCGTCGATCGACCTGCGCTGGCACCACGGCGTCACCGGGCTCACGCAGCACGATGACCACGTTGCCCTGGAGATCGACACGCCCGATGGGCCTTACACGCTGCTGGCCGATCACGTCGTCGCCTGCGATGGATCGCGCTCGACCCTGCGAAGGCTGATCGGCGAAGAGAGCCACGGCCGCACCTTCAAGGATCGTTTCCTCATCGCCGACGTGCGCATGAACGCGCCCTTCCCCGCCGAGCGCTGGTTCTGGTTCGATCCGCCTTTCCATCCGGGTCAGAGCGTGCTGCTGCACCGGCAGCCCGACGGCGTGTGGCGCATCGATTTCCAGCTCGGCTGGGATGCCGATCCCGAACTCGAGAAACAGCCCGAGCGCATCCTGCCGCGCGTGCGCACGCTGATGCGGGAAGCCTCGATCGCCGCGGGCGGCGATGGCGTCGTGCCTGATATCGAGCTCGTCTGGGCCAGCGTCTACACCTTCGCGTGCATGCGCATGGAACGCTTCCGGCATGGACGCCTCCTGTTCGCCGGCGACGCGGCGCACGGCGTGTCGCCGTTCGGCGCGCGCGGGGCCAACTCCGGCATCCAGGACGCGGACAACCTCGCGTGGAAACTCGCAGCGGTCGTGCAGGGCCTTGCGCCAGACGCGCTGCTCGACAGCTACGCCCGAGAACGCGAGATCGCTGCCGACGAGAACATCCTGAACTCCACGCGCTCGACCGACTTCATCACGCCGAAGAGCGAAGTCAGCCGGATGTTCCGCGACGCGACGCTCACGCTGGCCAAGGACTTCGATTTCGCGCGCCGGCTGGTCAACAGCGGGCGGCTCTCAGTGCCGACGGTGCAGTACGGCATGCCGGCGGCGGACGCGCCGATCACCATCGACGGCCGCGACGACTGGCTGTTGCGTCAGATGCAGCCGGGCCGGTTCACGTTGATGGTGTTCGACGATCCGACGGCCGTCGCGCAGGACGAGGACCTGCTGGTTCTGCGCATCGACGGCGCGACCGATGCCCAGGGCCTTGTGCGCCGACGCTACGAGGCATTGCCCGGCGCGGCGGTGCTGCTTCGTCCGGACCAGCACGTCTGCGCGCGTTGGCGCAAGATGCCGACTGGAGAGGCGATCCGTGCCGCGATGCGTCGCGCGCTGGGCCAGGACGTTTCCCATGAGGAGCTGGCGGCATGCCTCTGATCACTGCCCCCCACTTCGACGCCGGCGACGACTTCTACGAAGCGTTGCTGAGCGCCCATCACGGCCTCGACGTCGACGCGAGCCACGCCTTCAACGCGCGGCTGGTGCTGCTGCTCGCGAACCACATCGGTCGACAGGACGTGCTGCTCGAGGCGCTCTCCGCCGCGGCACGCGCCAACCCGGTTTCACCCGTTTCCATCGATGCTTCGCCCATGGGCGAGGCCTCCTGACGAGGACAAGCATGAACGCACCAGAGACACTCGGTTCGCCCGAGGCGGCCCACTCGCCCGGCACGGCGCCGAGCGCGCTGCAGTACCAGAGCGGCTTCGGCAATCAATTCGAGACCGAATCCATGCCCGGCGCGCTGCCCAAGGGCCGTAACAGCCCGCAGCGCGCGCCGATGGATCTTTATCCGGAGCTGCTGTCGGGCAGCGCCTTCACCGCGCCGCGCGCCGAGAACCGCCGCACGTGGTTGTACCGCCGGCAGCCGTCGGTCGTGACGGGCGCGTTCCACGCGTACGAGCAGCCGTTCTGGACGAGCGGCGCTGCGGGTGGTGTCGCCGCGCCGCCGGATCCGCTGCGCTGGCATCCATTTCCGATGCCCGATGAACAGCCGGATGCGCCCGGCGTCGACTTTGTCGACAGCCTCAAGACCATCGTCAGCAACGGTGACCCGGACGCGCAGACCGGCATGGCCGCGCTGATCTACGCCTTCAACCGCCCGATGACCCGCCGCGCGCTGATGAACGCCGACGGCGAGATGCTGATCGTTCCTCAGGAGGGCGGTCTGCGCCTCACCACCGAGATGGGGCTGCTCGACGTCGTGCCCGGCGAGATCGCGCTGATCCCGCGCGGCGTGACCTTCCGTGTCGAAGCCCTGGGCGGGCTCGACGCGCCCGCGCGCGGCTACGTCTGCGAGAACTACGGCGCCGCCTTCCGCCTGCCCGAGCTCGGTCCGATCGGCTCCAACGGCCTGGCGAATCCGCGCGACTTCCTCGCGCCGGTCGCGGCGCACGAGCCCGACGGCGCGCCCTACGAGGTGATCCGCAAGACCGGCGGCGCGCTGTGGCGCAATGCGCAGGCGGTGACGCCGTTCAACGTCGTCGCGTGGCACGGCAACCTGACGCCGCTGAAGTACGACACGAAGGACTTCATGACGATCGGCTCGATCAGCTTCGACCATCCCGACCCGTCGATCTTCACCGTGCTGACCTCGCCCAGCGACACGCCCGGGACCGCCAACTGCGACTTCGTGATCTTCCCGCCGCGCTGGCTGGTGCAGGAGGACACCTTCCGTCCGCCCTGGTACCACCGCAATGTGATGAGCGAGTTCATGGGCCTGATCTACGGCCAGTACGATGCCAAGCCGGAGGGCTTCCGGCCCGGCGGCGCGAGCCTGCACAACTGCCTGGTGCCGCACGGCCCCGATGCCGACGCCTTCGAGGCCGCCAGCACGCGCACGCTGGCGCCGCAGAAGCTGGACCACACGCTGGCTTTCATGTTCGAGAGCCGTTGGCGCTTCCGTCCGTCGGACTGGGCGCTCAACGGCGGCGCGTTGGACACCCACTACGCCGCCTGCTGGGGCGGGCTGAAGGACAAGTTCAAGCCCGCGTGACGGCACGCTTCCACCACAGAATTCGAAAGACTTTCCCATGACCGACCTCGACCATACCCACGACCCCGCGCTGCGCAGCTGGGTCGCGTCCGCGAACACGCCGGACACCGACTTCCCGATCCAGAACCTGCCGCTGGGCATGTTCCGGCTCGCGGGCGCGACCGGCTCGTTCCGGCCCGGCACGGCGATCGGCGACCAGGTGCTGGACCTGATCGCCGCGGCCGACCTGGGTGCCTTGTCCGACGGGCTGGGCGCGGTGCTGCGCACCTGCGAGGGCCTGGGCCTCAACCCGCTGATGGCGATGGGGCCGGACCTGCGTCGTCAGCTGCGTCACGAACTTGTCGCCGCGCTGAACGCGGACGCGGGACCCGAGCGGACCCAGCAGCTCGCGCAGGCCCTCAAGCCGATGACCGGTGTCGAGATGACCCTGCCCTGCCGCATCGGCGACTACACCGACTTCTACGCCGGCATCCACCATGCGACGACGGTGGGCAAGCTGTTCCGCCCGGACAACCCGCTGCTGCCCAACTACAAGTGGGTGCCGATCGGGTATCACGGTCGCGTGTCGTCGATCGGCGTCAGCGGCCAGAGCTTCCGCCGGCCCGTCGGTCAGACCAGGGCGCCCGATGCCGAGGTGCCGACCGTCGGCCCGATCAAGCGGCTCGATTACGAGCTGGAAGTCGGCGCCCTGGTCGGCACCGGCAACGAACAAGGCCATCCGATCGCCATCGCCGACGCGGAGCGGCACCTGTTCGGACTCGTGCTGCTGAACGACTGGTCGGCCCGCGACATCCAGGCCTGGGAGTACCAGCCGCTGGGCCCGTTCCTGTCGAAGAGCTTCGCGACGACGCTGTCGCCGTGGGTGATCACGATGGAAGCGCTGGCGCCGTTCCGTCGCGCGTTCACGCGCCCCGACGGCGATCCGCAACCGCTGCCGTATCTGGATGGCGAGTCCAATCGCGATCGCGGCGCCATCACCATCCGTCTGGAGGTCCACCTGCAGACCCGCGCGATGCGCGACGCGGGCGACGCCCCGGCGAAGCTGATGGCGTCGGACTTCGCGGACGCGTACTGGACCGTCGCGCAGATGCTCACGCACCACGCGAGCAACGGCTGCAACCTGCAGCCGGGCGACCTGTTCGGGTCGGGCACGATGTCGGGACCCGAAGCAGGCCAGGGCGGCTCCTTGCTGGAGCTCACGAACGGCGGCAAGCAGGCCATCACCCTGCCCAACGGCGAGCAGCGCACCTTCCTGCAGGACGGCGACAGCGTCGCGCTGGTCGGCCGCTGCGAGGCGCCAGGACGCCGCGCCATCGGCTTCGGCGCGTGTGTGGGCACCGTGCTGCCGGCGGTGGTCTGATCGGCGCCATGAGCGATCCACGCCGCGCCCCTCGCCGGCGCGTCCGGCAACTGACGGGGAGACGAGCATGGCGATGACAGCAGCGCATCTGGAAGAGCTCAGGCAGGCCCACCAGCTGCTTGAGCATCCCGGCTTCGCCATCCGGGTTGCCCATGTGCTCGGCAAACCCTTGGAGGTCGTGCTCGAGCGATTGCCCAGTGCCGGTCGCACGGCAATTGCCGCCGCGACCGAGAAGGCGCTGCGGGTGACGCTGGACGGCGCGTTGGCGACCATGAAGCGCCGGCAGGACGACGAGTCTCCCGTCCTGCACAAGCTGTTCGCGACCGCGACTGGCGCCGCGGGCGGCTTCTTCGGCCTGGCGGCCCTGCCCATCGAACTGCCGATCTCCACCGGCGTCCTCTTCCGTGCCATCGCCGACGTGGCCCGCGCCAACGGCGAGGACCTCGCGCAGACCGAGGTCAGGCTCGAATGCCTGAAGGTCTTCGCGATGGGCGGGCCCTCCCCGTCGGACGATGCGAGCGAAACCGGCTATCTCGCCGTGCGGGCGAGCATGGCGCGTCTGATCACCGAAGCGGCGGACTATCTGGCCGCCTACGCCGTCGCCGAGGAAGCCGCGCCCGTCCTGGCCAGGCTGATCGCCGCCATCGCCGCGAGGTTCCAGGTGCAGGTCGCGGAGAAGGTCGCGGCACAGGCCGTGCCGGTGATCGGCGCCATCGCCGGCGGCTCCATCAACTATCTCTTCGTCAGTCATTTCCAGGAGATGAGCCGCGGTCATTTCACCTTCCGTCGACTGTCCCGCGTGTATGGCGTCGACGAGGTCACGCGGCAGTACCAGGCATTGAGCGCGAGCGCGCCGACAGTCGACATGGCCTGAAGCGACTGCCGTCGCCGGCGCTGCGACCGCGTCGATCCCCGGCACGGCGTCCGACGCCTACCGTCCGATACATCCTCCGCGCGCTCCACGCACGCGGTGCCGGCGCGCATGCCGTGCCCTTGTCGGCGGATGTCGACGGAACGCGTCAGATGTCGCCCATCGCGGGGCGGATGCCGTCGGACAGGATCAAGACTTGCCGGACGGGCGCATCTTCACTCGTCCCAAAGGAATCGACATGCCGCCGACGCGCCTCCTCGCCGTCTCCGCCGCCGCCTGCCTGGCCGCCACGCCCCTGTTCTCCTTCGCCCAGGTCACCGTCAAGGACGACGGTCAATGGCGCGCCCTGTTCACCGCCGGGGCCAGCGTCTCGTCGGGCAACAGCGACTCGACGACGATCAACCTCAGCGGCGACGTCGTGAAGGCCACGAAGATCGACAAGCTGACCTTCAACGGCCGCGCGCTCTACGTGAAGAACGACGACGTGGACGCCGAGCAGCGCTACGCTTTCGGCACGCGGTATCAGCGCGACGTCACCGAGCGCGTGTTCGGCTTCGGCCAGTTCGACGCGCTCAAGGACGAGCCCGCAAATCTGTCGTCCCGCTACTCCGTCGGCGCCGGTGCCGGTTATCACCTCATCAAGCAGGACAACCTCACCTGGGACGTGTCCACCGGCGTGGGCTTCACGCAGGAACGCTACGTGGTCCCCGCGCTGCAGGACGGCGTCCTGCGCAGCAAGTACAGCAACACCGAACTGCTGTTCGCCGAAGAGTCGAATCACAAGATCTCGGACAACACGACGTTCAAGCAGCGCCTGGCCTACCTGCCCGACCTGCGCAACAGCGGGGAATTCCGCGCCACCTTCGACGGCGGGATCTCGGTCGCGATGACCCAACGCTTCAGCCTCACCGCCACCGTCCAGCACCGCTACGACAGCAACCCCGGCGACGGCCTGAAGAAGAACGACACGCTGTTCGTCACCGGCGTGTCCTACCGCATCGATTGATCGACCTGCGCCGAGGCGGACCGCCGCCTCAGCCGAGCAGCGCGATCAGGCGTTGCGCGGCCGGCGGCAGGTAGGCCTGCGCGCGGTGCGTCACCACGAGGTGGCGCCGCATCGTCGTGTGCTTCAGCACGACCTCGCGCAGCGCCCGCAGCCGCCCCGGCCCTTCGAGGTGGCGGCGCGAGATGAAGCTCAGCAGGCCCGTCTCGGCGATCAGCGCGGGCAGCATCTGCAACGAGCTGCTTTCCACCTGCACCACCGGCCGGGGCAGCCCGTGGCGATCGAAGCTGTGGTCCAGCCAGTCGCGCGTCGGCGCGCCCGCCGGCTGCAGCACCCAGCGGTACTCGCCGAGCGCCTTCAAGCTCGGCTTCCCGGCAAAGACCGGGTGCTTCGCGCTGGCCGCGACGACGACCGCGTCCTCGACCAGCCGCTGCGACACGAAGCCCGCTTCCGCCCGCCGTTCGGTCCCGACGATCAGGTCGAGCTCGCCCGCGCGCAGCATCGGCATCAGCGCGTCCACCAGCGCGACCGTGGTCTTGAGCGTGACCTCGGGCGCCTCCTTCAGCAGCCGGCTCACCGCCTGCGGCATCAGGAACTGCGCCGCCGTCGGCACCACGCCCACGCGGATCTCGCCTGAGAGGCCGCGTCCGATGTCGCTCATCTCGCGCTGCGCGTCCTGCGCATCGAAGCGCAGTTGCCGCGCCCACCGCAGCATCACCTTGCCGGCCGGCGTCAGCCGGATGCCCCGGCCCGCGCGCTCGAACAGCGGCGCGCCGGCCGCCTTCTCCAGTCGCCGGATCGCGCCCGTCAACGCGGGCTGCGTGCGATGCAGGCGTTCGGCCGCCTGGCCGACATGCTCGAGCTCGGCGATGGTCTCGAAGTAACGCAGGTCGCGCAGATCCATGACAAAAGCGGCGCTGATGAAAACGAAAGAATAATCGATTGGACCCGCGTGGAGCGTCCGCCAATACTGGCCCTCGACCGCTTGCAGAACGCTCAGACCCCGGCCCTCCGACCGGGGCGACCACGGAGACAAACCCATGATTCGATCGATGCTTCCGCGCAGCGCGGCGTTGGCCTCACCGCTGCCCTCACGGCGACCTTCACGGCTGCCTTCACGACGGGTCGCCACGCTGGCCATCGCCCTTGCGCTCCCGTTGACCCTCGGCACGACCTTCGCGGTCGCCGCGCCTTATCCGACCAAGCCCATCCGCGTCTACGTGCCTTTCCCGCCCGGCGGCGGCACCGACGTGATCGCCCGCGAGATCACGCAGGCGGTGGCGACCTCGACCAAATGGGTCTTCGTCATCGAGAACAAGCCCGGCGCCGGCGGCAACCTCGGCGTGGATGCCGCCGCCAAGTCGGCCAAGGACGGCTACACGCTGGTGCTTGGTCAGAGCAGCAACCTGTCGATCAATCCGTGGCTGTACCCGCGCATGCCCTACGACCCGGTGAAGGACCTCGCGCCCATCGGCCTGGTCGCGCGGGCCCCGCTGGTGCTGGTCACCTCCGCCGATTCGAAGCTCAAGACCATCGCCGACGCCGTCGCCGCCGCGAAGGCACGACCCGGCGCGCTGAACTACGCCTCGGCGGGCAACGGCACGGTCGCGCATCTCGCCACCGAGCTGTTCCAGAAGTCCGCCGGCGTGAAGCTCCAGCATGTGCCCTACAAGGGCGTGGGTCAGGCCTTGACCGATGTGGTCAGCGGCAACGTCGACCTGTACATGTCGACCACGCCCTCGCTGCTGGGCCACATCCGCCAGGGCAAGCTGAGGCCGCTCGCCGTCACCTCGGACAAGCGCCTGCCGGAGCTGCCCAACGTGCCGACGCTGGCCGAGTCCGGCTTCAAGGGCGCGGAGTCGGCGACCTGGTTCGGCTTCCTCGCCCCCGCCGGCACGCCGCCCGAGGTGGTCGCCCGCCTGAACAGCGAGTTCACGAAGGCGCTGCAACAGCCCGCGCTCGTGAAGAAGCTCGGCGACGAGGGCGTCGCCGTCACCGTCGGCACGCCCGACCAGTTCAGCCAGCTCATCCGCCAGGACCTCACCCGCTGGGGCAAGGTCGTGAAGGACGCGGGCATCAAGATCGATTGAAGGAGAACCCCATGAGTTCAGACGTGAGGCCCGATGTCATCCGGGACATCCTCCGCACGCCCGCCGAGGTGGTGGACCGCGCCGCCGCGTATCCGTCCTCCATCCTGGCCGACGTCGCGGGACGACGCGGCGCACTGCACGGGCGCATCCAGGGACTGTCCCCGTCGATGCGCTTCGCCGGGACGGCGCTGACCGTCGAGGTCCGCCCGGGCGACAACCTGATGATCCACGCCGCCATGGCGCTGGCGCAGCCCGGCGACGTGCTCGTCGTCGACGGCAAGGGCGATCTGTCGAGCGCGCTGATGGGCGAGATCATGTCGCAGCAATGCGTGGCGCTGGGCATCGCGGCCGTCGTGATCGACGGCGCGGTGCGCGACAGCGAAGCGATCCGCGCGCTCGGCTTTCCGATGTTCGCGGCGGGCTTGAATCCGAACGGCCCGACCAAATCGGTGTCCGGCCGCTTGAACCATCCGATCTCGATCGGCGGCGTGACGGTGCATCCGGGCGACCTGATCGTCGGCGACGCCGACGGCGTGACGGTGGTGGAACGCGCCAAGGCCGCGTCGCTGATGCCGCTCGCCGAAGCGAAGGTGGCCGCCGAGACCGCCCGCATCGCCGGCATCCGCGACCGCGTCGCGCTGCGGCCGGCATGGCTCGACGGTGCGCTGCGCGCCGCGGGCGTCATCCAGGATGGAGAAACCCTGTGAGCCACGCTGCGAGCCACCCTGCGAGCCACGCCGTGAGCCGTCCCGTGCTGCTGGTGACCGGCGCGGACCTGGCGCCGCAGGCGCTCGCGCTGCTGTCGGACTTCGAGGTGATCTACGCCGGCAGGACGCCGAGCGAGGACGACATCGTCGCGCTCTGCCGCGCCCGCAATCCGACGGCGATCATCGTGCGCTACAGCAAGGTCGGCGCCGCGGCGATGGACGCCGCGCCGGCGTTGCGGGTGATCTCCAAGCACGGCAGCGGCACCGACACGATCGACAAGGCCGCCGCCGCCGAGCGCGGCATCCAGGTCGTCGCCGCCGTCGGCGCCAATGCGGCCGCGGTCGCCGAACAGGCACTGGCGCTGCTGCTGGCCTGTGCGAAGTCGGTGGTCGCACTCGACGCGCGCATGCGCGATGGGTACTGGGACAAGGCCACGCACAAGAGCGTCGAGCTGGAAGGCCGGACCTTGGGCCTCATCGGCCTCGGCGCGATCGGCCAACGCGTCGCGCGGATGGCCGATGCCATGGGCCTGCGGGTGATCGGCTTCGACCCGTTCGCGACGAACCTGCCCACGTTCATCGAGCCCGTCGAGCTCGAGCGGCTCTGGCGCGAGGCCGATGCGATCTCACTGCACTGCCCGCTGACGGCCGACAACGCGGGGCTCATCGACGCCCGCACGCTGGCGACATGCAAGCGCGGCGTGATCGTCGTGAACACGGCGCGCGGCGGACTGATCGACGAGGCCGCGCTGCTCTCTGCCGTGAAAAGCGGTCAGGTGGGCGGTGCCGGCCTCGACAGCTTCGCGGTCGAACCGATGCCGGCGGACCATCCGTTCATCCACGAACCGCGCATCCTGCTGAGCCCGCACATCGGCGGTGTCACCGCGGATGCCTACGTGAAGATGGGCGTGGCCGCGGCCCGCAACGTGCTGGCCGCGCTCGCGGGCTGACGCTGAAAGCTGGAACAACGGGACGTCTGACAGGCAGAAACGAATCGAGGGGCTTGTGCCCCTCGAATTTCGTTCAGCGCTCCATCTGACGACCGGGGCCGTCGCTGCGGCGCGGCGGTTCCGCCGCTCGCGGAGGCTCGGCGGCACGAGGGGGTTCCGCACGCGGCGCCGGCGCCGGGCGAGGGGCCTCGACGCGCGGCTGCGGCGTCGGCATCGGACGCGGCGACTCGACCCGAGGCTGCTCCGCGCGCGGCGGCTCGAACCGCGGTTGCGGTTGCGGTTGCGGCTGCTGCGGACGCTCGAAGCGGGGCTGCTCTCCTCGGGGTTGCTCGAAGCGGGGCTGTTCAACCCGCGGTGGTTCAACCCGAGGCTGCTCGACGCGCGGCTGCTCCACACGATCGGGGCCACGATGGCGCCATTCGTTGCGATCGCCGTCGCGACGCTCCGACGGCCGTTGCACGTCAGGGCCGCGCTGCGGCGACGGCGTGGGCGGGCCCGGCTGCCCCTGCGGCACCTGCGGACGGACGGTCGCGTTGTCGGGCTCGGGTCGGATCACGCCGCGAACCGGGCGGCTCTCACCGGGGCGCGTTTCATTCGGCGCGTCCGGACGGCCGTCGCCGTTGCGGTCCATGAAGGGACGACCTTCATTGCGGCCGTCGTTCCGGCCCCCGTTGCGCCCGTCATTGCGCCCGTCGTTGCGACCGTCAGCGCGGCCGTCATTGGGTCCATCCGGGCGGCCGTCATGATTGCGGTCCATGAACGGGCGCCCGTCGTTGCGCCCGTCGGGGCGGCCATCCGGACGGCCGTCGGCCTGACCGATCGGACGCGGCGGCCACGACCGCTGCGGCTGCAGCGCGGTCGCCGGCAGCGGCGTCGACACCGGCCGCTGCGTGTACAGCGCGCCATGGTCGCGCTCGTTCCGGTAGACCGGCGGACGTTGTCCCGGACGCACCACCGTGGTCGGATTCGCATCCGGATTCACCCGGCGCCAGTAGGCCTGGCTGTAGCGGAAGCCCGGCGTCCAGGCCTCGCGCGGTGCCAGCGGCACCCAGCTGCCGTAGCGCGGCGGCGGCGGACGGCGCCCGCCGCCCACGACGACGCCCACGCCGATCGAGATCCCCGGCCCCACGCCGCCGACCAGCGCCGGCGCATAGGCGGGACGACGCACGTACGGTCCCGGCACCCAGCACCAGCGCTCGCGGTAGTAGGCCCAGCGGCCGTAATGGAAGGGCGCGAAGCCCCAGGGCATGTCGTCCACCCAGGTGTAGCCCCAGCGCGCGCTCCACATCCAGCGGCCATAGCGGTACGGCGCCCAGTCGGCGACGACGACCTGCGGCACCCACACGGCGCCGTAGTCGGGGCTCTGCTCCCAGGCGCCGTAACGCGCCAGGTCCTCGGCGCCGGTCATCTCCGGCGACACATAGGGCACGCTCGTGCCGCTGCCGACCATGGGCTGCACCGCGTCGCGGCTGTCCTCCAGGATCAACCGCGCGAAGCCGTCCTGCTGCAAGGGCTGGCGCTCCGTGCGCGGACCGTTGTCCCACCAGAACTCGGCCTGCTCGTTCGTGCCCAGCCAGACCGGCTGCGCATCGGTCGCGCGCGAATCGAAGCGCAGCTTGCCCTGCCAGGCCTGCGCCTCGCTGCCGCGATCCAGCTGCGTGACGCGGTACAGGCCTTCGCGCTCGAAGCCGAAACGCCCTTCCAGCGTCCGCACCGTCCATTCGTCGGCCGACTCCTGGCCGCGCACCCGCAGGCCCACCGCGCCCTTGACGATCTGCACCGCGATGCGGTTGTCCGCCAGGGCGTTGAATTCGATCTCGCTGCGCTGGTCGATCCACAGCGTGGACGAGCCGATCGTGACCGTCGCGCCGCTGCCGTCGTCGGCACGCAAGCGATCGCCCTCGCCGACGCTCTGGTTGCGATGCATCTGCACCCATTCGCGCTCTTCGGCGTCGTACAGCCAGATGGCGCCGGTCAGATCCGCCAGCCGTCCCGCTCGCGACGGCGCGTCCGCCCGCGCCGGCCCGTGGGCCAGCAGCACGACCAGTGCGACCAGCACCAGCGAGGTGACCGTCCACCAGCGCGACAGCGCGCCCCGGTCCTGGGAACGCGCCGGCGCCGCGACCTGGGCGGCCTCGGGCGTGGGGGGGAACGAGCGATCCAGCGGACGATTCTGCGAGCGGGTCATCGAGTCAGTCATGGCCTTGAGCCTCCACCGGAATCCGGAGGAATGCGGGACGCGGAGTTCCGCGATCGTTTCTTAACGCTTCGGCGACGTCCTGGTGCACGCCTGCTTACAACTTGACGCCCTGTTGCTTGAAGGTCAAGCGGACGGCGTATGTCCGGCGCGCGCCGACGCGCTCGCCGGCTCGCCGGCTCGCCCCCTACGCGGGGCACCCGGCGCGCCCGGGCTTCTCAATCGTCGGTGTTCGGGTCCAGGCCCGGGAACAGGATCTCGGTGAAGCCGAAGCGGCTGAAATCCGTGATCCGCATCGGATACAGCGTCCCGACCAGGTGATCGCATTCATGCTGCACGACGCGGGCGTGGAAGCCTTCGGCCTCGCGGTCGATCAGACCGCCGAACGCGTCGAAGCCGCGATAGCGGATGCGGCTCAGCCGGGGTACGACGCCGCGCAGGCCCGGCACCGAGAGGCAGCCTTCCCAGCCCTCCTCGGTCTCGTCGGACAGCGGCTCGATGGTCGGATTGATCAGCACCGTCATCGGCACCGGCGGTGCCTCGGGGTAGCGCTCGTTGCGCTGGAAGCCGAAGACGACGACCTGCAGGTCCACGCCGATCTGCGGCGCGGCCAGGCCGGCGCCGTTGGCGGCCTTCATCGTGTCGAACATGTCCTCGAGCAGCTGCTTCAACGCCGGCGTGTCGAAGTCCTCCACCGGTTTGGCGTGGCGCAACAGGCGCGGGTCGCCCATCTTCAGGATTTCTCGAACGGCCATGGCAGGTTTCCTTGTGCGGCGGCTTCAGGCGGAAGCGGGGTCGGGTCATGCAGGCGACGGCGGGCGGGGACGCCATCGCGTACGCTGGCGACCATTCTAAGAATCCGACCCGGAGACTGCCCGTGAGCGCCACCACCCCCCTGCCTTCGGCCCCGGCATCGCTGCCCTCCTACCTGGAACCGCTGGCCCCCGGCGTCTACGGCATCGACACGGCCTTCCAGCGGGATCACTTCGACGCGGCCTTCCTGATCGTCGACGGCGGGCGCGCGGCCTTCATCGACACGGGCACGCGGCTGGCGCTGCCGCGGCTGCTCGGCGCGCTGGAGGCGCTCGGCGTGCCGCGCGAGGCGGTGGACTGGGTGATCCCGACGCATGTGCACCTGGACCATGCCGGCGGTGTCGGTCCGCTGATGGCGGCGCTGCCCTCGGCGACGCTGCTGGTGCATCCGCGCGGACTGCGGCACATGGTCGATCCGTCCGCGCTGTGGGCCGGTGCGCTCGCGGTCTACGGCGAGGCGGAGATGCGCCGCTCGTACGGCGAGCTGGTGGGCGTGCCGGAATCGCGTGCGCAGGCGAGTCGCGATGAGCAGCGCATCACCGTGGGCGCGCGCCCGCTCCGGCTGATCGACACGCCGGGGCATGCGCGCCATCACCACTGCGTGTGGGACGAGACCAGCGGCGGCTGGTTCACCGGCGACACCTTCGGCTTGTCGTACCGCGAGTTCGACGATCCCGACCGCGGCGCGTGGATCATGCCGACGAGCACGCCGGTGCAGTTCGAGCCGGATGCGCTGCGCGCTTCCATTGCCCGGATGATGACGACGCGACCGTCGCGGATGTACCTGACGCATTACGGCGTCGTCGGTCGTGACGCGGCGGACGTCGAGCGCCTCGCGGCGCTGCTGGTCGAGCAGATCGACGAGATGGCAGCCATCGCGCTGCGGCTGAAGGACGCGCCGGATCGCCACGTGGCACTGAAGCGCGAGCTGCTCGCGCTGTACCAACGCCGGGCGATCGCGCATTGCGGCGAGCGCATGCCGCCGACGCGCGTGGCCGCGCTGCTGGCGATGGATGTGGAACTCAATGCGCAGGGGCTGGGCGTGTGGCTCGACAAGACAAACAGTTCCGCCCCTTGATGCGGTGCGTGCTTGCTCCCTCTCCCGCTTGCGGGAAAGGCTCGCACGAGTCGTGGCGCGATGGCCGGCCCAGAAGCAGAACGGCGGCCGTCAGGCCGCCGTTCCGATCTCATCGTTGCGCGTGAGCGCAACGACGCTCAGGCGTCGAGATTGAGCTCCTGGATCTTCCGCGTGATCGTGTTGCGTCCGATGCCGAGCTTCTGCGCGGCCTCGATGCGGCGACCGCGCGTGAGGTCCAGCGCGGTCAGGATCAGGCTGGCCTCGAAGCGGCGCGTGAGCACGTCCCACACGTTGGGCTCGCCGGCCGCGAGCAGGCGTCTGGCCTCGCGCGCCATCTCGGCCACCCAGGCGTCCGGCGACGGCGGAATCGGCACGGCCGGCAGCGGCATCGAGGTCGTCGTCGCGGAACTCGTCAATCCGCTCGCCAGCGGCATCACGTCCGACGACATCGTCGCGGAGATCGCCGATCCATGCCCACCCGGCGTCGCAAGCAGCTCCTGCGGCAGGTCCTTGGCCTCGACCACCAGGCTGGGCGCCATCACGCTCAGCCAGTGGCAGATGTTCTCCAGCTGCCGCACGTTGCCCGGGAAATCGAAGTTCACCAGACGCTGCAACGCCGCCTCCGCCAGCCGCTTGGGCTCGACGCCCAGTTCGCCCGCGCTGCGCTGCAGGAAGTAGCGCGCCAGCAGCGGCACGTCCTCGCGACGCTCGCGCAGCGGCGGCAGGCGCAGGCGGATCACGTTCAGGCGATGGAAGAGGTCCTCGCGGAAGCGGCCTTCCTTGACCAGCGTCTCGAGGTTCTGGTGCGTCGCCGCGACCACCCGCACATTCGCCTTCTGCGGGCTGTGACCGCCGACGCGATAGAACTGGCCGTCCGACAGCACGCGCAGCAGGCGCGTCTGCAGGTCCAGCGGCATGTCGCCGATCTCGTCGAGGAACAGCGTGCCGCCCTCGGCCTGCTCGAAGCGGCCGCGCCGCGTCGCCTGCGCGCCGGTGAACGCGCCGCGCTCATGGCCGAACAGCTCCGACTCCAGCAGGTCCTTCGGGATCGCCGCCGTGTTGATCGCGACGAACGGCCCCTCCGCGCGCGGGCTGTGCTTGTGCAGTGCCCGCGCCACCAGCTCCTTGCCCGACCCCGACTCGCCGGTGATCAGCACCGTCACGTGGCTCTGGCTCAGCCGCCCGATCGCGCGGAACACGTCCTGCATCGCCGGCGCCTGGCCCAGCATCTCGGGCATCTGCACCTGCTCGGCCTCGCCGACGGCCTCGCGCTGGCTTTCCTCCTGCGCGCGCCGGATCAGCTCCACCGCGCGCGGCAGGTCGAAGGGCTTGGGCAGGTATTCGAAGGCCCCGCCCTGGAAGGCGCTCACCGCGCTGTCCAGGTCCGAGTAGGCCGTCATGATGATCACCGGCAGCCCCGGCAGCTGCTTCTTGATCGTGCTCAGCAGCTCCAGGCCCGAGCCGCCCGGCATGCGGATGTCCGACACCAGCACCTGCGGCGTGTCTTCCTCCAGCGCGGCCAGCACCTCGCGGGTCTGGCTGAAGCTGCGCACCGGCAGCCCCTCGCGCGTCAACGCCTTCTCGAGAACGAAACGGATGGAATGGTCGTCGTCAACAATCCAGATCGACTTCATCTATGGCTCCCCTTTCCCCCGTTGTCGGCTTGTGGCCGCGGCTCAGGGCAAAGGCAGGGTGATTCGGAAATCGGTCCGACCCGGCTGGCTGTCGCAATCGATCATCCCCTGGTGCTGTTGGGCGATCGTCTGCGCCAGCGTCAGCCCGAGACCGGAACCGCCATCCCTCCCTGATACCAGCGGAAAGAAGATGCGGTCCTTGATCTCTTCGGGCACGCCCGGGCCGTTGTCTTCGATATGCAATTCCAATGCCAAGCGCCAGCGCTGCTTGCCGATGGTCACCTGACGGGCCACGCGCGTGCGCAGCGCGATGAAGGCGTCGCCCGCGTGGATGCGTTCGTGCAGCGCCTGCGCCGCGTTCTGGACGATGTTGAGCACCGCCTGGATCAGCTGCTCGCGGTCGCCACGGAAATCGGGCAGCGAGATGTCGTAGTCGCGGATCATCGTCAGCCCGCGCGGGTACTGCGCCAGCACCAGCGAACGCACCCGCTCGCAGACCTCGTGGATGTTGACGTCGCCCACCACCTGCGCGCGCCGGTGCGGCGCCAGCAGCCGGTCCACCAGCGACTGCAGCCGGTCGGCCTCGTGGATGATGACCTCGGTGTACTCCTCGAGTTCCTCCCACAGGTCGGTCGGCTGCAGCTCCAGCGCCAGCAGCTGCGCCGCGCCGCGGATGCCGCCTAGCGGGTTCTTGATCTCGTGCGCGAGGTTGCGCGTCAGTTCCTTGGTCGCGTGGACCTGGTCGAGGTTGCGCTCCTCGCGGTCCTGGCGCGTCTGCTGCGCGTTCTCGATGAGCTCGATCACCAGGCGTTGCGGATCGTCGGTCTGGCTGACGATCACGTGCACCGGCAGCAGGTCGTCGTGCGTGCGCGGGCCGCGGCGGATGGTCGCATCGAAGCGCGAGCTCGAGAACGCATTGCGGCTCACTTCCTCGAGCGCCTCGACCACGCGGCCGGTGTCGATGAACCATTCGAGCAGGTTGCTGCCCTGCACCGCGCGGCGCGGCAGGTTGAACAGCGTCTCGACGGCGGTGTTGGCGAACTCGCAGGTGCCGTCGGCGCGGACCACGGCGACCAGGGTGGCCAGCAGGTCGAAGCAGGCGTACTGGGCGTTGTGAGCGTTGTGCGCGTTGTGCGCATCAGGGGGGAGTGCGGCGGATGTCTTCATGCGGTGTCGCTCACGTCTCGATCGACGCGCGACACCCCGGCGGCCCGGCCCGCCAGCGCTCGATCAGGGGTTGGACGGCGGCAGCTTGGCGAGTTCGCGCTTGATGGCCTGGACGTCGGCTTCCTGGCGCGACACGGACGCCTTGAGCTCGGTCGTGCGGTCGATGTACTTCTGGTAGTTGCGTTCGTCGCCCCGGCGCTCGGGCTGGCCGTTGTTGTATTCCTGCTGGACCTTGGCGAGCTTGGCTTCCGCGTCGCGCAATTCCTGCTCGAGGATGCGGCGACGGTCGTCGTCGCGGACCCGCTGGTCCTTGCCATCGACCTTGAGGTCACCCTGGCCTCCCGGGACGGGCGAGGCGGTCGCCGGCGCGCGCGGCTTGATGGGCGCGATCACGGAGATCGGCGTGCCCTCGATGCTGCGGCAGCCCTTGTCGGCGGCTTCCTTGGCCGTCATCGCGTCGGTGTACAGCACCGGCGGCCCGGGGCAGCGATACACCACGCCCTGCGCCGACGCCTGCCCGGCCGCCATGCCCAGCATGGCGGTCAGCATCGTCGCCAACCACGAAGGTCCCACCCGCTTGTGCTGCAGCGTCATCCGCATTCCCTGCTTCCCACTGACCAGAGTCGTCGGGCATTGTGACGCAATCGGTCACCCCTGGACGAATGCGTGCGCTCACGCGCTGTTGCCAGGTGTTCGAGTGTGCAAGGTCCGACACGGCGCTCCAGGGCCTGCAAAAGAAAAGGGACGGCGGATGCCGTCCCTGCGCGGGATCTCGAACGTGCGGAGCGGGCCGTGCCGAAGCGGTCATGGCGCCCTCCGCGCGGACGATCACAGCGAGTAGTACATGTCGAACTCGACCGGGTGGGTGGTCATGCGGAAGCGCTGGACTTCCTGCATCTTCAGCTCGATGTAGGCATCGATGAAGCTGTCGGTGAACACGCCGCCCTTGGTCAGGAACGCGCGATCCTTGTCCAGATACTCGAGCGCCTGGTCCAGCGAGTGGCAGACGGTCGGGATCTTCGCGTCCTCTTCCGGCGGCAGGTGGTACAGGTCCTTCGTGGCGGCTTCGCCCGGATGGATCTTGTTTTCCACGCCGTCCAGACCGGCCATCAGCAGGGCCGAGAAGGCCAGGTACGGGTTGGCCGAGGGGTCCGGGAAACGCGCCTCGATGCGGCGGCCCTTGGGGTTGGCCACGTACGGGATGCGGATCGAGGCCGAGCGGTTCTTGGCCGAGTAGGCCAGCTTCACCGGGGCTTCGAAGCCGGGCACCAGACGCTTGTACGAGTTCGTACCCGGGTTGGTGATGGCGTTCAGCGCGCGGGCGTGCTTGATGATGCCGCCGATGTAGTACAGCGCGAAGTCGCTCAGGCCGGCGTAGCCGTCACCGGCGAACAGGTTCTTGCCGTCCTTCCAGACCGACTGGTGCACGTGCATGCCCGAGCCGTTGTCGCCGACGATGGGCTTCGGCATGAAGGTCGCGGTCTTGCCGTAGGCGTGCGCGACGTTCTGGATGATGTACTTCTGCAGCTGCAGCCAGTCGGCGCGCTGGACCAGCGAGCTGAACTTGGTGCCGATCTCCATCTGGCCGGCGTTCGCCACTTCATGGTGGTGGACTTCGACGGGGATGCCCATCTGCTCCAGGATCAGGCACATCTCCGAGCGCATGTCCTGGCCGCTGTCGACCGGGGGCACCGGGAAGTAGCCGCCCTTGACGGTGGGGCGGTAGCCGCTGTTGCCGTGCTCGTATTCCTTGCCCGTGTTCCAGGCCGCCTCTTCCGCGTCGATCTTGACGAAGGAGCCGGACATGTCGACGTTCCAGCGCACGCTGTCGAAGATGAAGAACTCGGGTTCCGGGCCGAAGTAGGCGGTATCGCCCAGGCCGGAGGACTTCAGGTAGGCCTCGGCGCGACGCGCCAGCGAGCGCGGGTCGCGCTCATAGGCCTTGCCGTCGGTCGGGTCGATGACGTCGCAGCTCAGGATCAGCGTCGGCTCTTCGAAGAACGGATCGATGTTGGCCGTGTTCGGATCCGGCATCAGCAGCATGTCGGAGGCTTCGATGCCCTTCCAGCCGGCGATCGAGGAGCCGTCGAAGGCGTGGCCTTCCTTGAACTTGTCTTCGTCGAAATGGGAGACGGGCACGGTCACGTGCTGCTCCTTGCCGCGCGTGTCGGTGAAGCGGAAGTCAACGAACTTGACTTCGTGCTCCTTGACCAGGTTCATCACGTCGGCGACGGTCTTGGTGGCCATCAATCACTCCTAGAGGGGGCTGGATGAGAAAGAAAGAGTCGTGGGGCAACGGCCCAGCGCGGACGATTTAGCAGTTTGCATGCCAACAGATGGCGGCAGCGTGACAGGCAGGCGCCAGAGCGGTGCATGACGCGCAAGCCCTTGATGCCCAACGCGCCAGACGGGGGCGACGTCGGAGGATCAGAGAGCGGCGCTGTCAGACCCCGCGCGGCTCGTCCGGGCGGCATGCCCGAAGCGGTGCATCATCGCACCAATTCAGTGCCGATGGAGGCACCAAACTGGACGACGCCCGCGCGCAGGGCGGCGTAGGCGGCGTCCATCGCGGCGGCGTCGCCCTTGACGCCCAGTTCGATGTGCCGGCCCCATTGCGGGTGGTCGACGCTGGGCAGCGAGAAGACCTTGATGCCGGGGAAGTCGGCTTCGACCCGCTCCATCAGCGGCGTGAGGCTGGCTTCCATCGCGCCCTGCACGATCAGCGAGCGCTCGCGCGTGCCGACCGCGCGGTGCAGGTCGGCGTGCAGGTGGTCGAGGACCCACTCGATCATCGGATGCGCCATCACCGGGAACCCCGGCACGAAGTACGCGCGGCCGATCGAGAAGCCGGGGATCCTGTTGTACGGGTTCGGGATGATCGCGGCCCCCTGCGGGAACACGCCCATCTCCATGCGGCGCACGGTGTCGGGGTGGTCGCGCTCGGGCGTCGTGCCCTGCTCCGCGGCCATCTGCTGGACGCGCTGCCAGATCAGGTCGGCGGCCTCGGGGTGCAGCGCGAGCGGACGCCCCAGCGCCGCGGCCGCGGCCTGCCGCGTGTGATCGTCCGGCGTCGCGCCGATGCCGCCGCAGCTGAAGAACAGGTCGCCGCCGTCGAAGGCGGCGCGGTACTCGCGGATCAACTGCTCACGGTCGTCGCCGAGGTACTTGGCCCAGGCGAGCGACAGCCCGCGCGCGCCCAGCAGCTCGATCACCTTGGACAGGTGCTTGTCCTGGCGCTTCCCGGAGAGGATCTCGTCGCCGATGATGAAGAGGCCGATGTTCATGCGTGGTTCCTGCGCAGGCGTGGGAGCGGATTCAGCGACGGAGGTCAGCGCGGTGCCGGCTTGTTCTCGATCGCGGGCGATGGGGGGTCGGTCTCGTCGGCGATCAACGGCGGCGCGGTCGCGTAGTTGGCCGGGAGCGCGTCCATCACCGGATCGGGCGCGCGATCGGCGACGGTGTCGGCGCGGCGCATCTCCTGGAGCGCGGCCAGCGCGTAATGCGAGAACCACAAGGAGCTGAACGCGAAGACCAGCGTGTACAGCCAGACCGAGACCAGGATGAGCACCGGCGCGAAGGCGATCGTCAGCGCGCCCATCGCCCAGATCGCCGCGGGCGCGGCACCGAGGTAGCCGGTGGCCAAGCCGAGCACCAGCAGGGGCATGCGGTGCTCGCTGACCAGGCGGCGGCGCTCGGGGGCGGACGCGTGCTCGGCGAGCACGTCGAAGGTGAAGACGCGATACCCCAGCCAGCCCCAGATCAGCGGCGGCAGGATCAGCGCCAGCGGCGGGATCAGCCAGAACGGCAGCGACGCGATCAGCAGCACGACGCACAGCACCGTGTGGCCGAGCGACCAGCCCAGGCTGGCGACGAAGCCCGCGCCGTGCTTGCGCTCCAGGCCGGCGAAGCGGCGTTGCGCGACCAGGTCCACCATGGACGGCGTCATCAGCAGCGCCACCAGCAGCAGGCTGAGCACGACCAGCGCCGGCACCGCCATCGCCAGCACGACGATGGGCGCGAGCACGGTACGGAAGGCCGAGGCGCCGAGGCTGTCCAGCCACTTCAGCATGCCGTCGATGAGGCTCCACGATTCCATCGTGGCGCGCACGCCGGCGACCGCGGCCTCCCAGAAGAAGTAGCCCAGGCCGAAGGCCAGCGCCGCCGAGACGATCAGCGGCAGCAGCGACAGGCCGATCACACGCGGATGCAGGCAGTACGCGGCGGCACGCCAGAACGAGTCCGCCAGGCGGCTCATCGGCTTGATCATCAGTCGTTCCCTCCGGCCGGCGCGCGGCCGGCGATGTCCATGGGCGCGCCGCCGGACGGGGTCGATCCGTCTCCGGGCGCGGCCGCGATCTTGTCACGTCCGACGAGCCGCTTGAGGCCCAGCCACTGCTGCGCCCAGAAGCCGCGTCCGTAGTCGCGGCCGCCCTCCTCCGGCAACTGGTCGCGCACGCCGGTCGAGTCCCAGCGGTCCTCGAAGTTGCCGGTGCGGAACAGCACGTCCCAGATCGGGAACATCACCGCGAAGTTGTGGCCGCCCAGCGTGCCGCGGCCGAAACCTTCATGGCCGATGCCGATCGAGTGGTGCAGCCGATGGAAGCGCGGGCTCACCAGCAGCCGCTCGCCGATCAGGCCGAAGCTCAGGCGCAGATTGGCGTGCTGCAGGTTCTCGAGCAGTTGCGAGATCGCCACCAGCGCGACGAACTGCCCCGGACCGACACCGATCAGGCGCGCCGTGATCGCGACCGCGCTGTCGATGATCAGGTCGTCCAGCAGGTGGTTGCGGCTGTCGCTCCACATCGTCATCTGGCGCTGGCTGTGGTGCAGCGCATGCAGCGCCCACCACCAGTTCCACGAATGCTGCGCGCGATGCAGCCAGTACATCAGCAGGTCGAAGGCGAGCAGGTACATCACGAAGCTGACCCAGGCGACGTCCGTGACGCCGGGCCACAGTGCATCGAGCTGGAAGGTCGGGATGCCGTGCATGCGCATCTCGCCGACGGCCCCGTCGAACAAGGGCTCCAGCGAGAAGAACATGAGCAGCCGGAACAGGCCCAGGCGCTGGATCAGCGTGTAGACGATGTCGATGCGGATCGCGTGGCGGTCGGTGACGGCCTCGGCCGGACGCCAGCGCTGCAGCGAGCCGATCACCGCCAGCATCACGACGATCTGGATCAGGCCGACCAGCAGCCAGCCGGTCGCGTCGAACGCGTCCTCGAGCAGGTTGCCATAGCCCAGGTGGAAGACGATCGGTTGAATGACGCTCTCGAACAGCGCCTGCTGCGCCTGTCCGAACAGATCGGTGAACCAGTCCATCACGCCGTCGGTCCTCCTGGAAATCGATGCATCAGCGCCTGAGCGCATCCTTCGGGCCTGGCGCCCCGGCACCAGCGCCGGACGCCGCGCCCGATGTCGCCTTCAGCGCAACCGCCTCCTGCGGCCGGCGCATCCACGCGACGTACTCCGGATGATCGCGCAACGGCGCGAAGCACATGCCGCGGTTTTTCAATCCCTGCAGCAGCGGCTCCAGCACCGTCGGCGCCCACGGGTCCTGCCGCGACCAGATGCCCAGGTGGGCCATCAGGATGTCGCCGGGCTTGACGCGCCGCAGCGCCTGCTCGAGCAGCGCCTGGTTGGGGAACTTGTCGCTCGGCAGTTCGTCGCCGAGGAAGCCCGAGGCATTCCATCCCACGTGCCGGAAGCCGCAGGCCTGCGCCGCCGCCAGCAGCGCCGGCGAGGTGCGTCCGGCCGGGGCGCGGAAGATCATCGACATCGGCCGCCCGGTCATCTCGAGGAAACGGCGCGCGGGTCGCTTGAGTTCCTCGCAGTACTCGGCCGACGTCAGCACGACGCTCTGCGGCACCTGCTCGCCGGCGGCGCGCTTGAAGCGGAATTTCCCGTCGGGCAGATCGGCCGACCAGGTGTCGTGGTACCAGGTGTGGGACCCGAAATCGTGGCCCTGCTCGGCCAGTTGCTTCCACCACGGCGCCCACTTGTCGTCGAGCGTCTGGCCGCCGTCCATCGTCGGCTCCTGGGCCAGGAAGAACGTGGCCTTCGCGTCGAAGCGCCTGAGCGTGTCGACGATCAGCGGCGCGACGCCCATGTGGCCGGTGTCGAAGGTCAGGTAGACCGGCTTGTCGCAGGGCGCGGCGGACGGCGCCGATGCGCCTTGCGGCTGCGCCTGCACGACCGCCGTCAGGCCGAAGAGCAGCGCCGCGCCATGGCGCAGCGCGGGACGCAGCGCGCCGCGCAGCCCACGAAGGCGCGAGGAGCGCGGAACGGACGACGTCTTCACGGGCAGCGGCCTGGATCCGGTCGCGCTCACTGGCGCGGCATCTGGTCGAGCGTCCAGACGCCGTGCGGCGACTTGCCGACCTTGACCTGCTGCAGGATCTGCTTGGTCTGCAGGTCCATCACCGTCAGCTTGCGGGCCCAGCGCGACGTGAACATCAGCGTGCGGCCGTCGGTGAGGATCTCCATGTCGTCCGGGCCGCCGGGCGCCTTGAAGGTCTCGACGACGCTGAAATCCGCCAGGGCGATCTTGCTGATCGTGTTGGCCGCGCGGTTGCTCACCAGCACATGCTTCTTGTCGCCAAGCGCGCGGAACGAGTGCGCGCCGTCGCCGGTCTCGATGCGCTTGACCAGCTTGGGCAACGCGCCGGTCACGTCATAGACCTCGACGCTGCGCTCGCCGGTCAGCGCGACCAGCAGGTACTTGTCGTCCGGCGTCAGGTACAGGTCGGCGGGCAGTTTCCCGACGGGGATCTTCCAGCGCGCGGCCATCGTGTTCAGGTCGATCGCCAGCAGCTCGCTGCTGTCCTGCAGGCTCGCGTAGACGACGCTGCTCCTGCTGTCGATGGAGAGGTGGCTGGGCGTCTTGGGCGCGGAGAAGCGCTTGAACAGCGCCATCGGCTGCGCCGCGTTCTGCGGCTGCCACTTGTAGATGTCGACGTGGTCCAGCCGGTTGCCGGCCAGCACCAGCCACTTCATGTCGGGCGAAAAACGCAGATGGTACGGGTCGGGGATGCCGCGGACGGTGCGCTGCACCTCCGCCGTCACCGGATCCAGGAAGGTCAGCGAATCGCCCAGCGCGTTGGCCACGACCATGGTCTTGCGGTCGGGCGTCAGGTAGAGGTGATGCGGCTCCTTGCCGGTCGGGATGCGCTTGAGCTCGCGGAAGTCCTTCGGATCGATCACGCTGATGTCGGCGTCCAGCGAGTTCAGCACGAAGATGGGACTGCCGGTGGCCGCGATGGCGGCCGAGGCCGAGGTCAGCGCGCTCAGGCCGGCAGCGGCCAGGGCGGTGACGACCAGGGCGGCCCGGACGGGCCGCACGAGGGAAGACAGCATGAAGATCCTCAACAGGAGATGCGCGGCGCGCCCAGCGCCACGCAGCCCTCAAGTGTAGGCGGGTTCCCCCTGGGGTCCGGCCGGAACAGGCCGGCGGCGCCCCTGCTGATGCGGGCTTGGGCGCCAGACGGGTCAGGTGCGTGAGCCGTTCTTGAGCGTTTCGCGGCGCCGGCTTCACGCGGCATCACCGAGCCATCGGAAGCAGGCGTTCCGTTGCATTCGGTTGCGCCGGACTTGCCGCCAGCATTGCGGCAAGTCTGCGCATGGCGAACTTCTCGGCTCGCCTTTTCCAGCGCTGGGAGACGACTTATTCGTCGTCACCGCCCAGCAGCCCGCCCAGCAGTCCGCCGCCGGCCAGACCCGTCAACAGGCCGCCCTCTTCCCGGGAGCCGCCGCGCTGCGGGGCCGCGGCGAAGATCCGCGAGGCCAGGCGCGAGAACGGCAGGCTCTGCAGCCAGATCTCGCCGGGGCCAGTCATCTTGGCCAGGAACAGACCCTCGCCGCCGAACAGGGCGGTCTTGATCTTGCCCACGTACTGGATCTCAAAACTCACGCTGGGCGTGTAGGCGACGACGCAGCCGGTATCCACCAGCAGCGTCTGACCCGGCTGGAGCGTACGTCGAACCACGGTACCCCCCGCATGCACGAAGGCCAGCCCATCACCATCGAGCTTCTGCATGATGAACCCTTCGCCACCGAAGAAGCCTGTCGACAGGCGCTGCTGGAGAGCAATCCCCAGCGACACGCCGCGGGCCGCGCACAGGAACGCGTCCTTCTGGCAGATGAGCGTGCCCCCGAGCTTGCCGAGATCCATCGGCAGGATCTTGCCGGGATACGGCGCCGCGAAAGCGACCCGCAACTTGCTATGACTCTGGTTCGTGTAGACCGTGGTGAACAGCGATTCGCCGGTCACCAGCCGCTTGCCGGCACCCAGCAACTTCCCGAAGAAACCGCCCTGGTTGGCGGACCCGTCGCCGAACACCGTGTCCATGCCGATACCGGCATCCATGAACATCATGCTGCCGGCTTCACCGATCGCTGCTTCGCCGGGGTCGAGTTCGACCTCGACGAACTGCATCTCGGCACCCTTGATTTCGTAGTCGACAACATCCATGGCCATGGTCTTCACCTCTTGTCTCATCACTTGGAAACGGGCGCGATATTAACGTTTCGCGGCCTTCCTCTACTTCGGTCATGACGCCCATGTCTCCTGACGAAAGCGCAAACAACGTCTCCCTGAAGCCCGGCGACAGCTACGTGCAGTCCTTTGCGCGCGGCCTGTCCGTGATCCGGACCTTCGACACCCATCACGCCCGGCAGACGCTGACGGAAGTCGCCAAGCGCTGCGGCCTGACGCGCGCCGGCGCGCGGCGCATCCTGCTGACGCTGCAGACGCTGGGGTACGTGAGATCGGAGGGACGCCTGTTCGAGCTGACGCCGAAGATCCTCGACCTCGGCTTCGCCTACCTGTCCTCGCAACCGCTGTGGCGCTTCGCCGAACCGGTGGCCATCCAGCTGGCCAACGACCTGCGGGAGTCGGTCTCCATCGCGGTGCTCGACGGCGACGACGTGGTCTTCGTGCTGCGCGCGCCGCTGCGCAAGATCCTGTCCGACCCGATGGGCATCGGCAGCCGGCTGCCGGCCTGGGCCACGGCCACCGGCCGCGTGCTGCTGGCGTCGCTGGCGGTGGAGGAACGCGAGACCCGCGTGGCGCAGGTGCAGCTGGCGCGACGCGCGAGCAACACCGTGCGCTCGCACGAGGAACTGCGTGCCGCGATCGAGCAGGCGCGGCGCCAGCACTGGTGCCTGGTGGATCAGGAACTGGAGGACGGCGTACTGAGCGTGGCAGTGCCCATCACCGGGCGCGACGGCAAGGTCGTGGCGGCGATGAACGTCAGCACGCATGCGTCGCGCACGCCGCCGCAGATGCTGCTCGAGCAGGGGCTGCCCAAGCTCCAGGCCGCGGCGCAGAACCTGTCGCAGCTGCTGGCGCTGATGAAGAAGGACTGAGGTCGAGGCGCAGCTTGCGCCCCGCAACGATGAAGGGCTGCCGAGGCAGCCCTTTTCCATGGGAACCCGGGCCCGGGCTCAACCCATGTGCAGGCCGCCGTTGCAGCTGAAGTCCGCGCCGGTGGTGAAGCCGGACGTCTCGCCTGCCAGCCAGCCGACGATGGACGCGATCTCCTCGGGCTCGCCGAGGCGCTTCACCGGGATGCCCGCCACGATCTTCTCCAGCACGTCCGGGCGCACCGCCTTGACCATGTCGGTGCCGATGTAGCCCGGACTGACGGTGTTCACCGTGACACCCTTGGCCGCCAGCTCCTGCGCCAGCGCCATCGTGAAGCCGTGCATGCCGGCCTTGGCCGCCGAGTAGTTGGTCTGACCGATCTGGCCCTTCTCGCCGTTGACCGACGAGATGTTGATGATGCGGCCCCAGCCCTTGTCGACCATGCCCGGCACCACCTGCTTGGTGACGTTGAACATGCTGTTGAGGTTGGTGTCGATGACCGTGTCCCACTCGTCGCGGGTCATCTTCAGGAACATGCGGTCCTTGGTCACGCCGGCGTTGTTGACCAGCACCTCGATCGGGCCGTGCTCCGCGATGGCGCGGTCGAACGCCGCGACGGTCGAGTCCCAGTCGGCCACATTGCCCACCGAGGCGTAGAACGTGTAGCCCAGCGCCGTCTGCTCGGACAGCCACTTGGCGTGGTCACGGCTCGGGCCGCAGCCGGCGATGACCTTGAAGCCTTCCTTGTGGAGGCGCTGGCAGATGGCGGTGCCGATGCCCCCCATGCCGCCGGTGACGTATGCAACTTTCTGACTCATGCTTGCCTCCTGTATGACACGCCGGAGCGCCGCGTCCGCGGCCCGGGTGACTGGAATGGGGAAACGGGAAAGACGCGAAAAGGAAAAAGGGAAGACGCTGGGACAGCGGCGCCGCCGTCAGCGCTCGACGCAGAGCGCGACGCCCATGCCGCCGCCGATGCACAGGCTGGCGATGCCCTTCTTCGCATCGCGCTTGATCATCTCGTGCAGCAGCGTGACCAGGATGCGGGCGCCGGACGCGCCGATCGGATGGCCCAGCGCGATCGCGCCGCCGTTGACGTTGACCTTGCTGACATCCCAGCCCATTTCCTGATGCACCGCGCAGGCCTGCGCGGCGAAGGCCTCGTTGATCTCGAGCAGGTCGAGGTCCTTGGGCTGCCAGCCGGCGCGCTGCAGCGCCTTGCGCGAGGCCGGCACCGGCCCCATGCCCATGGTCTTGGGATCGACGCCGGCGCTGGCGTACGACGCCAGGCGCGCCAGCGGCGTCAGGCCCAGCGCCTTGGCCTTGGCGTCGGTCATCAGCACCAGGCCGGCGGCGCCGTCGTTCAGGCCCGACGCGTTGCCGGCCGTCACCGTCCCGGCCTTGTCGAAGGCCGGCTTCAAGCCGGCCAGCGCTTCGGCGTTGGACTTGCGGTTGATGAACTCGTCGTTCGAGAACACGACCGGATCGCCCTTCTTCTGCGGGATCGTCACCGGCACGATCTCGGCGGTGAAGCGGCCCGCGTCCTGCGCCGCGGCGGCCTTCTGCTGGCTGGCGAGCGCCAGTTCATCCTGCTGCGCGCGGCTGACGCGGTACTCCTTGGCCACGTTCTCGGCGGTGATGCCCATGTGGTACTGGTTGTACACATCCCACAGGCCGTCGGTGATCATGGTGTCGACCAGCTTCCAGTCGCCCATGCGCTGGCCTTCGCGCGAGCCCGGCAGCACGTGCGGCGCCAGGCTCATGCTCTCCTGGCCGCCGGCGATGATGATGTCCGAGTCGCCGTCGCGGATCGCCTGCGCGGCCAGCATCACGGCCTTCAGGCCGGAGCCGCAGACCTTGTTGATGGTCATCGCCGGCACGGTCACCGGCAGGCCGGCCTTGATGACGGCCTGGCGCGCCGGGTTCTGGCCGACGCCCGCGGTCAGCACCTGGCCGAGGATGACCTCGTTGATCTGGTCGGGCTGCAGGCCGCTGCGGCGCAGCAGCTCCTGGATGACGATCGCGCCCAGCTCGCTGGCGGGCGTCTTCGACAGCGTCCCTCCGAACTTGCCGATCGGCGTGCGCGCCGCGGCGACGATGACGATGTCTTGGGGTGAACTCATGACTTGCTCCTCGATGCGCGGGCGTGGGTGTCACGCGCGCTGTTTCACATAACGGCCTGGCGCCGGCTCGATGGCCTCGTGGCCGCGGCCGCCCGGCTTGCGCGGCGCCGCCTTCTGCGGCCCCGCGTGGCCGGCCAGCCACTGCGACCAGTCGGTCCACCAGCTGCCGGGATGCTCGGTGGCGGACTGCAGCCACTGCTGGTGGTCGGCCGGCAGCGCCGTGCCCTTCCCCAGCCAGTGGCTGCGCTTCTTCTTCTCCGGCGGATTGATGACGCCGGCGATGTGCCCGGACGCGCCGAGCACGAAACGCTTCTTGCCCTTGAACACCTGCGTGCTGCGGTAGGCGGCGTCCCACGGGACGATGTGGTCCTCGCGCGAGCCGTAGAGGTAGACCGGCGCCTGGATCGCGCCGAGGTCGATCTTCTCGCCGCAGACGGTCAGCCGGCCCGGGATTCGCAGCTCGTTCTGCAGGTAGGTGTGGCGCAGGTACCAGCAGTACATCGGGCCCGGCAGGTTGGTCGCGTCGCCGTTCCAGTACAGCAGGTCGAAGGCCGGCGGCGCGTCGCCCTTCAGGTAGTTGCCGACGACGTAGTTCCAGACCAGGTCGTTGGGACGGAGGAAGCTGAAGGTCGTCGCGAGTTCCTGACCCTTGAGCAGGCCCGGACCGCTCACGGCCTGGTCGCCGAGCGTCATCTCGCGCAGCTGCACCGCCTGCTCGTCGATGAACAGGTCCAGGATGCCGTTGCTGCTGAAATCGATCAGCGTGGTCAGCAGGGTGACGCTCTCGGCAGGCTGCTGGCCGCGCGCGGCCAGCACGGCCAGCGCGGTCGCCAGGATGGTCCCGCCGACGCAGAAGCCCAGCGTGTTGATCGTTTCGGTGCCGGCGATCTCCCGCGTGACCTCGATGGCCTTGATCGCGGCCTGGCCGATGTAGTCGTCCCAGGTCCAGTGCACGCAGTCGGCATCCGGATTGCGCCAGCTCACCACGAAGGTGCGATGGCCCTGCGCCACCGCGTAGCGGATCAGCGAGTTCTCCGACTGCAGGTCGAGGATGTAGTACTTGTTGATGCAGGGCGGCACCATCAGCAGCGGCCGCGCATGCACCTTCGCGGTGAGCGGCTTGTATTCGAGCAGCTGGAAGAATTCGTTCTCGAAGACGACATGCCCTTCGGTCGTCGCGACGTTGCGGCCGACCTCGAAGGCGGACTCGTCGGTCTGCGACACGTGACCGCGCTGCAGGTCGGACATCAGCAGCTGCAGGCCGCGGGCGAGGCTCTCCCCCTGCGTGTTCAGCGCGCGCTGCTGCGCTTCGGGATTCAGCGCGAGGAAGTTGCTCGGCGACGATGCATCGACGAACTGCTGCACCGCGAAGCGGACACGGGCGCGGGTCTTGTCGTCGGCCTGCACCTGATCCGCCATGCGCTGCAGCGTCTTCGCGTTGAGCAGGTAGAGCTGCGCGGTGAAGTGCGCCAGGCGGTTGTCGTTCCAGGAGGCATCGGCGAAGCGGCGATCCTTCAGCGGGGCGGCGGCCCCCGCGGTGGCAGCGGCGGCCGCAGACGCAGACGCCGCCGACGCCGCGCCCTGCGCGGCCTTCGAAGATTCACCCAGCGCGGCGTTCCACAGGGCACTGGCCTGATGGATGTAGTCCGACTGCAGTTGCGACCACGCGTCGGCCGGGATCTGCATCGCCTGCAATTGCTTGAAGGCGTCGCCGAACCCGTGCGACAGCCCGCTGGCCGCCTGTTGGGCCTGCTGGGCCCAGTGTTCGAAACCGTGGACCGATGCGCCGGTGGACCCGGCGGCGGCGTTGTTCGCGCTCATGTGTCTCCTCATGCCAACCTGAGCAAGAAGCTTGCCACAGCCGACCCCGCGCAAGCGGCGGATCGACGGGGAGGCTTCGCATATGCTCAGGCGCTTTGTAGCTCGATCAGCTTACCCCCGCGTGACGCTGCTGTCGCGGAGAGCCGAGGAAATCGTTGATGTATCTGGTGGCCATCGCGTGGATGTATGTGGTGCTGATGATGGCGGTCGTCGAGGCCTTCAGCTCGCAGGGCTCGGTGCTGGGCGCGCTGATCACCTTCGTGTTCTACGGCGTGGTACCGCTATCGATCGTGATGTACCTGATGGGCACGCCCGGGCGGCGCGCCGCACGCAGGAAGGCGGAAGCGTCCGGAGGACCGCATGACGACGATGACGGCGCTGTTGCATCGACGCCGACGCCGACGCCGACGCCGACGCCGACGCCGACGCAGTTGGCCGCGCCAGCCTCAGCGCAATCGGATGACGGCGGCCATGCGTCCGCTGCGCAGTCCGTCGACGCGCTCGTGGCGGAACGAAAAGAAGCGTGACGGCTCGCTGAGCGTGCACCAGCCGCCGCCGCTGATGTCGGCGATGCCGAGCGCCCCCAGTCGGCGCCGCGCGAGACCGTAGAGATCGGCGCGCCAACGCGCGTCGCCCTCTTCGTTCCGCTGGAAGCGGAACATCGGTTGATCCTGATGGAGTGGCTCCGCGCCGAAGGCGGCGAGCACGTCGGCGCCGACTTCGAACTGCGCCGGTCCGATGCCCGCGCCCATCCAGGCGCGGATCTCGCGAGGCTCGCAATGCGCGGCTTCGCACATCGCGGCGACGGTGTTCTCCAGCACCCCGCCCGCGAGTCCTCGCCAGCCCGCATGCGAGGCGCCCACCACGCCCGGTCCGGCGAACAGCACCGGCAGGCAGTCCGCGACCATCACCGCGCAGGCGAGCGCCGGGTCGGTGCTGATGGCCGCATCCGCCGCCTCGGGATCGGCCTCGGGGAGCGCGTGCCCGGCGCGCAGGCGCAACACGGTCGTCCCATGCACCTGCTTCAGGAAAACGGGATGTCCGCCGATCGCGGCGGCGACGCGCCGGCGGTTCTCGACCACATTCGCCGGGTCGTCACCGCCCGAGCGCCCGAGGTTGAGGCTCGTCAATCCGCGCTGCGCTTCCGGCGACTGCGGGCCTCCGCTGACGCCACCAGCGCGCGTGGTCATGAAGGCGTCAACGTGCGACGCGGCCCATGCCGGTCGCAGCCAGTCCTCATTCCGCATCGGGACAGGCGCTCGGATGCGTCTGGCTGAAGGCGTCGAGCGCCATGCAGTGCTCGAAGATCTTCATGACCGTCGGCACGTGATCGAGCCGGCTGTCGAAGCGCTGCGCGTTGAAGATCTGCGGCACCAGCACGCAATCGGCCATCGTCGGCGTGTCGCCGAAGCAGAAGCGGCCCGATCGCCCGTCGGCTTTCAGACGTTGCTCGACGACCGCCAGCCCGCTCTCGACCCAGTGATGGATCCAGCGCGTCTTGTTGTCGTCGCCGACGCCGAGGTCCTTCACCAGGTAGCGCAGCACGCGCAGGTTGTTCAGCGGATGGATCTCGCAGGCGATGTCCTGGGACAGCGCTCGGATGTAGGCGCGGCTCAGCGCGTCGCCGGGCAGCAGCGGCGGCTCGGGGTGCGTCTCGTCGAGGTACTCGATGATCGCCATCGACTGCGTGACGAGCGCGTCGCCGTCCTTCAACAGCGGGACCAGCCGCGACGCGGAGACGGCGGCGTAGGACTCGTTGAACTGCTCGTTCTTCGCGAGGTGGATGGACTTGTAGTCGAAGTCCAGGCCCTTGAGCGCCATCGCGATGCGGACGCGGTAAGAGGCGGACGAACGGAAGTAGTTGTAGAGCTCCATGGCCGGCGATGATGCCACGGAGGCCCAAGCGGAGGCCGGTACACTGCGGCCCATGTTCCAAGCGCGGCGCTACCAGCATTGCCCCACCTGCGGCGGCCAGATCGAATACCGCGTCCCGGCCGATGACAACCGGGAGCGCGCGACGTGTACCGCGTGCGGCGCGATCCATTACGAGAATCCGCTGAACGTCGTCGGCACCCTGCCGGTGTGGGGCGACCAGGTGCTGCTCTGCAAGCGCGCGATCGAGCCGCGGCTCGGCAAGTGGACGCTGCCGGCGGGTTTCATGGAACTCGGCGAGACGCTGGCCGAAGGCGCGGCGCGGGAGACGGTCGAAGAAGCCGGCGCGCAGATCGAACTGCAGAACCTGTACTGCGTGATGAACGTGGTCCGCGTCGGGCAGGTCCACGCCTTCTACCGCGCGAAGCTGCTGAGCCCGGTGTTCGACCCGGGTCCGGAAACCCTCGAAGCCAAGCTGTTCCTCGAGCACGAGGTGCCGTGGGACGAGATCGCCTTCCACACGATCCGCGAAGCGCTGCAGCGCTTCTTCGAGGACCGCCGCAGCGGCAACGGATATCCGTTGCATACGGCGGATATCGACTAGTCAGGGCTTGATTTCCTGTGCCGACGCCCACGGGCCGGTGATGCCGTCGAGTTCGCAATCCCACAGCGCCTGCGCGTCGAGCGCATCGGTGACGCCTTCCGCGTAGACCTTCAGAGAGAGGCTGCGCAGCATCACCACCAGGCTGCGCACGAACGCGGCCCGAGCCACATCCGCCGACACGCCGCTCACCACCGAGCTGTCCAGCTTCACGTAGTCCAGTCCGGCCTGGAAAAGACGGTCGATTTGAGCCAGTCCGGCGCCCGCGTGTTCGAGGCCGAGCTGGACACCCAGCGGCCGCAATTGACGACCCAGTTCCTGCAATGCTTCGAAGTGCTGCGCCGCCGCCGGCTCGGCCAATTCCAGTCCGGTCTGGCGTCGCACCGCCGCCGGGGCCGCCTGCACCAGCTCGCGGGCCCGGGCGATGAAGCTGCCGTCGTTGAGTGATGCCGGCGCCACGTTGACGCAGCGCATCCGCGAGTCCCGTTGCGTGGCCTGCAGCGCCAGCGCGAGCGCTTGGAGGTCCGCCTCGGCGCTGAGTCGATGACGCAGCGCCAGCGGCAGCCAGCGCGCGGCCGGCTCGAATTCGCCAACCGGGTTCAGCTTCAGTTGAAGCGGGCACTCCAGATGCAGCACCTGACGCTCGCGGCCGATCAGCGGGAATTCCAGCAGCCGGCTGCGTTGATGCGCCAGCGCGTCCGAGATCAACGCGCGCCACGCGCGCTCGCCCTGCGCGACCTCGTCCGAGGGCGGCGCCTCGCGCAGCTCCAGCACGACGCCTTCGCCCTGCTCGGCCTTGGCCAGCGCCGCGTCGGCCGCGGCGAACCAGGCGCTCATCGGCTGGTCGCGCATCAGCTCGACCGCGCCCAGCGCGACGCCGACCCCAGATCCCAGGTTCTGCAGGCCGGCCCGCAACGCGTCGGCCAGCGCCTGGGCGGTGTCCCCGACCACGTTCGGCGCCGGCAGCCACAGCGCGAAGTCCGAGCCGTTGAGCCGCCCCGCGAGGCAGCCGCGGACCTGCTCCGGATACACCCGCAGCGCCTGCGCGATCGCCATCAGCGCCTGGTCCGTCGCGCCATGCCCGAGACGCTGGTTCAGCCCCTGCAGGTCCCGCAGACGCACCAGCACCAGCCCCGCGCGCAGCGGGCCGTCATCGCGCTCCAGCGCCGAATTCAGTTCCGCCACGAATTGCCGCCGGTGCGACAGCCCGGTCAGCTCGTCGCACAGCAGCTGGTGATGCAGCGTGCGCAGCTGCTCGGCCTGGGCCTCGAACATCTGCCGCGTGCGCAGCACCATGGTGTTCATCGCGCTCGTCAGCTTGCGCATCTCCGGCACGCGCGGCTCCAGCACGGTCTCGAAGCGCCCTTGCGAGACGCCCTCGGCCTGCCGCACCGCCGTGTCCAGCGGCCGGCGCAGCCGCGCCAGCACCGCCGCCGCCGCGACGCCCGTCGCCAGCCCCACCGCCAGCAGCCACAAGGCCGTGCTGAGCGTCGCTCGCCACAGCGCCTCGTGCACGTAGCCGGTCTGACCGCGCAACTCGATCTCGCCGGCGGCCTTCCAGCCGTCCGACACCTTGGCCACGCCCGGCGCCACGTCCAGCGGCAGCAGCGCCACGAACCAGCGCGGCGCATGCGAGGTCTGCGGCGTCTCCAGATGGCGCTCGAACACCGGCGCGCCGCTGCCGTCCCGCCAGCGAACGCTCTCGTAGGCGCCCGCGTCGAACTGCGCCGAGATCAGCAGCGACATCAGCTCCGCATCGCCCTTCTGCTGCGACAGCGCCAGCGCGAGCGCATTGGCGTTGTCGGCGTTCTTCAGCTGCGCCTGCGTCTGCAGCAGCTCGCGCAGCGACCAGGTGCTCACCGCGACGCCGCCCAGCGCCGACGCCAGCACCGCGCCCAGGACCAGCCACCAGATTTGTCTTATCAGGGACATGTCGTGAATTCTCCGTCGCCCATCAGAAGCCCTCCGCCTTCGCCTTCGCCAGCAGGTCGCGCCACAGCGACAAGCGCACCAGCGGATTCCCCGCCGTGGTGGCACCCACGCCGCTCCACAAGCCCTCCCCGTTGAAGCTGAACACCGGGGTCAGGTCGGGCCGCAGGGACGCGGGCCGGATCTCCGGATTGATATTGTCCAGAATCAAGGGCTCCGCCTCCGGCTGCGCATAGTAGGCCAGGACCATGTGCGCCTGAGGTCGCCCCTGGAACTGCGCCCGCACGTACACCATCCGCAGCTTGGCCTGCGGCACCCCGGCACTCAGCAGGCTCATGTACTTGGCGATCGCGTAGTCCTCGCAGTCGCCCGCGCCCTTGTCCAGCAGCTCCAGCGGCGTGGCCCAGTAGTCGATCTGGCCCCACACCTCGATGTCGTCCTTGAACGCGATGCGCTGGTTGAAGAAGCTGTTGACCGTCGTCAGCCGGTCGCGCTCCTCGGGCATCGCCGCGGCGCGGTCCGCCATCTGCATCATGGCCCTGACCGCGGCCAGCGTCTTGGGCGAGAGCTTCGCGGCGGATTCGGTCAGCCTGTCCTTGTCCCACCCCCAGGCCAGCGCAGACCACAGGCCCGCCACGCACACCAGCACCGCCAACGCCCGTTGCGCCGGCCGGATTGTCCGGCCTGCGCGTGACGCTGTACGAGTGACGAAACGTGACATGCGCTGCAATGTATCTGGCCCGGCACGCCGTCGCGGGCGAAGTGCGACACGCGATGCGTCCCCGGGAACGCGCCTCCGGACAAGCGGCAATTTGCCGCACCCCTTCACGCGCCGGGTCGGAGCGCATCGGGATAATCCGGCCCTCACATGAAGACCCAAGCCATCCGCCAGGAACTCGATCAGGCCCGCGCCAACGGCCCGCTGCGCCAGATCCAGATTCCGCCCTGCCCCGAGCTGCTGCAGCGCCTGCGCGCGGCGATGGCACTGCCTCAGCCCGACCTCACCGAAGTGGGTCGCGTCGCCGCCGCCGACGTGGCGATGTCGGCGACGCTGCTGCGCGTGGCCAACAGTCCGTTGCATCTCGTGGCAGGCCACGTGCCCTGCACCACCGTCGGCCAGGCGATGTACCGCCTGGGCCTGGACGAGAGTGTCGCGCTGATGCAGGCCTTCCTGGTCCGTCATGCGATCCCGGTCAACAGTCCGCATCTGCTGCGCTTCTGGCAGCGCTCCACCAAGCGCGCGGTCGCAATGGGCTTCATCGCCGGCCAGTTGCCCGGCATGCGGGTCGACCTGGCGCAGAGCTATGGCCTGTTCTGCCATGTCGGCATGCCGGTGTTGCTGCAGAGTGTGCGCGGCTATGGCGCCACCATGGTCGAAGCCGGCGCCCGCATCGACCGGCCCTTCATCGCGACGGAGAACGCCAACCACCGCACCGACCACGCCGTCGTCGGCGCGCTGGTGATCAAGGTCTGGCACCTGGCGCCTGAGCTGATGACAGCCATCCGGCTGCATCACGACTTCGAAGCGCTGAAGGACGAGAGCATCGAGCCGGAAATCCGCTCGCTGATCGCCGCCGGACTGATTGCCGAGCACCTGATGCGCCAACACGAGGGGTTGGATGAGGACGCCGACTGGGCCGCCAACCGCGAAGCGGCGCTGGCCTGGCTGCACCTGTCCGAGGATGAACTCGAGCAGTGGGACGACGCGTTGCGGCCGTTGCTGGACGAGGCCTGAGTTCGGCTTGCGGGGCCAGGGGGCCGGCCCTCATACGTGTCACATGTTCCACAAATCGGGCCGGCCCCCTGGCCCCGCAAGCCTCCAGCTCGTGGTGGGCGTCGAGGTGGCGTGTAAGGGTCAGGCGGCGCGGACAGCCACACGGGCAGCAGCCAGATCCCAACGCGCGCAACCGACACTCTTGAAGAGCCGGGTGCGGCCGTCGCCGACGGGACGCTGACCCAGCACGAGATCGTCGATCGCATCCTGCGGTTCGAAACGTCCCGCAGCCATCAGGTCGCCAGCCTCGGCCTGCGCACCGACCGGGTCGTCGACCCAGATCTGCGCGCCACGGACCAGCTCCTGCGGCAGTTCCACCATGTCCTCGCGGAAGGCGCCGACGCCGATCACGACCGCGCCTTCACCGACGCCGGGACGCAGCACCGGCACGCGGCTGGTGGTGGCGCACACGATGGCATCCCAGGCGTGGCGCGTCTGCGATTCGGCCGGGAGCGGCTCGACGCCGAGCTCCTCGACAAAACCCGGCACCGTCTGGTGGCCTTGCACATGGATGGTCGCCTGCGGATGCAGCGCCTGGAGCGCCTCCACGTGAGCGCGCGCCTGCACGCCGCCGCCGACCACCAGCACGCGCCTGGGCGCCTTGCGGCTCAGGTGCTGCAGCGCCAGCATGCTGACCGCGGCCGTGCGGCGCGCCGTGAGCGCAGGGCCGTCCAGCACCGCCAGGCGTTGGCCGGTGCGGCTGTCCAGCACGACGACCTCGCCCGAGATCGTCGGCAGGCCGAGCGCCGCATTGAGCGGATGCACGCTGACGAGCTTGGTGATCGACAGCGTGTCGCTCAGGCAGGGCATCACCAGCAGCACGCCGTCCTGGCGCAGCGGCAGCACCTGCCGCGGCGGGCAGGTGAGCCGGCCGTCGCGATGCTCGCGGCAGACCAGCGCGATCTCCTCCATCAGGAGGGACCACGGCAGCGCCCGCGAAGTCGCGGCGGCGTCGAGGACCAGCATCCGGTCGCCTGCTCCGTGAACGGCCTGCGCGGCGCCTACTTGCGCGGCGGCGGGACGTCGGTGCACGAGCCGTGCGCGACTTCCGCGGCCAGGCCGATCGATTCGCCCAGCGTCGGATGCGGATGGATGGTCTTGCCGATGTCGACGGCGTCTGCCCCCATCTCGATGGCCAGCGCGATCTCGCCGATCATGTCGCCCGCATGCGTGCCGACGATGCCGCCGCCGATGATGCGGTGGGTCTCTTCGTCGAACAGCAGCTTGGTGAAGCCCTCGTCGCGGCCGTTGGCGATCGCGCGGCCGGAGGCGGACCACGGCAGCAGGCCCTTCTTGACCTTGATGCCTCGGGCCTTGGCCTCGTCCTCGGTCACGCCGACCCAGGCCACTTCCGGATCGGTGTAGGCGACGCTCGGGATCACGCGCGCATCGAAGCGGGACTTGGCCAGCGCCTCGTCGCCGAGCAGCTCGCCGGCGATGACTTCCGCCGCCACGTGGCCCTCATGCACCGCCTTGTGCGCCAGCATCGGCTGGCCGACGATGTCGCCGATCGCGAAGACGTTGGGCACGTTGGTGCGCATCTGCACGTCGACCGGAATGAAACCGCGATCGCTCACCACCACGCCGGCCTTGTCCGCGCCGATCTTCTTGCCGTTGGGCGTGCGGCCCACCGCCTGGAGCACCAGGTCGTAGACCTGCGGTTCCTTCGGGGCGCCCTCGCCTTCGAAGGTGACCTTGATGCCCTCGGGCGTCGCTTCCGCCGCCACCGTCTTCGTGTTCAACATGATGTTGTCGAAGCGCGGCGCGTTCATCTTCTGCCAGACCTTGACCAGGTCGCGGTCCGCGCCGGTCATCAGCGTGGGCAGCATTTCCACGACGTCCAGGCGCGCGCCCAGCGTCGAGTACACCGTGCCCATCTCCAGGCCGATGATGCCGCCGCCGACGATCAGCATGCGCTTCGGGCGGCTGGTCAGCTCCAGCGCGCCGGTCGAGTCGATCACGCGCGGGTCGTTCGGCATGAAGGGCAGACGGACCGCCTGCGAGCCGGCCGCCAGGATGATCTTGCGGAACTTCAGCGTCTGGGTCTTGCCGGTGCGTTCCTGGGCCTCGCCGCTGGTCTCCTCGACCGACAGGTGGTTGGCGTTCAGCAGCGTGCCGTAGCCGCGCACGACGGTGACCTTGCGGCCCTTGGCCATGAAGGCCAGGCCGCCGGTCAGCTTGCCGACGACCTTCTGCTTGTGCGCGAGCAGCTTGGGCAGCTCGACGGTCGGCTCGCTGAACGAGACGCCAAGATCGGCGAAATGCTTGACCTCGTCCATCACCGCCGCGACGTGCAGCAGCGCCTTGGACGGGATGCAGCCGACGTTCAGGCAGACGCCGCCCAGCGTGGCGTAACGCTCGACGATCGCGACCTTGAGGCCGAGGTCGGCCGCGCGGAACGCGGCCGAGTAGCCGCCGGGACCGCCACCGAGCACGATCACGTCGTACTCGCCTTCGGCCGGGCCGGTGTAGGTCGCAGCCTGCGGAGCCGGTGCGGCGGGAGCCGCGGCGGGCGCGGGAGCCGGTGCCGCCGGAGCGGGCGCCGGTGTGGCGGCGGCCGGAGCCGGTGCAGCGGCGGCGGGCGCCGGAGCGCCTGCGGCGTCGCTCTCCAGCACGACCAGCAGGTCGCCCTGGTTGAGCTTGTCGCCCAGCTTGACCTTGAGGTCCTTGACCACGCCGGCGGCGGAGGACGGGATCTCCATCGAGGCCTTGTCGGACTCGACGGTCACCAGGCTCTGCTCCACCTTCACCGTGTCGCCGACCTTGACCAGGACTTCGATGATCGCGACGTCCTTGAAGTCCCCGATGTCGGGAACCTTGACTTCAACTTGTGCCATGTCCGGTGCTTCCGATCAGAGGACGATGCGGCGGAAGTCCGCCAGCAGCGACGCGAAGTACACGTTGAAGCGTGCGGCCGAGGCGCCGTCGATGACGCGGTGGTCCCAGCTCAGCGACAGCGGCAGGATCAGGCGCGGCTGGAACTGCTTGCCGTCCCACACGGGCTGCGTCGAGGACTTGCACACGCCCATGATCGCGACTTCCGGCGCGTTGATGATCGGCGTGAAGTAGGTGCCGCCGATGCCGCCCAGGGACGAGATCGAGAAGCAGCCGCCGGTCATGTCGGCCGGGCCGAGCTTGCCGTCGCGGGCCTTCTTCGCCAGCTCCGACATCTCCTGGCTGATCTGGAAGATGCCCTTCTTGTCGCAGTCGCGGATCACCGGCACGACCAGGCCGTTCGGCGTGTCCGCGGCGAAACCGATGTGGAAGTAGTTCTTCAGGACCAGCGTGTCGCCGTCCAGGGACGCATTGAACTCGGGGAACTTCTTCAGCGCCGCGACGGTCGCCTTGATCATGAAGGCCAGCATCGTGACCTTGATGCCGGACTTCTCGTTCTCCTTGTTCAGCTGGACGCGGAAGGCTTCCAGCTCGGTGATGTCCGCGTCGTCGTGGTTGGTGACGTGCGGGATCGTGACCCAGTTGCGATGCAGGTTGGCGCCGCTGATCTTCTTGATCCGCGAGAGGTCCTTGCGCTCGACCGGACCGAACTTCTCGAAGTCGACCTTGGGCCAGGGCAGCAGGCCCGGGAAGGCGCCGCCCGCGGCAGCGCCGCCGGCCGCACCCGTGGGCGAAGCGGCCTTCTGCGCGCCGGTCTGCGTCGTGCCGGCCATGACGGCCTTGACGAAGCCCTGCACGTCGGATTCGGTGATGCGGCCCTTGGCGCCGGAACCCTTCACCTCGTCGAGCGGCACGCCCAGTTCGCGCGCGATCTTGCGGATGCTCGGCGACGCGTGCGGCAGCTTGCCCGACGGCTTCGTCGGCTCGTGCGGCGGCAGCGCGGCGGTCGGGAGCTGGCGGTCCGCCGGCGCAGCGGCCGGAGCGGACACCGGTGCGCTGGCAGCGGCCGGAGCCGGCGCGGCGGCAGCTTGCGCCGGAGCGGCAGCTGCCGGCGCCGGTGCCGGAGCGGCAGCGCCGCCTGCGGCTTCGATCACGGCGATCTTCGAGCCCTTGGCGACCTTGTCGCCGAGCTTGACCAGCAGTTCCTTGATCACGCCGCCGTGCGACGACGGGATCTCCATCGAGGCCTTGTCGCTCTCGACGGTGATCAGGCTCTGCTCCTGCTTGACCGTGTCGCCGACCTTGACCAGGACCTCGATCACCGCGACCTCGTCGAAGTCGCCGATGTCGGGAACGATGATGTCGACGGCGCCGGCCGGTGCGGCTGGTGCGGCCGATGCAGCAGGCGCGGCGGCCGGGGCCGGCGCGGGTGCGGCCTGCGGCGCGGGCGCCGGAGCGGCTGCAGCCGGCGCGGGCGCTGCGGCGGCGGGCGCCGGAGCGCCGGCGGCATCGCTCTCGACCATGACCAGCAGGTCACCCTGGTTGATCGTGTCGCCGATCTTGACCTTCACTTCCTTGACGACGCCCGCCACGGAGGACGGGATCTCCATCGAGGCCTTGTCGGATTCGACGGTGACGAGGCTCTGCTCCACTTTCACCGTGTCGCCGGGCTTGACCAGCAACTCGATGATCGCGACGTCCTTGAAGTCCCCGATGTCGGGAACCTTGACTTCCACCAATGCCATTTGTGTTGTCTCCGGGTCCGCTACTTAGGCGTACAGGGGGTTGATCTTGTCGACGTTGATGCCGTACTTCTTCAGGGCTTCAGCCACCTTGGCCTGCGGGATCTTGCCCTCGTCGGCCAGGCTCTTCAGCGCGGCCACGACGATGTAGTGGCGGTTGATCTCGAAGTGCTCACGCAGCTTGGAGCGGAAGTCGCTGCGGCCGAAGCCGTCGGTGCCCAGCACCTTGTACGAGCGGCCGGCCGGGATGAAGGCGCGGATCTGCTCCGCATAGTTCTTCATGTAGTCGGTCGACGCGATCACCGGGCCCTGCACCTTGCTCAGCTGCTGCGTCACGTAGGGCACGCAGGCGAGTTCGGTCGGGTGCAGCAGGTTCCAGCGCTCGGCGTTCTGGCCGTCGCGGGCCAGCTCGTTGAAGCTGGGGCAGGACCAGACGTTGGCGCCGACGCCCCAGTCCGATTCCAGCAGCTTCTTGGCGGCCTGGCTCTCGCGCAGGATGGTGCCCGAACCCAGCAGGTTCACCGTCAGCGGCTGCGCGCCCTGCGGCTGCACGGCCTCTTCCAGCAGGTACATGCCCTTGAGGATCTGCTCCTCGGTACCGGCCTTCAGGCCCGGCATCGGGTAGTTCTCGTTGAGCAGCGTCAGGTAGAAGTAGACGTTCTCCTGGTTCTCGACCATGCGCTTCAGGCCGGAGTGCAGGATGACGGCGACCTCATGCGCGAAGGTCGGGTCGTAGCTGATGCAGTTCGGGATCGTGCCGGCCAGGATGTGGCTGTGGCCGTCCTCATGCTGCAGGCCTTCGCCGTTCAGCGTCGTGCGGCCCGACGTGCCGCCCAGCAGGAAGCCGCGCGCCTGCATGTCGCCCGCGGCCCAGGCCAGGTCGCCGATGCGCTGGAAGCCGAACATCGAGTAGTAGACGTAGAACGGGATCATCACGCGGTTGTTCGTCGAGTACGACGTCGCCGCGGCGATCCAGCTGGCCATGCCGCCCGCTTCGTTGATGCCTTCCTGCAGGATCTGGCCGGCCTTGTCCTCGCGGTAGTACATGACCTGGTCCTTGTCGACCGGCGTGTAGTTCTGACCCGCGGGGTTGTAGATGCCGATCTGGCGGAACAGGCCTTCCATGCCGAAGGTGCGCGCCTCGTCGACCAGGATGGGCACGGTGCGCGGGCCCAGGTCCTTGTCGCGCAGCAGCGTCGTCAGGAAACGGACGTAGGCCTGTGTCGTCGAGATCTCGCGGCCCTCGGCGGTCGGATCCAGCACGGCCTGGAAGGTCGCCAGGTCGGGCACCTTCAGCGCTTCCTCGGCCTGCGGACGGCGCTTGGGCAGGTAGCCGCCCAGCGTCTTGCGGCGCTCGTGCAGGTACTGCATCTCCGGCGTGTCGTCGGCCGGCTTGTAAAACGGGATCTTGGACAGCTCGCTGTCGGGGATGGGGATGTTGAAGCGGTCGCGGAAGGCCTTGATGTCCTCGTCCTGCAGCTTCTTGGTCTGGTGCGCGGTGTTCTTGCCTTCACCGATCTTGCCCATGCCGTAACCCTTGACGGTCTTGATCAGCATGACGGTCGGCTGGCCGACGGTGTTCACCGCCTTGTGATACGCCGCGTACACCTTCTGCGGGTCGTGGCCGCCGCGGTTCAGGCGCCAGATGTCCTCGTCGGACATGTTCTCGACCATCTTCAGCAGCTCGGGATGCTTGCCGAAGAAATGCTTGCGCACGAACGCGCCGTCGTTGGCCTTGTAGGCCTGGTAGTCGCCGTCCAGCGTCTCCATCATGACCTTGCGCAGCAGCTCCTGCTTGTCGCGGGCCAGCAGCGGATCCCAGTACGAGCCCCAGATCAGCTTGATGACGTTCCAGCCGGAACCGCGGAACTCGCCTTCCAGCTCCTGGATGATCTTGCCGTTGCCGCGCACCGGGCCGTCCAGGCGCTGCAGGTTGCAGTTGACGACGAAGATCAGGTTGTCCAGCTTCTCGCGCGCGGCCAGGCCGATCGCGCCCAGGCTTTCCGGCTCGTCCATCTCGCCGTCGCCCAGGAAGACCCAGACCTTGCGCTGGGAGGTGTCGGCGATGCCGCGGGCGTGCAGGTACTTCAGGAAACGCGCCTGGTAGATCGCCATCAGCGGGCCCAGGCCCATGGACACCGTCGGGAACTGCCAGAACTCGGGCATCAGCTTCGGATGCGGGTAGCTCGACAGGCCCTTGCCTTCGACTTCCTGGCGGAAGTTGTTCAGCTGGTCCTCGGTGATGCGGCCTTCCAGGAAGGCGCGGGCGTAGATGCCGGGGGCGCTGTGGCCCTGGATGTAGAGCAGGTCGCCGCCGTGGGTGCCGCCCTGGGCCGTGTCGTCGCCGTGCCAGAAGTGGTTGAAGCCGCAGCCCAGCATCGTCGCCAGCGAGGCGAAGCTCGAGATGTGGCCGCCCAGGTCGCCGCCGTCTTCCGGATGCAGGCGGTTGGCGCGCACCACCATCGCCATCGCGTTCCAGCGCATGAAGGCGCGCAGACGCTCTTCCATGTCGATGTTGCCGGGGAAGCGCTCTTCCTGGTCGGCCGGGATGGTGTTGACGTAGGCGGTGGTGGCCGAGAAGGGCACATCGATGCCGGCCTGACGCGCGTGGTCGATCAGGGTCTCGAGCAGGAAGTGGGCACGGTCGCCGCCTTCTTCACCGATGACGGCGGACAGCGCGTCCAGCCATTCCTTGGTTTCGAGGGCGTCGGTGTCATTGGCGGCTGCGCCGAGGAACGACTGGGGCTGCGCGGACATGTCTTTGTCTCCTGTGTTCAATCACGGCCTTCTGGCGGGCTTGTCGCCGCGCGAGGCTCTCAGGTCGGACGGGTCACTGTGCCCGAACTTGCGAGAACCGTCATGCGTGCGCCGTCATGCTTGCGCACGCGGCCAACCCCACCGGAAGGGCTATGGCGGCGGAGTGTCGCACAAGCTTTTCATTTTCCAAATAGCGCGATGCGTTTCCATATCGTGAAATGCAATGGCCTGTGAAGGCCTCGTTCCGTGACGGATGTCTTTCACGATGCGATCCGGGAATGTCCGGATCGGGAATGCCCCGGGGGCGCCCTGACCGGGCGGGGCTGAACGGCCGGGATAATCGCGTCCATGTTGTCCCGCCTCGATGTCCAAGGCTTTGCGCGCCGTGCCCTGAATCCCGTCAAACGCCTGGTCTCGGCGTGGTGGCGCCGGCAGTCCCCGTCCCGGCAGGACCGCTTCGCGACGCTGGGCCCGCTGCTGTCGGTGGTGCTGTTCCTGGCGGCGATCGTGTCGGCCTTCTGGTACCTGCGCAACGAGGAGATCGAACGCGAGGCCGAGGCCGTCAAGCGCGACACCGAGATGGCGCAGCAGCAGATCCGCTCGCGCCTGATCGAGAACGAGGACTTCCTGATCCCGCTCCAGCGCGACCTGGCCAACCGCTCGATCGACAACCTCGAGTTCACGCAGCGCGCGATGGCGATCGCGCGCAACCGGCCCGAGATCACCCACATCACCTGGCTGAACGCGCGCCGCGAGAAGCGCGTCAGCGTCGCGGCGATCGGCGAGCAGGCCGAGTCGCTGATGACGCTGGAGGGCAGCGACCCGTCCATGCCCAACGGCCACGCCAACAGCGAGCCCGAACGCGCCTTCCAGAGCGCGCGCGACCGGCGCACGCGGGTGTACTCCGCGTCCTTCGCCGACGCCAACAACTCGACCGTCTTCCAGCTGCAGCTGCCGCTGAGCGACCGCGCCGGTTTCGCCGGCGTGCTGATCGCCGAGTACGCGGTCGAGGGGCTGTTGCGTTACTCGGTTCCCAACGAACTCACCTCGCGCCACGCGGTGGCGGTGCTCGACCCGCGCGAGCAGGTCGTCGCCAGCACGGTGACGCCCATGCCGGGCAAGCGCATCACGCGCGCCCCGATCTATCACGAGGTGCCGATGACGCCGGCGCCCGGCCTGGTGCTGCGCGGCCAGGGCTACCGGACCTCGATCGGCCTGATCTCCAACACGCTGTTCTGGATGGTGATGGCGCTGTCGGTGCTGACCGTGTGGATGCTGCTCGGCACCTGGAAGCACATGCGCCGCCGCGCGCAGGTGCAGAACGCGCTCGCGGCCGAGACCAACTTCCGGCGCGCGATGGAGAACTCCATGCTGACCGGCATGCGGGCGATGGACCTGGAGACGCGCATCAGCTACGTCAACCCGGCCTTCTGCGCGATGACGGGCTTCGCCGAGTCGGAACTCATCGGCCGCAAGCCGCCCTTCCCCTACTGGCCGCCCGACCGCTACGAGGAGAACCTGCGCCTGCTGCAGCAGGAGATGCAGGGCCGCAGCCCGGCCGGCGGTTCCGAGGTGAAGGTGATGCGCAAGGACGGCAGCATCTTCGACGCCCGCATGTACGTCTCGCCGCTGATCGACCCCAAGGGCAAGCAGAACGGCTGGATGACCTCGATGACCAACATCACCGAGGCCAAGCGCGTGCGCGACCAGCTGTCGGCCTCGCATGAGCGCTTCACCACGGTGCTGGAAGGCCTGGACGCGGCGGTGTCGGTGCTGTCGGTGCAGCAGGGCGAACTGCTCTTCGCCAACCGCAGCTATCGCCTGTGGTTCGGCGCCGATCCGAAGGGGCACGCGATGCTGGCGGGTTCGCAGCCGACCAGCCTGGCCGGCGCGACGAGCACGCAGGACGGGCGCGACGCGGCCGGCGGCGGCGGACATGGCGACGAGGAAGACGTGGACGATTACGGCGGCCTGCCGGCGCAGCACCTGACCGAGGTCGGCGGCGATTCGCGCGAGGTGTTCATCGCGCAGCTCGACATGTGGTTCGACGTCCGTGCGCGCTACCTGCAGTGGACCGACGGCCGCCTGGCGCAGATGCTGATCGCCACCGACATCACGGCGCGCCGCCACGCGGAGGCCCAGCAGCAGCAGCAGGCCGAGAAGGCCCAGGTGACCAGCCGGCTGATCACGATGGGCGAGATGGCCTCCAGCGTCGCGCACGAGCTCAACCAGCCGCTGACCGCGATCACCAACTACTGCAACGGCATGGTGTCGCGGGTGCGCGGCGACAACATCCAGAAGGACGACCTGATCGTCGCGCTGGAGAAGACCGCCAAGCAGGCGCAGCGCGCCGGGCAGATCATCCACCGCATCCGCGCCTTCGTGAAGAAGAGCGAGCCGCAGCGCCAGCCCGCGTTCGCGGCCTCGATCGTGGAGGACTCGGTCGAGCTGGCCGGCATCGAGCTGCGCCGGCGCAACGTGCAGATCCACACCTACGTCGCGCAGCGGCTGCCGGTGATGCGCGTCGATCCGATCCTGATCGAGCAGGTGCTGCTGAACCTGCTCAAGAACGCCGCCGAGGCGATCGACAACGCGGCGCTGCCGCCCTCGCGCCGGCACATCGAGCTGCGCGTCGTGCCCAAGCACACCGCCGAGCTCGGCGCCAACATCGAGTTCTCGGTGACCGACATGGGACCGGGTCTGCCGGTCGAGGTCATCGAGCGCATGTACGAGGCCTTCTTCTCCACCAAGGCCGATGGATTGGGGATCGGCCTAGGGTTATGCCGGTCCATCATCGAGTCCCACCAGGGTCGGATCCGTGCCGAGAACCTCTACAATGGCCCGTCCATCGTCGGGTGCCGGTTCGCGTTCACGATCCCCGTGGACATTCCGCGTCCGGAGTCTCCTCCCAACCCGCTCGACAAGGGCGGTGACGTCGGGACGAGCACCACTCACAACACTGCTGCCACACCATGAGCTTGATTCCGAAGAAGGGCAATGTCTACGTCGTCGACGATGACGAGGCCGTGCGAGATTCCTTGCAATGGTTGCTGGAAGGCAAGGACTACCGGGTCAAGTGCTACGACTCCGCCGAGAGTTTCCTGAGCCGCTACGACCCGCGCGAAGTCGCCTGCCTGATCGCCGACATCCGCATGGAAGGCATGAGCGGCCTGGAACTCCAGGACAAGCTGATCGAACGCAAGAGCCCGCTGCCCATCGTCTTCATCACCGGCCACGGCGACGTGCCGATGGCGGTGCAGACGATGAAGAAGGGCGCGGTCGACTTCATCGAGAAGCCGTTCAAGGAAGAGGAACTGCTGTCGCTGGTCGAGCGCATGCTGGACCAGGCGCGCGGCGCCTTCGCCACGCAGCAGGAAGCGGCCAGCCGCGACGCGCTGCTGTCGCGCCTGACGACGCGCGAGGCGCAGGTGCTGGAGCGCATCGTCGCCGGCCGCCTGAACAAGCAGATCGCCGACGACCTGGGCATCAGCATCAAGACGGTGGAAGCGCATCGCGCCAACATCATGGAGAAGCTCAACGCCAACACCGTCGCCGACCTGCTGAAGATCGCGCTCGGCGCGAACACGCAGGCCAAGGCCGGCTGATCCGACGACGACACCGAGAGGCCGCTGCGAAGCGGCCTCTTTGCATTCCGGGCAGAGCGATCCTCTGCCCTTGCGCTTTTCTGACTTTCCAGTTTCTGCTTTCCGCGTTTTTGAGTCACTGAATCCGGAGTATCGACATGACCGCACAACTGATCGACGGCAACGCCCTGTCCAAGCAACTGCGCGCCGAGGTGGCGACGCGCGCCGCCGCGCTGACGGCCCAGGGCGTGAAGCCGGGACTGGCCGTGGTGCTGGTCGGCGACAACCCCGCGAGCCAGGTGTACGTGCGCAACAAGGTCAAGGCCTGCGAGGACGCGGGCCTGCACTCGGTGCTGGAGAAGTACGCCGACACGATGACCGAGGCGGAACTGCTCGCGCGCGTCGACGCGCTGAACAAGGATCCGGCGATCCACGGCATCCTGGTGCAATTGCCGCTGCCCAAGGGCATCGACGCGCACAAGGTCATCGAGGCGATCGCGCCGGAGAAGGACGTCGACGGCTTCCACGTCGCCAGCGCCGGTGCGCTGATGGTCGGCCAGGATGGCTTCAAGCCCTGCACGCCCTACGGCTGCATGAAGATGCTGGAGTTCATCGGGTATGACACCAAGGGCAAGCACGCCGTCGTGATCGGCCGCAGCAACATCGTCGGCAAGCCGATGGCGATGCTGCTGCTTCAGGCCAATGCGACGGTGACGGTGTGCCACAGCGCCACGCCGGACCTGGCCCACTTCACGCGCCAGGCCGACATCGTCGTGGCCGCCGTGGGCAAGCGCAACGTGCTGACCGCCGACATGGTCAAGCCCGGCGCAGTGGTGCTGGACGTCGGCATGAACCGCACCGAGGAAGGCAAGCTCTGCGGCGATGTGGACTTCGACGGCGTCAAGGAAGTCGCCGGATGGATCACGCCGGTGCCGGGCGGCGTCGGGCCGATGACGATCACGATGCTGCTGGTCAACACGATGGAATCGGCGGAGCGCGCTGCGGCCGCTCGCTGATCCGCATCGCACCATGACAAACGGGCGGCCACTGGCCGCCCGTTGTCGTTGAAGAGCGCTGCCGCACTGCCACCGCCGCTGGCCCTCACCGCTGCCCTCCCCCCCAGTGCGGGAGAGGGAGTAAGCAGGGTCAGTTCGTATCGGCCTCTCGGAGCGTCTGCACGACCGGCCGTTGCAGCACGCCGCGCAGCGCCCACCAGCCGGCAAGCTGCGCCAGCACGGCGCCGCCGACGGTCGTGCCGATCAGCACCCAGGGCTTGAACTGCCATTCGAATTCGAAGGCGTAGTGCGTCAGCGCCCAACCCAGCGCCTGCGCGGCGATCCCTGCGAGGAAGCCGGCCAGCGCGCCCAGCCCGAGCAGCTCCGCACGCTGTACCGCGGCCAATAGCGCACTCGACGCGCCGAAGGCGCGCATCAACGCGAACTCCCGCGTGCGCGCATCCCGTGACCCCACTGCCGCCACCAGCAGCACGACCACGCCCAGCGCCAGCGCCACCGCGAACAGCAGTTGCACGGCCATGATCACCTGCTCCAGCACCTGCTGCACCTGCTTCAGTTCGGCGGAGACATCGATCAGCGTCAGGTTGGGGAACTCCTTGACCAGCTGGCGATCGAGCGCCGCGGCGGCCCCCTGCCCTTGCGGCGAGCGGTACGCGGAGATGTAGCTCACCGGCAGCTCCGGCATCTCCGCGCGCGGGTACAGCACGAAGAAATTGACGCGCATCGATCCCCAGTCGACCTTGCGCAGCGAGGTGATCCTGGACTCGACCAGCACACCCGCGATGTCGAAGCGCATCGTGTCGCCGAGCTTCAGCCCGAGCTGCTCGGCCAGGCCCTGCTCGACGCTGACGCCGTCCTTGTCCCCGGGCGTCCACTTGCCGCCGGCGATCAGGTTGTGCGACGGCAGCTCGGCGCTGTGGCTGAGGTTGAACTCACGCTCCACCAGACGCTGGGCGCGCTCTTCGGTGAAGCGGCTCGCCTTCACCGCCTCGCCGTTGATGGCGACCAGACGGCCGCGGATCATCGGGTACCAGTCGTAGTCCTTCACCCCGGCCTTGTCGAGGCCGGCGCGGAAACCGGGGCCCTGCTCAGGCTGCAGGTTGATGACGAAGCGGTCCGGGGCATTCACCGGCGTCGCGGCGCGCCAGCTCTCGATCAGGTCGGTGCGCATCAACACCAGCAGCGCCAGCGCGAGCAGCCCCAGCGACAGCGAGCCGACCTGCAGCACCGCGAAGGCCGGCCGCGCGGCGACCTGGCGCGTCGCCAGCAGCAGCCATCGCGGCGCGCCGGCCTGCGGCACCAGCCGCCGCAGCGCCAGCACGGCGCCATAGGCGAGCAGCGCGAAGAGGCCCAGCGCGACGGCGAAGCCGCCGGTGGCGAAGAGCCCCAGTCGCCAGTCCGCCGACAGCGCCGTCAGCACCGCGGAGAAGCCGATGACGCCGGCCAGCAGCACGGCGATCGAGCCCGCCTTCGGCCGACCCAGCTCACGACGGATCACGCGCAGCGGCGGCACGGCGGCCAGCTGCAGCACCGGCGGCAAGCCGAAGCCCAGCAGCAGGCTCATGCCCATGCCCAGCCCCAGCAGCACCGGCCAGAGGCCCGGCGCCGGCAGGTTGACCTCGATGAGTCCCGCGAGCATCGCGATGAAGCCGTAGTGCAGCAGGAAGCCGAGCAGCACCCCGATCGCGCTGCCGATGAAGCCGACGGTGGCGAACTCCAGCGTGAACACCCAGGTGAGGCGGCGCTGCGGCTGACCGAGCACGCGCAGCATCGCGCAGTCGTCGAGGTGGCGGTTGGCGAACTCCCGGGCCGCGAGCGCGACGGCAATGGCTGCCAGCAGCGCGGCCAGCAGCGCGACGAGGTTGAGGAACTTGGTCGCGCGGTCCAGCGTCTGACGCATCTCGGGGCGGCCGGTCTCGAGCGACTCCAGCCGCACGCCGCGCCAGTTGCCGTCTTTCAGCTGCTGGCGGGTCTGCGTGTTGAACTGCTGCACCGAGTTCGTCTCACCGATCACGGCGAAGCGGTAGGTGATGCGGCTCGCCGGCTGGATCAGCCCGGTCGCCTCGATGTCGGACTGAGCCAGCATCACGCGCGGCGCGAAGTTCATGAAACCGGCACCGCGATCGGGTTCGTTCGAGATCTCGCCGGCGATCTTCAGCGTCGCGTCGCCGAGCAGCAGCGGATCGCCGACCTTCAGCCCGAGCGCGCTCAGCACGCCCGGATCGACCCACACGGTGCCCGCGACGGGTGCGCCCACCTGGCGCCCGTCCTTCAGCGCCAGCGTCCCGCGCAGCGGATAACGCGGGCTGACCGACTTCACCGCCACCAGCCGGCTGCCGCCGCCCTGGTCCTCGGTGGCGCGCGCCATGCTGGGGAAGTTGAGCGTCTCGACGCTGCGCAGGCTCAAGCGCGCGGCGAGCTCCCGGACGGGCGCCGGCGTCGGCTGATCGCTGGCGACGACCGCGTCGCCGCCGAGCAGTTGCGCCGCGTCCCGGCGCAGGCCCTGGTCGAGCCGGTCCGAGAGGAAGGCCACCGCGCACACGGCGGCGACGGCCAGCATCAGGGCCAGGATCAGCAGGTGAAGCTCACCGGCGCGGAAGTCGCGCCAGGTCTGCAGGCCCATCTGCCGCCACAGCGACGGCGGGCGACGGCCGGAGGCGGCCCCGGCGGCAGGTCGGGCCGCGGGCGTGCCTGCAGGGGTGCCCGCGGGGGTGGCGGACGGAGAAGACGGGTGCGCACTCATGCGCGGACTGTAGCGAACCGCATGCCCGCGCGCTGGCACGGGGGTGTGGCCATGCAATCGGCTTGAACAGACCGTGCAACCGGTTTTGACGATGCGGCGGGATCACCGGCGTTCAATCGATGTCATGAACACCCCCTTCCCTCCCCTCTTCGTCTCCCATGGCTCGCCCATGATTGCCCTGGAGCCCGGCGAGGCCGGTGCCTTCATGCAGCACCTCGGGCGGACGCTCGACGCCGTCTGGGGCCGGCCGAAGGCCGTGCTGGCGGTCTCCGCGCACACCACCGCGCGCGAGGCCGTCCTGCTCGGCGCGGACCGCCACGAGGCGGTGTACGACTTCGGCGGATTCCCGCCGGCGCTCTACCAGCTGCGTTGCGACGCCCCCGGCGACCGCGCGTTGACCGCACAGATCGGCGACACGCTCGCCCTGCCCGTGGTCGACCACAGCGGGCTGGATCACGGGATCTGGACCTCGCTGCGCTTCCTCTATCCCGATGCCGACGTGCCGGTCATCCCGCTCACGCTGACGGCGCACGCGTCGCCGGCGCAACTGATGGAGCTCGGCGGGAAGCTGCAGGCGCTGTCGCGCGAAGGCGTGCTCATCCTGGGCACCGGCAGCATCACGCACAACCTGCGCCTGCTGATGCGCGCGACGTCGGACGACGCGCCGGAGATGGCGGAATCGGCGGCCTTCCGGACCTGGTTCGCGGAGCGTTCCGCCGCTCGGGATTGGGAGGCGCTCGCGGCCTACCGGACGCAGGCGCCGAGCGCCGCGCTGATGCATCCGACGGATGAGCACCTGCTGCCCTGGTACGTCGCCGCGGGCGCCGGCGGACGCGACGAGGCGCCGATCCGCCTCCATGACGGCGTCACCTTCGGTGCGCTGGGGATGGATGCCTACGCGTTCGGCCCGCAGGCGCAGCGCCTGTCCCAGGCGCTGGCGGCCTGAACGGGCCAGTGCCGTCTGGGCCCCGGCGGCGTCGCGACCGTGGGAACGGTCGGGACGGCAGGGCCGGTGAGCACGTCGGGCACGTTCAGATGAAGATCGCCGCCAGGATGCCGAGGATCAGCGCCCACTTGACGACGTAGTAGCCGGTGCGGGACTTCGCCTTGAACGCCTTGAAGAACAGGCGCACCTTGTAGGCGTGATAGAAGAACTTGTTGAGGCCGCCGATCGGCTCGCTCTCCAGGTTCTGCGTCGCGGCGGAGGTCATCACCAGCTTGCCGAACGCGCGGTTCAGCCAACGGATCGGCGCGAAATGGACCGGGCGCTCCACGTCGCAGAACAGGATCACGCGCTGATGCGTCGTGGTGTTCTCGGCGTAGTGGATGAAGGTCTCGTCGAACATCACGTCCTCGCCGTCCTTCCAGTGGTACTTCTCGCCGTCGACGTCGATGTAGCAGCCCGGGTCGTTGGGCGTCGTGAGGCCGAGGTGGTAGCGCAGCGAGCCCGCGTACGGATCGCGGTGGCGCACCAGCTTCGCGCCCGGCGGCAGCGACGCGAACATCGCCGCCTTCACGCCGGGGATCTGCTTGAGCAGCGCGACCGTCTTCGGGCACAGCGCGTTCGCCGAGGCCATGTCCCGGTCGTACCACTTCAGGTAGAAGCGCTTCCAGCCGGTGCGGAAGAACGAGTTGAAGCCGATGTCGTTGTAGCCGGACGCGGCCTTGATGTAGCCCTCGTCGTTGAGCTTGAGGGCTTCCTCGCGGATCACCTGCCAGTTGTCGCGCAGCAGGCTGAGTTCGGGGAAGGCCGAGGTCTTCAGGTAGGGCGTCGCCGGCGCCCGCGAGAACAGGTACATGACCGCGTTGATCGGCGAGATCAGCACCGTGAAGTCGGTCAGCGCGCGGGCCAGCTTGAAGCGGACACGACCGCGGAAGTGCGCGTACAGCGCCGAGGCGATGAAGATCGCCAGCACCCAGTAGCGCGTGGGCGGCAGCCAATCGGCCATGTGCGGAACTCCTGCAAGAGAAGCCCCGGATTATCGACGATCGAACGCCAGCGACACCGCCCAGAACATCAACCCCCCGAACGCCAGGGCGACGCCCACCCAGCCGGTGGACGTCCAGCCATGGCCGGCGGCGATCGCCAGCCCGCCCAACCAGGGTCCGAGCGCATTCGCCGCATTGAAGGCCGAGTGGTTCAGCGCCGCGGCCAGCGTCTGCGCCTCGCCGGCGACGTCCATGAGCCGGGTCTGCAGCACGGCGCCGAGCCCGCCGCCGCAGCCGATCAGGAAGACCACCGGCAGCAGCGTCCACAGGCTGCCCGCGGCGAACGGGTACAGCGCCAACGACGCGGCGCTCCACAGCAGGAGCCCGCCGATGGTGGGCATCAATGCGCGGTCGGCGGCCCACGCGGCGACCAGCGTGCCCGCGGTCATGCCGATGCCGAAGACGCTCAGCACGACCGGCAGCATGCCGGGGCCGGTTCGGGTGACCTCCAGCAGCGTGGAGCCCAGGTAGGTGTAGACGGCGAACATGCCGCCGAAGCCGATCGTCGCGATGCCCAGCGTCAGCCAGACCTGGCGGCGGCCGAGCGCACCGAGCTCGCGCATGGCGCTGGCGCCGGGCTGGACGCGGTCGCGCGGGGCGTGCCTCGCGACCAGCGCGGCCGTCAGCAGCGCCAGCAGCGTCACCACGCCGAAGCCCCAGCGCCAGCCGGCCCACTGCCCCAGCGAGTTGGCCAGCGGCACGCCGATGACGGTCGCCACGGTGAGGCCCAGCATCATGAGACTGACGGCCTGGGCGCGTCGGGCCGGCGCAACCAGCGAGGCGGCCACCAGCGCGCCGACGCCGAAGTAGGCGCCGTGGGGCAGTCCGCTGAGGAAGCGGAACAGCAGCATCGCGTGATAGCTGGGCGCGAGCGCGCTCAGGCCGTTGCCGACGGCGAAGGCCAGCATCAGCAGGATCAGCAGCGTGCGCCGCGGCACCCTGGCGCCGAGCACGGCCAGCAAGGGCGCGCCCACCACCACGCCGAGCGCGTAGGCGCTGATCACGTGACCCGCGGTCGGCGCGTCGATGCCGAGATCGGGGGCGAAGAACGGGACGAGGCTCATCGCCGCGAACTCGGTCGTGCCGATGGCGAAGCCGCCGATCGCCAGCGCGAGCAGCGCCCACCCGGTGTGCGTGGCGGGGGTGGGATCGTCGGAGAGCTGAGGGGAAGCGATCGGGGAGGCGGCGGACATGTCGGGACTGCTGAAAGGGAACGCTCAGGGCGCGTTCAGGAAACGTTCAGCATTGCAACACGGATCGGGTCGCCCCACCGAGGACGGGGACTGGAGCGGGCGAAGGGAATCGAACCCTCGTCATTGGCTTGGGAAGCCAAGGTAATAGCCGTTATACGACGCCCGCGGAGGAGGCGGATTATGACCCAAGCCGGGCGCGTTCCAGGGCGGGCCTGATGACGGTCTGGCCCTTCAGGCGAAAGGTACCGAGGCCCAGCACGGGCATGGCGAGGGCTGCGGGGTGGGAGGGGGTGGTCATGAGGTGCTCCAGGGTGGGATCGGTCGTTCGGCGGGGTCGTGCGCGATCGTGGGCGTTCAATGACCGACGGCGATCGGGGCGGCGCCGGCGGCACGTGCCGGCAACGGGAAGCGGCGGTCGAGGCGTCCCGCCAGCACGGTGAGCGCGAAGGCGCCGAGCACGACGATCGCGCCGATCCAGGGCGTGTGCATCAGGCCGACGCGCTCGACGATCAGGCCGCCGCCCCAGGCGCCGCCGGCAATGCCCAGGTTGAACGCGGCGATGTTCAGGCCCGAGGCGACGTCGATGGCCTTGGGCGCGTGGGCCTCGGCCTGCTGGACGACGTAGAGCTGCAGACCCGGCACGTTGCCGAAGGCGAAGGCGCCCCAGGCGAGGACCGTCAGCACGGCGCCGATGGGCGACTGCGCGGTGACGCTCAGCACGAACAGCACGGCGGCGAGTCCGAGGAAGATCAGCTTGAGCGCGCCGATCGGGCCGCGCCGGTCCGCCAGCTTGCCGCCCCAGACGTTGCCGACGGCCACCGAGATCCCGTACACGAGCAGCACCAGGCTGACGCCGTTGGCGGAGATGCCGCTGATCTGCTGGAGGATGGGCGCGAGGTAGGTGAAGGCGATGAAGGAGCCGCCGTAACCGACGGCCGTCATCGCATAGACGAGCAGCAGACGCGGCTGGCGCAGCGGCTCGAGCTGGTGAAGCAGGCCGGCCGACTCAGGCTGCGCGAGCTTGCGCGGCACGAAGATCAGGCTGGCGACGAAGGCGACGAGGCCCAGCGCCGCGACGGCGAGGAAGGTCGCGCGCCAGCCGAAGTGCTGGCCGACGAAGGTGCCCAGCGGCACGCCGGTGACCAGTGCGACGGTGAGGCCCGAGAACATCGTCGCGATGGCGCTGGCCGCCTTCTCTCGCGGGACGAGACTGGTCGCGATCGTCGAGCCGATCGAGAAGAACACGCCATGAGCGAGGCCAGTCAGCACGCGGGCGACGACCAGCGCGCCGTAACCCGGCGCCAGCCAAGCGAGCAGGTTGCCCGCGGTGAACAGCAGCATCAGCGCGAGCAGCAGCCGCTTGCGCGGCCAGCGGCCGGAGAGCGCGGTGAGGACCGGCGCGCCGACGGCGACACCCAGCGCGTACAGCGAGACCAGCAGGCCCGCGGACGGCAGGCTGACGCCAAGGTCGGCGGCCATGGTCGGGATCAGGCCCACGATGACGAATTCCGTGGTCCCGATGGCGAAGGCGCTGACGGTCAGCGCCCACAAGGCGATCGGCATGATGAAGCTCCTGCAAGGCAGAGGAAACGGGGGGAACGGCCGCCAGTGTTCCCGCGGACGGTTTGCAGAAAAAGCCTCGATTGGACAAAATATTCTTGCCTAAAACGCAAGAACGCAAGAACGCAAGACCCGCCATGAAAAGCTCCCTCGATGAACTCGCCGTCCTCGCCGCCATCGTCGATGCGGGGTCGATCAGCGCGGCGGCGGAGCATCTCGGGCAGACGGTCTCCGCGGTCAGCCGCTCGCTGAGCCGCCTGGAGCAGAAACTGGGCACGACGCTGATGCGGCGCTCCACCAGACGTCTCGAACTCACCGAGGAGGGTCAGTTCTTTCTCGCCCGCGCTCGCGGCGTGCTCGCCGCCGTCGAGGACGCCGAGGAGCAGCTCGCGCTGCGCCGCGACCAGCCCGCGGGCCGGCTGCGGGTGAATGCGGCCTCGCCGTTCATGCTCCACGTGCTGGTGCCGCTGATCGGCGCCTTCCGTGAGCGCTATCCGCAGATCGAGCTGGAACTCAACAGCAGCGACCAGATCATCGACCTGCTGGAGCAGCGCACCGATATCGCGCTGCGCATCGGCACGCTCGCCGACTCCTCGCTGCATGCGCGTGCGCTCGGCAGCTTCCGGCTGCGGGTGCTCGCCAGCCCCGACTACCTCACGGCGCACGGCCGCCCGACGAAGGTCGAGGCGCTCGCGAACCACGCGCTGCTCGGTTTCACCGCGCCAGAAAGCCTCAACACCTGGCCCCTGCGCTGGTCCGGCGGCGAGGGGTACCCGATCAAGGCCGCGGTGAGCGCTTCATCGGGCGAGACGCTGCGGCAGCTGGCCCTGGCGGGCCAGGGCATCGTGGCGCTGTCCGACTTCATGACCGCCCGCGATCGCGCCGACGGCACCCTGGTGCAGGTCCTCGCGACGCACACCGTCGACACGCGCCAGCCGGTGCACGCGGTCTACTACCGCAACACCGCCCTGGCCTCGCGCATCACGTGCTTCCTCGACTACCTCGCCGTCGAGATGGCGACGCTCACGGCCTGACCCGTCCGGGCCCTCCGGACCGCCGGACCCGTCTGCGCCAACCGGCGGCAGTTCAGCGCGGTCGAGCGGCATGCAGCGGCATGGAGCGGCGTGCCGCGGCGGCACGCGTTGTCATGCGGCGATCACTTGTTCACATCGCCCACGCACAGGTACTTCGTCTCGACGTACTCGTCGATGCCCTGGTGGCCGCCCTCGCGGCCCAGGCCCGACTGCTTGACGCCGCCGAAGGGCACCTCGGCCGTCGAGATGAGGCCCGTGTTGATGCCGACCATGCCGTACTCCAGCCCTTCGGACACACGCGTGATCCGGCCGATGTCGCGGGCGTAGAAGTAGCTCGCCAGGCCGAACTCGGTGGCGTTGGCCAGCGCGACGCCCTCCGCTTCCGTGCCGAATCGGAACACCGGCGCCACCGGACCGAAGGTCTCCTCGCGCGCGCACAGCATGTCGGACGTCGCTTCCGACAGCACCGTGGGCTGGAAGAAACGGTCGTGCAGGCGCGCGCCGCCGACCAGCACCTTCGCGCCCTTCTCCACCGCGTCGGCGACGTGGCGCTCGACCTTCTCGATCGCCGCGTCCTCGATCAGCGGCCCCAGCGTCACCCCGGGCTCGAAGCCGTTGCCGACCTTGAGCGCGCCGACCTTCTCGGCCAGCTTCGCCACGAACGCGTCGTACACGCCCGCCTGCACGTAGAGGCGGTTCGCACACACGCAGGTCTGCCCCGCATTGCGGTACTTGCTCGCGATCGCGCCCTCGACGGCGCTGTCGATGTCGGCGTCGTCGAAGACCAGGAACGGCGCGTTGCCGCCCAGCTCCAGCGAGAGCTTCTTGATCGTCGGCGCGCACTGCGCCATCAGGATCCGGCCGACCTCCGTGGAGCCGGTGAACGACAGGTGCCGCACCACGTCGCTCTCGCACAGGACCTTGCCGATCGCGATCGAGTGATCCCCGTCACCGGTGATGACGTTCAGCACGCCGGCCGGCATGCCGGCGCGCTGCGCCAGCTCCGCCGCGGCCAGCGCGGTCAGCGGCGTCTGCTCCGCCGGCTTGATGACGACCGGGCAGCCCGCCGCCAGCGCCGGCGCGACCTTGCGGGTGATCATCGCCAGCGGGAAATTCCACGGCGTGATGGCCGCGCACACGCCCACCGGCTGCTTGATGACCATGTAGCGCTTGGTCGCGTCCGTGGTCGGCACGATCTCGCCGCGCACGCGCTTGGATTCCTCGGCGAACCATTCGACAAAGCTCGCCCCGTAGCCGATCTCGCCGCGCGCCTCCGCCAGCGGCTTGCCCTGCTCCGCCGTCAGGATGCGCGCCAGATCGTCCGCATGCTGGGTCAGCAGGTGATACCAGCGCATCAGGATGGAGGCGCGCTCCTTGGCCGTCTTGGCGCGCCAGGCCGGCCAGGCGGCGTTCGCGGCGGTCACGGCCGCGTCGGCCTCGGACGCGCCCAGGTTCGCCACGTGCGTCAACAGCCCGCCGGTGGCCGGATCGGTCACGTCGAAGCGGCTCGCGCCGCCGACCCACTCGCCGTTGATCAACGCGTCGGTCTTCAGCAGGCTCGGATCCTTGAGCTGCGCCAGCGGGGAGGTCTTGGGGTCCATCGTCGCCATGTCGTTTCTCCGGGGAAGGCCGGCATCCTAGCGGCGGCGCCGTGACCGCCATGTCAACACCGTGTCAACGGCCCCGGCTCCTATAATCGAAAGCTTCGCGAAATCAAGCGCCAGGCCCCGCCGTTGCGGCAGCGGGCGCTGAGGGAAGAGCGGCAAACCGCGCACCCGCGAAGATACAAACTGAATCCACGAACCGGTTCAAGCAACTGATTCATGTCGCAGCCTCGGCTGCGCCACACCCGACCCCGCCAGGCCCATCAAGCAAAGGACAGGCATGAAAGCCGCTGAGATCCGCCACACCTTCCTGAAGTTCTTCGAGTCCAAGGGCCACCAGATCGTCGCGTCCAGCCCGGTCGTGCCGGGCGACGACCCGACGCTGCTGTTCACCAACGCGGGCATGAACCAGTTCAAGGACGTGTTCCTGGGCTTCGACAAGCGCGCCTACTCGCGCGCCACCACGGCGCAGAAGTGCATCCGCGCCGGCGGCAAGCACAACGACCTGGACAACGTCGGCTATACCGCGCGCCACCACACCTTCTTCGAGATGCTGGGCAACTTCAGCTTCGGCGACTATTTCAAGAAGGACGCCATCGGCTTCGCCTGGGAACTGCTGACCGAGCACTTCAAGCTGCCGGCCGAGAAGCTGTGGGTGACGGTGTACTCCGAGGACGACGAGGCCTACGAGATCTGGAACAAGCAAGTCGGCGTGCCCGCCGAGCGCATCGTGCGCATCGGCGACAACAAGGGCGGCCGCTACATGTCCGACAACTTCTGGATGATGGGCGACACGGGCCCCTGCGGCCCCTGCACCGAGATCTTCTACGACCACGGCCCGGACGTGGCCGGCGGCCCTCCGGGCTCGGCCAATGAAGACGGCGACCGCTACATCGAGATCTGGAACAACGTCTTCATGCAGTTCAACCGGACTGAAGACGGCGTGATGCACAAGCTGCCCAAGCCCAGCGTCGACACCGGCATGGGCCTGGAGCGCCTGGCGGCCGTGCTGCAGCACGTGCACTCGAACTACGAGATCGACCTGTTCGTCAACCTGCTGGCCGCGGCCAAGCAGAGCGTCGACGCGGCCACGCCCAACGGCGGCGACTGCGACCAGGCATCGCCGTCGCTGAAGGTCATCGCCGACCACATCCGCGCCTGCTCGTTCACCGTCGTCGACGGCGTGATCCCGGGCAACGCCGGCCGCGGCTACGTGCTGCGCCGCATCGCCCGCCGCGCGATCCGCCACGGCTACAAGCTGGGCGCGCGCGCGCCCTTCTTCCACAAGCTGGTGGCCGCGCTGGCCAAGGAGATGGGCGAGGCCTATCCCGAGCTGCGCCGTGAAGAGGCGCGCGTCACCGAGGTGCTGAAGCAGGAAGAGGAACGCTTCTTCAAGACCATCGCCACCGGCATGGAACTGCTGGAGACGGCCCTGGCCGGCGGCGCGACGCAGATCGACGGCGACACCGCCTTCAAGCTGCACGACACCTATGGCTTCCCGGTCGACCTGACCGCCGACGTCTGCCGCGAACGCGGCGTGACCGTCGACGAGGCGGGCTTCAACCGCCTGCTGGAAGAGCAGAAGGACCGCGGCCGCCAGGCCGGCAAGTTCAAGATGGCCCAGGGCCTGGCTTACACCGGCGCCGCGACCACCTTCCACGGCTACGACCACCTGGCCCGTGAAGAAGCCCAGGTCGTCGCGCTGTATGTCGACGGCAGCGCGGTGCAGAGCGCCGACGCGGGCGACGACGTCGTGGTCGTGCTGGACCACACGCCGTTCTACGCGGAAAGCGGCGGCCAGGTCGGCGACGCCGGCGAGCTGCGCAACGCGACGACCCGCCTGGTCGTCGACGACACGCTGAAGATCCAGGCCGACGTGTTCGGCCACCACACGCAGGTCCTCGAAGGCACGGTCAAGGTCGGCGACGTCTTCACCGCGAAGGTCGACGTCGAACGCCGCGCCAGGACGGTCCGCAACCACAGCGCAACCCATCTGATGCACAAGGCGCTGCGCGAGGTGCTGGGCGCCCACGTCCAGCAGAAGGGCTCGCTGGTCAACGCCGAGCGCACCCGCTTCGACTTCGCCCACACCGCGCCGATGACCCCGGAGGAGATCCGCAAGGTCGAAGCCATCGTCAATGCCGAGATCCTGGCCAACGCCGACACGCAGGCCGCGGTCATGGCGCTGGACGACGCGCAGAAGAGCGGCGCCATGATGCTGTTCGGCGAGAAGTACGGCGAGACCGTGCGCGTGCTGAGCATCGGCTCGTCGAAGGAACTCTGCGGCGGCACGCACGTGCGGCGCACCGGTGACATCGGCCTGTTCAAGATCGTCGCCGAGAGCGGCGTGGCGGCCGGCATCCGCCGTGTCGAGGCCGTCACCGGCGACAACGCGCTGCACTACCTGCAGTCGCTGGAAACCACCGTCCAGGCCGTCGCCGGCACGCTGAAGGCCGCGCCGGCCGAGCTGGAGCCGCGCGTGCACGCGGTGCTGGAGCAGCTCCGCGCGCTGGAGAAGGAACTGGCCGCCGCCAAGAGCAAGCTGGCGTCCGCGCAGGGCGACGAACTGCTGGCGCAGGCCGTCGACGTCAAGGGCCTGAAGGTGCTGGCGGCGACGCTGGTCGGCGCCGACGCCAAGACGCTGCGCGAGACGATGGACAAGCTCAAGGACAAGCTCAAGACCGCCGCGATCGTGCTGGCCGCCGTCGACGGCGACAAGGTCCAGCTGGCCGCGGGCGTGACCGCCGACAGCATCGGCAAGGTGAAGGCCGGCGAGCTGGTCAACTTCGTCGCGCAGCAGGTCGGCGGCAAGGGCGGCGGCAAGCCGGACCTGGCGATGGCCGGCGGCACCGACGCCAAGGCCCTGCCCGCCGCGCTGGCCAGCGTGCAAGCCTGGGTCGGCGAACGCGTCTGACACAAACCTCGAACAGACTCCGGGACCGCTGCAACCCCAAGGGCAAGCGGATGGGCAGCCCAGTGGGCAGCCGCACGGGCGGCGATCGAACCGCTGGCCCCGGAGTCACGACGAACTACCTCTTCAAGGGCCCCGGTCGGGCCCTTGTCGTTTCAAGCCACTGGAGCAACCATGACTGACACCCCGATGGACGACGACTTCGGCGACGCGATCGACGTCGACAACGCGCAGCGCCTCGGCGAGCTGCTGGCCGTGCTGGCCGGACAGGCCGATCCGGATGCGCCCGCGATCACGCTGGACACGATGGACGGCTACCTGACCGCCCTGCGTGTCGGCCCGTCCGACGCGGCGCCTATCCAGGCGATGGATGCGCTGTTCGGCGAGGACTGGCCCGCCGGCCTCGACGAGCAGGACCTGACCGACGCGTTCATGGAAGCGCTGCATGTGCGCTGGAACGAGATCGGCGACAGTCTCGAACCGCAGCCGCTGCTCGAAGCGCCGGAGCAGATGCACCTGACGCCGCTGATCTCCGAGTTCGACGAGGAGACCAAGGCCGAACTGGTCGCGCAAGGCTCGATCACGGCGGAACTGCTGGAGCGCATGCCCGCGCCCGGCGCGATGTGGGCCCAAGGCTTCCTGCAGGCAGTCGACGACAGCAACGCCTGGGCGTTGCCCGCCGGTGACGGTGCCGACGATCTGCAGGCCATGCTGGAAGCGATCGAGGCGGTGACGCTGGCCGAGGACTCGACGCCGCGCGCCGAATACGTCCAGCGCGCCTACGAGGAGCCGGAAGGCATCGACCAGAACGCGCTGATCGACGACATGCTGTTCACGGTGCAGGACCTGCGCCTGTTCTGGATGCAGCAGCGTGTGCTGAAGGAAGCGATCTCGGGACTGACCGCGGATCCGGACACGACGCACTGATCGCCAGACTGCGGCCATCGGCGGCGGCCTCGAGCCGCCTGTCACTGACGCCGGCCTGGAGCCGGCGTTGCTCATTCCAGCCGTCGACGACGACGCGTCACCCGGCTCAGAGCCGGCCCTTGCAATTCGGCGCACCGCAACGGCAGCGCAACCGGCCCTCGTGGTGGCTCTCGCCGTAGTCGGCGCAGATTTCCTCGCCCGGATCGATGTCGCGGATCGCGTAGAACTCGGCCCGGCCCTGCCGGATGCGCAGCACCGCGTTGGGCGCGCAGCTGTGGTTCACATGGCGCAGCGCGCAGTCGGACTTCGTCGCGTCGATCGCCGTCTTGTCGGTGACCTCGACCACGTGGATCCGGCGCCGGCCCTCGATGCGTCGACGCGCTTCGCGCACGGGAACGATCTCCCCGCGCATCTCGCCGATCTTGCGGCGCGCCGGAATCGACTCGGCGGCGAACACCCCGAGCCCGTCGATCGGACTCTTGTCCACGGCCAGCGCGAAGCGCTCGGCAGGTTGCGGCTGGCCCTTCGGACGCGGGTGCGCTTCGGCGGCGGGAGCCGGCGGGGCGGCGACGGCAGCGACGGAACTCAGTCGAGGCATGAAGACGGTGCGCGGCTGCGACCGCGACGGAATGGCGAAACCCCCATTGTCGCGCCGTCGCCACTGGGATCGCGGACTGGTCGCTTGACGCATCCTTCGCGTCACCAACATACTCGTTCGCATGTCCTTCGCGTTCCGCACCCTCCGCCTGGTCCAGATGTCCTGCTGCATGCATTCGCAGCAGGCGCACCTGTGCGCGCGCAACGAGGGACGGCGTCGAACGCGGCAGACGCCTCCCGGATCCCGGACCCCACGGTCCTGAAGCGATCCAACGAACTCCCCCCGACAAGGCCCGCGCAACCCGCGGGCCTTGATCGTTTCCGCCCTCGGTCCTTCCATCCCACCAGGAGAACCCCGATGCAGACCTCGACGAATCCGCCCCGCTTCCCTGACGATCGCGACCGCGCCCCACGCGCCGTGCGCATCGCCGACGGCCTCTCGCTGCGCCGCCCTCGTCCCGAGGACGCTCGCGCGCACGCCGAGTTGATGGGGCACCCCGGCGTGCAGCCGTCGCTGCTGCAATTGCCCTACACCTCCGAGCTGCTCTGGCAGGAACGCTTCTCGAAGGTGCCCGACACGAACAGCGGCGAACTGCAGCTGCTCGCCTTCGACGGCGAGCGGCTGGTGGGGTCCGCGGGCCTGCATCCGGTCGGGCCGCAGGTGCGGCGTCGGCACGCCATGATGCTGGGCATCGGCGTGCATCCGGAGGCCCATGGGCGCGGCGTCGGCTCGGCGTTGATGGACGCGATCACGCGTCAGGCGGACGACTGGCTCGGCGTGCTGCGCATCGAGCTCACCGTGTTCGCCGACAACACGCGCGCGATCCGGCTCTACGAGCGCTTCGGCTTCGAGCACGAGGGGCGACTGCGCGGGTATGCGTTGCGCGACGGTCGCTATGTCGATGCGCTCACGATGGCGCGGCTGCACCCGCGGCCGCCCATGATCGAGCGGACCGCGGCCTGAACCTTGGGGATCAATCGACGGTCAGCGCGGGCGCCTGTGCTTCGACCACGCCGTTGACCAGGCGCCACAGGTCGTCGCCATCCAGCAGCGTGAGCATCTGCGGTCCATGGCCCTTGAGCAGGTGCACCTGCGCCTGCGCCGCCCAGCCCGGCCGCGTCGGGCTGGGCTGCAGCTGCTCCGCGCCCGCCACGAAGACCTGGCCGAGCTGCTGCACCGCCAGTACCAGGCGCTGGCCCGCGCCGGTCTGGCAGACCATCAGCGCCGCTTCCTCGCCGCAGGGACGGTGGAACAGCAGCTGCCCGAGATCCAGCACCGGCAGCATGCGGCCTTCGAAGCCGAGCATGCCGCGCACCGCCGCGGGGGCCGTGGGCCAGGCGGTGATGCGCTGACGCTCCAGCGCCGCGACCACCTGCATCGCGGGCAATCCCAGCCACTGGTGGTCGACGAGGAAACTGGCCACGTCCACGGTCTTGGCGCCCACCGGCGGCATCGGCGTGAACGCGGCGGACGGCGCGCCCGCACCGGCGGCCCCGCCGGCCGCCAGACGCTCGCCCAACGGCAGCACGACGAGCGCGGCCAGGTCGCTCGCGTCGGGCGGCGTGAGGCGGCGGTATTCCCGGTAACCGCCCGACATCGCCAGCCCGTAGGCATGGACGCGGCCATCGAATTCGAGCTCGCCGGTCACGTGCTGATCCGCGGGCAGGGCCGACAGCGCGGGTGGCGTCATCGGCAGACGATCGCCCGGCGACCAGCGCGCATCGCTGCTGGCCACGACCTCTCCCGCGCGCGTCACGAGCAAGGCCGCCGCGCCGGCATGATCCGGCAAGGCCGCACGCAACATCGCGCGGAACTGCGGCGCGCCGTCGAACACGATCGCGATGCCACCGGCCATCGCAGCGCCGTCCGGATGCGGCACGCCGGCCGCGTAGACGAGACAGGGCGCATGCCCGTCCTCGCCGTAGAGCCCGCACGGCGCATGCGAAGACACCACATAGTGGCTGGCGTCGCGCAGTCCGAGCGCGCCGGAGAGCCAGTCTCCCTGCAGCGCGCGTCCGACGTGATGCGCCTGGGCCGGATCCGACACGGCGACCACCCGGCCGGCATTGTCGAAGACCAGCAACAGCGAATAGACGGTGTAGAGCGCGTGGATGCTCGCGAGCACCGTTTGCGCCGATGCGGCGTCGCCGATCGCGAGCGCCCGCTGCAAGCGTGCGTCGAGTGCCCACCAGCGACAGTCGTTGGCGCGCTCGTACAGGTTGCGGTTGACGATGGAGATCGCCAGCTCCGCGCGGAAGCCGGCACCGTCGAAGACCGCATCCAGCGCGCCATCCTCGAGCTGGGCGATCGCGCGTTCGAACACCTGGCGCAATTGGTCGCCGGTGCGCTCGACCTCATTGAGCAGGGTCACGGCAAAGGCATTTCCGCCGCCTGGCGCGGCCACCGCGGCCCCGCCGGCCTCTCCGTTCCGGGCGACCGGCTGAGCCTGCACGCGGCTCTTGAGCTTGCCGTTCCACAAGGACCGCGACAGCTCGCGCTGGATGCGGCGCGCTTCGACGGGGATGCTGCGCAACTCTTCATCGAACAGCTCGCGGGTATCGAGATCCCGGGCACGATCCCCCTGACGCTCCGGCGGCGCGTCCGCAAAGGCGTGCTGCAGCGGCTGCAGCATCTGCGCCCGCCAGCCAGGTCCGAAGTAGCCTTCATAGCCGCTGGCCGCGCTCTCGCAGGCCAGGTAGTCACGACCGGCGAAGTCCAGTCGCCATCCCTGCGCTTCGCCCGCGTCCGACAAAGGCGCGCCGAGCGGGATCTGCCAGGGATCCGACGTCAGCAGCACGCGGCCCTGGGCATCCTTGAGCACCAGCACCGAGCGGGGCACGCCGGCGCACAACGCGCGGAAAAGCCCCAGCATCTCATCTTCGAGCTTGAACGACAGGCACAACAGGCCGCGTGCGCCGCCGTCGGCGCCCTCCTGGCCGCTCACCGCCGCCGCGTAGATCAAGCCGCCGCGACCGCCGAGCAAACCGGTGGGGCCGTGCACTTCGACGAAGGCGCGTCCGGGCTCGAAGGCTTCGCGCAGGCGCGGGTCGTCCACGATGGGCGCACAGCTCGATTCATCCAGGGCCGCCAGGCGGCGGCCATCAGCGGCCAGCAGCACGACCTGGTCGTAGACCGAGTACTTGGCCACGTAGGCGGCAAAGCGGCGACGCAGCGCCTCGACCTCGCCGGGATCGACCTCTCCGGTCGCATCCGCCTGCAGCAACGCGCGCAGCGGGCCATCGCTGGCCAGGAAACCGACATCGGCGGTTCGTTCGAAGAGATTGCGCACCAGGATGTCGATCGCGACCTGCGAGCGCCCCTGCAAATGCCCGACCGCGTGCCGCAACTGGCGGCGTGCCAGGCTGTCCAGCAGGCGACCCGTGAGGGCCTCGAACGCGGTGCGGGTGTCGGCCATGTCGGTGGCTGCGCCGCTCATCTGACCCAGCAGCGCGAGGCTGTCCCAGGCGCCTTGCAGCCGCAGCAGCGGCTCGCGGTATTCCTCCAGGAGCGGCATGGCGGCCAGCAACGGAGCCACTTCGGCGCTGAACGGCAGGCCTTTCCGATAGACCTTGTTCGAACCCTGCGTCATTTCTTTTCCTCCCAACGATCACGCCCTCGTGAGGCGACGCGCGGCAGTGTGGCCCGCGTCGACGACCTTGTCAGGGGGAGAAACGCACGCTTTCCGAGACTCACTTCGTTGATCGCACGGCGATCAGGCGCGACGTGCCGAGCTGGTGCGGCGATGCCGTGAGTTGGGGAGCAATCTGCCGTGGATGCGGCAGATTGGTGCACTCAATCCATCGAGATCACCGACCCGTCGGCACTGCGGCGCTGGGTCTGGGCGTGAAGTTCGACGTCGGACGCACGGGTCTGAGGCTGCGCGGACGACTCGGTGCCACGATCGGGGGGAGCCGGTTGCGGCGCGGGCGGTCGGCTCGGCTGGCGCTTGCCCGTGATCAGCAGCCGCGCCAGCTTGACCACTTCGCTCGCCTGGGCGGGGGCGGCAGGCACCCCCAAGGCGGCACCGAGCACGGCCACGCCCAGCACCCTCCAGAGGGGCCGGTTGGCGTTCAGCGCTTGTTGTTGTCGGTTCTGCATGGTCTCCCCGCGCACATCTGCATCTTAGCGACGATGGCAGGAGTATCGAAAGTCAGCGCCCAGGCCGCCAGGGGTCGGCGACGAACTGCGCCCTGGGACGGTTGACTTGCGGAATGGGGGGACGGGAGTCGACCTCGGACGCGCGCGCGGCTGCAGGCCGCAGGCCCGCTCCCCGGACTTCGAAGCGCACGCGTTGCAGCACGCGTCCGTTGCCGTCGAGCAGCGCGAGTTCGTGCCGCCCCGGCATCGGCAGCCAATCCAAGGACGCGCCGCGTCCGATGACGCGGCCATCGAGCTGCCAACCCGCGACGGCGCCATGCTCGAGTTGTCCGTCATGAGCGAATCGGAGGCGCTGCGCCATCGGCGGGATGTCCGGGTCCAGCGCATAGATCGCGCCATCGACGGGATTGCGAAGTGCCAGGGAGGTGCCGGCAGCCCGGATGACCGCCTGCTCGGTGCCCGCCATGAACCACTCGCGCCGCGAGGGTTCCTGGCCGCCGTCGAATCGCGTGTCCTGGGGAACGACGCCGGCCGGCGGTCTGGTCGTCGACGGGACACCGCCCGCATGAAGCGCCAGCATGACCTCGCGCCAGACCGGGGCCGCGCCGCTCACGCCCGAGACCTGGTGCATCGCCTCGCCGCTCGAATTGCCGACCCAGACCCCGACCGTGAACCGGCTGGTCCAGCCGATGCACCAGTTGTCGCGCATGTCCTTGCTCGTCCCCGTCTTCACCGATGCCGGGAATGGCAGCGCCAGCGCGCTCGACAGTCCGAAGGTCAATGCACGGGCGCTGTTGTCCGCCAGGATGTCTCCGACGATGAAACTGGCCCTCGGATCGGCGACCTGGCGGGCGTCGCCTCGCCGGGCCTCTCCCTGCGGTCGGGGATTGTCCCGCGGCAGGTGCGGCGGCGCGTACCGTCCGCCGTTCGCCAACGCGCGATACGCATTGGTCAGGGCCAGCAGGGTCACGTCCGCGCTTCCCAGTGCCAGCGACGGGCCGTAGAACCCGCCGGTCTCCGGCAGCTGCAGGCCCAGCGCATTGAGCCGCTCGAAGACAGCCTCCGGCGTGAGCATCAGCGACAGCCGCACGGCCGGCACGTTGAGGCTGTTCCCGAGCGACGCGCGCGCGCTGATCCAGCCGCGGTACTGCTTGTCGTAGTTCTGGGGCAGGTACAAGCCCGCCGCAGTCGCGACCTGCGCCGGCGAGTCGTCCAGCAGGCTCGCCGCAGTGATCAGGCGGCGCTCGATCGCCAGCTCATACAGGAAGGGCTTGAGCGTCGATCCGGGTTGCCGGCGCGCCAGCACGTGGTCCACCTGAGCCGCGTCCGACAGCTGACTGCCGCTCGATCCGACCCAGACGCGAACCTCGCCGCTGGCGTTGTCGAGCACGAGCACCGCGCCATCCTCGACCTGCCGACCGGCCAGCTCCGCCAGATGCCGCCGCAGCGCCTGCACCGCGACCCGCTGCCAGGTCGCATCCAGCGTGCTGCGTTGCGCCGGCGGCCCCTCCGGACGAAGCGCGAGACGCGCGTAATGCGGCGCCCACTGCGGCGCATCCGCCAACACCAGCCCCTTGCGCCGCAACACGGCCCCCACCTCATCGACGAGGCCGTCGCAGCCCTGGCGCATCGCGCGCAGCACGCCGCAGGCGCGCGTCGCCAGTGTCTCGACCGGCGCGTTCGGCCCGCGCAGCATCGCAGCGAGCAGTGCCGATTCGCGCGCATCGAGCCCCCCCGGCCGCTTTCCGAAAAGCGACTGCGCCGCCGCGGGGACGCCGATGAGTTCGCCGCGCAGTGGCACGCGATTCAGATAGGCCTCAAGGATCTGGGACTTGGTCCATCGCTTCTCCAACCGCCCGGCGACCCACGCCTGGCCCAGCTTCTGCGTCACGCTGCGACCGCCGCGCCGGCTCAGATCGCCGTCGAGCAGGCCGGCCAGCTGCATCGTCACCGTCGACGCGCCCCGCGTGCGGGTGTTCCACACGTTGGCCCAGGCACTTGCGGCGACGGCCGACCAGTCGACGCCGCTGTGCTCGTAGAAATGCTGGTCCTCGGACAGCAGCATCGCCTGCAGCAGCGACGGCGACATCTGGTCCAGCGGCACCCAGGCGAGCACACGGCGCTGGGGATCCACGCGCAAGGTCTGCAGCGGTTCACCGCGGCGGTCGAGCAGCTGGAAGTCCGACAACGGGTGCGAAGCGCGCGTCTGTGAGAACGACGGCAAGGCTTCTGCCCGAACCGCGGCGGCGGCCCCTGCGCCAACGAGCACGAGGGCGACCGCCCGTCGCCATCGCGCCAGGCTGCCCAGACGCGCGACGCCCGGCAGATTCAAGGCTGCACCTCCATGGTCGCGTTCGGCACCTCTCCGAATCGGTCCGGCGAATACATCGCCTCGGCACGCGTGCTGGGCATCTGGAAGCGTCCGGCGTTGTTCAGCCGGACCGTGTACTCGAGGACATGCTTGCCGCGCGGCAGGTAGCCGAAATAGGCGCGCCACGCCGTGAAGCTGCGTTCGATGAAGCTGGGCCAGGCCTGGCCCTCGGCGCGCTCGCCCTGCGTGTCGATCGTGCCCTCGACGACCGCCGCGCCTGTGGGCAGCGGATCGCTGAGCACCACCCACGACATGTCGGCGGCCGCATCGATCTCCAGCCGCACCCGCATCACGTCGCCCCGCGACCATCGCGGCGCCGCCTTCTGCGAGACGGCGGTGATCGTGCGCTTGATCGTGTAGCCGGCACTGAGCGGCGCCTTCAACGGGAGGGCGGACAAGGCCTGCACGGTGGCCCAGGGTCTGCCCTCGCCCGACTGCGCCAGGGTCAGCGTGCCGTTGCCGGCGGCCGGCCACGGCAGCCGCAGGGCGCCGCCCTCCGGCTTGGCCGCCCAGTCGAGCGCCACGCCGGCACCGCCCAGCTTGGCCTCGGTCTTTCCCTTCACGGGCTGCGATTCGAAACGCGCCGAGAATTTCTCCAGCGCCAAGGCGCCCCACAGATTCGCCGTCGTGTTGAACCAGGCGCCTCGCTCCTGGCGAGCGAGTGTGCCGACGACCAGCCGAGGCAGGTCTTCCTTCCATCCCGGATCATCGACCAGCGCCAGGATCGCACGCGCCGCCGTGGCGTCGCCGCTGCCCATCAGCCACCACCAGGCGTCGGACTCTTCGTTGACGAAGCGCAGTGTCGTGCCCGCGAAGCTCAATCGGCTCCGCAGCTGGTTCTGTGCGGCGGCGATCTGGGCGATGCGGTCGGGTGCATCGGTCATCCGCTGGTGCAGGACCAGCCAGTCGACGACGACATGGGTCGGCCAGGTACTCAGGTTGCGGCCGTCCACGGTGCCCAGCTGGCGAGGCGTTGCCTTCCCGTAGCGCGCCAGGGTGGCCAGCGCCGCAATGCGCCGAGGCTCGTCATCCGGGCGAGGCGACCAGTGGCGACGCTCCAGTCGCCCCTCGACGAAGGCGGCCAGCCCCTCGAGGGCCTTGCCCAGTTGCGCCGCCGGCAAGGGTCGGCCCGCTTCCTGCGCGACCGAGAGCAAATGGGCGGTCAGCACGTCGCTGCCTTGCGTCAGATGCCGTGACAGCGGGAAGTAGGCGAAAAGTCCGTCGGCGTCCTGATACGTCGACAACTGCCCCATCAGGCCCTCCCAGGAGGCAGCGTCATGCAGCGCGATGTATTTCGAGCTCTGCTGTTCCAGGCAGGTGTACGGATACTGCTCGAAATAGCGACGGATACCCGGCAGAGCCGTCGACAACTTCGGTTGCAGGCCGATCTCGAGTCCGCCGCGCTTGACCCCCTGGGCCGGCAATGCATCCGCAGGCACGGCGACGGGGATGCTGATCGGCACGTCCAGCTGACGCAGCGTCCCCTGCAACACGCGCACGGGGACCGCCGGCTGAACGGCCTGCGTGGTCCGCATGGCGTCCTTCGCGCCGCCGCCCTGCTCCTGTGCCAATGCTTCCCAGACGATGCGTTGGACGCCCTCCGGGACCACGACGTCCCAAGCCAGTTCCTGTGCCTGGCCGGGGGCGAGCTTCACGACGCGCGGATCGGTCGGCACGGGCTGCTCGCCGCTCTCGCCGCTCGCCTTGCCGGTCAGCGATACCCGGAGGTCCATCGCGCGACTCGTGGCATTGCGCAGCGTGAGCATGGCCTGCACCCGATCGCCTTCGCGCACCAGCGGCGGCAAGCCGGACAGCAGCTGCAGGTCCTGGCTGACGTTGATGCTGCCCTCGCCCGTGCCGAAGCGCTGTCCCGGCGCGTCGGCCACGGCCACCAGCCGGAAGCGCGTGAGCGAATCGTTCAGCGGCACGCGCACGAGCGCCTCGCCCTGCGCGTCGACCGTCACCAGCGGCTGCCAGGTCAACAACGTGTCGAACAGCTCCCGGGTGGCGAAGCCGCCTCCGCCGCCAGCGGCCACGGCTTTCCGACCGTAATGTCGCCGGCCGATGATCTCGCTGTGCCCGGTCGCTGTCGTCACGCCCCACGGACGCGTCTGGATCATGCCGTCCAGCAACTTCCAGCTCGAATTCGGCGCGAGCGCCAGCAGGCCCTCATCGACCGCGGCGAATGCGATCTGAGCATCCGGCACCGGCTTGCCATCCTGGGTCACCCGCAGCTTCACCTGCGCACTCTGCCTCACGCCGTACTGCGCCTGCTGCGGCACGACCTCCACCTGCAACCGGTGCTTGGCCTGACCAATCTCGATCGCCGCCATGCCGAGCTTGAACGACGGCTTGGACAGATCGACCATGGCGGTGGGGGCCTGATAGTCTCCGGAGGCGCGCCACTCCCGCCACCAGTTCGTCGGCTCGCGCCAGCCCCAGGAGAAGAACGAATACCAGGGGACCTCGCGCAGTCGCCCGCGCAGGACCATCACGCTGACAAACGCATTCGGCGTCCAGTTCCGATCGATCTTCAATTCCAGCCACGGGTCCCGGCCCGACAGGCGCCGCACCTCGCTGTACAACACGCCCTCGCGCTCGACCGTCACCAGCGCGGTCGCATCGCGGTAAGGCATGCGCACCTGGAACCTCGCCGTCTCCCCAGGCTCATAACGTCGCCGTTCAGGGATGACGTCGATGCGGTCGTCGTTGTCCTGCGCGAACCAGAGTTCACCCGCCTTCGTCACCCACAACGACCGGGCCGCCTGCGCACTGCGGCCGCCGTCGTCTTTGGCCGACGCGATCAGCTCGATCTGTCCGCCCTGACTCAGCTTGACCTCGCAATGCATCAGCCCGAGCGCATCGGTCTTGCCACTGCAGAGTTCACCAAGATCCTTCAGGTTGCGCTGGTGCTCGTAGGCGTAGAAGCCTCCTACCAGCCGCTTGCGCGTGCTGAGCGTCTGGATCTGACGTGCGCCAATGCTGATCTTCTGGTTGGCCATCGGCTTTCCCTGGGTATCCAGGGCCACCGCCTGGACAGACAAGGGCTGGCCATTGGCCACCCAGGTGGCCGCGCGCAGACCGACGACGACGCCGGCGGGCCAGACCACCTGAGAAGCCGCTCGGGTGTGGGTCTGTCCATCAGGGTCACGGTAGTTCAGTTCGACGCGCAATTCCAAGGGGCGGTCGATGCCACCCTTCAAGGGCACCTTGAACGACGCGCCGCCCTTGGCGTCGGTCTGGAGCGCGAGCTTGTCGAGCACCAGGCGGCTGGTCCCTGGCGCATCACCTGTGGACTCTCCGTCGCCCTCGTCCATCTCACCTCCTGGCGCAGCGTCCTGCGGACCTTCGCGCGACGGCGATTCGAAGGCGAAGTCGTCGAAACCAGGAAAATTGGTCCAACGCGGCTGCAGCATGGCGCTGACTTCCACCGGCGATTTCGCCATGGGACCGCCAGCCATGTAGTTCAACTGAGCAGACCACGAAAGCTCTTTGGCCCCAGGGACAAGCGCCTTGGGCGGAACGAGGCGTGCATCGACGAGCGGCACTCGGAATTCCTCGACGCGCACGCTTCCGCTGTCCCAGGTCTGTCGGCCACCGCGCGAATCACTGCGCTCCATGACGAATCGATATCGACCGAGTTTGGCTTCCGCCGGCACTTTCCATGAACTCAGCGCATATCGGGCCCCCTGCCAACGCAAGTCCAGGGCAGCCACGTCTTCACCCGTGCCCTCGAACACGACGCGCAACTTGTCCGGCAGTTGATCCGGCGACGCATCCGACAGGCCCTGAACGGTTTCCAGGCGGAAAAAATGCTTCATCGACAGCGTCTCGCCTGCGCGAAGCAACGGCCGATCGGTGACGGTATGGGCACGCGCGGCGCGCTCGGCTCCCCACGCGATGGGCACGTTGAAGCGCCAGGGCTCGATGCCACGACTCCACCCGCTGAACATGAACGACTGATCCGATGCCTTCCCCGGCTGCGCATGGCGTGCCGTGATGAACAGGCCTGATTCGGCGATGCACTGGCCCCCTCCGCCATCACGATCGAGGTTCGGTCGATCGATGCGTGCCAATCCCTGGGCATCGGTACGCCCGTTCCAAAGCGCCTTGCCACGGCAGTCGTAAACCGCGACCTGGACGCCCTCCAACGGTCGGCCCTTGTCGAGCGAAGTCACCCAGACCAGGCTGTCGTCCCTACCCAGTTTGAAATGCAGCCCGAGATTGGTGACGAGCGCCCCCGTCCTCACAAACATCGGCTGTATCGGATCGAGCAGCGCCTGTCCCAGACGCGGCGATTTCAACTCGAGCACGTGATAGCCCGGCTGCGACAGCGGGATGCCGATCACATCAATGACCTTCTCCGGGTTCGGCGGAGGCACGGTCATGGATTGAAGGTCGGAACTGTCCTTCAACCACTCAAACTTCCGGTCCTCCCACTCGTTCTGCCGGAACATCCGTCCATACCAGCGCAGGATCTCAATATCGTCTGTGAGCCTTTTGATTCGCAGATGGCCGCTGGCGCGCGGCTGCAGATCACCCTGCACGTGTCGCAAGCTCAGAGGGACCAGGCTGGACCCAGTTGGCTCCCACTCAATGATCCCGAAAGGCGCCGCGGCAAACTTCGCCAGCGGAGGTGCATCCGAAGTTCGGACTTTCAGCGGGAAACTGGGCCCATTGGACAAAGGTCGCCCGCTCTCATCCTTGATGCCAGCAGGGAGCTCAAGCAGATACTCTTGTTGCTCGGCCAGTGGAGCAGGAAAGCGCACCGTCGATAACCATTTGGCAGACTGCTGGTCTGGGTCCGTCTGCGTCAACGCAGACACGGCGGCTCCGTCCTTCGCTTTGAGACGGACCTTCAATGCCATCTCCCGCGCGATCGGCTCGGAAAAACTCACCGTGATAGGACGAATCGGCAGGCAAGGCGCGTTCGCACGTTCGCGCTCACAAGAGAGTTCAGCGGTCAGCGGCGCACGCACTGAGAAGCGGAATCGCCGATCCGTTCGCGTGCGGACGGATTCATTGGCGGCTGCCGCAATGCCAGCCCCCCAGACCAATGTCGCTTCGGCACCGGCTGGCAGGGGACGAGTGCACCCAACAAGAATCCAGCTCTGCCCCTTCGCCTCGTCCAGCTTCAATGCGTGGAGCAGCTCATCCCGCTCCAAGACCCCGCGCATTTCAACTGGAATTCGCTCGCCCAGCGCCTTCGACTCACACCACATGTGAGGCGCGACGGTGTCGAGCTTTGCCGTACCGGACAGCTGCAGGACGAAACGTTGGTCCTCCTCAATCTTGCCGCCCTCCCAGGGGCTGATGCGCCTTACCGTTGGTGCGCCCAGCTGGAATGAGAATTCGCGCCGGCCCGTCCACGCCGCGCTGGCTCCGGGTGCAGTCGGTCGGAAATCAGCGCTTGCAACCACCGAACACTTCGCTCCGGCGGGCAGTGGCCGTGAGAAGTCGAAAATCCACTCTCGATCGTTTGTCCAGCGGCCCTTTCCATGGGGACCAGCGTCTCCGCAACGCAGTGAAACAGGATCGGAAAGCGCTGGGTCACCGAGCTGCGTCGTCGCCACCTTAAAACGTACGACCACATTTTGAACCTGCGCGACCTCACCTTGCGGAGAAACCGATGCGATTTCAACTGCTCGTGCAGGTAGACCCGAGCACAACGCGACGACGACCGCGGGCGCCAAAAGCGAAGACAGCCCTACCTTATTCCAGAATCGCTGCATACGCTCCCCGTAGCGTCCAAACGAGAAGCGCAGTCTATTCGGGGGAGCGCGAAAAGACAGTCCCACAAAAGGGGGCGGGCATCAACCCATGGCCGTTAGCGACATTACCTCAACAAGTCGGTTTCGAGCGATACGAGCGACCTAGCCACGATATTCGTGCGTTGAAACTCGATCTTGAATTCTGAGCCGCCAAAGACAAAACCCCTCGATCATTGCTGATCGAGGGGTTTGGCGGTGTATTAGCCT
>CBIHMU010000006.1:0-120478 GCA_966211105.1 uncultured Burkholderiales bacterium
ACCGAGCGGCTGGGGACCGAGCGGCATCTGGCGGCAGCGCCGGGGCCCCTCGCCGCTCACAGTCTTCCCTTCGGTCAGGGTTCGCTTCGAGGGGCCCCGGCGCCGCCGCCTGATGCGGCGCGAGTCAGGGCTCGTCCCGCCAGTAGTCGAGGTCGCCCTCGCCCACCTTGCGGATGGCCTCGAAGGAACGCGTCGCCTTGTCGGGGCCGTGCTCCGCCATGAACTTGTTCGAGTCCGGATAGACGCAGATCTCCGGCTGCTCCATCGTGCTGACGGAGAGGTACTTCAACGGCGCGTCCGAGGTGTTGATGATGTGGTGCGGGTACTCGGGCCCGGCAGGGATGAAGATCACATCGCCGGCCTTGATCGGCAGGCGCTCGCCGGCCACACGCAGCGTGCCGCTGCCTTCGAGGACGATGAACATCTCCTCCTGCGCGTAATGCAGGTGGTACGGGCAGGTCGTCTTGCCGGGCTCGACGATGTCGTAGGACGCGCCGAGCTTGCGCGCGGCGGTCCCGCGCGCCAGGCGCGTGAAGCGCGACTCGTACAGCGGCTCGCGTTTGAACGAGGTGAGCTCGGCCTCATGGAAGTTGCGGATCAGCTCGGCGGCAAGCGCCTGGGCGCGGTCGGTCATGCGGGATCTCCTGGCAGCTGGGTGGGAATCCGCAGGCTAGTGCCGGGATCGCCATCGAGCAAATCCCGCTGTGCGCCCGCTGCGGCCCCCCCCTGAGGCGCTCGCTGATGCCAGGGAATGTCTCGCGAATGGAATAAGCTGACCCTCCACCGTGTTTCAGCAGTACCCATCCACCAGGAGACCCTGCATGAAGATCACCCTGAAGCTCACCGCCGCCGCCGTCCTGATGGCCGCCGCCGGCCTGGCCGCCGCGCAGACGGCCCCCGCGACCGCCAAGGGCGACGCGCTGGTCGGCCCGAACGACATGACGCTCTACACCTTCGACAAGGACACCGCCGGCAGCGGCAAGAGCGTGTGCAATGGCGGCTGCGCGACCAACTGGCCGCCGCTGATGGCCCGCGCCGAAGACAAGGTCTCCGGCGACTGGTCCATCATCACCCGCGACGACGGTTCCAAGCAGTGGGCCTACAAGGGCAAGCCGCTGTACTTCTGGGCCAAGGACGCCAAGCCCGGCGACAAGACGGGCGACGGCATCAATCAGGTCTGGCACACGGCCAAGCCGTAAAGGCCGAGCTCCGGCAGACCGCCCCGCCCATGCCCCTGGTCCTCGACGAAGCGCTCCCGCTGCTTCCCCGCCTGCGCCGCCACGCGCGGCTGCTGTGCGGCGACCACGCGCGGGCGGACGACCTGCTGCAGGACACGCTGGAACGCGCCGCCCGCAAGGGCGCGCTGTTCCATGCCGAACCCGGTCCCACGCGCCAGGATGCCCTGCGCAACTGGCTGCTGACGCTGATGCATCGCCTCTACCTGAACCAGCGGCGCGACGCCCGCGAGGCGCTGCACGATTCGCTGGACGAGGACGACGCGCCGCAGCCGGCGATCGAGGAACCGCAGCAGCGCGTCGCCTTGCGGCTCGATCTGGAACGGGCGCTGGCCGCGCTGCCGGCGGCCTCGCGCGAGATCCTGCTGCTGGTCTGCGTCGAGGAATTGAGCTACCAGGATGCCGCCCGCGTGCTGGACGTGCCGGTGGGCACGGTGATGTCGCGGCTGTCCCGCGCCCGCGAACGGCTGCGGCAGTCGATGGACGGCGCCGCGCCGGGCCGCACGCCGCTGCGGGTGGTGAAATGAGCGCCGCACCATGACGCCAGCAGACATCGAGATCGACGAAGCCACGCTCCACGCCTACGTGGACGGACAACTGCCCCCCGAACGCGCCGCGCAGGTCGCGGACTGGCTGCTCAGCCACCCGCGCGCCGCGCAGCAGGTGCTGGGCTGGCGCGAGCAGCGCGAGTCGCTCAAGGCGCTGCACCGGGACTGGCTCGACGAGCCCGTGCCCCCGTCGCTCACGACCGCCTTGCGTCCGCCCGCGGCGAATGCGCCGCGCTGGCCGCGCGCCTGGGCCGCGGCGCTGCTGCTGACCGTCGGCCTGGGCGCCGGTGTCGCCGGCGGCTGGGGCGGTCATGCGTGGTGGTACGGCAAGAAGGAAGCCGCCGAGATGGCCGCCGCCGCGGCGGCCGCACGCGCCGCCGGCCGCGACCCGTCCATCCCCGAATACGTCCGCGACGCCGCCATCGCGCACGCCGTGTACCAGCCCGAGAAGCGTCATCCCGTGGAGGTCGGCGCCGACCAGGCCGATCACCTGATGCAATGGCTGAGCAAGCGGCTCGGACAGCCGCTGTATGCGCCCGTGCTGCGCGACTACGGCTGGAAACTGGTCGGCGGCCGGCTGCTGCCGGCGGGCGACGACGCCACGGCGGGCAGGACCGCCGGCGCCACCAGCGGCGCGGCGCTGGCCCGCGCGCAGTTCATGTACGAGAACGAGGCCGGCGAGCGCTTCACGCTCTACGTCAGCACCGGCGCGAGCTCGCCCGAAGCCCCGGTGGCCTTCCGCCTGATGCGCCGCGTCGAGGCGGGCCAGACGACCCGCAGCCTCTTCTGGATCGACGGCAAGCTGGCCTACGCGCTGAGCGGCAATTTCGACGAGCGGCGCCTGCGCGTGCTCGCCGACCTGGTCCATGCCCGCATCGGCATGATCGCGCGGGCTTCGTCATCTCCTTGATCGCTTCAAACGGCGCGCTGCCGACGAGGCTCCGATTCGGGATGCATGGCTAGGCGCAAACCGGAGCCATAGCAGCGCTATGGCGAGGATTTGCAACGACGCCAGGCGCCCGAAGCGGGGCCACGTCGGGGGCACAATGCGCCGCCATGTCGTCGACCCTCTCACGCCTGATCCTTGGCCATATCCGCGGCCATTGGCGGCCCTACGCGGCCAGCGCGCTGATGCTCAGCACCATCGCCGTCCTGACGGTCTGGATCCCGCGCCAGGTGGGTCACGTCGTCGACGCGCTGGTCGCGCACCGCCTCGCCGGCTGGGACCTGGTCGGCCAGCTCGGCCTGCTGGTGCTGGCCGGCCTCGCCATCTACCTGCTGCGCGTCGGCTGGCGTCTGGCGCTGTTCCGCACCGCCTACGAGCTTGGTCGCCAACTGCGCATGCGGCTGTATGCGCAGCTGACGAACCAGGGCCCGGCGTTCTTCCACGCACAGCGCACCGGCGACCTGATGGCGCTGGCGACCAACGACGTCGACGCCATCGAGATGGCCGCCGGCGAAGCGCTGCTCGCCGCCTTCGACGGCTCGCTGACGCTGATCCTGGTGCTGGGGATGATGACCATCAGCGTCGACTGGCGACTCGGCCTGGCCGCGCTGGTGCCCTTCCCGCTCATGGCCTATGCGTTCTGGCGCATCTCGTCGCGGATCCACGTGGCCTCGGCCGACTCGCTGAAGCGCTTCTCGACGCTGAACCAGCAGGTGCAGGACAGCCTCGCCGGCGTGCGCACCGTGCGCGCGCTGGGCCTGGTGCGCCGCAGCCGCGAGCAGTTCGGCGAACTGGCGCGCGAAGCCGGTGACGCTTCCTTCCAGGCGCAGCGCTGGGAAGCGATGTTCGAGCCGGCCGTCGGCCTGTCGCTCGGTGCGGCGACGGTGATCGCGCTGGGCGTCGGCGCGTGGCTGGTCGGCGCCAACGTCATCAGCATAGGCCAGTTGACCGCGTTCACGATGTACCTCGGCCAGCTGATCTGGCCGATGTTCGCGGCGGGCTGGGTGCTGTCGCTGCTGGAACGCGGACGCGCCGCGTGGTCGCGGCTGCAGCCGGTGCTCGACGCGCCGGTCAGCCTCGTGGACACCGGCCACCGCGACCTGCCGGCCCACGCCGACATCGCGTGGGACCGCGTGGCCTTCCGCTATCCCGGCATGTCGCAGCCGACGCTCGAAGACATTGCGCTGACGCTGCCGCCGGGCCGCACGCTGGGCATCGTCGGCGCGACGGGTTCCGGCAAGTCGACGCTGCTGCGCCTGCTGCTGCGGCAGTACGAACCCGACGCGGGCACCGTGCGACTGGGCGGCATCCCCGCGCCGGAGATCCGTCTGGCCGCGCTGCGACGCACGCTGGCCTGGGTGCCACAGGAGCCCTTCCTGTTCTCGGCCTCGGTCGCGGACAACATCGCCCTCGCCCGCCCGGACGCGACGCGCGAGCAGATCCGCGCGGTGGCGGAGCTCGCCGCCGTGCACGACGACATCGCGCGACTGCCGCAGGCCTACGACACGCTGGTCGGCGAGCGCGGCGTGACGCTGTCCGGCGGCCAGCGCCAGCGCATCGCGATCGCGCGGGCGCTGCTGGCCGAAGCGCCGGTGCTGCTGCTGGACGACGCGCTGTCGGCCGTGGACAGCGGCACCGAGACGCAGATCCTCGACCACTGGCGCGAACTGCGCCAGCGCCATCCGGAGCGCAGCCTCGCCGTCGTCAGCCACCGGCTGTCGGCGGTGATGGAGGCCGACGAGATCGTCGTGCTCAAGCAGGGGCGCATCGTCGAGCGGGGCCGTCACGACGAACTGCTCGCGCTGGGCGGCTGGTACGCCGGCCAGTGGCGCTATCAACAACTGGAGGCCAGCCTTGACGCCGCCTGAGAAGAACGAGAAGAACGAGAAGAACGAGAAGGCCGAGAAAAGCGAAAAGACCGCCCCGAACGCCCAGAACGACCACTCGCCGCGCGAAGCGCTGGCGCTGCTGGCGCAGGCCGCCGCGCCGGAACGCCGCGGGCTGTTGAAGGGCCTGGGCTGGCTGGTCGTCGCCGCGTCGCTGGAGGCGATCGGCCCGATCCTGGGCAAGCACTTCATCGACGCGCACGTGTTGCCGCGCCACTTCGAGCTGGGCCCGATGGCGCTGCTGCTGGGCGCGATGCTGCTCGCGGGCTGGACCGCCAGCCTGCTGCGCTACGCGCAACTGCGCCGCATGGCCTCGGTCGCGCGGCGCTCGGTGCTGCGCCTGCGCGAGCAGGTCTACGCGCACGTGCTGGCGCAGCCCATGGCCTTCTTCGACCGCAGCATCACCGGTCAGTTGCTGAGCCGCATCACCAACGACACCGACGCGGTCAACAACCTGTACCGGCAGGTGCTCTTCGTGATGCTGGACTCGACCATCGTGGTGGCCGGCGCGCTGGTCGCGATGGCCTGGCTGGACTGGCGGCTGATGCTGATCGTGCTGGCGCTGGTGCCGGCGAGCTCCGGGATCATCTGGCTCTATCAGCGCGCCAGCAGCGGCCCGGTGCAGCGCGCCCGCGCGCTGCGGGCCGAGCTCAACGCGCAGATGGCCGAGAGCATGGCCGGCATGGCGATGCTGCAGTCGGCCGGCGCGGCGCAGCGCTTCGCGGCCCGCTACGAAACCGCCAACCGCGCGCAGCTGGAGGCGCGCGTGCAGGAGCTGCGCGCCAACGCCTGGCTGCTGCGACCGGCGCTGGACCTGCTGAACGTGCTGCTGATCGTGACGGTGATCTACGGCTTCGGACTGCGCGAGGTCTCCGGCATCGAAGTCGGGCTGCTCTATGCGTTCCTCGCGTACATCGCGCGCGTCGTCGAGCCGCTGATCCAGATCACGATGCAGTTCAGCCAGCTGCAGCAGGCGCTGGTGGCGGCGTCGCGCGTGCGCGCGCTGCTGCGCGAGCCCTGCGAGCCGAGGTCGTACCGGTCCGACCTTGTCGTCGGCGCCGGCGCGATCCGCTTCGAGCACCTGCAGTTCGCGTACAAGCCGGATCAGCCCGTGCTGCGCGACCTGGACCTCGACATCCCGGCCGGCAGCTTCGTCGGCATCGCGGGCCACACCGGGTCGGGCAAGTCGACCTTGCTGGCGCTGCTGCTGCGCTTCTACCAGCCGCAGCAGGGGCGCATCCTGATCGACGGCCAGCCGCTCGACCAGTTGCCCGACGAGACCTTCCACGCCGCGCTCGGCCTGGTGCCGCAGGAGCCCTACCTGGTCGCCGGCAGCGTGCGCGAGAACATCCGCATGGGTCGCGCGATCTCCGACGAGAAGATCGAAGCGGCGGCTCGCGCCTCGCGCGCGCATGACTTCCTCAGCGCGCTGCCGCAGGGCTACGACAGCCGGCTGGGCGACGGCGGGCTGGCGGTGTCGACGGGACAGAAGCAGCTGATCGCGCTGGCCCGCGCGCTGGCCGGCGATCCGCGCATCCTGCTGCTGGACGAGGCGACGGCCAACATCGACAGCGCCACCGAGGCGCAGGTCGGCGAGGCGCTGCGCGCGCTGCGCGGCCAGGTCACGGTGATCGCGATCGCACACCGGCTGTCGACGATCCGCGAGGCCGACCAGATCGTGGTGCTGAACCACGGCCACCTGGACGAGCGCGGCACGCACGACGAGCTGATGGCGGTGGACGGCGGGATCTACCAGCGGCTGGTGCAGTTGCAGGCGTTGGAGGAGTGACCCGGCGCGTCGCACATCGCACAGGCATGAACTGACCCTCCTCGAATGCGGGGGCGGAAAAGCGTTCAGGCGCGGGCGAATGACGCCCGATTCCCTAGAATCCGCGCGCCCTGGACGCCAGATCCTGCGGCATTCAGGGAGTTTTTCTCATGCATCGAATCCTTCGCGGGGCGCGTCGCGCCCTGCTGTCCGCCGTCGTCCTGTGCGCGCTGAGCGCCTGCGGAGGCGGTGGTGGCGGTGGCGGCGGCTCGACGCCGGCCACGCCGGTGGCGACCAACAATCCACCGCGCGCCAGCATTCTGGGCGGCGGCGATGTGCGACCCGCTGCCGACGGCGCCGCGGGACTGGCCGCGACCCTGGGCGGGCTCGTGCGTCTGGACGCCGGAAGCAGCACCGATCCCGACGGCGATCCGCTCAGCCAGGAATGGAGCCTCGTGGCCAAGCCGACCGGCAGCCAGGTGACGCTGACCGACACGCAAGCGCGCGCGCTCCAGTTCCGACCGGATGTGATGGGCGTCTACACGGTCGCGCTCAAGCTCACCGATGGCCGGGGAGGCGCCACGACGCAGCAGGTGTCCATCAACGTGGACAACCGTGCGCCCTCGGGCAACGTCGTGGTCACCCCGGTCTTCACGGCAGTGCCGACCGAGCAGCCCCAGCAGTCGATGAGCATAGGCGGCACGGCGCTGTTCGACGCGGCGCAAAGCAGCGATCCGGACGGACACCCCGTCTCCATCCGCTTCGAACTGACGAGCCGGCCCGACGGCAGCGCCGCCCGACTGACCGTCGACGGCAAGCAGGCGAGGCTCGAGGCCGACCTGGGCGGCCTCTACCGGGTCAAGGTGATCGGCAGCGACGGCCGCGCCAGCTTCGAGACCACCTACCCGATCTCCGCCGACCACCGCGCGCCTACGCCCACCGTCACGGTGCAGACCGAATTCAAGCCGGTGCCGACCGAAGAGCCGCCGCGCAGCATCACCGTCGGCGCCACGATCGTCGTCGACGCTTCCGGGAGCATGGGCTCGGACGGACGGCTGGCCGACCTGCGCTTTGAACTGGTGGGCAAGCCGGCGGGCAGCGCCGCCGTCATGGCGCCGGACAACCGGCGTATCTTCCTCGGCACCGATCTCGCGGGCACCTACAAGGTCAAGGTCACCGGCACCGACTCGCGCGGCGCCAGCTTCGTGACCACGCACGTCTTCGTGGCCGACAACCGCGCGCCCGTGCCAGTCCTCGTCAACTCCATCCTCGTCAGCGAACAGTTCACCACGCCGGTGACGCTCAACGGCACGGTGGGCTACATGGCACAGCTCGACAGCAGCAACTCGACCGACCCCGACAACAACATTGTCAGCCGTACCTGGAACATGACCAGCCGCCCGGCGGGCAGCGCGACCGTGCTCTCGTCGACGTCGGGCGCGTCGATCAATCTGCTACCCGACACGCTGGGGGACTATGTCATTTACCTGGCCATCACCGACGCACTCGGCGCGCGCAGCAGCAAGGTCATCACCGTGCATGTGGGCAATCGCCGGCCGGTCGCCGAAATCAACACCAACGCCACGCCGCAGGCGCTGCCACAAGCTCCCGTGCAGAACCTGGCCCGCAACACCCAGCTCACGCTGCGCGGCGGGAACAGCGTCGACGCCGACGGCGATGCGCTGACCTATCTCTGGACAATCGACAGCCGACCCGCAGGCAGTTCCGCCGCCCTGTCTTCGAGCAGCGCCGTCAACCCGAGCCTGACCGTAGACAGGGACGGGACCTTCCTCATCCGCCTGCGGGTGACGGACACCGCGGGCGCCTATTCAGAGCGCACGCTCCAGTTGAACGTCGGCCCTCGCGGCCCGGTGGCCCTCGTCGATCGCGCCCGCGTGACCATGGTCACCGGCGACACGGCCCGCGCCACCGCCGCACTCAGTTTCGACCGCGAAGGGGGCAGTCTGAGCTATCAGTGGACGCTCGACGCGCGCCCTGCAGGCAGCAGCGCCGCGATCCTGACACCCAACCAGGCCGCACTGGATCTCACGCCGGACCTGGCCGGGCAGTACGCAGCCACGGTGACCGTATCGAACGGGCAGGCGAGCGCGAGTGCGGCGGTCGAGCTCCAGGTGCTGCCGGCCATCGGCAGCAGTGCGACGCTCGGCTTCACGCCGATCCATGCCGTCTACAGCACGACGCTGGACAAGATCATCATGTCCTCGGCATCGCCGGACAGCTTGCGGATCGTCAATCCGTTCACCGGTGCCGCGCAGTCGGTTCCTCTACCCCTTCCGTCGTGGCGCTTCAGCATCAGCCCCGACGGACGGCTCGCCGCGGTAACCCATCAAGGTGGCTCGGTGAGCATGATCGATCTCGTCACCGCCTCGTTGATCCGGACCTCGCGCACCGGCGGCGAGTTCTCCGAAGCCATGGTCGACGACGAGGGTTTCATCATGCTCGTCGCCGGGCCGGTTTATTCGACGATGACCACCATCAACGGCTACACCGGTGACTACGTCACCGACCACGAGTACGACATCTCCAGCTCGTCCTGGGGAGGCACCTACGGCGGCATCCTCGCCGGCAAGCTGAACCGGAGTTTCGGGCTGTCGTCCTTGACCTCCCCGCCTCCCCTGACGACCTTCGCGTACCGCTCGCCTCGACCCGCGACGCCGCCGCCGCCCGTCACCACGATTCCGCAGAACACCAGCTATCTCGTGATGGCCCCGCTGTTCCTCACGGAAATCCAGGACCTTGTCATCGCGAGCAACGGCAACTATTTCCGCACAGGGGACCTGCAATACGCGGGCGCGTTGCCGGGCATGAACACGGGAATGATCAGCTTCTCCAATTTCGCCGCCAACGGGGAATCGCTGGTGGTACAGGCCCCGCCGAATCCCGGGGGCTATCCCCTCAGCAACAGCTGGTGGTATGGCTACGAGTACACCTTCCCGACTTCGTACAAGCGCTACACCACGAGTCTGTTCCTGCCCGATGCGTCTGCACTGCCCGCACCCGTGATCGGCGGACAGCAGAGCTACGTGATGCGCGTCTTCCACAGCTCGGCGGGCCGCCACGTGCTGTTGCTCCAAACGGGTAGCGCCACGCCGCGCGCCAGTGGCACGAGCTTCCACGTCGTCGTTCGCTGATCGCGTGCCATCACGACAGAGGCCCTCGAAGGGCGGGTTTCCAACGGATCAGCCCGCTCACACCAGCAACACCAACCGCTCCAGGATCAGCACCGCAAAGAACCCGATCCCGGCGATCACGGTCCACTTGATGAGCAGGATGCCGCGGCGGCGCCAGACCGGCTGCCGGGTGCCGATGTAGACGGCGAAGCACAGCAAGCCCGCGGCCAGCAGCAGCGCGAAGACAAGACGGAAGACAAGCACGGTCAGCGTTCCTTCGGGCTCACCTTCGGACTCACCACGCCGGCGCCAGCTCGGCGAAACCCGCCGGCGCCTCGCGCTCGTCCTCGAAGGTCACGATCTCGTAGGCCTCGGCGTCCGACAGCAGCTCGCGCAGCAGCAGGTTGTTCAGCGCGTGCCCGCCCTTGAACGAGGTGTACGCCGCCAGCAGCGGATGCCCCACGACCTGCATGTCGCCGATCGCGTCCAGGATCTTGTGCTTCACGAACTCGTCGTCGTAGCGCAGGCCCTCGGCGTTCAGCACGCGGTAGTCGTCGACGACGATCGCGTTGTCCATGCTGCCGCCCAGCGTCAGCCCGCGCGAACGCATCAGCTCGATGTCCTTGGTCATGCCGAAGGTGCGCGCCCGCGCGATCTCGCGCTTGTACTGGCCGCTGCCCATGTCGAACACGTACTGCTGCCCCGTCGCCGACACCGCCGGGTTGTCGAACTCGATCTGGAAGCTCAGCGTGTAGCCGTGGTGCGGCACCAGCTTCGCCCACATCAGGCTCTTGCCCTCACCCTTGCGCACTTCCACCGGCTTCTTCACCCGCAGGAACTGCTTGGGCGCGTTCTGCAGCTCGATGCCCGCCGACTGCAGCAGGAAGACGTAGCTCGCCGCCGAACCGTCCAGCACCGGGACCTCATCCGCGTTGATGTCGATCAGCAGGTTGTCCAGCCCCAGGCCCGCGCAGGCCGAGAGCAGATGCTCGATCGTCTGCACCTTGGGCAGGCCCGGATCGCCGCCCGGGCTGATCGTCGTGGCCATGCGCGTGTCGCAGACGCTGTGCGTGTTCACCGGGATGTCCACCGGCTGGGCCAGGTCGACGCGCCGGAACACGATGCCGGTGCCGGGCGCGGCCGGACGCAGCGTGATCTCCACCTTCTGGCCGCTGTGGATGCCGACCCCGACCGCACGGGTCAGCGATTTGATGGTGCGTTGCTTGATCATGGACCCATTGTCCCAAATCGGGGTCAACCCTGCTGGGCGCCGGACTGGATGACGGCCTCATGGTCGGCCCGCGCCACCGGCAGCCGCAGCGTCACCACGGTGCCGTGCCCGGGGCTGCTGTCCACGCGCAGCAGCCCGCCCAGCACCTTGGCGCGCCGCTGCAGGCCGCGCAGCCCGCGCCCCTGCGCGATGGAGGCGACGTCGAAGCCCTCGCCGTCGTCCTCGACGCGAATCTCCACGCGCTTGCCCAGGTCGCGCGTCACCACCCGCACCCGCGACGCCCGCGCATGCTTCAGCGCGTTCGTCAGCGCCTCCTGCATCAGCCGCAGCACGTGCAGCGCATCGGGCGGCTCCAGCCACTCCAGCGGCGGCAGGTCGTGCACATCCCATTCCAGCTTGAGCCCGCCCAGCTGCAGCCGCTTGCCCAGGCGGTAGCGCATCGTCGCCAGCAGCGACACGATGTCGTGGCCCACCGGCTCCAGCGAATCGATCACCAGCCGCAGGTCGTCCACGCATTCGCGCAGCACGGTCACCACCTGGTCCTGCTGCATCGTGCCCTGCTCCACCGCGACCATCGCCGACAGCAGCGACGAGCCCAGCCCGTCGTGCATGTCCTGCATGATCCGCTGCCGCTCCAGCAGCAGCGCCTGCTGGCGCTCGACCTCGCGCAGCTTGTCGTGCTGCGCGCTCAGCTGCACGCTCTGCTCCTCCAGCCGTTGCCCGAGTTCGCCGTTGGCGCGCTCGACGCCGCGCAGCGCCTCGATGTAGCGGAACTGCACCGCGTAGAGGAAGCTCGCCAGGATCACCAGCGTCGCGAACGGCATCAGGTAGATGTGCTCCGGCCACCACCAGCCCGCGAGCAGGCCCAGGTCATGCACGCCCAGCACGACGCCGATCACCAGCGCCGCCGCCATGACGCGCAGCTCGCGCGTGCCCTGGCGCCAGGCCACGCTGGCCACGAAACCGGTGCCCGCCAGTCCCACGACCGCATTGCAGATGTGCAGCAGCACCAGCGCATCGAAGCCGTTGCCCCACAGCGGCATCGACGCCAGGCTGGACACCAGCACGAAGAGCGCGATGCCGCGCTCGAAGCGCGTGAAGCGCTGCCGCGCGAAGCGCAGCGCGAAGAGGAAGGTCAGCAGCATCACCCACGACATCGAGGCGTGCGTGACCCACCAGAACCATTCGAGCGCATCGCGCGTGCGCGGCAGGTCCAGGTGGTAATGGAGGTTGCGCACCAGCCACGCCACCGTCGCCAGCGAGAACAGCAGATAGGACGGGTCCTCGCGCCGCTTCACCCACAGCACGAGCGCGAAGAGTCCGAGGGTCACCAGCGTCAGCCCGGTCGCCTGCGGCACGCCGATCTGCAGCACCCAGCGTCGGTCGTGTTTCGGCTCGAGGTCCTCCCTCGCCCCCAGCCACACGCTGGACACCGAGTAGTAGCCGGCCTGCATCACGGGCACGGCGATGACCACCTCGATCTCGCGCGCCTGCTGGATCTCGGTCAGCGCGGAAGGCAGCACCACCCACAGCGGACGCACCCACTGCTCGCGCGCACCGGACTGGTTGTCGAAGACCGGCCGCCAGCCGTCGTCGGTCTTCACCAGCACCGCCGCCGCCAAGGCCACCAGCCGCGGCATGTAGAGCGCGACGCTGGTCGGCCAGCGGCCGTTCGGCGCGGCGTAGCGCACGCGGTACCAGCGCATCTGGAAGCGCGCGTCGCTCGAGTGCGGCGTGGCTTCGCGCTGCCGGACCTCGGGCAGCGGGATCCGCTGCCATGCCGACGGGTCTTCCGGCGGCAGCAGCCCTTTGGGCAGCGCGCCGTTCGCGCCGTCCATGACACGCAGGGAGCGCCACCAGGCCTTCAGCTGCTCCTGCGTCCAGTCGCTGGTGGCGACTTCCGCCTCGGTCGCGCGTTGCGCGCCGGCAAGCGGCGAAGCCTCGGGCACCGGCCGCGCCGGTCCGAGCGGCGACGCGCGCGAGACCTGCGCCTGCGGCGCGGCGCCGATCGCCGGCGCGGGCTGCCCGACTTGCGCGCGCGCCACCTCGGGTGTCAGCGCGAACAGCGCCAGCATCAGGCTGGCGAACAGCGCGAACAGCGGGAACATCGAGAAAAGCGCGAACGGCGAGATGAGCAGCGGCAGCGGCAGCGCCGGACGCGACGCCCAGGCCCGACGCGCGCGCAGGCGCGCGTCCGGCGGTGCCGACGTCGATTTCCCCACCTCACCGTGGACCATGCATTCGCTCTGTCTTGTGATCGCGCGCCAGTGTGCCGAAGTTCACCGGGCGGCACGAGCCTTCAATTGCAACAAGTGCCGCAGCCCCCTCGAATGCGCGGGCGCCGTGCCGTGGCCGGCAGAACGAAAAAAGGCCGCGGCCCCAACGGGGCGCGGCCTTGAAGCTGATGGCGTCGCGTGCGGTCGGTCTCAGTCCGCCTGCTTGCGCAGGAAGGCCGGGATCTCGATCTCGTCCATGCCGTTGGAGGACAGGGCCTCGACCTTGGCCGCGGCCGTGCGGCCGTGGCGCCAGACGCTCGGCACGCTCATGCCGCCGAAGTCGGTGGTCGACATCGTCGCGGCGGCCGGCGCGCCTTGCGCGGCGGCCGAACCCGGCATCACCACCGGCTGCGTCAGCACCGGCATGTTGTCGGTGCCGGTGCGCAGCTGCGGCTGCTGCACGACGAGCTGCGGCTGCTGGCGCGCCGCGGCGCGCTGGCTCAGGCCGGTCGCGATCACGGTGACGCGCAGCTGGTCGCCCAGCGATTCGTCGTAGGCGGTGCCGTAGATGATGTGCGCGTCTTCAGCGGCGTAGCGCTTGATCGCGGTCATCGCGTTGCGGCTCTCGGCCAGCTTGAAGTTGTTGCGGCTGGCCGCGATCAGCACCAGCACGCCGCGCGCGCCGGACAGATCGATGCCTTCCAGCAGCGGGCAGGCCACCGCGCCTTCCGCGGCCTTGGACGCGCGGTCCGGACCGGCGGCCACGGCCGTGCCCATCATCGCCTTGCCCGGCTCGCTCATCACGGTCTTCACGTCTTCGAAGTCGACGTTGACCAGGCCCGGCATGTGGATGATGTCGGAGATGCCGCCGACCGCGTTCTTCAGCACGTCGTTGGCGTGCGCGAAGGCCTGGTCCTGCGTGACGTCGTCGCCCAGCACTTCCAGCAGCTTGTCGTTGAGCACGACGATCAGCGAGTCCACGTTGGCCTCGAGTTCCTGCAGGCCCAGGTCCGCGGCCTTGCCGCGGCGGTTGCCTTCGAACTCGAACGGCTTGGTGACCACGCCGACGGTCAGGATGCCCATCTCCTTGGCCACGCGGGCGATCACGGGCGCCGCGCCGGTGCCGGTCCCGCCGCCCATGCCGGCGGTGATGAACAGCATGTGCGCGCCGGTGATGGATTCGCGGATGCGCGCCTCGGCTTCCTCGGCGGCGGTTTTGCCGACCTCGGGTTTCGCGCCGGCGCCCAGGCCGGTATGGCCCAGTTGCAGGAGTTGATCGGCCTTGGAGCGATTCAGGGCTTGGGCATCCGTGTTGGCCACGATGAATTCCACGCCCTGGACACCTTGGCTGATCATGTGCTCGACCGCGTTGCCGCCGCCGCCGCCCACGCCGATCACCTTGATCTGGGTGCCTTGATCAAACTCTTCGATCATCTCGATCGCCATATCAAACCTCCTGTCCATATTGTGCAGTTGCCATCAGCAAAATAGAAGTGGGATCCACCCTTTTTTAGGGGGCAAAACCCTCAAACGTCGTAAAGAAAGCGTGAGCCGGTCAGAGCCAGCTTCTTAGAAATTCCCCAGGAACCAGTCCTTGGCGCGACCGAACAAGGTCTTCACCGACCCCGCCTGCTGCGCCGCCTTGAATCCCCGTGTGCGCGACAGCCGCGCTTCCTCCAACAATCCCATCACGGTGGCCGAACGGGGATTGGCCACCATGTCGAACAATGCGCCGTTGTAGGTCGGATTTCCCCGACGTACCGGTTTCAGGAAAATATCCTCGGCCAGTTCCACCATCCCCGGCATCACCGAGGAACCGCCCGACAGGACAATTCCGGAGGACAACAGCTCTTCGTAGCCGGATTCCCGGATGACCTGGTGGACCAGCGAGAAGATTTCCTCGACCCGAGGTTCGATGACCCCGGCCAAAGCCTGCTTGGAGAGCATGCGGGGTGCCCGGTCGCCCAAACCCGGAACTTCCACCTGATCCGCCGGATCGGCCAGCAATTGCTTGGCCACGCCATGCTCGACCTTGATTTCCTCCGCATCCTTGGTCGGGGTGCGCAGCGCCATCGCGATATCGCTGGTAATCAGGTCGCCGGCGATCGGAATCACCGCGGTATGGCGGATGGAGCCGCCCGTGAAAATCGCCACGTCGGTCGTGCCGGCGCCGATGTCGACCAAGGCGACGCCCAGGTCGCGCTCGTCCGAAGTCAGTGCCGCCAAACTGGAAGCGCTAGGATTCAGCACGAGTTGCTCGACTTCCAGCCCGCAGCGGCGCACGCACTTGACGATGTTCTCGGCCGCGCTCTGGGCGCCGGTCACGATGTGGACCTTGACCTCCAGGCGGCCGCCGCTCATGCCGATCGGCTCTTTCACCTCATGGCCGTCGATGACGAATTCCTGGGGTTCGACCAAAAGCAGGCGCTGGTCGTTGGGGATATTGATGGCCTTGGCGGTTTCCACGACCCGGGCGACATCCACCGGCGTGACTTCCTTGTCCCGCACGATCACCATCCCGGTCGAGTTCTGGCCGCGGATATGGCTGCCGGTAATCCCGGTATAAACCCTCGAAATCCGGCAGTCGGCCATCATTTCGGCCTCTTTCAAGGCCTGCTGGATGGACTGGACGGTGGCGTCGATATTGACCACGACGCCGCGCTTGAGGCCGTGGCTGGGCGCGACGCCCAGACCGGCGATGCGCAATTGGCCGTCCCCCATCACCTCGGCCACCACCGCCATGATCTTGGCGGTGCCGATGTCCAACCCGACGACCAAATCCTTGTATTCCTTGGCCATGCCTGTCCTCAATTCTTCTTGGCGCCCTTGGGCGCAGTGGTAACCGTCGTCACGCCCGCGAGCCGGACCGCATATCCGGATTCGTGGCGGAGGTCCGCCGATACCAGCGAGCTGCGGTAGCGGGCGGTGATCTGGGGAATGCTGGCGATGAACTGGCCATACCGGGCGACGACCTCGGCCTCGCTGCCGCGGCCGAGCTCGACGATCGCCCCCTTCTCGAGCGTCGCCTTCCAGGAGCCGCGGCCGGACAAATCCAGCCGGGCGACGCCCTCGTCCAGTTTTCCGTGGGTCAAGGGATCGAGTTGCCGCCACATCGCCAGCATCGCGGCGGAGGATTTGGCGGGACCGGCCAGGGTGGGCAGGTCCTCATCCTCGACGTCGCCGAGATTCGCCTCGAAGACCTCGCCGAAACTGTTCACCAGCCGGGTATCGACGACCGCCTCGCTGTCCGCGTCGGCGTTTTCGGCCTTGGTTTCCCAGTAGGCGGCGGGACGGTGCTCCTCGAGCGCGACCACGAGGTGCAGCGGCCACACCCGGCGCACGGTCGCGTGCCGCACCCAGGGCACCGACTCGAAGGCGGCGCGCGCCTGCTGCAGGTTCATCGTCAGGAAATTGCCGGTCAGCCGCGGCAGCGCGTTGGCGCGCAGCGACGCGCTGCTGTTGCGGCTCACGTCGCCCTCGACCGTGATCGACTTGATCGAGAACGCCGGTTGTCTCGCCAGCCAATGCAGGCCCACCGCCCCCGCGGCCAGCGCCACGACGGCCAGCAGCAGGCCGGCCACGCCGTTCATCACGCGGATGTCCGGCGGCAGCGGGCTGGCGGTGTGGGTGAAGGTGGCGCCCATGGCGGTGGCTCGGGGTCTCGTGCGAATCCGTTCAGGCCTGACTGTCCAGCCGCGCTTGCGACAGGAGGTACAGGCACAGCTTCGGGTAGGAGATGCCGACGGCGGCGGCGGCCTTCGGCACCAGCGAATGGGAGGTCATGCCCGGCGAGGTGTTGATCTCCAGCAGGAACAGCCGGCCGTCGGCGTTGCGGCGCATCACGTCGACGCGGCCCCAGCCGCGCGCGCCCAGCGAGCGGTAGGCGGCCAGCACCAGGTCTTGCACGCGGGCCTGCTCGTCGGCCGGCAGTTGGCCGACCAGATACTGGGTCGTGTCGGTGAAATACTTGTTCTGGTAGTCGTAGTTGCCGCCTTCGGCGCGGATCTCGATGACCGGCAGCGCGATCGCATCGGCGCCTTCGCCCAGCACCGGGCAGGTCAGCTCGGCGCCGTCGACGAATTCCTCGCACAGCACTTCGGCGTCGTACTTCGCGGCGAGTTCAACCGCCGCCTGCATGTCCGAGTAGCCCATCACCTTGCTCGCCCCGATGGAGGAGCCCTCGTGCGGCGGCTTGACGAAGATCGGCAGACCGAGTTCATCCGGCACGGCGCGGACGCGCTCGCGCTGCAGCTCGCCGCGCTTGAGGCTGACCCAGCGCGGCGTCGACAGCTGGTCGGCCAGCCAGACGCGCTTGGTCGTGATCTTGTCCATCGCGATGGCCGAGGCCATCACGCCGGAGCCCGTGTAGGGGATGCCCATCAGCTCGAGCGCGCCCTGCACCGTGCCGTCCTCGCCGTGGCGGCCGTGCAGCGCGATGAAGGCGCGCTGGAAACCCTCCGACTTGAGCTCGAGCAGGTTGCGCTGGCCCGGGTCGAAGGCATGCGCGTCCACGCCTTCGGACTGCAGCGCGGCCAGCACGCCGCTGCCCGACATCAGCGAGACCTCGCGTTCGGCCGAGTCGCCGCCGAAGAGCACGGCGACCTTGCCGAGCGACTTCGCGTCGATGCGATCGATGCCCAGGTGGTGATACAGCGCCGAGGGCGCGGAAGCATTGCCGAGGTCCGTGGTCATGCGCGGCCTCCCTTCGTCATGAGTTCAACGGTGCGCGCGGGGACGGCGGCGATCGAGCCGGCCCCCATCACGATCACCACATCGCCGGCGCGCGCCTGGTGGGCGATCGCCTGCGGCAGTCCCTGCCAGTCGCCGACGAAGCCCGCCGCGGTGCCGCGGTCGGTGACCGCGCGCGCCAGGCTTTCGCCGCTGATGCCGGGCAGCGGGGACTCGCTGGCGGCATAGATCTCGGTCAGCAGCACGCCGTCGGCCTGTGCCAGGACGTCGGCGAATTCCTCGAAGCAGTCGCGGGTGCGCGTGTAGCGGTGCGGCTGGAAGGCCAGCACCAGGCGACGGCCCGGATAGGCGCCGCGCGCGGCCTTCAGCACGGCCTGCATTTCCACCGGGTGGTGGCCGTAGTCGTCGATGAGCAGTGCGGTGCCAGGGCCTGCCGCGCCGCCGGATGCCGCGCCGGCCGACGCGGCGTCGGCGCTCTCGGCGGTGTTCATCACCGGCAGCTCGCCATAGGACTGGAAGCGGCGGCCCACGCCGCCGAAATTCGCCAAGCCCTGCAGCAGCGCGGCGTCGTCGACGCCCAGCTCCATCGCCATCGCGATCACCGACAACGCGTTCAGCACGTTGTGCTGGCCGTTCAGGCGCAGCAGCACGTTCAGCGCCGGCAGCTCGCGGCCCTGGCGGTCGCGGCGCAGCGCGACGAAGCGCATGCCTCCGCCCGCTTCGGCGGCGACATCGGTCGCGCGCACGGCGTTGCCCGCGTCGAACCCGTAGAGGATCACCGGCCGCGACAACATCGGCACGATGCTGCGCACGCCGGCATCGTCGCCGCAGAGCACGGCCGCGCCCCAGAACGGCATCCGGTGCAGGAAGTCGACGAAGGCCTGACGCAGACGGGCCATGTCATGCCCGTAGGTGTCCATGTGGTCGGCGTCGATGTTGGTGACGATCGCCAGCTGCGGCAGCAGGTGCAGGAAGGAGGCGTCCGATTCGTCCGCCTCGACGACCATGTGCAGCCCGCCGCCCAGCGCCGCGTTGGCGCCCGCGGCCAGCAGCTGCCCGCCGATCGCATAGCTCGGATCGAGCCCGGCCTGCTGCATCACCGTCGTCAGCAGCGAGGTCGTCGTCGTCTTGCCGTGCGTGCCGGCGACGGCGATGCCCATGCGCGGGCGCATCAGCTCGGCCAGCATCTGCGCGCGCAGCAGCACGGGGATGCCGTGCTGGTGGGCGGCCATCAGCTCGGGGTTGTCGGCCTTGATCGCGCTGGACTTGACCAGCACCTGCGCGGTGCCGACGTGTTCGGCGGCATGGCCGATCTTCACGTGGACGCCCAGCGCGCGCAGGCGACGCGTGGTCTCGCTCTCGCCCTGGTCGGAGCCGCTGACGCGATAGCCCTGCGCCACCAGCAGTTCGGCGATGCCGCTCATGCCGGCGCCGCCGATGCCGGTGAAGTGGATGCGTTGGAGGGCGTGTTTCATGCGCGCGCTCCGTTGCCGGACTTGGCGTCGCGCTCGTTGACGAGCGCCTCGAGTTCATCGGCCACGCGGCCCGCCGCGCGCGGACGCGCCAGCGAGCGCGCCTTCGAGGCCATCGCCAGCCAGTGCTCGCGCGGCTGCTGCAGCAGGTCGAACAGCGCCTGCGCGCTGAGCTCGCCCTGGGGCAGGTGCGTGCCCGCGTTGTGCTGCGCCATGTACTGCGCGTTGTCGCGCTGGTGCGAAGTCGTGCTCACGACCAGCGGCACCAGGATGCTCGCGACGCCGGCCGCGCACAGCTCGGACACCGTCACCGCGCCGGCGCGGCAGATCACCACGTCGGCGTCGGCCAGGCGCTGCGCCATGTCGGTGATGAAGGGCACGACCTCGGCCTGAACGCCCACCTTCGCGTAGGCGGCCTGCACGAGCGGGAAGTTGGCTTCGCCCGTCTGATGCGTGACCAGCGGCCGCTGGTGCTCGTCCCACAGCGCGAGCGTCTGCGGCAGCACGTCGTTGATCGCACGCGCCCCCAGCGAGCCGCCGACCACCAGCACCTTCAGCGGACCGTTGCGATCGGCGAAGCGCAGCTCGGGCGCGGGCAGGTCCTCGATCTCGACGCGGACCGGGTTGCCGGTGACGACGCTCTTCTTCTGCTGCGCGGCGGCGAGGCCGTCGAAGCCGAAGGCGATCTTCCTCGCGACCGGCGCGAGCGCCTTGTTGGACAGCAGCAGCGCCGCGTCGGCGTTCACCAGCATCAGCGGACGCCGCATCACCCAGGCCATCAGGCCGCCGGGGAAGCAGACGTAGCCGCCCATGCCGAGCACCGCGTCGGCCTTGCGCGCGCTGAAGACGTGGGCGCTCTGCCCCAGCGCCTTGAACAGGCGCACGACGCCGAGCAGCGAATGCTTGAGGCCCTTGCCGCGCAGTCCGGCGAAGGACAGCCGGTCCATCGGCAGGCCGGACGGCGGCACGAGCTTGTTCTCCATGCCGGCTTCGGTGCCGAGCCAGGACACGGTCCAGCCGCGCCGCTGCATTTCCGCAGCCACGGCCAATCCAGGAATGACGTGACCGCCCGTACCGGCGGCCATCACGACGAGGTGACGCGTGCTCATGTGGACCCCTCGTCCGCGGCACGCCGCGTCCGGTCCCCCGACGGGACGTGAGCTTGCTTGGGGCGGCCCGGCGCTGCACTCATGCGCGGCCCCCTCGCATCAATTGTCTGTTCTCGATGTCGATGCGCAGGCAGATGGCCAAGGCAACGCAATTCAAGACGGTGGCCGAGCCGCCGTAGCTCATCAGCGGCAGCGTCAGGCCCTTGGTCGGCAGCGCACCGAGGTTCACGCCCATGTTGATGAAGGCCTGGCCGCCCATCCAGATCCCGATGCCCTGCGCGTAGAGGCCGGCGAAGACGCGGTCCAGCGCCACCGCCTGGCGGCCGATGTGGAAGAGCCGGCGCGACAGCCAGAAGAACGCGAAGATCACGACAGCCACGCCGATGAAGCCGAGCTCCTCGCCGATCACGGCGAGCAGGAAGTCGGTGTGGGCCTCGGGCAGGTAATGCAGCTTCTCGAGGCTGGCGCCCAGGCCCTGGCCGAAGAACTCCCCGCGGCCGAAGGCGATCAGCGAATGCGTCAGCTGGTAGGCCTTGCCCTGCGCGTACTTCTCGTCCCACGGATTCAGGTAGGCGAAGATCCGCTCGCGGCGGAAGTCGCTGAAGGTGATCATCAGCACGAAGGCGCCGATCAGCACCGCGACGCTGAGGAAGAACATGCGGCCGTTGACGCCGCCCAGGAACAGGATGCCCATCGCGATGGCCGCGATGACCATGAAGGCGCCCATGTCCGGCTCCGCCAGCAGCAGCATGCCGGTGAAGGCCAGGGCGGCGGCCATCGGCCACACGGCGCGGACGAAGTTCTCCTTCACCTCCATCTTGCGGACCATGTAGTTGGCCGCGTACATCGCGATGGCCAGCTTGGCCAGCTCGGAGGGCTGGAAGTTCATGACGCCCAGCGGCAGCCAGCGGCGCGCCCCGTTGACGCCCTTGCCGACGTGCGGGATCAGCACGACCATCAGCAGCGCCAGCGCGACGACGAAGATCTTGGGCGCGTGGCGCTCCCAGAAGCTCACCGGCACCATCACGGTGATCCAGCCCGCCAGCAGGCCGATCGCGATGAACAGGCTCTGACGCACGAAGAAGTGCATCGGCTGGTACTTCGCGAACTTGGGGTTGTCGGGCAGCGCGATCGAGGCCGAATAGACCATCAGCAGGCCCAGCGCGAGCAGCGACAGCACGACCCAGATCAGCGTCAGGTCGAAGCCCAGCAGGCGCGTGGGCTGGCCGGCCGAGGTGGACACCCAGTCGCGCACCGGCACGTCGATGCTGCCGGCACCGCCGGCGCCCGCGGCGCGCGCACCCGTCCCGCGGCGCGAGGCCAGCGCGCGCACGCGCTCGCTCACCCGCTCGCTCACGGTCTCGAAGAAGGAGGCGCCGCTCATCCGATGAGGCCCTCGTCTTCCGCCAGTTCGCGCACGGTGGCGATGAACACCTCGGCGCGATGGGCGTAGTTGCGGAACATGTCCAGGCTGGCGCAGGCCGGGCTCAGCAGCACGCTGTCGCCGGCTTGCGCCTGGGCGAGCGACCAGTGCGTCGCGGCCTCGAGCGAGTCGTGGCGATGCATCACGACGCCGCTGTCCTGCAGCGCGGCCTCGATCTGCGGCGCGTCGCGGCCGATCAGCGCCACCGCGCGCGCATGCAGCGCGATCGGCGTGGCGAGCGGCGAGAAGTCCTGCCCCTTGCCGTCGCCGCCCAGGATCATCACCAGCTTGGCCGGCGCGCGGTCGGCGCCCAGGCCCATGACGGCGGCGACGGTGGCGCCGACGTTGGTGCCCTTGGAATCGTCGTAGAAATCGACGCCCTTGATCGAGGTGACGAACTCGACGCGGTGCGGCTCGCCGCGGTACTCGCGCAGGCCGTGCAGCATCGGCGCCAGCGGGCAGTCGATGGCCGTGGCCAGCGCCAGCGCCGCCAGCGCATTCGCGGCGTTGTGGCGACCGCGCACGCGCAGCGCGTCGGCGGGCATCAGGCGCTGGATGATGAGGTCCTCCTCGTCGTCCTTGCGGCGCTTCAGGCCCTTCAGCTCTTCTTCCTGCTCGCGGGCGCGGACCAGCCAGGCCATGCCGTTCTCGAGCAGCAGGCCGAAGTCGCCGGGACGGCGCGGCGCATCCAGGCCGAAGCGCACGACCTGGCGCTCGACCACCTTCGCCGGGCGGCCGCGGCCTTGCTTGACGGTGATCGGCGCGGGCACCAGCGCCTCGACCTCGGGGTCGTCGCGGTTGATGACCAGCACGCCGTGCTCGCCGAAGACGCGGCCCTTGGCGCGGGCATAGGCCGGCATGTCGCCGTGCCAGTCCAGGTGGTCCTGCGTGATGTTGAGCACCGCGCCGGCGCTCGGCTCGAAGCCCTTCACGCCGTCCAGCTGGAAGCTCGACAGCTCCAGCACCCAGACCTGCGGCAGCACCTCGAACTCGGCCGGCCTGGGCGCCGGCGGCTTGATCGGCAGCGGCTGCTCGTCGAGCAGGTCGGCGACGGTCTCCAGCGCCGTGCGGTCGTCGGTCGACGCCTGCGCAGCCGCGGACTGCGCCGCAGGTTCAATCGATGCAAGGGGCTCGACCGGCCCGGTCGAACCGGCGATGTCGGCCGGCTCGATCTCGTTCGCGTCGAACGATTCCAGCAGCACGTCGGCGTTCGGGACTTCGGGCACCTCGCCGACGTCCTCGACCGCGACGGTCTCTCCGGGCTCCGTCGACACGACGGACGCCACGGCCAGGTCGACGACGGCTTCATCCGCGGCGTCGGCCGCATCGGCTTCGGCGGCGATGTCGGCGGCGACCTCGTCCTGCTTCGGCTGCGGCATCGGCTCCTTGTCGAGCGCGTCGCTCAAGGTGCCCAGCAGCGTCGGACCGATGTTGCCGGCCATCGCCACGCGGCGGCCGGCGCGTTCGACCAGCAGCGCGGTCATGCTGGTGGTCGTCGTCTTGCCGTTGGTGCCGGTGATCGCGAGCACGCCGGGCTCGTAGCGATACAAGGTCTTCAGCTCCGCCAGCGCGTGCGCGAACAGCTCCAGCTCGCCGCGCACGCGCAGGCCGATCTCTTCCGCCCGCGCGAGCAGCGGCTTCAGCCGCGCGTCCAGCGGCGACAGGCCGGGGCTCTTCAGCAGCACCCAGCTGTGATCGATCGTGGCCAGCAATTCCGGCGAGAAGTCGCCGTGCTCGAACGCGGCGTCCGGCAGACGCTCGCGCAGCGCGGCCAACTGCGGCGGCTGCTCGCGGCTGTCCCAGACGGTGACGCGCGCGCCCAGGCGCGCGGCCCAGGCCGCCATCGCGAGCCCGGAGTCGCCCAGGCCCAGCACGAGGGCGTGCCGGTCCTGGAAGAGCGCCGGGAAGTGCAGGGAGGACATCGTCGTTCCGTTCCGCTCAGCGCAGCTTCAGGCTGGCCAGGCCGACCAGGCACAGCAGCATCGTGATGATCCAGAACCGGATGACGACCTGCGTCTCCTTCCAGCCCGACTTCTCGAAGTGGTGGTGCAGCGGCGCCATCTTGAAGATGCGCCGGCCCTCGCCGTACTTCTTCTTCGTGTACTTGAACCAGGTCACCTGCAGCATCACCGACAGCACCTCGGCGACGAAGACGCCGCCCATGATGCCGAGCACGATCTCCTGGCGCGTGATGACGGCCAGGGTGCCCAGGCCGCCGCCCAGCGCCAGCGCGCCCACGTCGCCCATGAAGACCTGCGCCGGGTGCGCGTTGAACCACAGGAAGGCCAGCCCCGCGCCCGCGAGCGCGGCACAGAAGATCAGCAGTTCGCCGGCGCCGGGGATGTAGGGGAACAGCAGGTAGCGGCTGTACACCGACGAGCCCGTCACGTAGGCGAAGACGCCCAGCGCCGAGCCCACCATCACCACCGGCATGATCGCCAGGCCGTCCAGCCCGTCGGTGAAGTTCACCGCGTTGCTGGTGCCCACGATGACGAGGTAGGACAGCCCGATGAAGCCGAACACGCCCAGCGGGTAGCTGATCGACTTGAAGAAGGGCAGCATCAGGTCGGCCTTGGGCGGCAGCTCGGTCGAGAAGCCGCTCGTGACCCAGCGGAAGAACAGCTGCACCACGCCCAGGAAGCTGGTCTCCGACACGCTGAAGGCCAGGTAGATCGCGGCGATCAGGCCGATGAGGGACTGCCACAGGAACTTCTCGCGGCTGCGCATGCCCTCGGGGTCCTTGTTGACCACCTTGCGGTAGTCGTCCACCCAGCCGATCAGGCCGAAGCCCATCGTCACCAGCATCACCACCCAGACGAAGCGGTTGGACCAGTCGAACCACAGCAGCGTCGAGATGCCGATGCCGATCAGCACCAGCACGCCGCCCATGGTCGGCGTGCCGCTCTTGGCCAGATGCTGCTGCACGCCGTACTCGCGGATCGGCTGGCCGATCTTGAGCTCGGTCAGGCGGCGGATCACCCACGGGCCGAAGGCCAGGCCGATCAGCAGCGCCGTCAGCGCCGCCATCACCGCGCGGAAGGTGATGTAGTTGAAGACACGAAGAAACCCCAGTTCAGGGTAGTTGGCCTGCAGCCACTGGGCCAGACTAAGCAGCATGGGGGTCTCCTGGGCCGCCGGACTGCAAGGCGGCCACGATCTGTTCCATCTTCATGAAGCGCGAACCCTTGACCAGGATGTTCTGCACTTGCGGCGCGTCCTTCAGCGCACCGATCAGGTCGGCGACGGTGTCGAACGCGCGGGCGCCCGCGCCGTACGCGGTCGCGGCGTCGCGCGCGGCGGCGCCGGCCGTCCACAGCGCGGCCAGGCCCTGGTCGGCCGCATGGGCGCCGACTTCCTGGTGGAAGGCGGGGCCCTGCTCGCCGACCTCGCCCATGTCGCCGAGGACCAGCCAGGACGTGCCCGGCAGCTCGGCCAGCACGTCGATGGCGGCGCGCACGCTGTCGGGGTTGGCGTTGTAGCTGTCGTCGATCAGCGTGATGCGACGGCCCTGCCACACCGCCGTCTGCAGCGCCGAGCGGCCCTTCACGGCCTTGAACGACTGCAGCCCGTCGCGGATCGCCGCCAGCGGCGCGCCCGCGGCCAGCGTGCAGGCCGCGGCAGCCAGCGCGTTGCGGACGTTGTGCTGCCCGGCCATCGCCAGCGCGACCGGGATGGTCCCGGCGGGCGTGAGGATCTCGATCGCCCAATGGCCCGCACCACCGACACCACCAACACCAACACCAACACCACCGACATCACCGGGGCCGCCGGCGCCGACCGCAGCGCTTGCGACAGCGGCGGCGGCTGCGACGCTCGCATCGGCCGGCGCGACCCATTGCGCGCGGCCCATCACGTCGGCCTGGCCTTGAAGCGCGAAGGTCAGCGTCGCGCGGCCCACGGCCTGCGACTGCCACACCGGCGCGCAGGGATCTTCAGCGGGGAACACCGCGACACCCGCCGTGCCGAGCGCGTCGATCACGGCGCCGTTCTCGCGCGCGACCGCCTCGACGGTGTGCATGAACTCCTGATGCTCGCGCTGCGCGTTGTTGACCAGCGCGACCGTCGGCTGCGTCATCGCGGACAGCGGCGCGATCTCGCCCGGGTGGTTCATGCCGAGCTCGACCACCGCCGCGCGATGCCACACGGCGTCGTTCTGGCGCAGGCGCAGCAGCGTCAGCGGCACACCGATCTCGTTGTTGAAGTTGCCTTCGGTCGCGAGCATCGCCGCGTCGCCCAGCCAGGCGCGCAGGATGGACGCGATCATCTGCGTCACCGTGGTCTTGCCGTTGCTGCCGGTGACGGCGATCACCGGCAGATGGTGCTGTTCGCGCCAGGCCTGCGAGAGCAGGCCCAGCGCGGCCTTCGCGTCGGGCACCAGCAGGCCGGGCAGGCCTGCCTCGGCCAGGCCGCGTTCGGCGATGGCCGCGGCCGCGCCGGAGGCCTTCGCCTGGGCCAGGAAATCGTTCGCGTCGAAACGTTCGCCGCGCAGCGCGACGAACAGGTCCCCCGCGCGCAGCGAGCGCGTGTCGGTGTGCACGCGCAGCAGCGGCGTGGCAGGCTCGCCGACCAGCGTCGCAGCGGGCAGCAGCGGCGACAGCAGGTCGAACGCGCGTCCGAGCGTCAGCATCACAGCCCCGCCCTTTCGATCAACGCGGCGCGAGCCGCCTGCACGTCGGAGAACGCACGGCGCTCGCCGCGGATCTCCTGGTAATCCTCGTGGCCCTTGCCGGCGACGAGCACGACATCGCGCGCGCCCGCCTGGTCGACGGCGCGCGAGATCGCTGCCGCACGGTCCGCGATCACTTCACGCGTCGCACCAGGTGTCAGACCGGCCGGCAGGCCGGCCTCGATGTCGGCGAGGATCTTCAGCGGGTCCTCGGTGCGCGGGTTGTCGCTGGTCAGCACGACGTGCGCGGCCAGCCGCGCGGCGATCGCGCCCATCAGCGGGCGCTTGGTCGGATCGCGGTCGCCGCCGCAACCGAACACGACACGAAGCTCGCCCCCGCGCGCGGCGGCCAGCGGCTGCAGCGCGCTCAGCGCCTTCTCCAGCGCGTCCGGCGTGTGGGCGTAGTCGACCACCAGCTGCGGCAGCTCGCGACCGCTGCCCACGCGCTGCATGCGGCCCGGCACCGGCGTCACCAGCGCGGCCACGCGCGCGATGTCCTCGAGCCCATGGCCCAGCGCCCGCAGCCCGGCGATCACGCCGAGCAGGTTGGACACGTTGTAGTCGCCGATCAGGCCGGTCTGCACCGGCACCGACGCGGCGCCCTCGCGCAGCGTGAACGCCAGGCCGTGGGCGTCGTGGCGCAGGTCGACGGCGCTCAGGCGCGCGTCGGCGCGGTCCAGGCCGTAGGTCCACACGTCGAGCTTGCCGGCGGCGCCCAGTTCGGCCGCCAGCTCGACGCCCTTGGGATCGTCGAGGTTCAGCACCGCGGCCTTCAGGCCGTCCCAGTCGAACAGCTTGCGCTTGGCCGCCCAGTAGGCGTCCATGCCGCCGTGGTAATCCAGATGGTCCTGCGTGAAGTTGGTGAACAGCGCGACCTGGAGGGTCGTGCCGGTCAGCCGGTGTTCCTCGATGCCGATCGACGAGGCCTCGATCGCGCACGCGCCGAAACCGTCGTCGGCCATGCGCTTGAAGGCTTCCTGCAGGCGGACCGGATCGGGCGTCGTCAGGCCGGTGGCTTCGATCGACGCGGACGTCGCCGCTCCCGGCACGGCGCCCTGCCCCACGGCCGGCACCGGCGGCTGGCCGACACCCAGCGTGCCGATCACGCCGCAGCGCGAGCCCAGCAGCGTCAGCGCCTGCGCGATCCACCAGGCGCTGGAGGTCTTGCCGTTCGTGCCGGTGACCGCGAGCACGTTCAGGCGCCGGCTCGGTTCGCCGTAGAACGCCGACGCGATGCGGCCGCAGTTCAGCTTCAGGTCCGGCAGCGACGCGATGCGCGCGTCGGTGAAGCCGTACCCGGCCGCGCCGGCGTGCTCCACCAGCGCGGTCGCCGCGCCGGCCGCCAGCGCGCCCGCGACGAACTGCCGCGCGTCCTTCGCATAACCCGGCCACGCGATGAACGCGTCGCCCGGGCCCACGGCGCGGCTGTCCGTGCGCAGCTGGCCGCTCGGGGTCCATTCCTGCAGCCAGCGGGCGGCGGCTTCGGGGGATTTCAGATGCATCAACATGGTTAGCGCCCGCTCAGAAACTCTCGTCGACGGCTTGCAGCCGTTGCTGCGCCACGATCTGCGGCTTCACGTCGAGGTCCGGCGCCTCGCCCAGCAACCTGAGCGTCTGCGCCACCACCTGGCTGAAGACCGGACCCGCGACCGCGCCGCCGAAGTACTGGCCGTTCTTCGGCTCGTCGACCATCACCGCCACGATGATGCGCGGCCTGGAAATCGGCGCGATGCCCACGAACCACGAACGGTATTTGTGGCTCGCGTAGCCCTTGCCTTCCTGCTTGTGCGCCGTGCCGGACTTGCCGCCGACGCTGTAGCCGGGCACCATCGCCTGCGGCGCCGTGCCGCCCGGCCCGGCCGCCATCTGCAGCATGCCGCGGATGTCCGCGGCGACCTTGGGGCTGAAGACCTTGATGCCGTTCACCGGCTGGTCGGCCGGGTGCTTGGTCATCGTGATCGGGATGATGTCGCCGTCGCGCGCGAAGACCGTGTAGGCGCGCGCCAGCTGCAGCAGCGACGCGGACAGGCCGTAGCCGTAGCTCATCGTCGCCTGCTCGATCGGCCGCCAGCTCTTCCACGGGCGCAGCTTGCCGGTCACCGCGCCGGGGAAGTCGATCTGCGGGCGCTGGCCCAGGCCGATCGCGGTGAACATCTCGTGCATCTCGCGCGGCTGCATCATCAGCGCCATCCGCGCGGCGCCGATGTTGCTGGACTTCTGGATCACCTGCGTCACGGTCAGGTCGCCGTGCGGGTGCGCGTCGGTCGGCGACCAGCCGGAGATCACCACGCTGCGCGGGCCCGTGCTCAAGAGCGTGTCGGGACGCACGCGGCCGGTCTCCAGCGCCAGCGCGGTCGTGAACGGCTTCATCGTCGAGCCGGGCTCGAAGACGTCGGTCAGCGCGCGGTTGCGCAGCTGCTCGCCGGACAGGTTCTGGCGGTGGCCCGGGTCGTAGCTCGGATAGTTGGCCAGCGCCAGCACCTCGCCCGTGCGGGCATCCAGCACGACCACCGAGCCCGCCTTGGCGTTGTTCTCCGCCACCGCGTCGCGCACGCGCTGGTAGGCGAAGAACTGGACCTTCGCGTCGATCGACAGCTCGATGTCCTTGCCGTTGGTCTCGGGGATGCGCTCGCCGATGTCCTCGACGACGCGGCCCAGCCGGTCGCGCACGACCGAGCGCGAGCCGTCGCGGCCCTGCAGGTCCTTCTGGAACGCGAGCTCGATGCCTTCCTGGCCCTGCTCCTCGAGGTTGGTGAAGCCGACGATGTGCGCGGCGGCCTCGCCCTCGGGGTACTGGCGCTTGTACTCGCGGTCCTGGAACACGCCCTTCAGGCCGAGTTCCTTGATCTTGCGGGCGGTCTCGTCGTCGGCCTGGCGGCGCAGGAACACGAAACGGTTGGCCGGGTCGAGGCGCTTGTCGAGCTCCGCGCGCGACATGTCGAGCAGTTTCGCGAGCTGGCGGCGCTTCTCGGGATCGGTGTCGACTTCCTTCGGGAAGGCCCAGATCGACGGCACGGCGACGCTGGCGGCCAGCACCTGGCCGCCGCGGTCGCTGATCTTGCCGCGGCTGGCGGGCAGCTCCATCTTGTGGGCGTAGCGCGCCTCGCCCTGGCGCTGGAAGAAGTCCTCGCCGATCAGCTGGATGTAGGCCGCGCGGGCCAGCAGGCCGGTGAACGCCAGGCCCACCAGCGCGACCAGGAAACGCGAGCGCCACGGCGGCGTCTTGGACGCCAGCAGCGGGCTGCTCGAATAGCTGACGCCGCGGGTGACGCCGTTGCGCGCGGCGCTTCGGGCCGCGTTGCGCGAGGCATTGCGGGCGCTGTGCCCCAGCTTCTTGCGGAGCTTGCCGATCATCGGGCCGCCCCCTGCGCCTGGGCCGGCGCGCGACCGCGCACGCCGCTGGCCTCGATCGCCGGCGCGTCCGGATTGAAGGTGATCGCCGGCGAGATCGGACGCATCTTCAGCCGCTCGCGCGCGACCTGCTCGACGCGCAGGTTGGTCGCCTGCGCCTGGCGGTCGGCCAGCAGCTTCTGGTAGTCGGCATCGAGCCGGCGGCCCTCGGTCTGCGCGCGATCGAGCTCGGTGAACAGGCGGCGCGACTCGTAGGCGCTGCGCACCAGGTAGAAGCCGGACACCAGCACCGCGGCGATCAGCAGCAGGTTCAGGCGGCCGATCATCGACGACCGCCCTTCTTGCGCTTGCCGGTGTCTTCGGCGACCGGCGGCGGCAGCGGCGCGTCGGTGCGCTCGGCCACGCGCAGGATCGACGAGCGGGCGCGCGGATTGGCGGCGACCTCGGCCTCGCTCGGCTTGATGCGCGCGATGGCGCGCAAGGGCTGCGGCTTGGGCTCGGCGAACGGGGCGCGGCGGTCGAACACTTCCTTGCTGTGCTCGGCGATGAAGTTCTTGACGATGCGGTCTTCCAGCGAGTGGAAGCTGATCACCGCCAGGCGGCCGCCCGGCTTGAGCCTGGCCAGCGCGGCGCTCAGCCCCTGCTGCAGCTCTTCAAGCTCGGCGTTGACGAATATCCGTAGAGCCTGAAATGTGCGCGTCGAAGGGTCCTTGCCCGGCTCGCGGGTTTTGACTGCACCAGCCACGACTTGGGAAAGCTCGGCGGTTGTGCGGACAGGGCGCCCGCCTTCCCGGCGAGCCACAAGCGCCTTTGCAATCGGGAGAGCAAACCGTTCTTCGCCATAGTCGCGGATCACCTGTGCAAGTTGGTCCACCTCCGCGCGGGCGATGAAGTCCGCGGCGCTTTCGCCCCGCGTCGTGTCCATGCGCATGTCGAGGGGGCCGTCGAAGCGGAAGCTGAAGCCCCGCTCCGGGTTGTCGATCTGCGGGCTGGAGACGCCCAGGTCCAGCAGGATGCCGTCGACCTGCGCCACGCCCAGCGCGTCCAGTTGCGCGGCCATGTCGGCGAATGCGCTGTGGCAGATGTGGAAACGCGGGTCGTCGACCCGCGTCTGTCCGGACGTCGCGGCCGCGACCGCCTCCGGATCGCGGTCGATGGCAATCAACCGCCCCTTCTCCCCCAGCCGCGACAGCAGCAGGCGCGAATGGCCGCCGCGTCCGAAGGTGCCGTCGACGTAGAGGCCGTCGGGGGTCGTGAACACGCCGTCGACGGTCTCGTGCAGCAGCACGGTCGTGTGGGAGAACACGGGAGCGGCGGAGGCGGCGGAGGAAGGGGTCGGCTCGCTCATGACGGTCAGAAGCTGAAGTCCTGGAGCACGGCCGGCATCTCGGACTGCATCACGGCGGCCTCGTGGGCGGCGTAGGCCTGGGCGTCCCAGAGTTCGAAGTGGCTGCCCATGCCGAGCAGCATCGTGTCCTTCTGCAGGCCGGCGGCGGTGCGCAGCTCGGGCGAGATCAGCACGCGGGCGGCGGCGTCGATCTCGACATCCTGCGCGTTGCCGAGGAAGACCCGCTTCCAGCCGGCGGCGGACATGGGCAGCGCGGCGACCTTGTCGCGGAACTGTTCCCAGGCGGGACGGGGGAAGACCATCAGGCAGCCTTCGGGGTGCTTGGTCAGCGTCAGCTGGCCGCCGCACAGCGCCTGCAGGACCTCGCGGTGCCGTGCAGGGACGGTCAAGCGCCCCTTGGCGTCCAACGCCAAGGCACTCGCCCCCTGAAACACGACATTCGCCACTTTGCCCCACCGAATTGCACTTTCTCCCACTTTAATGGTCGTCCGGGGCCCGGTCAAGGAAATTTGGCGTTTTTCCCAATCAAATCAATTACTTAGCTCCCATTATCAAGCCAGTGCGTGAAATAAAAGTTGTTCAGAATGAAGGACTTAAGAACTGCTGTGCAAGTGATGGATCAACTCAAACCGGCTGTCGTACCCACCCGAAACCGGGACAGCCGCGGCCACCTCGACACCGAAAAGCAGGCGCAGGGGGGACATCGATCCGCACGAATCGACCTGAAACCTGCTGACGATGGTGGAAAAGTGGGGGCAATGCAAAAAGCCCGGCGAGGCCGGGCTTTGGAGGGGAACTGGGGGAGCAGGGGGATGAACGGCGGGGATCCGCCTGTGAAGACGACCGACCTCAGCGGCTGGCGGCGGACGCCGCCGGTCCACCGGTCGGCTCGGTGGTCGCGGCGGGGGCGCCCTGCCACCACTGCGGCGTCGGCCCCGGCTGTTCGATCGCCAGCGGCGCGCCGATCACCGGCGTCACCAGCTCCACCTTGCGCAGCCGCGCCAGCGCGCTGATGCGCTCGAACGGGTCCTGCCAGCGGTGCATGGCCAGGTCGAAGGTACCGTTGTGGATGGGCAGCAGGCGCTTGCCCTTCAGGTCGACGTGGGCCTGCATCGTCTGCTCCGGCTGCATGTGGACGTAGGGCCAGCGCGGGTCGTAGGCGCCCGTCTCCATCAAGGTCAGGTCGAAGGGACCGAAACGCTCGCCGATCGCCTTGAAGCCGTCGAAGTAGCCGGTGTCGCCGCTGAAGAACACGCGCAGGTCGTCGTCGATCAGCACCCACGAGGCCCACAGCGTCGAGTTGCGGTCGCTCAGGCTGCGTCCGGAGAAATGCTGCGCCGGGGTCGCCGTCAGCTGCACGCCGGCGATCGACGTGCCCTGCCACCAGTCGAACTGCTGCACCTTCGCCGCAGGGACGCCCCAGTCGATCAGGCGCTGCCCCACGCCCAGCGGCGTCACGAAGTGACGCACCTTGGGCGCCAGCGCCAGCACGGTGTCGTGGTCGAGGTGGTCATAGTGGTCGTGCGACAGGATCACGGCCTCGATCTCCGGCAACTCGTCGAGGGCGATGGGCGGCGCATGGAAACGCTTCGGACCCATGAACGAGAACGGCGACGCGCGTTCCGAGAAGACCGGATCCGTCAGCCAGAAGCGGCCGCGCAGCTTGAGCAGCACCGTCGAGTGCCCGAGGCGGAACAGCGTCCGGTCCGGCGCTGCCAGCAGCTGATCCCGGGTCAGCGCCCTCACCTCGATGGGGCTGTCCGGCGTGGTGCCGGCGGGCTTGTGGAACGCGAAGTCCCACATGATGCCCATCGTCTTCCAGAAGCCCTGGTCGGGCTCCACGGCCGGGTTGTGGAACTTGCCTTTCGCCCATTGAGGCGACTGTTCCAGCGACGGCTGGCTGCCCTCTGGCGCTGGCGCAGTGGCGCCGCTGGCAGGCACCACGGCGGGGGAGGACATCACGCGGGAAGCGGTCATGGCAAGGGCTCCAACAATCAGGACGGCGGCGACGCCGCTCAGGGCGGTGAGCGACAGCGGCAACAGTGAGCGGGTGATGGAAGGTCGGGAGGAATGGCTCATCTGAAACTTGCACTACACAGTGTAGTTTTGCGGCAGTCTAGACGCTGGGATCTGAAAAGTAAACTCCCCGGTGTAAGATTGATGCCATGACTTCCGACGCCCTCCCCCCGATCGCGCCGATGCCTGAGGACCTCGCCGGGTTCGGCGACGCCGAGCGCGTGCGGCTCACCGACCGCAAGCGGCAGGCGATCGTCGACGCGGCCATCGCGGAGTTCCGCGAGCACGGGTTCGAGGTCGCGAACATGGACCGCATCGCCGGTCGGGCGCAGGTGTCCAAGCGCACCGTCTACAACCATTTCAGCGGCAAGGACGCGCTGTTCGACGCGATCCTGGAGCGCCTGTGGGTGGCGACCGAGGCGAAGCTGAAGCTGACCTACCGGGCCGACCGACCGTTGCGCGAGCAATTGCTGACGCTGGTGGAGCAGAAGCTCGCGATGAGCGACGACCCGCAGTTCCTGGACCTGGCGCGGGTGCTGATCGCCGAGGCGATCCACGCGCCGCAGCGGGCGCGGGAGATGTTGTGCCGGCTCGGCGGCCGCGAGGAGGCGCTCACCGTGTGGATCCGCGCGGCGATGGCGGACGGGCGGCTGAAGGAAGGCGATCCGGCCTTCGCCGCGGCCCAGTTGCAGGCGCTGGTCAAGGGCTTCGCGTTCTGGCCGCAGATCACGATGGGTCAGCCGCCCTTGGACACGACGCAGCAGCGGCAGGTGGCCGATTCGGCGACCGACATGTTCCTGCGCTTCCACGCGGTCGACCCGGCGCGCTGAGCGTCGCGCCCGGCATCGCCGTCCTGCACCGGCCGCCGGCCCTCACCCCTTCCCTCTTCCGCAAGCGGGAGAGGGAGCAAGAAGGGAGCGCGTCAGAACCTCGTCGGGGAGGCTCCGGACGAGCCGCTGAGGCGGAAGGTGCCGACCACGTCGGCAAGCTTCTGCGCCTGGTCCTTGAGGCTCTCCGCGGCGGCCGCCGATTCCTCGACCAGCGACGCGTTCTGCTGCGTCACCTGATCCAGCTGCGCCACCGCGACGTTCACCTGGCCGATGCCGTGGCTCTGCTCCTGCGCGGTGTGGCTGATCTCCCCGATCATCTGCGCCACGCGCTGCACGCTGCCGACCACCTCGTCCATCGTCTGGCCGGCGTTCGAGACCTGGCGGGCGCCGGTGTCGACGCGCTCGACGCTGGCCGTGATCAGCGACTTGATCTCCCTGGCCGCGCCGGCCGAGCGCTGCGCCAGCGCCCGCACCTCGCTCGCCACGACCGCGAAACCGCGGCCCTGCTCGCCGGCGCGGGCGGCTTCCACCGCCGCGTTCAACGCCAGGATGTTGGTCTGGAACGCGATGCCGTCGATCGTGCCGATGATGTCGCCGATCTGCCGCGAGCTCGTGCTGATCTCCTGCATCGTCGCGACCACCTGCCCCATCGCTTCCCCGCCCTGCCGCGCGACGCGGCTGGCGGTGTCGGCCAGTTGCCGCGCCTGTTCGGCGTTCGCGGCGCTGTGGGCCACGGTGCTGGTGAGCTCCTCCATCGAACTGGCGGTCTCCTGCAGGTTGCTGGCCGTCTCCTCGGTGCGCTGGCTCAGGTCATGGTTGCCGGCGGCGATCTGGCGCGACGCGACCGCGATCGACTGGCTGGTCTCGCGCACCTGCAGCATCACCTGCTCGATCTTGTGCACGAACTGGTTGAAGCCGCGCGAGATGTCCGCGAGCTCGTCCTCGCCGCGCACCTGCAGGCGCTGGCTGAGGTCGCCCTCGCCGGCGCCGATGTCGTTCATCGCCCGCTTGATGCCGGCCAGGCCCTTCAGCAGCGCGCCCACGGCGGCCGCGGCGACCAGCGCCGCCACGACCGTCACCACCAGCATCGTCAGACCCGCGTTGCGCAGCACGTCGGTCAGCGCGGCCAGGGCCTCGTTGCGCTCGGCGGCGGCCACCAGCACCCAGTCGGTGCCCGGCACGTCCACGGCCTTCAGGAAGAAGCGGCCGGCGCCGACCTCGGCGAGCGTCGGCTCGTCGCCGTGCGCGGTCGCCAGCAACGCGCCGTCGAGCGCGGCGGACAGGTCCTTCACCGGCTTGAGCGTCAGCGCCGCGTCCGGGTGGGCGATCACGGTGCCCTGTTTGTCCAGCAGCATCGCGAAGCCGCTCGCCGTCGGCTTGATCGACTTCATGGTCGCGACGATGTCGTCCAGCGCCACGTCGGTGCCGACCACGGCCTTGAGCTCGCCGCCCGCGCGCACCGCGCTGGCGAAGGTCACGACCAGCTTCTTGCTCGACGCCGCCACGTAGGGCGCGGTGATCACCGGCTGGTCCGTGCCGGACGCCAGCTTGTACCAGCCGCGACCGGTCGGGTCGTAGTCCGCGGGGCGCTGGCGGTCGGGGATGGAGATCATCCGCTTGTCCGCGCCGCCGACGTAGGCCAGGTCCAGCCGGCCCGACTGCAACGCCTGCGTCAGCACGGCGCGCGGGTCCTCGAGCTGCGCGGCCGGCGCCATCGCGGCGACCACGTCCTTCTGCGTCTTCACCCAGGCGGCGACGCCCGCGGCATTGGCGGTGGCCAGATCGGTCAGTTGCGCCTGCACCTGGCGGCGCGCGTGATCGCGCACGGCCCAATAGCTGGCGAAGGTGGCGAGCGCGACGGCGGCCACCACGATGAGGATGCTGATCGCGATCAGGCGCGACTTGATGGTGTTCAACACGGCGGAGTCCTGGGGGGAGGAGGCCGAAATTGTGCGGGTGGCGCCACCGGAAACCAAGGGTTTCCACTAATAAGAAGGCCGAGGCGTGACGGTGGTCACGGCCTCGGCCCAAGCGGAAACAGCACTTCCGCGGCTCAATCGGTCAGGGGTCGGCGGGCGCGGGGCCCTGCCGGGTTCAGTTCGATTCCTTGATGAGGCGGCCCGACTGCGCCTGCAGCGGGCGGGCGTTCATCGGGTACAGGTGCGAGAACACCGAGATCTGCTGCGACGAGACCTGCACCGGCTGGCGCAGCACCAGCCACAGCACGCCTTCGGTGCAGGGCGGCGTGGTCATCGACCCCATGTACGAGAAGTAGGCCTGGTCCCGGGGCAGCAGCTGCGTGAGGTCGATCGGCACGGGCGCCGCGTAGGTGTCGCCGCGTTCGAGCGGCAGGTAGTTCCAGACGGTCTGGATCAGCGTCTGGTCCTGGCCGCGCTCCAGCAGCACCGCCACCGTGGCCTGGCGGCCGTCGGCATCCTTGTGGACCAGGTGCGCCACCATGTCGTACTGCCGGCCGTTGATGCGCTCTTCGCTCGGACGGTGGAAGTGGAATTGCTGCAGCTCGTAGCGGCGACCCATGATCGTCAGGGCGTTGCCCGGCGCCACGTTCACCTGGATCGTGTGACCGTTGTCGACCACCGAGAAGCTGCTGGGCTTGTAGTCGAACTGGAGGCGCTCCTGGTCGACCTTGATGGTGTCGCGCAGGTCGATCGGGCTCTGGCGGGTGCCGATCGCGCATTGGCGGAACTCGGGCTGCAGCTGGCCCCATTTGTCCGGCGCGCCCTCGCCCGTGTAGGACCACGGCGTCGACGGCTTCGCCGCGGAGGCCGCCGCCGCGGGCTTGGCCGCACGGCGGGCGCGCAGGTCGACCGGGTTGCTGGTCTTGACGTCCGCCGCACCTGGCGTCCCCGCGGGCTTGGTGCTGAGCTTGAGCGCCGCGGCGTCCTCCTTCAGACGGTCCGCCAGGCGATCGCGCAACTGCTCGCCGGACGCCTCCCCTTTCGGCGCGGGCGCGGGCGCAGCCGGCTCGGCCGCCCGCGGCGTAGCGGGCAGCAGCAGGAACAGGCAGAGGGCCGCCGGCAGCAGGGCACCGGTTGCGGGACGGTCGGACATGACAGGAGGCTCCGGGGACGACAGAAGGTTCACCCTTCTATTTCGGAGCGTGCCCGCGCATCTTGAGGGTCCGCGAGCGTGGCCGGGGGGCAAGGAGCGGCCAGGCGCTCCGATGTCACGCCGCGGGCGTCGGGGGCGCGGACACCTCGCGCTTGACCCAGGTCCAGGCGACCAGGCCGATGCACATCATGGCGGCGGAGGTCACCGCCAGCGCCAGCATCGAATGCATGACCAGCGGCACCAGCACGCCGGCGACCAGGCCGTTGGCCGCGCTGCCGATGCAGGCCTGCAGCGAGGACGCCATGCCGCGGCGCTCGGGCGCCTGGTCCAGCACCAGCAGCGTCACCACCGGCACCATCAGCGCCCAGCCGAAGGCGAAGCTGCTGATCAGCGGGAAGGCCCAGAAGGCGCTGTGCGGCAAGGTCAGGTTGCAGACGACGTTGGCGATGGAGGTCAAGCCCATGATCAGGAAACCGCGCCGGATCTGCTTGCGCGGCGCGATCCTGCCCGCCAGCCGGCCGCTGAGCCAGGCGCCGCCCATGATCCCGCCGATGCTGAACAGGAAGAAGATGAAGAACTGCGTCGGCGCCAGGCCCAGGTGCTCGCCCAGGAAGACCGGCGCGGCCAGCACGTACAGGAACATGCCGTTGAACGGGATGCCGCTGGCCAGCGCCAGCAGCAGGAAACGCCGGCTGCCGACGAGCGAGCGGTAGCCCCGCATCAGCGAGCCGACGTGGAAGGGCTGGCGGTGGTCGCGGTGCAGGGTCTCGGGCATCAGGCGCCAGGTGACGCCGAACAGCAGCGCGCCGATGAAGACCAGGAACCAGAAGATGGCGTGCCAGTCGGCGTGCACGTAGAGGAAGCCGCCGATCATGGGCGCGATCGCCGGCGCCAGGCCGAAGAAGATCGTCACCTGCGACATCACCCGCTGCGCCTCCGACGGCGGGAACATGTCGCGGATGATGGCGCGCGAGACCACGACGCCCGCCCCCGCCGACAACCCCTGCACCGTGCGCCAGAACACCAGCTGGCCGATGCTGCCGGCCAGCGCGCAGCCCATCGAGGACAGGGCGAAGACGGCCATGCCCCACAGCACGACCGGGCGGCGGCCGAAGCTGTCCGACAGCGCGCCGTGGAACAGGTTCATGACCGCGAAGCCGAGCAGGTAGCCCGACAGCGTCTGCTGCATCTCGATCGGCGTTGCATCCAGCGCCTGGGCGATGCCGGCGAAGGCCGGGATGTAGGTGTCGATCGAGAACGGTCCCACCGTGGCCAGCGCGGCCAGCAGGATGGCGAGGGCCCAGCGCGGGGCGCGCCACAGTTGGCTGGCTTCGGGGTTCATGCGTGGGTGCGTTGCGAGCGTGCGGACGGGGAAGCCGCCGACGATAACGCCGCCAGGCAGCGGGAGCGGCCGTCATGCCGGCCGGGAACGCCGCTTGCGGGAGAAGCGTGCGCGGGCCGCCCGGCCAAGCCGGACGGCGGTCGCCAGTGTAGCGGGACCCCTACACTGCGGGACTTTTGCGGAACTTCGGGCGGAACGTGGTGCCAGGCGTATTGAGCATTGGGGTGATCGGACTGGGAGTGATGGGTCAGCGGATGCTGGCGCGTCTGGCCGGGCACGCCCGTCTGCGGGTGACCCGCGTCTGGGACGAAAACCCCGCGGTGCTGGCGCAGGCGTTGACCCACTACCCGCTGCTGCGGGCGGCGACCAGCGCCGAGGCACTGATCCAGGAGCCCGGCCTGCACGGGCTCTACATCGCGACGCCGCCGGGACCGCACATCGCGCTGACGGAGCAGGCCTTCGACGCCGGCCTCGTGGTGCTGTGCGAGAAGCCCCTGACCACCGACTTCGAGGCCGCGCGCGCCTGCATCGACCGCATCGAGCGCGAGCGCCTGCGGGCGGCGGTGAACTACTCGCTGGCGTCGTCGACCGGCCTGGCGCAGCTGCAGCTGGCGTTCGGCGCGGGATCGCGGCGGCCGATGGGCGCGCTCCACGGCGTCGGCATCGAACTGCGTTTCTCCGCCTGGCCGCGGCCCTGGCAGGCGGGCGCCGGCGCCTGGCTGTCGCAGCGCGCCGAGGGCGGCTTCTCCCGCGAGGTGCTGTCGCACTTCGTCTTCGTGCTGCAGCGCGTGCTGGGGCCGGCGCAGGTCGTGCGCAGCCGCGTCGACTACCCGGACGACGGCATCGGCTCGGAACAGGCGCTGGAGGCGGAACTGGTCGCCGCCGGCGTGCCGGTGACGATCAGCGCGAGCATCGGCGGCGACCGCGCCGACGACAACCGCATGCTGTGGCGCGCCAGCGAAGGCGAGATCGAGTTGCGCGACTGGTTCGGCGTGACGCAGCAGCGTCAGGGCGAACGCGTCCAGAGCATGGGCGACGCGGAGACCCTGCGCATGAACGGCATGACCGACCAGCTCAGCCACTGGTCGGCGATGCTGGACGGCCATTCGCACAGCCTGCCCGGTTTCGCCGAGGCGCTGGCCGTGCAGAAGACCATCGAGGCCGTGCTCGCCGGCAAGGCCTGAGCCGGTCCGGACCCCGTCGCCCGCGAGGTAAACTCGCGCCCGTGAAGCAAGCCAGACCGCCGCTGGTGCGATCGTGGAAACACGGCACTGGAGGAAGGTCCGGACTGCATAGAGCGGCGTAGCAGCTAACGGCTGCCCGGCGAAAGCCGAGGATCAGAGCAACAGAGACGAGTCGGGGCGGACGCAAGTCCGCCTCGGGTGAAACGGGCAATCTCTACGCGCAGCAACACCAAGTAGGCCAGCGTCGATGCGGCTCGCAGAGCTGGCGGGTAGGTGGCACCGAGCCGGGCAGCGATGCCCGGCCCAGAGGAATGGCGGTCACGCGGCGAATCGCAAGAGGAGCCGCGCACAGAATCCGGCCTATCGGCTTGCTTCACGCTTATGACAGACCTGCAAGCGAACATTGGCTTGCAGAACTTTTCAGGGTCTTTCGCGGCTCCGGCCCGGTTGGGCACATCGGTTGCTACCGTCAGGGCATGCAGATCGAACCTCTCGACCCCCACAGCCCCGCCGCGTTGTCCCTGCTGGCGCAGTCGGACGCGTACATGGCGGCCCTCTACCCCAGCGAGAGCAACCACCTCGAGGATCCGCACGCGCTGGCGCAGCCGCAGGTGCGCTTCATCGGCGTGTGGCTCGCGGAATGGCTGGCCGGCTGCGCGGCGGTCAAGGTCGTCGACGACGCCGAGGTCCCCTACGGCGAGATCAAGCGGGTGTTCGTCCAGCCACATTTCCGGGGACGCGGGATCTCCAAGATGCTGATGGAGGAACTCGAGTCCCACCTCAGGGCGCAAGGCATCGAACTGGCGCGCCTGGAGACCGGCGTGCACCAGCCGGAGGCGCTCAAGCTCTACGAGCGCTTGGGCTACGACCGCCGCGCGCCGTTCGGCAACTATGCCGAGGACCCGCTGTCCGTCTTCATGGAGAAGCGGCTGACGGCCAGCGGAGTGCCAGCGGAGAGTCAGCCGAGAGCCAGCTGAGGGCCGGCTGACGGCCAGCTGCGGGCGACGCTGTCCCCTGCAGGGGTTCCCCCGTCCCGGGGGACGCCGGATGACCGCGGGGCGCGATGCCGCCGTACCGTGCGAGCCTGTCCAGGCTCTCGACGACGTGCCGCCACCTCATGGCCCCGACCGCCCCCGCCCACGCTCAGAAGTTGGCCTCGATCGAGGCAGCGCGCGCGCTCGCCGCGCTGGCGGTGGTCCTCATGCACGCGACCCACCTCATGCGCGTGCCCCAGTTCACCGGCCATGTCGCGCTCGGCGGCCTGTTCGACTTCGGCTACGTCGGCGTCGATTTCTTCTTCGTCCTGAGCGGCTTCATCATCACCTTCGTGCACCACGCGGAGCTGGGCCGCGGCGCGGCGCGCTGGCCCAGCTACCTGTGGAAGCGCTTCGTGCGCGTGTTCCCCATCTACTGGCTGGTGCTGGCGATGACCGCCGGACCGTCGATCCTGTCGCGGCTGCTGGCCGGACGCACACCGGTCTCCGAACTCGGCAGCGACGACATCCCCGGCACGCTGCTGCTGTGGATAGGCGCGAAGGAGCCGGAATACGTCGGCGTCGCCTGGTCGCTGCAGTACGAGGTGCTGTTCTACCTGAGCTTCTGCGTGCTGTTGCTGCATCTGCGCGGCGGTCTCGCGTTGTATGGGCTGTGGGCCGTGCTCGTCATGGCCCAGGCCTTCGGCGCGCTGCCGGGCGAGCTGCCCTGGAAGCTCGGCGATCCCCACTGCCTGCAGTTCCTCATGGGCGTCGCGACGGGGCTCCTCGCGCGCCGCGCGACCTTGCCGCTGATGCACCGTCAAGGATGGCTGGTGGGGGCGGTCCTCGTCGCCGCCGTGCTCTACGAACGGCTCGGCCCGCAGGGGGCGCATGCCTTCGAGGGTCGCGTCGCCCTGGGGCTGGCCTCGGCGCTGGTGCTGGCCACGCTCGTGGCCATGGAGCGCCGCCGCGCGCTGCAGGTGCCGGCCGTGCTGTCGCAGCTCGGCGCGGTGTCGTACTCGCTGTACCTCGCGCACTGCCTGCTCATCAACATCGTGCTCGCGCTGCTGGCGAAAGCCGGCCTCTACCGCGCGCTGCCGGAAGCCGTCACCTTCGCGATCGCGGTCGTCGCAGCGGTCGTCTGCGGCTGGCTCATCGGACGGTGGCTGGAATTGCCGGTGGTGGCGTGGCTCCGGAGGGTCACAGCGCCCCGGGCATCGGCGATGCCGGCAGTCACCGGTTGAGAGGGACCGCCCACCTGCGCAGCGCCAGGCGCGGGCGCTCCACGATGCAGGAGGCCTCGCGTCCGCGAACCTCCCGCATCATTCCGGCCCCAGCCACAGTCGCTGACTGCCCCGGGGTCGGAGACTGTGGCAGGCCCCTCGGCGGAAGGCGGCGGAGCGTCGAGGATCACTCCTCGTTGTCGCCGCTGCCGCCCGCCTGCTCGTTGCGCTTCTCGGCCTGCTTCAGCAACGGCGCCTCGAGCTTGTCCATGCCGGCGATGAAGCTCTCGATGGGCTGGGGTGACGCGACACGCAGCGCCGGCGGCGCGAGCGTCGCCATGTAGCTGGGGCCCAGCCAGTACTGCTGCTCGGTGCGCGCACCGATCGTCAGCACCAGACCGACCACGCACATCGCCCCCATGCCGACCGCCACCCGGCGCGAGGCCCGCGGCCACACCACCGTGGCATGCCACCACAGCAGCGCCGCCCCGCCGACCGACATCGCCACCTGCTCGACGGCCGCCAGGCGCGGCAGATTGAAGGCATAGGCCAGCAAGGGCAGCAGCAGGCCCAGCAGCACCAGCGCGACGCCGGCGATCAAGGCCCGCCACAGGTGGGCGCCGAAGGCGAACCAGTGTCTGAACAGCTGCGTGATCAAGGCCCAGAGCGCCGCCCACATGAGGATGCCGGCGATGGGTTTCAGCAGCCCGCTGACCGTGGCCACCCAGGTCGCGGAGCCGTCGTCCGTCGCCCAGCCGCCGCCCCACAGCATCAGCACCCAGACGAGCAGCAGCGCGGGCAGCGCCCACGACGGACGCGTGTCGCGCTTGACGGGTTCGTCGGCGCGGTTCAGCGGCTTCTCGGCGGGAAGAGGATCGAGGGCGGTGCGCAGTCGCAGCCGCGTGCTGCCGATCTGCAGCAGGGCCGACGACGGCCACGCCGCGCGGCTGCCCGCCACCAGGCGGCGCCCGTCGAGCCAACCGCCGTTCTGGCTCGGCAGCAGCTCCAGCACCGGGCCGCCCGCGGCGGGCGACGCCAGCTCGTCCCGGCGTTCGTCGACGCGCTCGTCGGCGCGCTCGTCAATGCGCTCGTCAATGCGCCCGGCCGCCGGCTCGCCCCGGTCCCAGTGCAACAGCGCATGCGTGCCCGCCAGGTGCGGGTCGGACAGCACGAGGTCGGCGTCCGGCGAACGTCCGATGCGCAGCGGCCACGCGCGCACCTTGTGCACCTCCCGGCAATGACCGTCCCGGTCGACGATCTCGATTACCGCGGCGTGGTCCATGCGAATCCTTGGAGGTAGTGACGCGTCAGCCGGGTGGCGTTCGCGAAGCTGACGCCGCGGGCGTCGAAGCGGCCGAGCGCGCCTTCGGTGGCGGCATCGACGTTGGTGACCAGCACCGTGAGGTCGAAGAGCCCGTCGAGCTTGCGGTAGGCGCGCAGGCAGGCCACGGCGCGCAGCGGCGGACCGTCCTTCTGCTGGACGAAGTCCTCCTTGCAGTAGGGCGCGGTGCGGTCGCGGTCGGGGCCGCCCAGGCGTTCGTTGCGGAAGCTGGCCGAGTAGATGTTGGCGAAGCGCAGCGCGCCCAGCCTGCTGCCGTCGTAGACCTCCTCGGTGACGCCGAAGTAGCCGGTCTGCAGCGACTCGCTGATGAACAGCGCGTGCTCCATGCGGCATTGCGTGCGCTGCATCTGCAGGCCCTGCTCGTCGGCGGAGGAGCCGCTGCCCCAGCAGCGCATGTACGCCTCCTGCGGGATCGGGAAGCGGTAGCGGGGATGCGTGAGCGTGCGCCACGGCTGCGCCAGGAAGTTGCGCGAAAGCTCGTCCTGGTAGGCCATCAGCTGCTGGCGCAGCTTGGGCCACGCGGCGCCCTTCAACGGCGCGGCGTTGCGGCTGCGCGCGAGCAGCGCGGCGGCGTGCTCCGCCGGGACGAGGAAGCTCATCTGCTGCGCGAAGATCATGGTCGACACGTTGATGCCGACGATCTCGCCGTCCTCGTCGATCACCGGGCCGCCGCTCATGCCGGGATTGATCGAGCCGGAGTAGTAGATCAACGGGTCGAAGCTGCGCTCGACCAGGCCGTTGTAGGTGCCCTCGACGACGGCGAACGCGACGTCGTGCGGGTTGCCCATCGAGTAGATGCGCTCGCCCTTGGCGAGCGGCTGGTCGGCCTTGCGGAACACCAGCGGCGTGGCCGTCATGCGGGCGATGACGCCCTTCGGATCGAGCGACGGATCGAGCTTGGGGCCGGCTTTGAGATCGGCCTTGAGATCGGCCTTGGCGTCGGCCTTGGGGTCTGCCTGAGGACCAGCCGTCGCATCGACCTTGCCCGCGCCGCCCTTGCCCACGATGCGCAGCAGCGCGAGGTCGCGGCGCGCGTCGAAGTCCAGCAGCTCGATGTCGCCGCCGTCGCCTTCGGGCGTCTGGAACTGGAGCTGGTAGCGCTCCGGTTCCAGCGCGTGCTGGCTGATGACGTGGTAGTTGGTGATGACGTGGCCTTGGGCGCTGACGACGAAGCCCGAGCCCACCGAGGCCTGGCTGCCGTTGTAGAGCGTGCGGACCTGCAGCAGCTGCGAGCGGCTGCGGTCATAGAGCCGGCGGGCGCTGGCCGAGACCGGCGCCGAGGGCATCGCCTGGCTGGCGGCGGTCGCGGGCGCGCTGGGAGGCATGGCCGGTGAAACCGGTGAGACCGGCGAGACCGGCGCGGGGCGTGTCTGGGCCGCGACGGGCAGGCCCAGCGCCGCGGTCAGCAGCAACAGGACCGCCCCGACGGCGGCACGCCCTGGGGTGAGAGGTTTTCGCGACAACGCAGGAGACTCCAGGAGAGCAGCTGGGGAAGAGCTGGGGGAAGAGCGGGGAAGCAGGCACGCGCGAGCGCGAGCGGACGCCGCATGCTAGCGGCTTTGCAGAGGCCGCCAGCAATCGGGGTGCCGGACGGCCTTGCCGATTGCCCGGGCGGCCGCGGCCCGCGCGCCCTGCGGCTGTCGAGGCCGGGGCCGCGAGCGCCTCACTGCTGTGGGCGCTCGCCCGCCGGCGGTTCCTCGGCCGCGGCCGGTTTCTTCGGGCGGGATTCGCCGGACCAGGGACTGAACAGGGGCAAGGGCATGCGCACCGGCGTCACGTCCAGGTAGAGGTTGACCACGGTGTAGTCCTCGGGCCCGAGTTCATCGGTGCTCCAGCCGATGCTGCCCGGTCCCTTGTAGAGCCGGAACAGGAAACCCAGGTCGGCGAGCGTGTCGCCGGCCTTGGGCGCGGCCTCGAAGCTCAGGCCGCGGAACTCGGGCTGCACGCTGTCGATGAGGATGGACATCGCCGTGGAGATCGTCGAGTCGCCCAGCATGTCCGTGTAGAACTGCGGCAGCGTGTAGTAGGGCTTGTAGTCGGGCGCGCCGGGCTCGAGCTTCTGCCCGCGCAGCTTCACCGCCGACGGCGTGACGCCCCGGGTGCGCAGGTTCATGCGGTCGCCATGATCGAGGTAGGTCAGCCGGGCATTCTTCAGGTTGAAGACGCCGAGCTGGCGGTCCGAGGACGCCTCGCTCAGGTCGACCAGCAGCGCGCCCTTGTGGCCGATGATCTCCACCTCGTCGCCGCGGATCACGGCGGCGGAGTTCTCGTCCACGCCCAGGCCCAGCTGGTAGCCCTTGGCCAGCATCAGCGGCACCATGCGGCCGAAGCGGCCGCGCTTGAGGAAATGCTGGTCGACGAAGAGCCCCGGACCGACGAAGCCCAGGCCGCGGTCGATCTGCTTGCCCTCCTCCCATTGGCCCTTGAGGATGCTGATGACGCTGGGGGCGTCGCGGAACATCACCGTGCTCATCACGGCCGCGCCGGCCGAGGTGCCGGCCACGACGCCGCCCTTGCGGTAGACCTCCCAGATGGCGTCGAGCATCGGCGTGGCATGCCCGCCCGGGTAGAGCACGTCGACGATGCGCTCCTGCGAGCCGCCGGTGAAGAAGATCCCCTTGGCGTTGCGCACCTTGGCGATCAGCGCGGCGTCGCGCACGACCTTGTTGAGGTCGACCCACGAGAACTTCGGCGCCACCGGCAGGGCCTCGGCGAAGGCGCCGCGGCGCTGCAGCTGTTCGACGACCTGCTTGGCGCTGGCCTCGGGATCCTCGGCCGCCGTGCCGAACACGACGAAGCGCGCGCCGCGCCCGCCCGCCAGCGCGATCAGCCGGTTCCAGACCTCGTCGTTGTCGGCCTTCAGCGCGCCGCCGATGGCCATGGCGTGGCCTTTAATGGGGACATCCGACAGGGGGGCAGGCGTTGCCTGGGCCGTAGACATGGAAGGGTTCGCGGAAGGACTCGCGGTGGGAACCGCGGGTGCGGCGGCGGGAGGCGGCGCGGGTTTCGCCGCCGCCGTGGACCGGGCCGGCGCCGGCGTGGTGGGCAGGACGGTGGGCGCAGCGGCGAACGCCGGCAGCACGGTCCACGACATCAGGAGCGCGCCGACGGCGCGGCGCAGCAGACAGCGATCGAACATCGTCAGAGCCTCCCGCCGCGCGAGGGCGGCTTCTCACACCACCATAGCCTCCCCCACCCACCAACGGGTGACCATTGGTCACAGGTCAGTTGCTTCGTCGCGACTGTCGCGGGTCATCACCCTTGTCCGTGACGGTCCGCTCCCTAGACTGATCCGGCAGAGCCACCCCCCATCGGCCTCCGGGAGCCCCTCATGACCGTCCGTCCCACGCGCGCCTCGCTTCGCCCGCCGTTCGCCCCGCATGCCTGCGCGGCCGCGGCCCTGATCTCGCTCTGCAGCGTCGGACTGACGCAGGCCACGTACGCACAGGTCACGCCGCCGGAGCCGGCCGCCTCCGCGCCCGGCACCCCGGCGGCAACGCAGAAGCTGCAGCGCGTGGAGATCACCGGCTCCGCGATCAAGCGCATCGCCGATGAAGGCGCCCTGCCCGTCCAGGTGATCAGCCGCGGCGACATCGTGAAGGCCGGCGTCACCACGGCGGCCGAGATCATGGCGACGGTCTCGGCCATGAGCAACGCGCTGACGGACGGCGTCAGCATCGGCACCGGCGGCGTGCGCGACCAGATGGGGCTGAACTCGGCCAACCTGCGCGGGCTGGGCACCTCGTCGACGCTGGTGCTGCTGAACGGCCGGCGCATGGCCAACTTCGCCTCGCCGGGCGACGACAACGGCGTCGACCTCAACAACATCCCCGCCGCCGCGATCGAGCGCGTCGAGGTGCTGCTCGACGGCGCCTCCGCGATCTACGGCACCGATGCGATCGGCGGCGTCGTCAACTTCATCACCCGCAAGGACTACCAGGGCGTGCAGCTCGACGTCTACGGCGGCAAGACCGGCGAAGGCGGCGCCGGCAAGCGCACCGCGTCCATCGCGGCGGGTCACGGCGAGCTGTCGCGCGACGGCTTCAATGTGATGGGCGTCCTGGACTTCCAGAAGACCGACGCGCTGCGGACCTCGCAGCGCGATTTCATCTCGGACCTGCGCATTCCCGAACGCCTGCCCCACCTGCTGTCGGGCGTGACCTTCCCGGGCAACATCCGCCTGAGCGCGGACCAGCGCGACTACCTGCAGGAGCAAGGCTTCCTGCTCAACGGCAAGCCGATCACGAACCGCACGATCAACCTGAGCATCCCCAACTGCCAGGCGCCGCACACGCTCTACCTGCCGACCGGCATCGGCGGCGTCGACGCCTGTTCGTATGACTACATGCGCGACCTGGAGCTGTATCCGAAGACCGAGAAGGGCAGCTTCCTCGGCCGCGGCGTGGTGGCGCTGGGCGGCAACCACCAGCTCTTCGTCGAAGCGTCCTATACCCGCAGCAAGAGCTGGTACGTCGGCACCAGCAACCGGATCAACGCGCTGCTGGACGTGTCCATGATCCCGGCGCTGGCCGCGACCGGCCTGGCCGACGTGGATCCGGAGATCGAGGTCCGCACCCGCATGCTGGAGGCCGGCATGCGCGCCAGCGAGCTCACCAGCACCGGCAGCCGCGTGGTGCTGGGCATGACAGGCACGGTCGGCGCGTGGGACTACGACTGGGGCCTCAACCACAGCGTGAACCGGATCTCGGACCGCGACGTCCGCGGCTACCTGCCCTACAACGCGACGATGCAGGCCTATGCCGACGGCCTCCTCAATCCGTTCGGACCGTCCAGCCAGGCGGGCCTCGACTTCCTGCGCGACAACAACATCAACCAGGAAGTGCGCCGCGCCCGCGGCACCATGGACAGCCTGGACTTCAAGGCCACCCGCACGCTGAGCCGCCTGGCCGGCGGGGACATGGCGATCGCGGTCGGCGCGGAAGTGCGGCGCGAGAAGTCCGAGTCGTCGGCGAGCGACCTGCTGCTGTCGGACGGCATCCTCGGCGACCCGACGCCCGGTGATGCGCAGTTCACCAAGAACGGCCGCAACATCTGGGCGGCGTACGGGGAGCTGCTGGTCCCCTTCGCGCCGCAGTGGGAGCTGCAACTGGCCCTGCGTCACGACCACTACCAGAAGATCGGCGGCTCGACGAATCCCAAGATCGGGCTGCGCTTCGCGCCGATGAAGGACCTGACCTTCCGCGCCTCCGCGGGCACCGGCTTCCGCGCGCCGTCGATGAACGACCTCTACCGGTCGGTGAAGACCAGCACGACGCCGGTGCTGGCCGACCCGGTCTGCATGCGCGAGAACGACAACGACCTGACCACCTGCTCGGAGTTCTGGCCGACGCGCATCTACTCGAACCCGCAGCTGAAGCCGGAGAAGTCGCGGCAGTTCTCGATCGGCGTGCTGACGGACCCGACACCGAACTGGAGCGTCGGCCTGGACTACTGGAACATCGAGAAGCGCAACCTGATCAGCACCATCGGCGAGGACGTGATCCTGGCCAACGCCGACAAGTACGCGTCGCTGATCCATCGCTACAACGATGCGACGCCGGTCGCGGGCTGCGACTTCGATCCGGACGATTCCGAGATCTGCTTCATCGAGCTGCACAAGGAGAACCGCGGCAAACAGAAGGCGTCCGGGCTCGACCTGACCTTGCAGTTCCGTTCGCCCGCCACCGACTGGGGACGCTTCGGCGCCCGGCTGGTGGGCACGCTCACGCTGGCGTCGAAGAAGCAGACCGGCGACGGGGATCCGTTCATCAGCAACCTCGGCCGCTTCGTCACCGACGGCGTCGTGCAACGCTGGCGCCATCGGCTGAACGTCGACTGGTCGCGCGGGCCGTGGAGCCTCAACCTCGCCAACAGCTTCTACAGCGGCTACGACGATCAGAACACGGCCATCGACAACGATGCCGGGAACATCGTCTCGAAGAACAAGGTGAAGGCGTACTCGCTGTGGGACCTGTCGGGTGGATGGGAGGCGACCTCCGCCCTCACCCTCCGGGCCGGCGTGAAGAACCTGTTCGACAAGGCGCCGCCGTTCTCGAACCAGGCCTACTTCTTCATCTCGGGATACGACCCGAGCTACACCGATCCCCGCGGACGGTTCTTCTATCTGTCGGCGTCGTATCAGTTCAAGTGAGGGTCAGGCGAGCTTCCAGCTCATGACTTCACCGCCGCGCAGCGGCTTGAGCTGCGCAGCCTCGCCGAAGGGGACGGCGTCGGGGAGCGTCCAGTCGGTCTTGCGCAACGTGACCTGCGTGGTGTTGCGCGGCAGGCCGTAGAAGTCCGCGCCGTTGAAGCTCGCAAAGGCCTCCAGCTTGTCGAGCGCGCCCGCGGCCTCGAAGGCCTCGGCGTAGAGCTCGATCGCGGACAGCGCGGTGAAGCAGCCGGCGCCGCACACCGAGTTCTCCTTCATCACCGACGCATGCGGGGCGCTGTCGGTGCCGAGGAAGAACTTGGCGCTGCCCGACGTGGCCGCCTGGATCAGCGCGAGGCGATGCTCCTCGCGCTTGAGCACGGGCAGGCAGTAGTAGTGCGGACGCAGCCCGCCCATGAAGATCGCGTTGCGGTTGTAGAGCAGATGCTGCGGCGTGACGGTCGCGCCGGTGAAGCGATCGGCGCCGGTCACGTACTGCGCGGCTTCCTTGGTCGTGATGTGCTCGAAGACGACCTTCAGCTCGGGGAAGTCCTTGCGCAGCGGCTGCATCACGCGGTCGATGAAGAAGGCCTCGCGATCAAAGACGTCGACGTCGCCGTCGGTCACTTCGCCGTGCACCAGCAACAGAAGGCCGGCCTTCTGCATGGCCTCCAGCGTCGCGTAGGTCTTGCGGATGTCGGTGACACCGGCATCGCTGTTGGTCGTGGCACCGGCCGGATAGAGCTTGAGCGCGACGACCCCCGCGGCCTTGGCGGCGGCGATGTCTTCGGGCGTGGTGCGGTCGGTCAGATAGAGCGTCATCAGCGGCTCGAAGTCCACGCCGGCCGGCACCGCGGCGAGGATGCGCTGGCGGTACGCGACGGCCTGCTCGGCCGTCGTGATCGGCGGCTTCAGGTTCGGCATCGCGATCGCGCGCGCGAACTGGCGCGCGGTATACGGGACGACGCTCTGCAGGGCGGCACCGTCGCGCAGGTGCACATGCCAGTCGTCGGGACGGGTCAGGACAAGGGTTTCGCTCATGGGGCGGGATTGTCTCACCGCCCCAAATGCAGCCCCGCCAACACCATCAACGTGACCATACTCCTCGGTTGGTGCCAGGTGTTGCCGGGCGGATTTCCGCACGACGCCATCGCACCTCGTGCGACTCGCCGCACAGTTCGGTCGAATCGTCGGACGTCCGGAAAGCAGAAGGCCCGCACCTGCGGAGCGGGCCTTCAAAGCGGAACGCGGGACGCCGGAGGCGTCGCGGGTCAGTGCTGCAGGATCTTCGCCAGGAAGTCCTTGGCGCGCGGCGAGCGCGCGTCCGGATCGCCGAAGAACTCGTCGCGGGTGCAGTCCTCGATGATCTTGCCGGCGTCCATGAAGATGACGCGGTGGCTGACCTTGCGCGCGAAGCCCATCTCGTGCGTCACGCACATCATGGTCATGCCCTCGTTGGCCAGCTGGACCATCACGTCCAGCACCTCGCCGACCATCTCGGGGTCCAGCGCCGAGGTCGGCTCGTCGAACAGCATCACGATCGGGTCCATCGACAACGCCCGCGCGATCGCCACGCGCTGCTGCTGACCGCCCGACAGCTGGCCCGGGAACTTGTCCTTGTGCGCCATCAGGCCCACGCGCTCCAGCATCTTCAGCCCGCGCGTCTTGGCGTCGGCCATGTTGCGGCCCAGCACCTTGACCTGCGCCAGCGTCAGGTTCTCCGTCACCGACAGGTGGGGGAAGAGCTCGAAATGCTGGAACACCATGCCCACGCGCGACCGCAGCTTGGGCAGGTTGGTCTTGGGGTTCGTGAGGCTGGTGCCGTCGACGACGATGTCGCCGGCCTGGATGGGCTCCAGCGCGTTGACGGTCTTGATCAGCGTGGACTTGCCCGACCCCGACGGGCCGCACACCACCACCACCTCCCCCTTCTGGATGTTGGTGGAGCAATCGGTCAGCACCTGGAACGGGCCGTACCACTTGGAGACGTTCTTGATTTCGATCATGGAGCGGACCTCAGCGGATGATGGCGATCTTCTTCTGCAGCCGGCGGACCAGCATGGACAGGCTGAAGCAGATCACGAAATAGACGACGGCGACGAAGAGGTAGGTCTCCATCGGCCGACCGAAGTTCTTGCCGGCGACCTCGAAGCCCTTCAGCAGGTCGTAGGCGCCGATCGCATACACGAGCGACGTGTCCTGGAACAGCACGATGGTCTGCGTCAGCAGCACCGGCAGCATGTTGCGGAAGGCCTGCGGCAGCACCACCAGGCTCATGGTCTGGCGGTAGGTCATGCCCATCGCATACCCGGCGAAGACCTGGCCCTTGGACACCGACTGGATGCCCGCGCGCATGATCTCCGAGTAGTAGGTCGCCTCGAACAGCGTGAAGGTGATCAGCGCCGTCTTCTCCGCCCCCAGCGGCCCCGCGATGTACGGGATCAGCAGGAAGAACCACAGGATGACCATCACCAGCGGGATCGAGCGCAGCGTGTCGACGTAGATCGCCGCCGGCTTCTCCAGCCACCACCGGCCCGACAGCCGCATCAGCGCCAGCACCGTGCCCAGCACGATGCCGCCGATCATGGCCGAGAGCGTCAGCTGGATCGAGAACCACAGCCCCTTGGCCACGAAGGACGTCAGGACGTCCCAGGTCAGGAACGAGAAATCGAGTTGCGTCATGTCACTTCGCCCCCAGGATGCCGGGCACGCGGACGTACCACTCGATGACCTTGGCCACGCGGTTGATCGCGTAGGCGGAGACGAAGTACAGGATCGTCACGGGCAGGAAGATCTGCACGAAGCTCGACTGCTCCGACGCCTGCAGCGCGAATTGCGCCAGGTCGGGAATGCTCACCGCGAAGGCCACCGCCGAGTTCTTGACGATGTTCATGCTCTCGCTGGTCAGCGGCGGGATGACGATGCGGAAGGCCATCGGCAGCAGCACGTGGCGGTAGGTCTGCGGCAGGGTCAGCCCCAGCGCCTGGCCTGCATAACGCTGGCCCTTGGGCAGCGTCAGGATGCCGGCCTTGACCTGCTCCGAGATCCGCGCCGAGGTGAACAGCCCGATCGCGATCACCACCAGCACGCTGGGCGGCAGGTCCAGCACCGGGAACAGCCGCGGCACCACGTGGTACCAGATGAACAGCTGCACGATCAGCGGAATGTTCCGGAACAGCTCCGTCCAGGACTCCCCGAACAGCGCCAGCTTCCTGTTCGGCACCGTGCGCAGCACGCCGATCAGCGACCCGGCCACCAGCGCGACCAGCAGGCCGACGACCGAGACGAACATCGTCCAGCCCCAGCCGTGGATCATCGCGTCCAGGTAAGTCTCATAACCGGGAGCACCGAAACACTTCGGCGCGACCTCCTCGGTCACCATGTCTGTGCAGTACAACTGCCAATCCCAGCTCGCCATGGCGTGCTCCATCCATCACTGCGAAGGCCTGTTGCGACAAGGCGCCCCGTGGGGCGCCTTGTGCTCAGGCAAGGACCATCACTTCTTGAGGTATTCCTCGACCGGCTTGTCGTTCGGATTCGCCCACGCGTCCTTGGTCGCGGCCGTCGCCGGCAGACCGACCTTGGTGTTGGTCGGCGGGATCGGCTGGATGAACCACTTGTCGTACAGCTTGGCGATCTCGCCCGACTTCATCAGGCCCTTGATGCTGTCGTCCACGGCCTTCTTGAAGGCCGGGTCGTCCTTGCGGAGCATGATGGCGATCGGCTCGACCGACAGCACTTCGCCGACGATCTTGAAGCCCGCCGGGTTGCGCGACTTGGCGATGTTGCCGGCCAGGATCTGGCCGTCCATCACGAAGGCGTCGGCACGGCCCGACTCCAGCAGCAGGAAGCTGTCGGCGTGGTCCTTGCCCAGCACTTCCTTGAAGTCCACGCCGTTGGCGCGCTCATGCTTGCGCAGCAGCTGGACCGAGGTCGTGCCGGTGGTCGTCGCGACGGTCTTGCCGTTGAGCTGGGCGATCGAGGTGATGCCCGAATCGGCCTTGACGGCGATGCGCACTTCCTCGACGTAGGTCGTGACGGCGAAAGCCACGTCCTTCTGGCGCGTCAGGTTGTTGGTGGTGGAACCGCACTCGATGTCCACGGTGCCGTTCTGCACCAGCGGCACGCGGTTCTGCGAGGTCACCGGCAGGTACTTGATGTCCAGCTTGGCCAGGCCCAGCTGCTTCTGCACGTCGGCCAGCACCTTCTGGCAGACCTCGACGTGGTAACCCACGTACTTGCCGTCGCCGAGCGTGTACGACAGCGCGCCCGAGGACTCGCGCACGCCCATGGTCACGCTGCCGGTGTCCTTGATCTTCTTGAGCGTGTCGGCCTGCGCCACGCCGACCAACGCCGCGCCAAGGGCCAGTACCAGCAATGCCTTCTTCATAGATGCTCCTGCTTGTTCGGATTCAATAAGCGGATTCGAGGGAGGTTCGTCCGGTGAGCCTCCCAACCGGCAGAGCAGACCATGAGCGGTCGCTTTGCTGGGTAGGGAGTATCACGCATCTCGAGTTGTAGCGCGGCTTACGTATGCAGGTTCCGTGCCCGGTTTGAGTGGTGACTTTCAAGGCTCGATTTTCTCGGCGTGGGTCAGGAAGTTCCACAGCGCCTGCGCGACCGGCTTGACCCGCCGCGTCGACCCCTGGCGCTCGCGGTACATGCGCAGCTCCATGTTGAGCTCGTACTGGCCGGGCTCGGCGGCCCGCACCAGGCGGCGCGCCTTCACTTCCTTCTTCACCGAGCTGGCCGGCAGGAAGGCCAGGCCGTGACCCTCGATGGCCATGGCCTTGAGGCTCTCGGCCATGTCGGTCTCGAAGACCGATTCGAAGTTGAGCGGCTGCGCCGCGCCCTTGACGATCAGTTCCACCAATCGCCCGAGGTAGGCCCCCGAGGCGTAACTGAGGAAGGGGATCTTCTGGCCCGGGTGTCCGGAAATCCGGAACATCGGCGCGCCGCTTGTGTCAGCTTTCGCATAGGCCGCCAGCGTCTCGTGGCCGAGCGAGACCGATTCGTAACGCTCCGGGTCCAGCTGCAGCGGCTGGCTGGGGTGGTGGTAGACGACCAGCAGGTCGCAGTTGCCTTCGCTGAGCTGCAGCGTCGCGTCGTGGACGTTGAGCGCGTTGAGCCGGCACTTCACCTCGCCGAAGCGCTGGCGCAGTTCCATCAGCCAGTGCGGGAAGAAGCTGAAGGACAGCGAGTGCGGGACGGCGAACTCGATCATGTCCTGCCCCGCCGACTGGTGGCTGCGCAGCATGTTGCGCGTGGCCTGCAGGTTGCCGAGCAGGTCCACGGCCTGGCCCAGCAGCGTCTCGCCGGCGGCGGTCAGCCGCGTCGGATAGGAGGAGCGGTCGACCAGATCGACGCCGGCCCAGGCCTCCAGCGCCTGGATGCGGCGCGAGAACGCGGGCTGCGTGACATGCCGCAGTTGAGCCGAGCGGGAGAAGCTGCGCGTCTCCGCCAGGCTCACGAAGTCTTCAAGCCATTTGGTTTCCACGGCGCGGGAGTTTATCGCTGAGGTGCAACGGCGGGTGCCGGAAGGTCCGGGCGGTCCTGGCCATCCTGCTGCAAGGCCCACATCTGCGCGTAGCGGCCGCGCTGGGCCAGCAGCGCGGCGTGCGTGCCGCGCTCGACGATGAGGCCCTGCTCCATCACCAGGATCTCGTGCGCGTCGACGACGGTGGACAGCCGGTGCGCGATGACCAGCACGGTCTTGTCCTGCGCGGCGGCCTCGAGCTCGGCCTGGATGGCGCGCTCGTTGCGCGAGTCCAGCGCGGACGTCGCCTCGTCGAAGATCAGGATCGGCGGGTTCTTCAACAGCGTGCGCGCGATCGCGACGCGCTGCTTCTCGCCGCCGGACAGCTTCAGCCCGCGTTCGCCGACCATGGTCTGGTAGCCCTGCGGCAGATGGCGGATGAAGTCGTGGATATGGGCGGACTTCGCGGCGGCCTCGATCTCTTCCGTCGTCGCCTCGGGCCGGCCGTAGGCGATGTTGTAGGCGATGGTGTCGTTGAACAGCACGGTGTCCTGCGGCACGATGCCGATGGCGCGGCGCAGGCTGTGCTGCGTGACGTCGGCGAGCGACTGCCCGTCGATCGCGATGCGGCCCGACTGCGCGTCGTAGAAACGGTAGAGCAGCCGGGCCAGCGTGCTCTTGCCCGAGCCGCTCGGCCCGACGACCGCGACCTTCTTGCCCGCCGGGATCTCCAGGCTCACGCCCTTGAGGATGGGACGCTGCGGCTCGTAGGCGAAGTGCACGTCGTCGAAGCGCACCGCCGCGCCGTTCACGCGCAGCGGCTGGGCGCCGGGCGCGTCGGCGATCTCGCGCTCGCGGGCCAGCAGCCCGAACATCTTGTCCAGGTCGGTCAGGCTCTGCTTGATCTCGCGGTAGATCACGCCGAGGAAGTTGAGCGGGATGTAGAGCTGGATCATGAAGGCGTTGATCATGACCAGGTCGCCCAGGCTCATGCGGCCGTCGACGACGCCCTGCGTCGCGCGCCACAGCATGGCCACCAGCGCGGCGGCGATGATCACCTGCTGCCCGCTGTTGAGCAGCGACAGCGTGCGCTGCGACTTCAGCTGCGCGCGGCGCAGGCGCTCCAGGCTCTCGTCGTAGCGGGCGGCCTCGAAGTCCTCGTTGTTGAAGTACTTCACCGTCTCGTAGTTCAGCAGCGAGTCGATCGCCTTGCTGTGCGCGTGCGAGTCCAGCTCATTGAGCAGCTTGCGGTACTTGGTGCGCCACTCGGTGACCACGATCGTGAAGACGATGTAGAAGACCAGCGCCGCGCCGGTGATCCAGGCGAAGAGCACATCGAACTTGACCGCGAGCAGGCTGAGCACCAGCACGACCTCGACCAGCGTCGGGAAGATGCTGTAGAGCGAGTACGAGATCAGCGCATGCACGGCGCGCGTGCCGCGCTCGATGTCGCGGGTCATGCCGCCGGTCTGGCGCTCCAGGTGGAAGCGCAGGCTGAGGTCGTGCAGGTGGCGGAACACCTGCAGCGAGATGCTGCGCGAGGCGCCCTCGGTGGCCTTGGCGAAGATCAGCTCGCGCGCCTCGGTGAACAGTGAGGTGCACAGCCGCAGCATCCCGTAGGCGAGCAGCAGGCCGGCCGGCACGACCATCATGGCCTGGGCGCTGCCGGCGGGGATGTCGAGGCTGTCCACCAGCTTCTTGAGCAGCAGCGGCACGCCGACGTTGGCCAGCTTGGCCGCGACCATGAAGGCCAGCGCGATGCCGACGCGCCAGCGGTAGCGCCAGAAGTACGGGAGCAGGCGGGCGATGGTGTGCCAGTCGCCGCGCGCCTCGGGCGGGGCCGCGGTCGCAGTGGACGTGGCGGCGCCATCGGTGGGAGGAGCAGCGGGCGTCGGCGTGGTGCCGGCGAGTGTGGAACGGCGCATGGAGAAGGGGCGTGGGCCTGCCGTGGAGTCGGGCATCCGCCCTGGCGAGGGCGGACATGCTGGACGACAATGCCGCTCATTGTCACCGTTTGCCCATCATGAGCGACTCCACCGATCCGAATGTCCCCGCCAGCACGGCCAGCCCCGCTGCCCACCCGTCGGGCGCGCCCCTGCTGTCGCCCGAAACCATCGGGCCGCGCGAGCTCGTGATGCGCGTGATGCCGATGCCGGCGGACGCCAACGGCAACGGCGACATCTTCGGCGGCTGGATCATGGCGCAGGTCGACCTGGCCGGGTCGGTGCTGCCGGCGCGCATCTCGCGCGGACGCATCGCGACGGTGGCGGTGAACCAGTTCATCTTCAAGCAGCCGGTGTCGGTGGGCGACCTGCTGAGCTTCTACGCGCAGATCACGCGCATCGGGCGCACGTCGATCACGGTGCACGTCGAGGTCTTCGCCGAGCGCAACCCGGCCAATCCGCACGTGGTCAAGGTCACTGAGGCCAACCTCACCTACGTCGCGATCGATCGCGACGGCAAGTCGCGCGTCTTCGGCGACGCCGTCTGAGCCCCGGCCCCGGGATGGGGCCGTCCGGCTGGTCTGCGCCCCATGGTGCGAATGGACATCCGCCCACAAGGGTTTGTACGTAGATCCCGCAAACGTGGAAAGTTCACGGGTGGGATACTGCCCGGCCAGGGTGCGCAGACACGCCGGTGACGGCGCCTGCGGCCACCCGCAACCGGAGCCGTACCCATGCTGACCCCCTCCGCTTCCGACGCGCCGGCCTCGCCCGTGCCGTGGTATCGCCATCTCTACCTGCAGGTCGTGATCGCGATCGCCATCGGCATCACGCTCGGATATCTCGAGCCGGCCCTGGCGGTCAAGTTCCAGCCGCTGGGTGATGCCTTCATCAAGCTGGTGAAGATGATCATCGCGCCGGTGATCTTCCTGACCATCGTGACCGGCATCGCCAGCATGACGCAGCTCAGCGCCGTGGGCCGCGTGTTCGGCAAGGCGATGGCCTACTTCCTGTTCTTCTCCACGCTGGCGCTGATCGTCGGCCTGGTGGTGGCCAACGTCGTGCAGCCGGGCGCCGGCATGAACGTCAACGTGGCCGACCTGGACCAGAAGGAAGTGCACCGCTACGTCGAGAAGACGCATGACCTGACCCTGGTCAGCTTCCTGATGGACGTGATCCCGAAGTCGCTGATCGGCGCGCTGGCGGACGGCAACATCCTGCAGACGCTGTTCGTGGCGGTGCTGTTCGGCATCGCGCTGGCGCTGACGGGCGAGCGCGGCAAGCCGGTGCTGACCTTCTTCGAGGCGCTGACGGCGCCCGTCTTCCGGATGGTGCACATCCTGATGAAGGCGGCGCCGGTCGGCGCGTTCGGCGCGATGGCCTTCACCATCGGCAAGTACGGCGTGGCCTCGCTGCTCAACCTGGGCATGCTGGTGGGCAGCTTCTACCTGACCTCGCTGTTCTTCGTGCTGGTGGTCCTGGGCATCGTGGCGCGGCTGTGCGGCTTCTCGATCCTGAAGCTGATCCGCTACCTGAAGGCGGAGCTGCTGCTGGTGCTGGGCACCTCCTCGTCGGAGTCGGCGCTGCCGTCGCTGATGGAGAAGATGGAGAAGGCCGGCTGCAAGAAGACGGTGGTGGGGCTGGTCGTGCCGACGGGCTACTCGTTCAACCTGGACGGGACCAATATCTACATGACGCTGGCGGCGCTGTTCATCGCGCAGGCGACCAACACCGAGCTGACGCTGACCCACCAGATCACGCTGCTGCTGGTGGCGATGCTGAGCTCCAAGGGCGCGGCCGGCGTGACGGGCGCGGGCTTCATCACGCTGGCGGCGACGCTGTCGGTGGTGCCGGAAGTGCCGGTGGCCGGCATGGCGCTGATCCTGGGCGTGGACCGCTTCATGTCGGAGTGCCGATCGCTGACCAACTTCGTCGGCAACGCGGTGGCGACCATCGTCGTGTCCAAGTGGGAACGCGCGCTGGACCACGACGCGCTGGACCTGGCGCTGTCGGGCAGGGCGGGCGATTCCGACGACCTGCCGGTGCGCGTGGCCGGACCGGCCGAGACCGCATGAGCGATCACGCGGCATGAACGACAACGGGCCTCCAGGGGCCCGTTGTTCATTCTTCTGCGTGCGGCCGGCGTCATGGCGAGGCCCTCACGCGAGGTTTGCTGGCGGTCCTGGCGCGGATGGCGCGCGCCATCGCGGCATCGGCCTCTGCCAGTTCCTCATCGCTGAGCAATGCAGAGCCTACGCCCTCCGGAAGAAACCAACCGAGCACACACTGCTGATCTCGTACAGCCAATTGGATGTGCGTACCCGAGCGGAACTCGGTGCCGTCCAAAATCGGCCGTCCCTGATAGAAGGCGGCACGAACCAGTTGCCAAGACGGATGTCCATCCCGTTGACGCATTTCGTGCCCGATGTTGAACACCGCGCAGTCCAGCCCGCGCAGCAACATGGATTCATCCTCGGCGTCAGCAGGTCGATTGACCGGCATGGGGCGTCCGGACAGGTTCTGCGCGACCCTGAGTTCGGCCATGGCGGACTGGTACTCCCGCCGACCGGACAGCGTCGTCATGTCCCAGCATTGAGAGACACAGAGCACCGCGCCAACGACGGCAGGGGAAACAATGGGACGCGCGGAGTAGAGCTTTGAAGCCTGCTGGCGTGAAGCCTCCGCAAAACCCAGCGCACGCTCTGCATCCCCTTCAAAGAAATACACGCCGTCCCCCAGCCAGTCATAGCGATTGGCGGATGGCGTGAGTCGCGGAAGTCGCCCCTTCACCAGCCTGTCGCGAACCGTGATATCGCAGCCGTGGAATGCGAGGATCAACTGCCCCTGGTTCATTGATACCTCGGCATCAGGTTCCCCTCGTCGTCGATGATGCCGGCCTTCTTGGCCAGTTCGAACGCCACCTCCGGCGAATGCACCTTCAAACTGTCTTCGCGCGGCAGCCCAAAGGTGCCGACCTTGTGCGCCCAACTCGGCGGCTGGGTCACTTTCACCGATGCCTTCGCGACCTGCCCGCAGCGCTCGCACAGACTTTTGCGCTTCGCCGGCTTCGTGTTCTTTCCGTTCGACTTCTTGCTCATCAGGAATCACTCCAATCAACAGAGGAGTCCTCATGATTCCGAGGCGAGGTGATCTCGCCAATCGCATGTTGTCGTGCAGTTGGCGCTCGCGCTGACTTGGTCGAGTGGTGCGGATTGCGCGAATGAGGGCGGCCCGCAGACAAGGCGCCTCAGGAAACAGAAGGGGCGCCCACGGCGCCCCTCCATTCATGGCGGCATCGCCGCGGTCGATCAGAACTTCGAGAAGTCCGGCTGGCGCTTCTGGAAGAAGGCCTGGAAGGCTTCCATCGCCTCGGGACTGCGCAGGCGCGCGCCGAAGATCTCGGCCTCGGCCTGGATGGTCGCCAGCAGCTCGTCCTTCGACGAGCGGCGCATCAGCTGCTTGCTCTCGCGCACCGCGCTCGGGGGCAGCTTGTTGAAACGCTCGGCGATGCGGCGCGCATGGGCGACCACCTCACCCGCCGGCAGCACCGCATTGGCGACACCGCATTCCACCGCCTGCTCGCCGGTGAACGGGTCGCCCAGCAGGATCTTCTCGGCCGCGCGGCGCGGACCCATCAGGCGCGGCACCAGCAGGCTGGAGCCGAACTCCGGCACCAGGCCCAGGCTGACGAAAGGCATCGCCAGGCGCGCGTCGTCCGCGACGTAGACGAAATCGCAATGCAGCAGCAGCGTCGTGCCGATGCCGATCGCCGCGCCGTTCACCGCCGCCACGATCGGCTTGTCGCAGCCGACCATCGCGCGCATGAACTGGAACACCGGCGCGTCTTCATCGCGCGGCGGGCTGCCCATGAAATCCTCGATGTCGTTGCCGGAGGTGAAGATCTGCGGCTGGCCCTGGATCAGCACCGCGCGCACGGCGTTGTCGGCGTTGGCCGTCACCAGCGCGTCGGCCATCTCCTGGTACATCGCGCGGGTCAGCGCGTTCTTCTTCTCCGGCCGTGCGATCTCGATGGTCTGCACGCCGTTCACGATGGCGGTCTTGATGCTCATGAAGCACTCTCCTCGTTGGGTCTGCCGTCCGCCTGCTGCCTCATGCAGTCCGGCAACGGATGGTGTTCGGATGAATGGACGCGATCATGCCAGCCACGCGCTCACCTGCGGCCACAGGCTGCGCTCGAATCGATCGCGGAAGAAACCGAAATGGCCGATGCGGCGCTCGCCGATGTCGTTCGGCGCTATGCGGCGCATCTCCGGCCGCGCGCCGGCGTAGAAGCCGTGCAGGGATTCGGTGTTGCGGCGGGACATGAACTCGTCGTCGGTGAAGGCCAGCGAGAGCATGGGCACCGACAGCGAGGCGTACTGCGCGCGCAGGGCGTCGCCGCCCTCCCCCATCATGTACTCGCGGTCCAGGCACCAGCGTCGCCATTGCGCCATCACGCCGCGCGGCAGGTCGCCGACCTTGCGCAGCTTGCGACCCGGGAAGTAGCCGAAAGCCGGCAGCGCCAGCGGGACCACGACGTACCAGAGCCACCAGACATAGCGGCGCAGGCCGATCGAGTTCTCGCGCCAGTAGCCGCTGCCGCAACCCACCGTCACGGCGCGCGACACGCGCGAGCGGTTGGGCAGCATGCCCAGGATCTGGCCGCCGAGGCTGTGGCCCAGCCAGTGGATCTCGCGGCGGTCGCCGAGCAGGCGGTCGAGGTGCGACAGCGCGGCAGCGGCGTCGCGCTCGGCCCAGGTGTGGATGTCGGCTTCGAGCCCGCGCAGGGAGCGCTTCATCTCGTCCGGACGCGAGGCGCCCATGCCGCGATAGTCGAAGCTCATGACGAGCCAACCCTGCTGCGCCATCCAGCGCGCGAAGGCGGCGTAGTAACGCTGTTCGACACCCATCGCAGGAGCGATCAGCAAGCCCGCCTTCGCGGTCGCCGCGTCGCCGTAGAGATGGCCTCGAAGCTCGAAACCATCCTCCGCTCGGAAACTGATCATCGCGATCTCCCGATGCTCTTCGCGTCCTGCTCAGGGCGCCTACCTGCGCTTGGCCAAGCGCGGGCTCTCCACGCTGCAGGGGGCATCCCTCCGGGAACCCCCAGCAGCATTCCGGCCCCACTCGCAGTCGTTGCCCAAGGACGAGCGGACTGCGAGGGGCGGTGCGTCGTGCCTTACAGTCGCTCGATGATGCCCGCCGCGCCTTGGCCCGCGCCGACGCACATCGTGACCATGCCGTACTTGCCGCCGGTACGACGCAGGCCATGGATGACCGAGGCCGCACGGATCGCGCCCGTCGCGCCCAGCGGGTGACCCAGGGCGATCGCGCCGCCGTTGGGGTTCACCTTGGAACGGTCCAGCACGATGCCCTTGCTGTCCAGATCGTTCAGCACCGCCAGAGATTGCGCGGCGAAGGCTTCGTTCAGCTCGATCCAGCCCAGGTCCTCGGCCTTGATGCCGGCCAGCTTCAAGGCCGCCGGGATCGCCTCGATCGGGCCGATGCCCATGATCTCGGGCGGCACGCCGCGCACGGCGAAGGAGACGAAACGCGCCAGCGGGGTCAGGCCGAAACGCTTCACCGCGGCTTCCGACGCCACGATCAACGCGCCCGCGCCGTCCGAGGTCTGCGAGCTGTTGCCAGCCGTGACGCTGCCCTTGGCGGCGAACACCGGCTTGAGCTTGGCCAGGCCTTCCATCGACGTGTCCTTGCGCGGACCTTCGTCGGTGTCGACGATGCGGCTCTTGACGATGACGCCGTCACCGTTCAGGTCGGGCTGGCGATCCTTCAGCTCGAACGGGGTGATCTCGTCCTTGAAGAAACCCCCCTCGATCGCGGCCAGCGCGCGGCGGTGCGATTCCAGCGAGAACTCGTCCTGCGCCTGGCGCGAGACCTTCCACTTGTCGGCGACCTTCTCGGCCGTCAGGCCCATGCCGTAGGCCAGGCCGATGTTCTCGTCGCGCTCGAAGATCGCGGGCGGGAACGAGGGCTTGTTGCCGCCCATCGGGACCATGGACATGGACTCGACGCCGCCGGCGATCATCACTTCGGATTCGCCGACGCGGATGCGGTCCGCCGCCATCGCCAGGGCGGTGATGCCCGAGGCGCAGTAGCGGTTCACCGTCACGCCACCAACCGTGTTCGGCAGGCCCGACAGCACGGCCGCGACGCGGGCGATGTTCATGCCCTGCTCGCCCTCGGGGAAGGAGCAGCCGATGATGGCGTCCTCGATCACCGACGGGTCCAGGCCCGGCACCTGGGCCATGGCGGCCTGGATGACGCGCGACAGCATCTCGTCCGGACGGGTGTTCTTGAAGTAGCCCCGGCCCGACTTGCCGATGGGCAGACGGGTGGCGGCGCAGATGTAGGCGTCTTGAACTTGCTTGCTCATGATGGATTCCTTGTGTGCCGCTCGGATCAGTTGCGGACCGGCTTGCCGGTCTGCAGCATGCCCATGATTCGCTCTTGGGTCTTCGGATGCTCGAGCAGGCTGCAGAAGTGCTTGCGCTCCAGCGACATCAGGTATTCCTCGGTCACCAGCGAGCCGGCTTCGACTTCGCCGCCGCAGACCACGTCGGCGATCAGCGAGGCCAGATGGAAGTCGTGCGCGCTGATGAAGCCGCCGTCACGCATGTTGGCCAGCTGGGCCTTCACGGTGGCGATGCCGGAACGGCCCGCGACCGGGAACCTGGCCTTGAGCGGGGCGCGGTAGCCGGAGTCCGCCATCGCCTTGGCCTGCGCCGTGGCGACGAACAGCAGCTCGTCCTTGTTGGGGACGATGATGTCGCTGTCGAGCAGGTAGCCCAGCTTCTGCGCTTCCAGCGCGGAGGTCGCCACCTTGGCCATCGCGGCGTTGGTGAAGCCGTCCTTCAGGAAGGCGAAGATGTCCGCGTTGGCGTTGCCGGCCGAGGCCATCTCCGCCGCGCGGCGCGCGATGTAGGTCAGGCCGCCGCCGCCCGGGATCAGGCCGACGCCCACTTCCACCAGGCCGACATAGGACTCCATGTGCGCGACGCGGCGGGCGCAATGCACCGCCAGCTCGCAGCCGCCGCCCAGCGCCAGGCCGCGCATCGCGGCGATGACCGGGACGCTGGCGTAACGCACGCGCAGCATCATGTCCTGCAGCTTCTTCTCTTCCGGCGCGATGCCCTTGGCGCCCTTGGTCATGAAGACCGGCATCAGCGCCTCAAGGTTGGCACCGGCGGAGAACACGTCGTCCGGCGACCAGATGACCAGGCCCTTGTACTTGGCCTCGGCGATCTCGACGGCCTTGAGCAGGCCCTCGGTCACGGTCGGGCTGATCAGGTGCAGCTTGGCGTTGATCGAGGCGATCAGCACTTCGCCGTCCAGCGACCAGACGCGGACTTCCTCGTTCTTGAACTCCTCGGTGCCGGCCTTCAGCGGCTCGACGGCGCCTTCGCCGACCAGCGCTTCGGGGAAAGCCTGGCGCTCATAGACCGGCAGCTTGGCGCGCGCCTTGAACCTGCCTTCGGCGGCGCTCCACGAGCCGTCCTTCGAATGCACGCCGCCGTTCTCGGCGACCGAGCCTTCGAAGACCCAGGCGGGCAGCGGCGCGCTCGACAGCGTCTTGCCGGCGTCGATGTCGGCCTTGACCCACTCGGCGACCTGCTTCCAGCCGGCGGCCTGCCACAGCTCGAACGGGCCCTGCTGCGAGCCGAAGCCCCAGCGCATGGCGAAGTCGATCTCGCGCGCGGTGTCGGCGACGGTGTCCAGGTGCACGGCCACGTACTGGAACGAGTCGCGCAGGATGGACCACAGGAACTGCGCCTGCGGGTTGCTCGATTCGCGCAGCAGCTTGATGCGGTCGGCGGCCGGCTTCTTCAGCATGCGCGCGACGATCTCGTCGGCCTTGCCGCCGCCGGCGACGTAGTCACCGGTGGCGAAGTCCAGACGCTGGATGTCCTTGCCGACCTTCTTGTAGAAGCCCGCGCCGGCCTTCTGGCCCAGCGCGCCCTTCTCGATCAGGCCCGCCAGCACCTTGGGCGTGGCGTAGGTCGCGTAGAAGGGGTCGTCCTTCAGGTTGTCCTGCATCGTCTTGACGACATGCGCCATCGTGTCCAGGCCCACCACGTCCGCGGTGCGGAAAGTGCCCGACGAGGCGCGACCCAGCTTCTTGCCGGTCAGGTCGTCGACGACGTCGACGGACAGGCCGAACTTCTCGGCCTCGATCATCGTGGCCATCATGCCGGCGATGCCGACGCGGTTGGCGACGAAGTTGGGCGTGTCGTTGGCGCGCACGACGCCCTTGCCGACCGCCGAGGTCACGAAGCTTTCCAGCTGGTCGATGACTTCGGGGTTGGTGGTCGGCGTGTTGATCAGCTCGACGAGGTACATGTACCGCGGCGGGTTGAAGAAGTGGATGCCGCAGAAGCGGGGCTTGATCGATTCCGGCAGGACTTCCGACAGCTTGGTGATCGACAGGCCCGAGGTGTTGGACGCCACGATCGCGTGCGGCGCCACGAAGGGCGCGATCTTCGTGTACAGGTCCAGCTTCCAGTCCATGCGCTCGGCGATGGCCTCGATGATCAGGTCGCAGTCCTTGAGCAGCTCGAGGTGTTCCTCGTAGTTGGCCTGCTGGATCAGCGCGGCGTTCTCGGGCACGCCCAGCGGCGCCGGCTTGAGCTTCTTCAGGCCCTCGACGGCCTTGGTGACGATGCCGTTCTTCGGGCCTTCCTTGGCGGGCAGGTCGAACAGGACGACCGGCACCTTCACGTTGACCAGATGGGCGGCGATCTGCGCGCCCATCACGCCGGCGCCGAGCACGGCCACCTTGCGAACTTGGAATCGACTCATGGTTTCTCCAATGAACATCCCGAGGATGTAGGAATGTGGTTGTTTATTCGACGCGGATCCAGGTCTGCGTGCGGCCCAGCATCGGCATGCCGACGAAACCGCGGACCTCCAGCTTCTTGCCTCCGTCGACCGGACGCAAGCGGACGCGATAGACCTTGCCGTTGCCCGGGTCGAGGATGTCCCCGCCGTCCCACAGCGCGGCGTCGCCGACGTTCTTCTTGACGCCGCGCAGGATCGTCAGCCCGATGATGGGCTGGCCCTTGCGCTCGTCGCTGCATTCGTCGCACTTGGCGTCCTGCTTGGCGGGATCGGTGATCTTCTCGATCTTGCCGGAGAGGACGCCGTTGACCTCGCTGATGCGGACCGTCGAGCGCTCCTGCTTGGTGTCGTCGTCGATCGTCTTCCAGACGCCGACCGGCGTGGTCGCGGCCGGGGCCGAGGCCTGGGCGAGCGCCAGGTTGGCGGACAGTCCGAGGCCCAGGGCGACGGCGGTGGCGAACAGCGGTTTCATCGTGTCTCTCTCCGTTTCTTGTCTTCGAACGCTGGCAGGGGAACGCGGGCGCCCCGCTCGAGGGGGCGCCCGTGACGCTGTCGGCTTAGAACAGCGCCTCGTCCATTTCCATGAGCGGGTTCAGGCCGGCGCGGGCGGTGCGGATCAGGCTCGCGGTCTCGGGCAGCAGCTTGGCGAAGTAGAAGCGCGCCGTCGCCAGCTTGGCGGTGTAGAACGGATCGCCGCTGTCCTTCTTCTCCAGCGCCAGCTTGGCCATGCGCGCCCACATGTAGGCGAAGCACAGGTGACCCACGACGCGCAGGTAGTCCACCGCGGCGGCGCCGACTTCATCGGGGTTCTGGAAGGCCTTCATGCCGATCTCGGTGGTCAGCTTGGTGACCTTGTCGCCGATGTCGGCCAGCGGGTTGATGAACTCCTGCATCGCTTCGCTGGTGCCCTCTTCCTCGACGAACTCGGCGATCTTCTTGCCGAACTTCTTCAGCGTCGCGCCGTTGTTGCCCAGGATCTTGCGGCCCAGCAGGTCCAGCGACTGCACGGTGTTCGTGCCTTCGTAGGTCATGTTGATGCGCGAGTCGCGCACGAACTGCTCCATGCCCCACTCGTGGATGTAGCCGTGGCCGCCGAAGACCTGCATGCAGTGCGAGGTGGCGATCCAGGCGTTGTCCGAGATGAAGGCCTTGATGATGGGCGTCAGCAGGGCGACCTCGTCCTCGCAGGCCTTGGCCTCGTCGGCGTCGTCGCTGGCCAGCGCCTTGTCCAGCTGCAGCGCGGTGTAGGCCGACAGGGCGCGGCCGCCTTCGGCGTAGGCGCGCGCGGTCAGCAGCATCTTGCGGACGTCGGGGTGGACGATGATCGGATCGGCCGGCTTGTCCGGCGACTTCGGGCCCGACAGGGCGCGCATCTGGATGCGGTCCTTGGCGTAGACGACGGCGTTCTGGTACGCCACTTCCGTCAGGCCCAGCGACTGGTTGCCGACGCCCAGGCGGGCGGCGTTCATCATCACGAACATCGCCTGCAAGCCCTTGTTGGGCTGGCCGACCAGCGTGCCGACGGCGCCGTCCAGCACGATCTGCGCGGTGGCGTTGCCGTGGATGCCCATCTTGTGTTCCAGGCCGCCGCAGTAGACCGGGTTGCGCTCGCCCAGCGAGCCGTCGGCGTTCACGTTGAACTTCGGCACGACGAACAGCGAGATGCCCTTGGAGCCTTGCGGCGCGTCCGGCAGGCGGGCCAGCACCAGGTGGATGATGTTCTCGGCCAGGTCGTGCTCGCCGGCGGAGATGAAGATCTTCTGGCCGGTGATCTTGTACGTGCCGTCGGCCTGCGGCTCGGCCTTCGAGCGCAGCAGGCCCAGGTCGGTGCCGCAATGCGGTTCGGTCAGGCACATGGTGCCGGTCCACACGCCCGAGGTCAGCTTGGGCAGGTAGGTGGCCTTCTGCTCCGGCGTGCCGTGCGCGTGCAGCGCCTCATACGCGCCGTGGCTCAGGCCGGGGTACATCGTCCAGGCCTGGTTGGCCGAGTTCATCATCTCGTACATGAACTGGTTCAGCAGGACCGGCAGGCCCTGGCCGCCAAACTCCGGATCGCACGACAGCGCGGGCCAGCCGCCCTCGACGTACTGCGCGTAGGCTTCCTTGAAGCCCTTGGGCGCCTTGACCTCGTGCGTGGCCTTGTCCAGCGTGCAGCCTTCCTGGTCGCCCGACAGGTTGATCGGGGTCAGGACTTCCGAGGCGAACTTGCCGCCCTCTTCCAGCACCGCGTTGATGGTGTCCTCGTCGATCTCGGCATGCGCGGGCAGCAGTTTCAGCTCGTCGACCGCGTGCAGCAGTTCGTGCAGCACGAACTGCATGTCGCGCAGGGGCGGGTTGTACTGGGGCATGGGGGCTCTCCTGAGGAATGGTTCTGTGAAAGGATAGGAAGGGACTCGCCCCGCTCAGGCGCGCTTGCGGCCCGGAGCCGCGGCCCCGGTGACGCCGGCGGCAGCGGCGGTGGCGGAGGGAGGCGGCGCCTGCCGCGTCTCGGCGTCGGCCTTGCGGCCGGCCGGCGTGGCGAAGCTGTCGAGGATGCGCTCCAGGCCCGTGCGGGCCCGGGCCAGCGCGCCGTCGCTGCGCAGGAAGCGCGCATCGTGGTGCAGCGACAGGATCAGGCCGTGCATCTCGAAGAGGACCTGGTCCGGATCGGCGTCCGGCGCGAGGTGGCCGACCTCCTGCGCGAGCAGGATGGCCTTGCGGATCGCCGCATGCCAGTCGCGCACCATGCCGACCAGCGCGTCGCGCACCAGGCCCGGCCGGTCGTCGAATTCGACGGCGCCGCTGATGTAGATGCAGCCCGAGTCGACCTCGACCGAGGTCCGGTGCACCCAGCGCTCGAACAGCGCGCGCAGGCGCGGCAGGCCGCGCGGCTGGCGGATCGCGGTGTAGAAGACTTCTTCCTCGAACTTGGCGTGGTACTCGCGCACCACGGCGATCTGCAGTTCCTCGCGCGAGCCGAAATGGGCGAAGACACCGGACTTGCTCATCTTCGTCACGTCGGCGAGCGCGCCGATGGACAGCCCCTCCAGCCCCATGTGCGAGGCCAGGCCCAGCGCCGCGTCGAGGATCGCGGCACGGGTCTGCGCGCCCTTGTGCAGCGAGCGCGAGCCGCTGCGCGACGAGGCGATCGGCTTGGCGGCCACTGGCTTGGCGGAGGTGAAGGAGGATGTGGACACGGTGCCCGGAATAATAAAACGAACGATCGTTCTATTTTGAGCAGTTCCGGACCGGAAACGCAATCCTTGACCACCCTTTTTTAGTGATGGCGGCCTAAAAACCAGCCTCGGGTTTACCCGCAGCTGCCAGCGCCGGCTTCTCTGCGACGCTGGGTCTCCCGCGGGGCGTCGGCGCCGAAGTGACCTTAGGCAACGCGGGCCCGCCGGATGCCGGCATAGACTGGCACAAACAGGGAGCCAGAAGAATGCACAAGCCATCGAATGGCGCGATGGGCGTGTTCCGGGTTCTGGTGTGCCGGGTCCAGTCCCGGTGGTGCGGCCTGCCGCTGGACGCCGTCGAGGAGACCCTTCGGCCGCAGCCGCTGCGGCCGCTGGCCTCGCCGCCGGTCCACGTCCAGGGCCTGGCGCGCATCCGCGGCGACTGGGTGCCGGTCGTCGACCTGGCGGGGCTGCTGGGCCTGGCGCCCGTCGCGCCCCGCCGCTATGTCGTCGTGCGCGCCGGCGAGCGCCGCGTCGCGCTGGCCGTGACCGAGGTGCTCGGCCTGCACGCCCTGCCGGCCGGCACCGTGCGCGAGCTGCCCCCGCTGCTGCGCGATCGCGCGCACGGCGCCATCGCCGCGCTGGCGGAACGCGACGACGACCTCATCGCCGTCCTCGATCAGGCCCGCCTGCTGCCGGCCGAAATGCTGGATGCGCTGGCCGTGCTGGCCTCGCTCCCCGACGCCGTCGGCCCCGCCAGGGAACCGGCCGGACAGGCTGCACAGGCTGCACAGGCCGCACAGGCTGCACAGGCCGCACAGGCTGCACAGGCCGCACAGTCCGGCGCAGCGCGGCCGCCGCCCCGCCCGGGAGCCGGCTCATGACGCGCGCCGCGCCGGCCGCCGTCGACTTCCCCGCCTTGCTGCCGCGACTGCGGGCCCTGCTCGCCGCCCGCCTCGGGCTGCATTTCGACGACCGCCAGGACGACCGCCTCACCGCGGCGCTCGCGCGCGTCGCGGGGCCGGTCGGCCCGGCGCGCTTCATCGACCAGATGGAGCTGGCCCCGACGCGCGCGCGGCTGGACGCGCTGGCGGCGGAGCTGACCGTCGGCGAGACCTTCTTCTTCCGGCATGCCGAGCAGTTCGACGCGCTGCGTTCCGACCTGCTGCCCGCGCTGGTCCGGGGCATCTGGGACCCCATCCAAGTTGCACCGGGCAGCCAGCCCAGGCCGCTGCGGCCGCTGCGCGCGCTGTCCGCCGGCTGCGCCAGCGGCGAGGAGGCCTACACCCTCGCGATCACGCTGCACCGCGCCGGCCTGCAGACGCAGGGCGTCGACTGGGAGGTGCTCGCGGTCGACCTGAACCCGGCGGCGCTGGCGCGCGCCGCCGCGGCCCGCTACGGCGAGTGGAGCCTGCGCGCGACGCCGCAGGCGCAGCGCGACCTCTGGTTCCACCGCGTCGATCCCGGCGCGTGGACGCCATTGCCGGCGATCCGCGAGCGCGTGCGCTTCGCGCAGCGCCACCTCGGTCTGCCGGACGCGATGTTCTGGGCGCCCGGCAGTTTCGACATCATCTTCTGTCGCAATGTGCTGATCTATTTCGAGCCCCAGGCGCTGCACCAGGCGATCCGCAATCTGACCGGCGCGCTGGCGCCGGGCGGCGCGCTCTTCCTGGGCCATGCCGAGACCTTGCGCGGCAAGGAGGTGGCGCAGGAGGCCGGCCTGGTGCTGCGACAGGCGCACGGCTGCTTCTACTACCGCCGCGAGACGCCCCCGAGCGACCGCGCCTGGCCTTTCGCATGGTCCGCGACGGCGGCACCGGGGCACCCGTCCGCCGTCGTCGCCGGCGCCACCGCCGGCCTGGGGGCCCAGGCGCCTGCCGAGCGGATCGCGAGCCTGGCCGGCGCGCAGACGCCGTCGGGCATTCCCGGCCTGGCCGACGAGGCCGTCGGCCAGGCCGGGAATGCCCTGCTCGACGAGGCGCTGCAACTGATCGAATCCGGCCAGGTGGAGGACGGCCTGCGCGCCTGCGCGCGGCTGATCTCGCCCGGCACCCCGGCGGCGCTGCAGGCCGAAGGGCTGTACCTGCACGGACTGGCCATGGAGGAGCGCGGCCAGTTGCCCGCCGCCGAGTGGCACCACCAGCGCGCCGCCGCGAAGGACGCCTCCTTCGCCCTGCCGCACCTGCGGCTGGGCCTGCTCGCCCGGCGCCGCGGCGAGGTCGTCGCCGCGCGCCGCGAGCTGGCCCGGGCGCTGGAACTGCTGGCCGAAGAATCGGCGGGGCGGCTGCGCCGTTTCGGCGGCGGCTTCGACCGCGACGACCTGCGGCGCCTGTGCCGCGACGAGATGCAGGAGACCCGCGCATGACGCAAGCGTCCCGCGAGCTGCTGGCCGCATGGCGGGCGTCCTTCGACCGCTCGTTCGGCGAGCCCCGCCGCCACGCCGACGACGAGGCGGTCCTCGACGTGCTGGGCATACGGATTGCCGGCGCCCCGTTCGCCCTGAACTTGGCCGACCTGGCCGGACTGACGCCCGCCATGCCCGCCGCCCCGTATCCCGCCGCCGCCCCCGGGCTGCTCGGACTCGCCGGCCATCAGGGTCAGGTCTTGCCGCTGTACGACCTGCAGGCGCTGATCGGCCGCGGCCCCGCGGGCGACGTGCGCTGGTGGGCGATCGCGCGCGCGGCGCCGCTGGCGCTGGCCTTCGAGGGATTCGACGGCCAGTGGCGGCTCGCCGCCGGCGACCGGCTGCAGCAGGACGACGCCGCCGGCACCGGCTGGGCCGTGCGCTGCGGCGGCGCGCTGCGCCCGCTGATCGAGCTCGACGGCCTGATCGCCGCCGTCTCGGCCAACGCGCGGCCCGGGGCTGACCACGAGGCCTCGGCGTCTGAGTCCGCGACTGCCTTCACGACGACAACCAGCGCCGGCGCCGCCGGACGATGACAGGGAGACCCGTGCCATGTGGACCTTCGGAAGAAAGCTGTCGGTGGGCTTCGCGCTGTCCTTCGCGCTGCTGCTGCTCATCGGGATCCTGTCGTTCCGCGGCGTCGCCGTGCTGACGCAGACCAGCTACGAGGTGAACCGCACGCATTCGGCGGTGGGCCACATCGGCGCGGTGATGAGCCTGATGAAGGACGCGGAGACCGCGCAGCGCGGCTACCTGCTCACCGGCGAGGAGTCCTACCTCGAACCCTATCGCAACGCGCTGTCCAGCGTGCCGCGGGTGCTGGCGGAGCTCAAGCCGCTGCTGCGCGACAACCCCGCGCAGCAGGCCCGCTTCAACCAGGTGGCCACGATGATCGACGGGCTGATGCAGCTGCACAAGGAGCGCATCGACACGCGCCGCGCCAGCGGCCTGGAGACGGCGATGAAGACGGTGTCCCTGGGCGAGGGCAAGCGCCGGATGGACGAGCTGCGCGCCGTCGTCGGCCAGATGGAGGAAGAGGAGAACGACGTGCTGCGCGAACGCGCCAAGGAGGTCGAATCCACCGCCGCCACGGTGCGGGCGGCGATCGTCTGGGGCACGGTGGCGGGCGCGCTGCTGGTCCTGGTCGCGGCGCTGACGCTGAGCCGCGCGCTGAGCGGGCAGGTCGGCACGGCGGTCAAGCATGTGCAGCGCTCGTCGGCGGAGTTGCAGGCCGCGGCGAACCAGCAGGCGGCGGGCGCGCGCGAGACGGCGACCTCGATGACGGAGATCTCGACCACCATCTCCGAGCTGCTGGCGACCTCGCGCCAGATCGCCGACAGCGCGCAGCGCGTCGTGGTCATCGCGGAACAGACGGCCGGCCTGGCGCGCAGCGGCGACGGCACGTTGCAGTCGGCGCGCGAGAGCATCGCCGCGATGCGGCGGCAGATCGACCTCGTCGTGGACCACATGCTGGACCTGGGCCGCAAGTCGCAGCAGATCGGCGTGGTGCTGGACCTGGTGGGCGAGCTGGCCGAGCAGACCAACATCCTGGCGATCAACGCGACGATCGAAGCGACCGTGGCGGGCGACGCCGGCCGGCGTTTCAGCGTGGTCGCGGACGAGATCCGCAAGCTCGCCGACCGCATGACGGCGTCGACCAAGGAGATCCGGCTCCAGATCGACGACATGCGCGGCGCGGTCAACACCACCGTGATGGCGACCGAGACCGGCTCCAAGGCGGTGGACGCGGGCGCGCGCCAGTTCGACGACGTCGCCGCGAGCTTCGCCAAGATCGCCGGCCAGGTCGTCACGACCACCGACGCCGCGCGCGAGATCGAGCTCTCCACCAAGCAGCAGGCGACCGCGGTCGAGCAGTTGAACGTCGCGCTGTCCAACACCGCGCAGGCGTCGCGCGAGACCGAGGCGAGTTCCGGCCAGACCTCGCAGACCGCCACCGAGCTGGCGGAGATGTCGCGCGACCTGCTGCGCCTGGTGCAGGCGCAGCCCACCTGATCGATGAACTGATCGACGACCTGATCGACGACCTGATCGAGACCCCCCACCGTGGCCAAGGACCCCTACCGCTTCTTCCGCGTCGAAGCCCGCGATCTGCTGCGGCAGATGAGCGAGGCCGTGCTCGCCGCCGAGCAGGCGCCCGCGCCCGACCTGCCACCCCGGCTGCTGCGGCTGTCCCACACGCTCAAGGGCGCCGCGAGCGTCGTGCGCCTGCCCGCCATCGCGGCGCAGGCGCATGCGATCGAGGACCTGCTGACGCCGCTGCGCGACAGCGGCGACGCGCCGGGCCGGGCCGAACTCGACGCGCTGCTGGCGCTGATCGACGCGGCGGAGGCGTCGATCACGGCGCTTGATGCACCGGCACAGGCACAGGCACAGGCAAAGGCACAGGCACAGGCACCGGCGCAGGCGCCGGGTGCGGGCGCGCCGGCATCCACGTCCTCGCCGGCGGGCGGTCCCGCGTCCTCGGCGACGCGCGTCGGCTCCGCCGATGCAGCGGGCGCTTCCCGCACGACAGGCGTCACCGCTGCCAGCCCGCAGACCGATGCGGTCGACGCGCGCTCCGCGATGGCCTCCCGCCCCGATCCGGCCGACGAGCCCGTGGGCGCGATGCTGACGATCCCGCAGCTGATGCCCGAGGAGGTCGACGGCCTGCTGGCCGACATCGCGCGCACGCAGGGTCACCTCGCGCCGCTGGAGCGCGCCGGCCTGCTGCTGCGCGAGCTGCGCGGCGCGCTGCAGGGTCAGCAGGAGACGCTGGCCGGCCCGCTGGCGCGCATCGAGGACCAGATCGAGCGCGGCGCGCGGCAGCTCGCGCGCGAGCTCGTCGCCCTGCGCGACAGCGCCGAGCAGCTGCGGCTGCTGCCGGCGTCGCAGCTGTTCGCGCCGCTGCAGCGGGCGGCGCGCGATGCCGCGCGCTCGCAGGACAAGCAGGCGCGGCTGACCGGCCACGGCGGCGACGTGAAGCTCGAGGCCGCGCTGCTGAACGCCCTGTCCGGCGCGCTGGTGCAGATGGTCCGCAACGCCGTGGCGCACGGCATCGAATCGCCGGCCGAGCGCATCGCCGCCGGCAAGCCGCCGCAAGGGCTCATCGACCTGCGCATCGAGCGGCGCGGTCGCGAGGTCCTGTTCTGCTGCTCGGACGACGGCGCCGGCCTGGATCTCGACGCCGTGCGCCGCACCGCCGTCGACAAGGGCGTGCCCGGCGCGGCGCGGCTGGACGACGACGCGCTCATCGAGCGCCTGCTGCGCGGCGGCCTGAGCACGGCGCGGCGCGTCGATGCCCTGGCCGGGCGCGGCGTCGGCATGGACCTGGTGCGCGACACGGCGGACCGGCTCGGCGGGCGGCTGACGCTGCGCAGCCGGCGCGGCGAAGGCACGACGGTCGAGCTCTGCGTCCCCTTGCAGCTGGCCGCCCTGCGCGCGATCCGGCTGTGCGCCGGCACCGTGTCGGCCTGGGTGCCGCTGGAGGCCGTCGAATGCGTGCTCCAGCGCCCCGAACTCAACGGCTCGCATGTGGCCGTCGGCGACGAGCTGCTCCCTCATCTGTCGCTGGCCGAGGCGCTGCGCCCCGGCGTCGCGGCCCCGCCGCCGCGTTCGGCGCTGGTGCTGCGCGCCGGCGGGCAGCGCGCGGTCCTGGGCGTGGATTCGCTCGACGGCGTGACCAGCGTCGTGCTGCGGCCGCCGCCGGCCTTGCTGCCGCCCTCGCCGCTGATCTCCGGCCTGGCGCTGGACGCGGCGCAGCAGCCGGTCCCGGTGCTCGCGCCCGAAGGCCTGATCGCCGCGGCACGCCAGGCGCGACCCCGCCCGGTCGCGGCGCCGGCCCGGACCGGCACGATCCTGGTCATCGACGACTCGCTCACCACGCGCATGCTCGAGCAGAGCATCCTCGAGGCCGCCGGCTATCGCGTGCACATGGCCGCCTCCGCCGAGGACGGCCTGGAAGCCGCGAAGCGCGAGCGTTATGCGCTGATCCTCTGCGACGTGGAGATGCCGGGCATGGACGGCTTCGAATTCATGTCGCGCATCCGCGGCGACGCGGCGCTGCGAGACATCCCGGCGGTGCTGGTCACCTCGCGCAACGCGCCGGAGGACCTCGCGCGCGGCAAGGCCGTCGGCGCGGACGGCTACATCGTCAAGGGCGAGTTCGCGCAGAACGAGTTCCTCGCGCAGGTCGCGCGCCTGGTCGCGCGCTCGGCGGACGCGGCCGCCGGCGGCGCGGCGCGCCAGGGGGCTGCGGCATGAGCGGCGGCATGAGCGGCGGCGGCGCAGGGGGTATCGGCGGCGGCATCGGCGGCGGCATCGGCGGCGGCATCGGTGGCCTGGGCGGCAGCGCGCCGCCGTCGGCGAGGACGCTGCGGGTGCTGCTGGTCGAGGACTCGATCACCGTGTTGGCGCACATCCGCGAGGTGCTGGCCGCGCAGCGCGACATCGAGGTCGTCGGCGAGGCGCACGACGGCGCGACCGCCGTGGCGCTGTGCCAGCAACTGCGTCCGGACGTCGTCTCGATGGACATGATGCTGCCGGGCATGGACGGCCAGGCGGCGACCGAGGCCATCATGGCCCACTGCCCGACGCCCATCCTGATCGTCTCGTCCTCGACCAACCGCGGCGAACTGCTGCGCACCTACGAGGCGCTGGCCGCCGGCGCCGTGGAAGTGCTGGAAAAACCCAGCGCCGGCCAGCCCGAAGGCGAATGGGAGCGGCGCTACGTCACGCTGCTGCGGCTGGTGGCGCGCATCCGCGTCATCACCCATGTGCGGGCGCGCATGAGCGGGAAGGCCGCGACGAGGCCGGCGGCACCGCCGTCCTCGTCGACGCCGCCCTCGCTGCCGCTCCCCCCTGCGCCTGCGGCGCCGCGTCGCGCGGTGCTGGCGCTGGGCGCGTCCACGGGCGGGCCGGGGGCGCTGATGAAGGTGCTGCAGACGCTGCCCGCGCCCGCGCCGCTGCCGGTGCTGATCGTGATGCACATCAACGCCGTCTTCAGCCGCGGCTTCGCCGAATGGCTGGACGCGCAGACGCCGCACCGCGTGCGCTACGCCCACGGCGGCGAGCGCCTGCGCGACCTGGCCGGCCAGGTGGTGCTGGCGCCGCCGGACGTGCACCTGGTCGTGCGCGGCGGACAACTCGAGCTCACCCACAAACCGCCGCGCCATTCGTGCCGGCCGTCAGTGGACGAGCTGTTCGAATCGCTGGCCGCGGAGATCGGTCCGGGCGTCGGGGCGGCGCTGCTGACCGGCATGGGACGCGACGGGGCGCAAGGCCTGCTCGCGATCCGCCGCGCCGGCGGCGCGACGCTGGCGCAGGATGAAGCCAGTTCGATGGTCTACGGCATGCCGCGCGAGGCCGCCCAGCTGGGCGCCGCCGAGCGTGTCCTGACCCTGGCCGACATCGGCCCCGCCCTGATGGGCTTGAGCGGCATGGCCTGGGGAGGGGCCCACGCATGAACAAGAGAACCCTCATCGTCGAGGACAGCCTGACGGTCCGGATGGACCTGCGGGAGGCGCTCGAGGACGCCGGTTTCGACTGCGTCGAGTGCGCGACGCTGGCGCAGGCCCGGGCCGCGCTGGCCGACGGCATGCCGGCGCTGGTCCTGCTGGACAACCACCTGCCCGACGGCGACGGCGGCACCTGGCTGGCCGAGCTGCGCGCCACGCCCCAGGGCGGCGGCGACTGCGTCGTGCTGATCCTGTCCAACGCCTCGCAGGCCGGCGACCGGCTGCGCGGCATCGCGCACGGCGCGGACGAGTACGTCGGCAAGCCCTACGACCGCACGTACGTGGTCGACCGCGCCCGCGAGCTGGTGCGCCAGCGCCAGGCGCGCGTGCAGACGCCGGATCCGCATGTCGCCTCGGTGCTGCTGATCGACGACAGCGAGACCTTCCGGGAGGCGCTGTGCGACGCGCTGGAACCGCAGGGCTACGACATCCACATGGCCGCGCATGGCGAGGAAGGCCTGCGCCAGGCCGCGGCGCTGCGGCCCAACGCGGTGATCGTGGACCAGCACATGCCGGGCATCGACGGCGCCGCGGTGATCCGCCGGTTGCGGCTGGACCCGGCGCTGCGCCACACGCCCTGCCTGCTGCTGACCGCGGACGAAGGTCCGGAGGCGGAGCTGCGCGCGCTGGAAGCCGGCGCCGATGCGTTCGCGCGCAAGCAGGACGACGTGGACCTGATCCTGGCGCGCGTCGCCGCGATGCTGCGCAGCGCGAAGTCCAGCCTGCCCGACCAGGGCGCGAGCCTGTCCGGCCCCAAGCGTCTGCTGCTGGTCGACGACAGCGCGAACGTGCTGGCGGAACTCGGCGCCATGCTGCGCGACGACGGCTACGACGTGATCGCCGCCGGCACCGGCGAGCTGGCGCTGGAACTGCTGGCGGTGCAGCCGGTGGACGCCGTGCTGCTCGACGTGCAGATGCCCGGCATCGGCGGACTGGAGACCTGCCGGCGCATCAAGTCCGCGCCCGCCCTGCGCGACATCCCGGTGGTGCTGCTGACCGCCTTCGAAGGGCGGGCCTCGATGCTGGCCGGGCTCGAGGCCGGCGCCGACGACTACGTGGTCAAGGCCAACGGCGAGGTCGAGCTGCTCAAGGCCCGGCTGCGCGCGCAGCTGCGCCGCAAGCAGTTCGAGGACGAGGCCCGCCGCGTCCACGCCGAGCTGCACAGCAGCGCGATGGAGGCCGCCGAGGCGCGCGCCGCGCGCGACCTGGCCGACAGCCGCGCCGAGCTGCTGGCCGTGCTGCAGCAGCGCAACGACGCCCTGGAGCAGCTCAACGCCGAACTCAGCCGCGCCAGCAGCGCCAAGACCGCCTTCCTGTCGACCATGTCGCACGAGCTGCGCACGCCGCTGAACGCCGTCATCGGCTTCGCGCAGCTGATGCGCGACGGTGCGGCGGGGCCGGTCAGCGACCGCCAGGCCGAGTTCTGCAACCACATCCACAACGCGGGGCAGCATCTGCTGTCGCTGGTCAACGATCTGCTGGACATGGCCAAGATCGAGGCCGGCCGGGTCGACCTGGACATCGAGCCGGTCGACCTCGACGAGCTGCTGCGCGACGCGCTGACCATCGTCCAGGAGCGCACGCGGCTGAACCGCATCCAGATGGACTTCTTCGGTGTCGGCGGCAACCAGCGGCTGTGCGTCGACCGCCGCCGGCTGCGGCAGATCATCTACAACCTGCTGTCCAACGCCGCGAAGTTCACGCCCAAGGGCGGGAACATCCGGCTGGAGGCGCGCCGGGTGACGCGGCTGCGCGCCCGCGAGGCGCTGCCGGGCTTCCCGGACGGGCGGCGTTCGGAGCTGCCGGACAGCGAGTACGGCGAGTTCATCCAGATCAGCGTGACCGACAACGGCATCGGCATCCCGCGGGAGGGACTGGACAAGCTCTTCCAGCCCTTCAACCAGGTCCGCAACGTGCTGACGCACAAGGTCGAGGGCACCGGCCTGGGACTGGCGACGGTGGCGCGCCTGGTGCAGCTGCACGGCGGCGCGGTGGCCGTGAGCAGCGCGCCGGACCAGGGCAGCTGCTTCACCTGCTGGCTGCCGTGGCGCGATCCGGTGGTGCCCGACGTCATCCTGCCGGACGAGCCCGGCGCGCGCCCGCTGGCGCTGGTGATCGAGCACAACGCGCCGGCCGCGGCGCTGATGCAGACGCAGCTGAACGCGGCGGGCTTCCGCGTGCGCCACGTGTCCTCCGCGGAGGCGGCGTTGGCGCTGGCGCCGCAGCTGCGGCCCGACCTGATCACGCTGGAGGTCAACCTGCCGGGCGGGCTGGACGGCTGGGAGCTGCTGTCGCGCCTGAAGAACCTGCCGGGCTGGGCGCACATCCCGGTGGTGGTGGTGTCGGTCGATGCGGGGCAGGAGGTGGCCTTGTCGCTCGGCGCGTCGGCGGTGCTGCACAAGCCGGTCTCGCGCAAGGCGCTGAGCAAGGAGCTGGAGATGCTCGGCTTCAAGCCGACGGCCACGCGCAAGTTCCTGGTGCTGGCGATCAGCGACGCGCCGGGCGACCTGCAGTCCCTCAGCGCGCACCTGTCGCAGCCGGGCTTCTCGGTGCTGCGCGCGACCGGCGGCAAGGAAGGCATCGAGCTGGCGCGCCGCCACGTGCCCGACCTGATCGTGCTGGACCTGCTGATGACCGAGGTCGACGGCATCGGCGTCGTCGAGGCGCTGCAGCGCGATCCGTTGACGGCGGCGATCCCGGTCATCGTCGTGGCGGCCTCGCAGCTGACGACGCGCGACCGCGAGCTGCTCAACCGCCACGTGCAGCGCGCGACCGCCGTCCGCGATCCGGCCGTCGACGGCGCGGCGCCGGCACCGGGTGCGCCGGGTGCGCCGGGCGCCCGCGGGCCGTCCCAGCCTCAGGGACACTTCATGGACGAGGTCAAGCGCGCGATCAGCCGCACGAGCTGGGGCGACCTCGATCCGCTGGACGAATGACCACGACCGGCACCTGTGGAATGGATACGACCGGCACCTCTGCCGGGCGAGACACGAGATCACGATGCAAGCGACTGCGATGCCCATGACCCTCGTCCTCGTCGAGGACTCGTTGACCATCCGCCGGCAGCTGCTGCAGCAGCTGGCGTCGGTGCCCGGGCTGCGGGTGGTCGGCGAGGCCGCCGACGAGACCACAGCCCTCACGCTGATCGGCCACCTGCGGCCGGACGCCGTGCTGCTGGACCTGTCGCTCGCGCAGGGCGGCTCCGGCCTGGCGGTGCTGAAGGCGCTGCGCAAGCAGGGCTACGCGGGACAGGTGCATGTGCTGTCGCACCAGACCGACGCCTACCGCGCGGCGGTGCTGGCGGCCGGCGCGAACGGCTTCTTCGACAAGGCCGAGGAGCTCGACGTGATGCTGCGCCAGCTCATCGGCCAGGCGGAGCTGCCGGCGCCGCAGCCGCTTTCCCCGGAGGCGCTGCGCGAGCGGCTGGACCAGACGGTGAGGCTCGCGATGCGGGACGGCTCGGAGGTCGTCGTGCACGTCATCGCGGGGCCGGCCGCCTCGCTGACGCCCTTGGCGGCGCAACTGATCGTCGGGCTGGACAGCGCCGACCTGGTCGGCTGGCGTGAGGCGCCGGGCGTTGCGCCGGATGAGGCACCAGGTGATGCGCAGCTCTGCGTCGTGCAGATCGACAGCGACGACACGCCCACGCTGCGCGAGCGGCTGGACGTCCTGGCGCCGGACACGCGGCTGGGGCAGGCGCGCCTGCCCGACGACGCGCTCTCCGCGGGTGGGCTGATGGCGGTGGCCGAGCTGCGGGCACTGGGGAAGTTGCCGTCCTGAGGCTGTGACACGCGGGCGACCGCGGTCATGACTCGAACGGGTCAGCATTTCCAGGTCATGCCCCGACTTGAACCTCGGCCAACGGGCGCCTAAGTTCGGCGAACAGCTGAAACGACGTCTCGGCGGCACCACCCTGCCCGCCCGGTACTTGAGTTGCCCCCGCCGACTGGATTACTCTTCGTCGCAGGAGGTCAACGACCGTGGACGTTCTCCAGCTGGACATCTCGGGCCGACCGCAGGCCTGGATCTCGTCGAAGGAAGCAGCGGTGCTGTATGCCAGCGACGCCATCGCGTGGACGCTGGGGGAACCCTTCCACGTCCTGCGCGGCGGGTACCAGCGGCTGACCGGGCTGCAATCGCGGATCGAGCTGCATCCGATCGTGGCGGTCCGCGGCGCGGTGCCGAGCCGCGCGTGGCGCCAGGCGCCGGCCTTGTCCAACTTCAAGCTCTTCGCGCGGGATCGCCATGTCTGCGCCTATTGCGGGCATGTGCTGCATGCGGACCTGCTGACGCGGGAGCACATCCAGCCGGTATCGCGCAACGGCCGCGACACCTGGATGAACTGCATCACCGCCTGCCGCGCCTGCAACGGCCGCAAGGGCAACCGCACGCCGGAGGAGGCGCACATGGCCCTGCTCTACCTGCCCTATGTGCCCAGCCTGCATGAGGACATGATCCTGCGCGGCCGCCGCATCGTGGCGGACCAGATGGAGTTCCTGCTGGCGAGCGTGCCGAAATCGTCGCGCCTGTATCCGATCTAGCGCGACGCGCAGCGCGATCCGCGACGCGCCGGACGCCCGGCCTTGCCCGCGCTGCCAGCGCAGTCGTTCCGCCCGGCTTAAGAGCCTCCAAAGCGGACTCCTGTAGAGTCTTTCCATGCCCCTGCGTGGGGGCGGCATGCCGCATGCCGTCGAGGTAAAGACTTGTTGCCTGGTCAACGGCGACGCACTGATGTTCGTTGGCCGTGCATCGAATGGAGAACTGAGATGAAGAAGCTGCTGATTGCCACAATGGTGGTGGCCCTGGCCGCCTGCACCACCACGAATCCCGACGTCATCCAGCGCGGCGACGCGCAGCGCATGTCGCAGGTGCAGGACGCCACGGTGCTGTCCTGGCGCCCGGTGACGGTGGACGGCTCGCAGAGCGGCGTCGGCGCGGTCGCCGGTGCGGTGGCGGGCGGCGTGGCCGGCGGCAGCGTCGGCGGCAGCCGGGAGGGCGTCATCGTCGGCGTGCTGGGCGCGGTGGCCGGCGCGGCACTGGGCAACGCGGTGGAGCGCAGCACGACGAAGGAACAGGCGGTCGAGATCCTGCTGCAGCTGCGCAACGGCGAACGTCGCGCGATCGTCCAGGCCCAGGGCAACGAGAACTTCGCCTCCGGCGAGCCGGTGATCATCGTCACCACCGGCGGGAAGTCGCGCGTGATGCGCGCACCGGCGGCGACGCGGACGAACTGAACGCTGCTCAGACGAGCGCACCTTGCGCTCGGCAACAAGACAACGAAGGGGCCTCGCAGCCCCTTCTTGCGTTTCTGGCTCCGACGATCAACCCTGGTCGATCGCGGACGCTTGCACCGCAGGCAATTGCCTCAACAGGTCGACAACACGTCCATCCACCGTTTCCCAGATCAAATGGATGTTGATGTCGATGGCGCGATGCGCAATCCGATTTCGCAGCCCACGCATGAGGCGCCACGGCACGTGCGCATTGGCGGCGAGGAACGGCTCATGCTCCGCCAGCAGCCTCGCCGCGGCTTCTTCCCAACACCAGGAGATTGAAAAGCACAGCGTGTTGCGTCTTCTTGTCTGCCAGAAAATCAACCTTGCCGAGTCCGTCCACATGGCTGCACGCGAAGCGCGCGGCTTCCTGCATGTGCTCCAAATGATCGACCACCGTGAAACGGCTCATACAGGCCGCGCCTCGGCGAGAACCTGACTGCGATACTTGGTCGGCACCTCAGGTGGCGTCAGCAGGCACACGGGAACGCCCAGCGCTTCTTCGAGGTCGAGGTAAAGCCCCCCGAGATCGAACAGTGAGGCCCCGGGCAGCGCGTCCACCAACAAATCCAATTCTTCGTTGTCTTCATCCTTGCCATGCAGCACCGATCCATACACACGCAAGTTGGTCGTGGCGGGGTACCGGGCCAGGATGGCGCCCAGTTGGTCCCGCTTCAGGGCGAGTGCTTCAGAGGGTTTCATTCACGCTCCTTCCGCTGCGGCAACTTCACCGCAGTCAGAAAAGGATAAGCCGGCTCCGACCCGCTCAAAACGAGCGGTGTTGCGGAATCACTTCACCCGCTGCTTCTCCAGCTTGCGTGCCAGCGTGCGCCGGTGCATGCCCAGCCGCCGCGCGGTTTCCGAGATGTTGAAGTCCGTCGCCGCCAGGGTCTCGTGGATGTGCTCCCACTCCAGCGTCTTGATGGACGTGGTCGCACGGTCGGTGACCTCGACCTCCGCGTCGCCCTGCGCGCGCGAGAACGCGGCCTCGATGTCGTCGGTGTTCGCCGGCTTGGCCAGGTAGTGCCGCGCGCCCAGCTTGATCGCCTCCACCGCCGTCGCGATGCTGGCGTAGCCGGTCAGCACCACGATCACCATCTCCGGATCGTGCTCGTGCAGCGTCTGCACGCAGGCCAGGCCCGAGCCGCCGCCCGCCAGCTTCAGGTCGACGACCGCGTACTCCGGCGCCTCCTCCGGGCCGCGATCGGTCAGCAGCTTGTGCACCTGCTCCACGCTCGTCGCGCGCAGCACCTGATAGCCCCGGCGCTCGAACGAACGCGACAGCGTGCGCGCGAACGCGTCGTCGTCCTCGACGATCAGCAGCAGGCGGTCGGTATCGGCGATCAGGTCATCCGGCATCATGGGCGGCATTGTCGGGGACTCCAAGAGGCGCCAGCGCGGACAGGGGCATGCGGATCTCCACTTCCGCGCCGCCGCCCTCCTCCGCCAGCCGGTTGCGCGCCTGCAGCTTCCCGCCCAGCGAGCGCACCACGTTCAGCGCGAGGAACAGGCCCAGCCCGCCGCCCGCCCGGCCCTTGCTCGATTGATACGGCTTGCCGAAGCGCTCCAGCATCTCCGGCAGGAAGCCGGCCCCGCGGTCGCTCACGCGCAGCACCAGCTCGCCGTCCTCGGCGAGCGCGCGCAGCGTCACCGGGCGGCCGGGCGCGGCCTCGAGCGCGTTGTCCAGCACGTTGTCGATCATCTGCTTGAGCCCGACGTCCGACACGATGCGCACCTTCGGCAGGTCCGGCGCCGGCAGGTACTCGAGGCCGTGATGCGGGCGCGTCGCGCGCCAGTGCCCGGCCAGTTCGTCGAGGAAGGCCTGCAGCGTGGTCACCGTCGGCGCCTCGCCGCGCAGCTCGCCCGCCGACATCAGGATGCCGCTGACGATGGACTTGCAGCGGCCCAGCTGGATCTGCATCTCCTCGATCTCCTCGCGCAGCTCCGGATCGCCGGCGAAGGGGGCCATCCGCGACCAGTCGCCCAGGATCACCGACAGCGTCGCCAGCGGCGTGCCCAGCTCGTGCGCCGCGCCCGAGGCCAGCAGGCCCATGCGGACGATGTGCTCCTCCTCGGCGGCGCGCTGGCGCAGGTCGGCCAGGCGCGCGTCGCGCTGGCGCAGGTTGCGCCCGATGCGCTGGATGAAGATCACCAGCAGCGCCGCGTTGATCGCGAAGCAGATCAGCAGGCCGCCGATGTAGTGCGTCGGCAGCGCCAGGCCTTCCATGTCCGGCACCAGCAGCGGCTGGTGCCACTGCGTCAGCGCGACGAAGCAGCCGCCCGTCACCGCCACCGTGAACCAGATGTAGCGCGAGGGCAGCAGCACCGCGCCCACCGCGATCTGCAGCAGGAACAGGAAGATGAAAGGGTTGGTGACGCCGCCGCTGTAGTACAGCTGGCCGCTCAGCACCGCGATGTCGACGAGCAGGCCGGCGAAGAGCTCGGCGTTGCGCACGCTCGGCACCCAGCGCGTGCGCAGCCAGCAGGCGACGTTGAACAGCACCAGGATCGCCAGCAGCGTCATCATCTCCGGCATGGGCAGCCGGATGTGCAGCGCGAAATGCACCGACAGCACCGTGCCGAACTGACCCGCCGCCGCCAGCCAGCGCAGCTGCACCAGCTGCTGCAGGTTGTTGCGGCCGGCCTGCAGCGCGCCCTCGCCGGAGGAGTCCCCGATGCCCAGCGCCCCGGCCGCGCTGTCGAGGTAGCGGCTGTCGTCGGGGTGGTCGTCGTCCGGATCGGGACGGTTCAGCGGCATGGTCGTGGTCTCAGTCCGCCGCGCGGCGTCGCTCCGCGCGCCACAGCCAGACGCCCACGCCGGCGAGCATCGCCGCCATCGCGAACCAGGTCAGCGCGTACTGCAGATGATGGTTGTTGAAGCGCACCACCGTCAGCCCGCCACGCGGCCACTGCGTCTGGTCGTCCGCCGCGGCGGCGTCGACGAAGTACGGCGCCACCGGCCCCTCGACGACCTTTCTCGCCTTGGCGATCGCATCGACGTCGCGCGAGTACCAGCGGTCCTGCGCCGGCTCGTTCTTGCGCAGCAGGCTGCCCCCGGGCTCCGTCAGCCGCAGCAGGCCGATGACGCGGTCCTCGCCCTGCGTCTCCGACGCCGTGCGCGACGCGCGGGTCTTGAACTCGGGGGGCACGAAGCCGCGGTTCACCAGCACCCAGTCGCCGCGTTCGGTGCGCAGCGGCGTCAGCACCCAGTAGCCGGTGCCCAGCTCGGTGCTCGCGCCCACCAGCGTCTCGCGCGCGTGGTCGAAGGTGCCGGTGAGCACGACCTTGCGGTACTCGTCGCCGTCCTTCGTGATCGCGTCCCAGCGGTCCGCGCCGGGCGCGCGCTCGGGCGCGGCGGCCAGGCGCTTGTCCAGCCGCGCGATCAGGTCCTCCTTCCAGGCCAGCCGCTGCACCTGCCAGACGCCGAGGAAAACGAACAACACAAACGAAAGGGCCGCGCCCAGCAGCAACGCCCAGAAGGCGATGCCGCGGCGCGGCCGCAGCGGTTCCGGGGGGAACTCGGTCATCAGGGCATGTTGCGCATGTCGTGGACCGGCATCATGTTGCTGTTCAGGTGGAACATCACCCAGATCGAGCCGGCCAGCATGATCACCACGACGGCGATCGTGAAGATCAGCGACAGCATGGACCAGCCGCCCTCGACCTTCGAGTTCATGTGCAGGAAGTAGACCATGTGGACCACGATCTGCACGGCCGCGAAGCCCAGCAGCACGATGCCCATCGCCGCCGACGACGAGATCGACTTCGTCATCACCAGGAAGAACGGGATCGCCGTCAGGATCAGCGACAGCAGGAAGCCGATCAGGTAGCCCTTGACGGTGGCGTGGTAGCCGACGTCCTCGTGATCGTCGTGGCCGTGGCCGCCATGGCCATGGTCGTGGCCATGCGCGTCATGGCCGTGGTCGTGTTGGTGCTTGTTGCTCACGGCAGCACTCCCATCAGGTAAACGAAGGTGAAGACACCGATCCAGATCACGTCCAGGAAGTGCCAGAACATCGACAGGCAGATCAGGCGGCGCTTGTTCTCCTTGGTCAGGCCCAGCTTGCCGACCTGGAACATCAAGGTCACCAGCCAGATGCAGCCGAAGGTGACGTGCAGGCCGTGCGTGCCCACCAGCGTGAAGAACGAGGACAGGAAGGCGCTGCGCTGCGGACCCGCGCCTTCATGGATCAGGTGCGCGAACTCATAGAGCTCCACCGCCAGGAAGCACAGGCCGAGCACGCCGGTGATGGCCAGCCAGACCAGCGTGCCCTGCTTCTTGTTCGCCAGCATCTTGATCATGGCGAAGCCATAGGTGATCGAAGACAGCAGCAGGAAACCGGTGTTCAGCGCCACCAGCGGCAGGTCGAAGAGGTCGGCGCCCGACGGACCGGCCGCGTAGCTGCGGCCCAGGACCGCATACGTCGCGAACAGCACCGCGAAGATGAGGCAGTCGCTCATCAGGTAGATCCAGAACCCGAGCAGCGTGCCGTGCTGCGGGTGGTGGTCGCCGTTGTCGTAGAACACCGGCGTGCCGGTGTTGTTCGTCATGGTCGTTGCTTGCATGTTGGGTATCGCTCGCGGGTTCAGGCCTGGGCGGCCAGCACCTTCGTGCGGGCGTCCTCCGTGCGCTGCACTTCATCCGCGGGGATGTAGTAGTCGCGCTTGTAGTTGAAGGTGTGGACGATCGCCGCGATGACGGTCACCGCGAAGGCGACACCCGCCACCAGCCACATGTGCCAGATCAGGGCGAAGCCGAACAGGGTCGACAGGCCGGCCAGGATCACGCCGGCGCCGGTGTTCTTCGGCATGTGGATCTCCTTGAAGCCGCCGACCGGACGCTGGTGGCCGCGGGTCTTCATGTCGTGCCACGCGTCGTGGTCGTGGACCACCGGCGTGAACGCGAAGTTGTACTGCGGCGGGGGCGACGAGGTCGACCACTCCAGCGTGCGGCCCTGCCACGGATCGCCGTCGACGTCGCGCAGCTGGTCGCGCTTGAAGTAGCTCACCACCAGCTGGATCAGGAAGCTGCCGATGCCCGCGGCGATCAGCAGCGCGCCGAAGGCGGCGATCTGGAACCAGATCTGGAAGGACGGATCGTCGAAGTGGCTCATGCGGCGCGTCACGCCCATCAGGCCCAGGACGTACAGCGGCGTGAAGGCCACGAAGAAGCCGATCTGCCAGAACCAGAACGAGCACTTGCCCCAGAACGGATCCAGCTTGTAGCCGAAGGCCTTCGGGAACCAGAACGAGATGCCCGCCAGCAGGCCGAACAGCACGCCGCCGATGATCACGTTGTGGAAGTGGGCGATCAGGAACAGCGAGTTGTGCAGCACGAAGTCGGCCGGCGGCACCGCCAGCAGCACGCCCGTCATGCCGCCGATCACGAAGGTGACCATGAAGCCGACGGTCCAGTACATCGGGACCTCGAACTTGATGCGGCCGCGGTACATCGTGAACAGCCAGTTGAAGATCTTCGCGCCCGTCGGGATCGAGATGATCATCGTCGTGATGCCGAAGAACGAGTTGACGCTGGCCCCCGACCCCATCGTGAAGAAGTGGTGCAGCCACACGAGGTAGGACAGGATGGTGATCACGACGGTCGCATAGACCATGGACGCGTAGCCGAACAGCTTCTTCTGGCTGAAGGTGGAGACCACTTCAGAGAAGATGCCGAAGGCCGGCAGCACCAGGATGTAGACCTCGGGGTGGCCCCAGATCCAGATCAGGTTGATGTACATCATGGCGTTGCCGCCAAGATCGGTCGTGAAGAAGTTGGTGCCGGCGTAACGGTCCAGCGACAGCAGCGCCAGGGCCGCGGTCAGGATCGGGAACGAGGCCACGATCAGGATGTTGGAGCACAGCGAGGTCCAGGTGAAGACCGGCATCTTCATCATGGTCATGCCCGGCGCGCGCATCTTGATGATGGTCGCGATCAGGTTGATGCCCGAGAGCGTGGTGCCGACCCCCGCCACCTGCAGCGACCAGATGTAGTAGTCCACCCCCACGCCCGGACTGGCGAGCAGTCCCGACAGCGGCGGATAGGCCAGCCAGCCGGTGCGCGCGAATTCGCCGACGAACAGCGAGGCCATGCACAGCACGGCGCCGCCGGTGGTCATCCAGAAGCTGAAGTTGTTCAGGAACGGGAAGGCCACGTCGCGCGCGCCGATCTGCAGCGGCACGACGTAGTTCATGAAGCCCGTGATCAGCGGCATCGCCACGAAGAAGATCATGATCACGCCGTGGGCGGTGAAAACCTGGTCGTAGTGGTGCGGCGGCAGGAAGCCCAGCTGGTCGCCGAAGGCGATGGCCTGCTGCGCGCGCATCATGAGCGCGTCGGCGAAGCCGCGCAGCAGCATGACCAGCCCCAGCACGATGTACATGATGCCGATCTTCTTGTGGTCGATGCTGGTCACCCAGTCGCGCCAGAACGGTCCCCACAGGCGGAACTTGGTCATCAGCGCGAGGACCACGAGGCCGCCCAGGGCGACCATCGCGAAGGTGCCGATCAGGATCGGCTCGTGCAGCGGGAGCGCCTCCAGGCTGAGGCGCCCGAAGATGAGCTTTTGAACGTCAATCATCTTGGATCTCTGTTGTGCTGGCGATCCCGGCGCGGCTGTTCACAGCGGACGCACCGGGAAGCCGATCAGTTGCGGGTGGCCGAGGCCTGCCACTGCGAGGCGTACTGCCCCGCGTTGTCAGGCGTGCACAGCGCGGCCACGAAGATCCGCTTCTGCTCATTGCTCCAGGGCTTGCTGGCCAGGCCGTCGATGGCGCCCTTGCCGCCGCCGCCGGCGGCGTCGATGGCCATCATCTGGCCCATGCACATCTTGGAACCGTCGACGCAGCGATTGACGACCGCGTCGAACAGGCCGGGGGCGACGCTGGAGAAGCGGCGCACCGGCTGACGCTCGGACGGCTTCTCGAGGTCGAGGTACAGCGCCTTGGTCAGCGCGACGCCGTCGGCCTTGTTGCGCTCGACCCAGGCGGCGAACTCGTCGTTGGACAGGCCGTGGAACTTGAAGCGCATGTGCGAGAAGCCGTCGCCGCTGAAGTTGGACGAGAAGCCGTCATACACGCCGGGCTTGTTGATCACGGCGTGCAGCTGGCTCTGCATGCCGGGCATCGCGTAGATCATGCCGGCCATGGCGGGCACGTAGAACGCGTTCATCACGGTCGACGAGCTGATCTTGAAGTGGATCGGGCGGTCCACCGGCGCGACCAGTTCGTTGACCGTCGCCACGCCCTGTTCCGGATAGATGAACAGCCACTTCCAGTCCAGCGCCACGACCTCGACGTTCAGCGGCTCGACGCCGGCGGGAATCGCGCGCTGCGCGTCCAGCCGTTCCAGCGGGCGGAAGGGGTCCAGCTTGTGGGTGCTGATCCAGGTCATCGCGCCCAGCGCGATGATGATCAGCAGCGGCGCGCCCCAGATGATCAGTTCCAGCCGGGTCGAGTGGTCCCACTCCGGCGAGTAGGTCGCCTGGGTGTTGGACGCGCGGTAGCGGAAGGCGAAGACCAGCGTGAGGATGATCACCGGGACGATGATCAGCAGCATCAGCAGCGTCGATGCGACGATGAGCTGCGCCTGCTGGTTCGCGATGTCGCCCGAGGGTTTCATCACGACCATGTTGCAGGCGGTGAGGGGCAGCGCCAGAGCCAGCAGCCCGAGACGGGCCAGTGACCGGATGGGGCCGGCGGGACTTGTTTTTGCAGATGCTTTGAGGTACATGGGACTCAGCAGACCATCAGGCGTAGTTCACGCGGAACCCCCTTTCCGCCCCGAGAAGGCCTCGGGAACCCGTCGTCCGGAACCTGGTGGGGTTTCTTCCGAAGGGAAAGCGATAAAGGGGAAAACGACACTTGTCGACCGTTGCACGCCGGGCGCAGATTTTGCCCGATTGACCAAAGCTAACTATTGGACATTTTGTCCCAGGTAGGAGACGTATGAACAGCAGCACCCTTCCAACAGCCGGGCAACACCTGGCGACTGTGGGCCAGCCGCTGCCGCGAGGCAACGGCGTAGCGACGAAAGAGGAGCAGGACGCGGTCGCCCCGGGCGACATCGCGGTGGGCGTGGTGATCGGGCGGGCGTCCGAGTACTTCGATTTCTTCGTCTACGGCATCGCCTCGGTGCTGGTGTTCCCGTCGATCTTCTTCCCCCACATGGAGCGCCTGGAAGGGACGCTGTACGCCTTCGCCCTGCTGGCGCTGGCCTTCGTGGTGCGCCCCATCGGCACGCTGGTCGGGATGGAGATCCAGCGGCGCTTCGGCCGCAGCGTGAAGCTGACGGTGGCGCTGTTCCTGCTGGGGATCTCGACCTGCACGATCGCCGTGCTGCCCGGCTTCAACACCTGGGGCGGCGCGGCCATCGGCCTGCTGGCGCTGTGCCGGATCGGTCAGGGGCTGGCCCTGGGCGGATCCTGGGACGGCCTGCCCTCGCTGCTGGCGCTGAACGCCCCCGAGGGCCGGCGCGGCTGGTACGCGATGCTGGGGCAGCTCGGCGCGCCTATCGGTTTCCTGATCGCCGCGGCGCTCTACGCCTACCTGTGGAGCAGCCTGGCGACGATCGACTTCCTGAGCTGGGGCTGGCGTTTCCCGTTCTTCGCCGCCTTCGCGATCAACGTCGTGGCGCTGTTCGCACGACTGCGCCTGGTCGTGACGCACGAGTACGAGAAGAACCTCGAGGAGCATGAGCTCGACCCGTGCGACGTCGACGAGCTGTTCGAGAAGCAGGGCACCACCCTGTTCATCGGTGCGTTCGCGGCGCTGGCCAGCTATGCGCTGTTCCACATCGTCACGGTGTTCCCCCTGTCGTGGGTGATGCTGTACGGGGACCAGAACGTCACCCAGTTCCTGGTCGTGCAGATCATCGGCGCCCTGCTGGCGGCGGGTGCCATGCCCATCTCCGGGCTGATCGCGGACCGCATCGGCCGGCGCAGCACGCTGGGCATGCTGGCCACGACGATCGGCATCTTCAGCCTGTTCGCCCCCATCCTGCTGGACAGCGGGACCATGGGCCAGAACATCTTCATCCTGGTGGGCTTCGTGCTGCTGGGGCTGTCCTACGGCCAGTCCTCGGGCGCGGTGACGTCCAACTTCCTGCCCCGCTTCCGCTACACGGGCGCGGCGCTGACCTCGGACCTGGCCTGGATCATCGGCGCGGCCTTCGCCCCGCTGGTCGCGCTGGGGCTGTCGGCGAAGTTCGGTCTGTGGGCGGTCACCGCCTACCTGCTGTCGGGCGCCATCGTCACGCTGGTGGCGCTGCGCACGAACCGCATGCTGACCATGAAGGACAAGGACTGACGCCCGAAGCCGCGACACGGGCTTGACAGCCCGCGACGCGAAAAAGCAACGGCCGGTCGAGAGACCGGCCGTTTTTCTTTGGGGCGCACGGAATAACCCCACCGAATTAGATAGCAAGCTACCTAATTACAATCGTGGCCATGATGTCCTCCAGCCCCAAACCCCCTCGCACCTTGACGCGCACCGCGCGTGAGACCGCGCTGATGTCGATCGGCATGACGCTGCCCGTCCTGGAGCGCGCCTACCGCGCGCGCGCGAATCTGGCCATGGCGCACGTGGGGCTGTCCCAGGCGCTCGCCTGGCCACTGGTGATGATCGGCCGCAGCGGCGACGGATTGCGGCAGGGCGAGCTCGCGACGCTGCTGGGCATCGAGGGGCCGTCGCTGACGCGCTCGCTGGACCAGCTGATCGCCGGCGGCTTCATCGAGCGCCACGAGGATCCCGACGACCGTCGCGCCAAGACGCTGCATCTGACCGCCCTGGGCACGGGCGCCTGCGAGCAGATCGAGGACACGCTGCGCGACCTGCGCAATGCGCTCTACGACGGCATCCCGGACGCCGACATCGAGGCCGCGCTGCGCGTCTTCGCCACGCTGTCGGAGCGCGTCGGGGCGCCAAAGGCGGTCGTGCCACCGCGGCGCAGGTAAGGGCGCTGTCCAGCAGTACCGCGGTCATGAAATTCCCCTCCCTTGCCTTCCCGTCGTTGCGCATGCCGTCGTTGCGCATGCCGTCGTTGCGCATGCCGTTGCAACGGCTGCCGCGGATGCCGGCCATGCTGCGTCCCGGCTTCACCGCCGCCGAATGGCTCTTCTCGTTCAAGGCCTTCGCCGCGGCGATGCTGGCGGTCTTCCTGGCGAGCTGGGCGGGCCAGCCGCGGCCGTTCTGGGCGCTGATGACGGCCTATGTCGTCGCGAATCCGCTGGCTGGCGCCGTGCGTTCGAAGGGGCTGTTCCGCTTCATCGGCACCCTGATCGGCGGCGCGGCGGCGGTGCTGCTGGTGCCCCGCTTCGCCAACGCGCCGGAGCTGCTGAGCCTGGCGCTCGCGCTGTGGGTCGCGGGCTGCCTGTGCCTGTCGCTGCGCGACCGCACGCCCCGCGCCTACGCCTTCATGCTGGCCGGCTACACGGCCGCGCTGATCGGCTTCCCGTCGGTGGACACGCCGCTGGCGATCTTCGACACCGCCGTCGCGCGCCTCGAGGAGATCGGCCTGGGCGTGCTGGCCGCGACGCTGGTGCACAGCCTGGTGTTGCCCAACAGCCTGTCGAGCTCGGTGCTGGGCCTGCTGGACCGCACGCTGGGGGACACCCGCGCCTGGCTGGGCGACATCGCGGCGCGCCGCGACGGCGGCGCGGACCGTCGCCGCGTGGCCGGCGACATCACGCAGCTGCGGCTGCTGTCGATCCACATCCCCTTCGACACCAGCCACCTGCGCTGGACCGCCGATGCCGTGCATGCGATGCAGGACGGCGTCGCCGCGCTGACGCCGCTGCTGGCGGGCGTCGAGGACCGCCTGCAGGCCCTGGAAGCGCATGGCGGCGGCGCCGGCCGGTTGCCCGACGACGTGCGCGCGATGCTGGCGGCCATCGGCCCGTGGCTCGCCCTGCCGGCCGCCGAGGCGCAGGCCCGACTGCGCGCCCTGCGCGCGCAGCTCGCCGCGCTGACGGGCGAGGCGGCGCGCCATCGCCTGGCCGACGACCCCTGGGCGCGCCTGCTGCGCGTCGCGCTGGCGGAGCGGATGGCCGCGCTGCTCGAGGGCTGGCTGCATTGCATGCACCTGCGGGCCGACATCGACCGCGGCCTCGCGGGCGAGGCCGTGCCCTCGCGCCCCGGGCCGTCGCTGAGCGGCCCCAAGCTGCACCGGGACATGGGCATGGCGCTGTGGTCCGGCGCGGCCGCGCTGATCGCGATCCTGGTCTGCTGCGCGTTCTGGATCCTCACCGGCTGGCCGATGGGCTCGGCCGCCGCGATGATGGCGGCGATCTTCTGCTGTTTCTTCGCGGCGATGGACGACCCGGTCCCGGCCATCCACGGCTTCCTCCGCTGGACGGTGCTGTCGATGCCCTTCGGCGCCCTCTACGTGCTGGTGCTGCTGCCGCTGGTGCGGGACATGTGGACGCTGATGGCCGTCTGCGCGCCGATGTTCCTGATCGTCGGCGCGTATGTCGGCCGGCCTTCGACCTTCGGCGCCGCGCTGCCCTTCCTGTTCGGCGTGATCGGCACGCTGGTGATGCACGACACGGCGCAGGTGGACCTGACGAGCTTCCTCAACTCGATGTCGGGGCAGTTGGCCGGCGTCTTCGTCGCGGCGCAGGTCACGCGGCTGATGCGCTCCGTCGGCGCCGACTGGAGCGCCCGGCGCATCCAGCGCGCGACCTGGCGCGAGCTCGACGAACTCGCCCGCCTGCCCCGTTCCGCCGGCCGCGCGCAGGCCTATCTGCTGCGCATGCTGGACCGCATCTCGCTGCTGGCGCCGCGCGTCGCGCAGGCCGGCGGCTCGGTGCCGGGCGTGCCCACCGACGATGCCCTGCACGACCTGCGCGTCGGCGCCGACCTGGTCGCGCTCCAGGCTGCGCGCGGCCGGCTGCCGCAAGCGGCGGCGCTGCCGCTGCCGCCCCTGCTGACCGCCATCGGCGACTGGCAGCGGGCCCGCATCGCCGGTCGGGCCGACGCGATCGCGTCGCCCCCCGCCGCCGTGCTGGATCGGCTGGACGCGGCGCTCGCCGGGCTCGTCGCGGCCTACCCCACCTCGCAGGCGCTGCCGGCGGAGGCGATCCCCGCCGCCAGCGCGCTCATGGGCCTGCGCCGCAACCTGTTCCCGCAGGCGTCGACGCCACGGCTCCCTGTCGACGCCGCCGCCGCCAACGACCTCGGCGCATCCGAAGCGATGCACCCGGCCGCCCCGACTGACGCAGCTGACCCGGCTCGCGCGACCGACCTGAACAAGGAGAACCCGGCATGACCGGCGCAGTGGATTTCTTCGGGCTCTACCTGCCCTGGCTGATGCCGCTCGCGGCGCTGGCCCTGCTGGCGCTGTCCGCCGTGCGGCGGCTGCTGGCCGCGGTCGGCGCTTACCGCTGGATCTGGCATCCGGCGCTGTTCGACCTCGCGGTCTACGTGCTGCTGCTGTGGGGCCTGAGCGTCGCGTCGCTGCGCCTCCTGCACGGGCCGGGATGACGCTGGGATGACGCCGGGAAGAGGCCGCCAACCCGATGAACCACCGCTGAACTACGGCTGAACCGCCGCTCGATCAACGAATGACTTGCTCCGGACGACCGGACCCGACGACATGACCACTCCCTCCTTCGCTTCCTTCCCGCTTCGGCGTGTGATCTCGATGGCCGTCACCCTCGCGGTGGTCGGCGGCGCCCTGTGGGCGGCCGGCAAGCTCTGGGACCGCTACGAACTCCAGCCCTGGACGCGCGACGGCCGCGTGCGCGCCAACGTCGTGCAGATCGCGCCGGACGTCTCCGGCCTGGTCACCGCCGTGCCGGTGCGGGACAACCAGCAGGTCGCCGCGGGCGCGCTGCTGTTCGAGGTCGACCGCGCGCGTTACGAGCTCGCGTTGCGGCAATCGCAGGCGCAGCTGTCGGCGCAGAAGGTCGCCCTGGCGCAGGCGCTGCGCGAGGCCGATCGCAACAAGGGACTCGGCGCGCTGGTCTCGCAGGAAGCGAGCGAGCAGACGCGCACCCGAGCCGAGCAGGCGCGCGCCGCCGTCGCGCAGGCCGAGGTGGCCGTCGACAGCGCCAGGCTCAACCTGGCGCGCGCGGAGATCCGCGCCCCCTCCGCCGGCACCATCACCAACTTCGACCTGCGCCAGGGCGCCTATGCGAGCGCCGGGCATCCGGTGCTCGCGCTCGTGGACGCGGGCTCGCTCTACGTCGAGGGCTACTTCGAGGAAACGAAGCTGCCGCGCATCCACGTCGGCGATGCGGTCGAGGTCAAGCCGATGGGCGCGAGCCGCGCGCTGACAGGCCGCGTGGAGAGCCTGTCCGCCGGCATCGCCGACCGCGACCGCAGCACCAGCGCCAACCTGCTGCCCAGCGTGAATCCAACCTTCAACTGGGTGCGACTGCCGCAGCGCGTGCCGGTGCGGGTGAAGCTCGACCCGTTGCCCGCCGGCGAGCGGCTCGTCGCCGGGCAGACGGTCACCGTGCAGGTGATGCCGGGATCGACGCCTACCGCGAGGACCTCGGCGACCGCGGCGACCGCGGCGACCGCAGCGATGAACACGGAGTTGAAGTCATGAGAAGCGCGATGAGGCCCCTGTTGGCGGTGATCGCGGCGGCAGCGCTCGCCGCCTGCTCCACGACGCCGAAAGGCCCGGACTACCAGGTGCCCGCCGAGGCCGCCGTGCTGAAGCCGCGCGCTTCGGCGCCGTTCCTCGAGCAGCAACGCGCCGCGGACGCCGTGAAAACCGATGCCGGCGCCCCAGGCTCGGCGACGGCCCCGGCCCCGTTCGACGCCACGCCGCTGCCGCCGTACTGGTGGCGGCTGTTCCACGATCCCCGGCTGGATGCCCTGGTCGAGCAGGCGCTGGCGCGCAACACCGACTTGCGCCAGGCGGTGGCCAATCTCGAACGTGTCCGGGCGCTCGAGTCCGAAGTCGCCGGCGGCGAGAAGCCGACCGTCAGCGTCAATGGCGGTCCGGGCTACGGTCACCCGTCGGGGCTGTCGATGCTGAAGAAGGACTACGTGCCGCCGGATACCTCTCGCTACAGCGCGGGCGTGGGGTTGTCGTATCAACTCGACCTGTTCGGCCAGATCCGCCGCGCGATCGAGTCCTCCCAGGCGAGCACCGAAGCCGCGTCGGCCGCGCTCGACCTCGTCAAGGTGAACGTGGCGGCTGGCACGGCGCGCGCGTATGCGGAGGCCTGCGCGACCGGCCAGCGGCTCGCCTCCGCGCAGCATTCGGTCGATCTGCAGCGCGAGGCGATCGACGTCACCGAGCGACTGCAGCGCGCCGGCCGGGTCGGCGAGATCGACGCGGCCCGCGCCCGCAGCCAGCTCCAGCAGTTGCGCGCGGCGCTGCCGCCGCTGCTGGCGCAACGGCAGTCGGCGCTGTACCGCCTCGCGACGCTCACCGGCGAACTGCCCGAGGACTTCCCGCGCGCGCTGGCCGATTGCCATGTCGCGCCGCAGGTGACCGGCACGATCCCCGTGGGTGACGGCGCCGCGCTGCTGCGCCGCCGTCCCGACATCCGGCAGGCCGAGCGCGAACTCCATGCGGCCACGGCCCGCATCGGCGTCGCGATCGCGGACCGGTATCCGAAGATCAGTCTGGGCTTGTCGGCCGGCTCGGCGGGTACGCTCGCCGGCTTCGGCAAGAGCGACACGCTGAGCTGGAGCCTCGGTCCGCTGATCTCCTGGACCTTGCCGGACAACGGCATCGCCGACGCGCGGATCGCGCAGGCCGAAGCAGGCACGCGGCAGGCCGCGGCGCGCTTCGACGGCACCGTGCTGAACGCGCTGCGCGAGACCGAGACCGCCCTCAACCAGTACGCCCGCGAGCTGGACCGCCGTGCGGCGTTGCAGGCCTCGCGCGACGAGGCCGCGATCGTCGCCGGGCAGGCCCGGCGGCTGTACCAGGGCGGCAAGGTCGGCTACCTGGACGCGCTCGACGCCGAGCGCGCGCTCGCCGCGAGCGATGCCGCGCTCGCGGCGTCCCAGGCGACGCTGATCGACGAGCAGGTGCAGCTGTTCCTCGCGCTGGGCGGCGGCTGGGAGTCGCCGCCGGAACCGCCCGCAGCGGCGACACACGCCGCGCGCTGAAGAAAAAAAAGCGGCCCCTCGCGGGACCGCCTTCCTCTGACTTCACCGGCTGCTGGCCCTCACCCCCACCCTCGCCCGCAAGCGGGAGAGGGAGCAAGCGTCAGCGCGCGCTCGCGTCCTCCGCCTTCTCCTCGGGGAGGGAGTAAGAGCGCCCGTGCCTTGTCCTCCTCCTCCTCGGCCGCCCCTCAGCGGCCGTGTGCCTTCATCAGGGATAGCTGATGGTCAGCTTGTAGGGCGAGGTCGTGCTAGCTCCCGCGTACGACATCACCTTGATGTAGACCGTCTGCGCGGTCGCGCCGTTCTGGTACGTCAGCGACTCCGTGCTGCCGACCGCCTCCGAGCGCGCCAGGCCCGTGCCGGTGGACTTCACCACGTACAGGTCGTAGTCGATGCTCGACGAGGTCGGACCGGTCATGTCCACGCGCAGGCGCTGGTTGGCGGCCAGCGTGACCTTGAAGAAGTCGATGTCGGCGGCGCTGCCGATGAAGCCGGTCAGCTGGTTGCGGCTGCCGAGGGCGTTCGCCGAGGCGATCGTGTTGTTGGGCTCGACTTCGTCCGCCGCGTCGACGACGTTGTTGACGGTGAAGCTCACCGGCGCCGAGGTCGTCGTGTTGCCGGCCGCGTCGTAGGCCTTGGCCACGAGGCTGTGCGTGCCGTTGGTCAGCTGGGTCGAGTTGACGTCGATCGCGTACGGCGAGGTCGTGTCGATGTCGCGCAGCGCGCCGTCCAGCCAGAACTCCACCTGCGTCACGCCGATGTTGTCGCTGGCGGTGGCGGAGAAGGTGATCGTGCCGGTCGTGCCGTTCACCGCGGCCGTCACCGACGGCGGCGTGGTGTCGCCGCCGCTGACGCCCTGGTTGACCCAGATCGGCGCGGACCACAGCACCTTGCCGTCGTCCTGCGTGACCTTGGCGTAGTAGAAGTGCTTGCCGTTGGCCGGCGTGATCGTCGCGGTGGGGCTGCTGCTCAGCAGCGTGACCGTGCCGTTGCGGCCGGGGACGCCTTCCCAGATCTCGGTCTGCACCACCGTGCGGCCGTTCGGGTTGTAGAACCCGACGTTCAGCGCCAGCGCGCCGGCGTTGTCGAAGCGCTCGCCCATGATCTTGCCGTTGGCGCTGAAGATCAGCTGCGAGTTCTTGTCCAGGGTCGCGAAGACGCGGCGCGCCTTCAGCGCGTCGACCAGCGAAGCCTTGCTCAGCGCCGTGCCCGTCGGGATCAGCACCGCGGTCCGGTTCGTGTAGGACTTGCCCCAGTTGGCGCAGTGGTTGTCCTGGTTGGTCGCCGGCGCCACGTGGAAGCCGCGCTCCAGCAGCTTCTTCCACGAGCCCTCGTAGGAGCTGCGCGAGGTCTCGCTCTCAGTCGTGTTGGACGAGAACGCGGAGGTGTTCATCACCTCGGACATCACCATCACCTCGTCGCCGTCGGCGCTGTAGGCCATGTCGGTGCCGTTGATGATGAACTGGCCGCTCGAGTCCGGATGGTTGAACTGGCCGATCAGGCCCTGCGCGCGCATCACCGAGTACAGCGTCGCGTAGTCGTTCTTGGCGATGTAGCGGTCGCCGAAGAGCTCGTTCTGCGCGTTGTATTCCCACGAGAACAGCTCGTTGCTGTTGAAGATGTTCAGGTGGCCGCCGTTGTTGATGACGCCCCACTCCATGCCGTACACGGCGAGGAAGCCGGCGTTGGCCGCGCTGTAGTCGGCCGCGATCTGCAGGCCGCGCTGGTAGCGCGCCTTGGCCGCGGTGGCGCTGCCGCCGGTGTTGGTGCTCGACGAGCCGTCGTAGTAGTGGTTGTGGTCGGTGTTGGCGAAGATGTCCAGGCCCGCGCCCTTGGCGTACGGGAAGGCCGCATCCGGACCGAAGGCGCCGGTCTGCGCCGGCTGCGACGAGCTGCAGCTGCCGATGGCGCCGCCGCCGTCGGAGTCGTTGGTCTGGCCGTGGAAGCTGCCGTAGTAGATGGTGTAGGGCCAGGAGCCCGCGCCCACCGCCGCCGACTGCGCGCGCGCGCGCTGGTCGGCCTCGCCGGAGGCGCCCATGGCCAGCGGACGCAGCGCGCCCATCGCGATCCTGGCCGGCTTGCCGAGGGCGAAGGTCCAGCTCTGCTCGACCGCATGGCCGCCTTCGCCGGCCTGTTGGGCGGCGAGGATCTCGGCGAACTGCGCGTCGGCGCCGATCCCCTTGAGCGCGGTGTCCGCCTTGGCGCTCAGCGCCGTCAGCGTCGCGGTGTAGAGGCCGTCCGGCAGGCTCGCATCGGTGCGGCCGGCCCAGTTCAGCGCGACCGACTTGACGTCGCCGGCGTACTTCTCGACGCCGCTCCAGCGCTTGACGACGGCCCCGGCGGGCGAGCGCAGCTCGACGCGGTAGGCCAGCAGCGTGCCGGCGGGGGCGCCGACGTAGTCCAGATGGACCGCGAACTCGCGCGCGCCGGTGGCTTCGGCGCCGGTGAAGGGCACGTCCAGCGCGGCATCGAACTCGTGATGGTCCGGGTACTTGGCCGACGGGTCGGCGGTCAGCGCGGTCGCGCGGTCATCCGGCGCGGCCGTCTGCTGCTGCGCCGCCGGCTTCTCGCCGTTGAGACCGCCGCCGCAGGCGGTCAGCACGACGGCCAGGGCGCTCAGTGTGGTGACGCGAAGCACGGCGCGTCCGGTGATCGGGAACAGGGTGCGGAAGTTCATGGGATGTTCTCCTCGACGTTGTTCAGGCTTGCTTGCGGCGGCGGAGGCTCACACCCATCGCGCCCAGCGCGACCAGGGTCAGCGCGATCGAGGCGGGCTCGGGCACTTCCGGCACCTCGACCTCGGGGATCAGCGAGCCGGCGAACAGGACCATGTCGTAGCGGATGGTCCCGGCGGTGCCGTAATTGCTCGAGGCGCCGGTGGCGCTGTAGCCCTGCGTGCCGGGTGCGAACATGCTGACCAGCTGCACCGCGAAGTTGGCGTTGTTGTCGACGCCGGCGATGTCGGAGAAGTCGAAGCCCAGGCCCTTCACGAAGACGCTGTCGCGCAGCATGCGGAAGGTGGTGGCCTCGATCCAGTTCTCGCCGTCGAGCGTGTACTGCAGTGCGGTCCAGGCGGAGGCGGTGGCGCTGTTGCGCTGGTCGAAGCTCAGGACGATGTCCTGGAAGCCGGTGGTGTCGATCGAGAACCGCACGCCGGTCGTGCGGTCGCCGGTTCCTTGCGCGGCGTAGCCGGCGGTGTTCAGCGCCATCGAGCCGGCGGTGGTGTCCGACGAGCCGGACTGGCTGACGAAGGTGGTGCTGACGCCCAGCGGGTCGAAGGACGCGTTGCCGTTGTCGGTGTACGTCGGTTTGGTGGAGATGATGCCGCCCCGGTCGGGGCTGTAGCTCCACAACGCGACGGTGTCCGCGTGCGCGAGACCGGTGAGCAGAAGGCCTGCGGCGAGCAGGAAGGATTTGAATGTCATGGCGACCCTCGGACTGGATTTGGTGGAACCAAAAGTTTGCGCAAACGTTTACGGCAAAACTTTGTCGGCAAATGTGTGATGTTGTGCGCTTGACTTCACGCACGTGAAGGAACGGCCGGAGCGTAGGGTCGCTTCGTGACAAGCAGGTTGCGGGGAAGCCCGGAGGCGGGAATGCCGCACCCCGCGTTTGAGGGGGCGCGACGGCGGGATCAGGCCGACCGCCTGGCCCCGATCCCCGCGATCAGCGACCCGGCCGCCACCATCGCCGCCCCGCCCCAGAACACCGGCGGCAAGGGCGCGCTCAGCAGCACCGACGCGAACAGCGCCGACATCAACGGCGTCGCGTTGGCTGCCAGGCCGAGCACCTGGATGTTCCCGCGCAGCATGCCGATGTTCCACAGCAGGTAGGCGAGCGTCACCGCCGCGCTCGCCAGCGCGACCTGGATGACGATGTGCGTCGACCCGATCATCGGCGTCCGCGCCGCGTTGAGCGCGTGCACGATCCAGAAGCCGACCGCGCTCAAGGCCATGAAGAACCAGAGCGCGTTCTTTCCCTCGGCCATGTGCCTGGTGCAGGTGCTGTAGAGGGCCCACACGATGGCGCCGATGAAGGCGAGGCCGTAGCTGAGCGGATTCGACGCGGCGTTGTGGAAGAACTGGCTGAGCGACAGCCCTTCCGGCGGCGAGGACGCCGCGACCACGCCGGCGAAGGCCAGCGCGAGGCCGCACAGCATCGGCGCGTTCAGCCGCTTGCGACCCGCGATCGCCGAGCAGAGCACGGTGAGGCTGGGCCAGAGGTAATTGACCATGCCGACCTCGATGGCCTCATGCCGCGAGCGCGCGAAGCCGAGCGCCAGGACGAAGCACAGCTCATACCCGACGAACAGCGCGGCGCCCAGCCACAGGTAGCGACGCGGCAGCGCGCGCAGCGGGGTGCGCGTCGGCAGGAGCAGCAGCGCGGACACCGTGAAGAGCACCGCCGGCGCGCCGGTCCGGCCGAGGAACTCGATCGTGCTGCGCGTGACGCCGACGGACGTGCTCCAGAACAGGATGGCCACCAGGCCGAGCAGCGTGGCGCCGTTCCACACGGACTTGGACAGATCAGACCTCGACATCCCTGCTTTCCTTGCCACGCCGGGCGAACCGCCCCGGGGGCATGCCCACGTGCCGCGTGAACGCCACGCCGAACGGACCGACGGCGCTGTAGCCCACGCGCTCGGCGATTTCTGCGATCGACAGCTCGCGCTGCCGCAGCCATTGTTTGGCCAGGGCCATGCGCCACGCGAGCAGGTAGGCCATGGGCGCGACGCCGATCGCACGGCTGAAGCGCTCGAAGAAGGCGGAGCGCGACATCGACGCCTCCTTCGCCAGCTCGGCCACCGTCCAAGGCAGCGCGGGGGCCGCGTGCATGCGCCGCAGCGCCTGTGCCAGCTTCGGGTCGGCCAGGCCCCGCACGAGCCCCGGCGTTTGCGCCGTGCTCGCCGTCGAGCGGAAGGCCTCGATCAGCAGCACCTCCAGCAGGCGGGACATCACGATCTCGCGCGCGGGCCGATCGGCCCGGGATTCGTCGCCGACCAGCTGGACCAGCGTCGACAGGCGACGCTCCCCGGGCACGTGGACCCATTGCGGCAGCAGCGACACCAGCAGCTCCGCATCCGGCGAGCCGAGCACGCAGTGGCCGACCAGCATCCGCATGTCGACCTTCCCGTCCGGGTCGCCGACACGCGCGCCGCCGGGCATCGGCGCGATCGGCGTGTCGACGGGTTCGCCGTCGAGCGGCGGCTTGCGATCCAGGCTCGAGGTCGCGAAGTTGCGCGCGGCCGGCAGCAGGACGAAATCGCCCTGGCGCACCGTGATCGTCTGGCTGCCGGTGGGACCCTCGATCGTCAGGTGGCAGGACCCCTCGAGCGCGACGAAGTAGAAAGGCCGCCCCGTCTCGCTCCGGCGCACCGCCCACGGCGCCGAGGCGATCACGAGCTTGGAGAACGGCGCCTGCGGTCGCAGCAGCGACACAACTTCGGCCAGGGGATCGATCATCTGGACGATCTCGACAAACGAATGGACGCTGCAGTGTAGTCAGTCCGGATCATGGTCCTTATCGTGCGGACCATCCCCCACCCAGGAGTTCCTGATGTCCCGTGTTTCCACCGTCCTGATCACCGGCTGCTCGTCCGGCTTCGGCCTCGAGACGGCCCGTCTCTTCCTCGAGCGGGGGTGGCGCGTCGTCGCGACGATGCGCACGCCGCGCGAGGACCTGCTCCCGACGTCCGAAGCCCTTCGCGTGCTGCCGCTCGACGTCACCGACGCCGGCAGCATCCACCGATGCCTGGCCGACGCCGGTGCGATCGATGCGCTGGTCAACAACGCCGGCGTCGGCTTGCTCTCGCCGCTGGAAGCGGTCGACATGGCCAACGCCCGCGCGCTCTACGAGACCAACGTGCTCGGCACGATCGCGATGACGCAGGCGGTGCTGCCGCAGTTCCGCGAGCGCCGCGCTGGCGTGGTGGTGAACGTCACGTCGAGCGTGACGCTGAAGTCCCTGCCGCTGCTGTCGGTCTACACGGGCAGCAAGGCGGCGGTGAATGCGTTCACCGAGTCGCTCGCGCTGGAGCTGGCGCCCTTCCATATCCGCGCGCGGCTGGTCCTGCCGGGCCGCTCGCCGAGCACGCGCTTCGGCGACAACGCGCGCAAGCTGATGAGCTCCGACGTGCCCGACGCCTACGTGGCGTTCCGCGACCAGGTCTTCGCCGACTTGCGCGACCTGTCGGCGCCGGTGACCGTCGCGCAGGATGTGGCCGAGGCCGTCTGGCGCGCCGTCACGGATCCGCAGTCGCCGATGCGGATTCCAGCCGGCGCGGACGCGGTGGCGCTCGCCTCGGCGGGGGCCTAGGCGCAAGCCCAGGCGCTGGCCCAGACACTGACTCAGGCACTGACCCAGGCGTTAGTGCGCCTTGAGGCCCGCTCACTTACCCGCCTGATACACCTTCACGAAGTCGACCTCATACCCGATCGGGAAGATCCTGTCGTCGATCTCTCCGCCGAGGTCGCCGCCGATGGCGAGGTTGAGGATCAGGAACTGCGGCTTGTCGAACGGCCATTGGGCCGGCCCCTGGCCCAGGTTGGGATAGGCCGCGTGCACCTGGCCGTCGATGCCGAAGCGGATCTCCTTCGGCGTCCACAGCATCTGGTAGGTGTGGAACTGGGCGCAGGCGGTGGCGAGCCTGCGGCCGTCGCCGACGCCGTGTCCGCCATGCCCCGAGGTCGTGTGCACGGTGCTGAAGACCCAGTCCGGCTTCTGTCCCATGTGCTCCAGGATGTCGAGCTCGCCCGACGCCGGCCAGTCGCCCTGGCTGCCGAGCATCCAGATCGCGGGCCACGTGCCCTGGCCGCAAGGCAGCTTCGCGCGGATCTCGAAGTAGCCGTAGGTCCACTCGGCCTTGCCTCTCGTGATCAGCCGTGTCGACGTGTACTTCTGCCCGCCCCAGTCGGGCAAGGTGGACAAGGACTCCTTGCGCGCCGTGATCACCAGCCGGCCGTCCTTCAGCGCGGCGTTCTCCGCGCGCGGACCCGCGTAGTACTGCTTCTCGCGGTTGTGCCACCCCTGCTTGTTCATGCCGGTGTCGTAGGCCCACTTCGACTCGTCGGGCAGCGCACCCTGGTCGAAGTCATCGGACCAGACCAGCGCGTACCCCGGCGGCAGTCCGATCGGGCCGGTGGCTGCGCCGCCCTTGCCCGTCGCGGTCTGCGCCTGCGCCTGCGCCTGCGTCTGCGCGAGCGCGGCGCCGCCGTCGATCGTCAGGGCCGCCAGCAGCGGCAGCGCCGCCCAGCGACGCGTCAGTCGTTGCTTCATGAACCCGGTCTCCGTGTCTGTGGAATGTTCAGCGCTTCGCGCGCCGCTGCAGCAGCTGCTCGGCGTCCGCGAGCGCCGCCTTGATCGTCTTCTGGCCGCGCAGCACCTTGTCGAGCTCGGTCTGCACGACCTCCTCGGCGAACTTGGCCTGCTTGTGCACCGGCAGCGCCGTGATGCGCAACGCGTCGTCGCGCCACAGCAGCCGTGCGCGCTGCCCGCCGAGGAAGTCCACCGGCTCGCTGAAGAACGGATCGTCGTGGACGTCGCGCAGCGCGGGGAAGGCGTCGTAGGACTTGAACGCCTGCAGTTGCCGCTGCGGGTCGAGCGTCATCAGCTGGATGAAGTCCCACGCCAGACGCTTGCGCGACGGCGCCGACTTCCTCGCGATTGCGTAGAAGGTGCCGCCATACGGCGCATGCGCGCCGCCGGGCAGCGAGGACGCCCGCCACAAGCCCTTGGTCTGCGGCGCGATGAAGGCGTTGAGCTGTCCCACCAGCCACGCGCCCGAGAGCTCCGTCGCCAGCCGCCCCTGCTTGAAGCCCGCGCCCCAGTCGTTGGACCAGGCCGGCACCTTCGCGTCCAGCCCCTTCTGCCGCGCGCGCAGCGACACCTCGAACGCGCGCTCGAAGCGCGGCGAGTTCACCAGCACGCGCGACTCGGTGTCGAAGTAGATGCCCTCGCCCGGCTTCAGGCCGTCGGCGATCAGGATGTCCTTGATCTCCTGCACGTTCGCGATCAGGTAGGCGCCGGTGCGGGCCTTGATGCGCCCGCCGGTCGCGACGTAGCCGTCCCAGCTGCGCGTCAGCTCCTCCGGCGCGACCTCGGCGCGCTCGAGGATGTCCTTGCGGTAGAGCATCGTGCCGGGTCCGATGTCGGCAGGCACGGCGACCACCGCGCCGTTGCGCGCCACCGCCTGGTCGTAGGCGTAAGGCACCAGCCGCGAGCGGAAGGCCTCGATCCCGAACGGCGGCTGCCGCAGGTCGTCCAGCCCGCCGCCCTGCGCGAAGCGGCCGACGAAGCTGGACTCCAGTGCCATCACGTCCGGCAGCCCCACCGCCGTCGACAGGGCGGTCGTCATCGCCGTGTGGTGGTCCGAGTACTGGCGCATCAGGATGCGCAGCTCGACGTCGGGATGCATCGCCTGCCACGCGGGGATCGCCGCCTTCGCGATCTCGTCCATCAGCGGGAAGGCGGCGATGGTCAGCACCTCGCGCGCCTGTTGTGCCAGCGCCGGCACCACGAGCATGCCGGACCACGCCGGCACGGTCATCGCCGCAAGCATGCCGCGGCGGGTGAGCCCTTGCGGACCGTGCGCGTTGGGTTCGCCGGATCCGTCGGGTCCGCTGTCTTCGAGCCGCACCGGGTGTTCGTCGTGCGCGCTCACAAGTCGAGCTCCATCGTCAGGACCGTGCCTTCACCCAGCGATCCGCCCGGCGGCGGCTGGAGGTAGACGCCGAAGCGCGAGGCCTCTCCCGGCCAGCGTTGCGCGCTGAGCTCGGCGATCGCCGCGTCGACGCCGGGTCTCACCTCGCCGGTGTCCGGATCCACCGTCGGCACGATGCAGCGCTCGCATGCCGAGGCGTAGGTCATGCGTCGCCACCAGCCCTCGCCGTCGCGCCAGACCAGCTGCAGCAGATGGTCCTCGACGAAGGGGACCAGCGCGTCCTGCAGGCCACGCAGCACGAGGTTGGGACGCAGCCGACGCACGTCGACGCAATCGTGCCGGTGCGCCGAGAGCAGTTCGTTGAGCTCGACGACCGACCCCGTGGAGACCGCATGCAGCGCGTGGGGCGCCGTGGCCAGCATCGACGGTCGCTCGAGCTTCACGAGCCGGAGATCGTCGCCGGTGACCTCGCGCAGGAACTGCGCTGCCACCGCGCCCGCGTCGCGGCCCGGATGGATCACCATGCGGCGCTCCTCGGCATTCCAGATCAGCGCTTGCGTCGCCTCGCCCTCCGCTTCGCGCGACAGGCGCAGCGGCTGCTGCCCTTGCGCGCAGAGCAGCAGCGCGTCGGCCAGCAGCTTGGGCTGCAGCAGCGTCAGTCTCGGATGCGATCCGAGCCAGGCGAGCTCGCCCCGCGCATCGACGACGATCCACTCGCGGTCGCCGACGATGCGGCCGTCCCCGTCGAAGCGCAGATCGGACACGCGCACCCCGGCGCAGGACTTCACCGGATAGATGTACAGCGCCTCAACGCAGGCGTAGGCCGTCGACGACGCGCTGGCGCGGTCTCCGTCGGCCACCGCCCCGGCACGCCTGCCGGTCGTGGCCATCGCGGAAGCGGCGATGGGGGCAAAGTGGCCCACGTCGACCTCAGCGCGGCAACACGTAGGTCGCGATGCAGCGGGGCGGCAGCGCCGCGACGCCCGCCTGCCCGTCGATGCGCAGCGAGAAGCGGTGCTCCCGCTCGCTGCGGTTCATCACGACGACGGCGATGCTGCCGTCCTCGTTGACCGCCGCGGTGCATTCGAGGTCCTGGCTGCTCGCCGAGCACAGCACGCGAAAGGCGCCCGGCCGGATGAATCGACTGAAATGGCCGAGGTAGTCGTAGGAGCTCTGCGGCATCAGCCGGTTCTGCTCACGGTCCGCGAGCATGGGCGCGCTGCACAGGTTGCCGACGTGGTTCGGACCGCCGGTCTCGTCGAGCAGCAGGTTCCAGTCGATCCAGCCCACCGTCCAGCGGTTCAGGTCGTTGAGGATGCTGCGCCCATAACGCTCGCCGGTGTTCCACGAACCGATGTGCGGTCCGCCTTCCTGACAGCCTTCGGTGAACAGCAGCTGCTTGTCGGGGTACGCGTCGTGCAGCAGGCCGACATGGTCGAAGTGGTCCTCGACGTACCAGTGGAAGCCGCAGCCCCACACATACTTCGCGGCCTCGGGGTCCGAGTACACGACGTCCGCGCGCTGCACCATCTGGTCGCGGTTGTGGTCCCAGATGACGACCTTGATGCGCTGCAGCCCCGCCGCATGCAGCGCCGGCCCGAGGTGGTCGCGGACGAAGTCGCGCTCCTCCTCCGCGGTGTAGACGCAGGAATCCCAGCGTTGCACTGCGTCCGGCTCGTTCTGCACGGACACGCCCCAGATGGGCACGCCTTCGGCCTCATAGGCCTGGATGAACTTCACGTAGCACTGCGCCCAGGCCTTCGCATACTGCGGCAGCAGCTTGCCGCCGTTGTTCATCTCGCCGTTGGTCTTCATCCACGCGGGCGGGCTCCACGGCGACACCAGCAGCTTCATCGGCACCGACGCGACCTTCATCGCCGCCTGGATCATCGGCAGCAGCGCGCGGCGGTCGCGGTCGATGTTGAACTGCGTCAACGCCTCGTCGCCCGGCACGTCCGCATGCGCGTAGTTGCCGAGCGAGAAGTCGCAGCTGTTCATGTGGACGCGGTTGAATGTGTAGCCGTGGCCCGCATTGACGTTGAAGTAGGCCTGCAGCAGCGCGTTCGCCTCGGCGGGCGGCAGCTTCTGCCAGGTCGTCGCGGCGGCTTCGGTGAATGCGCCGCCGAAACCCTCGATGCGCTGGAAGCGCCGCGCGCTGTTCACCACCAGCTTGGGCATGCCGGCGATCGCGGCATCCGCCATCAGTTGCGCCACCGGCTGCAGCGCCAGCTCGGGCTGCGCCGCCAGGCGGGTGGAACTCGCCAGGTCCGCGCCTTTGGCGGACAGCGTCCATCGCAGGGACGCGCGCGCGCCCGCCGAACTTGTCTCCGTCATCGAACTACCTTTGTTGTCGTGTTCAGGCCAGCGCATGAAAGCGCTTTCATGACCCGAGCATAGAGGCAGTCGGGACGACGGTCAATTCAGGGATGGCCCGGAGGCCTCACACGGCCGCGTTCAGATCGCGATGGCGTCGAGCACCGTGGCGGCTCGAGCGGTCGGCCACAGCGCCAGGCCGCCGGCCAGGCTCCACGCCTGCCCGTGGCCCAGCCGGCGCAACGCCCGCGCCGCCTGCGCGCTGCGATTGCCGCTGCGGCAGAAGAAGATCACCGGCGTCTGCGCGGGCAAGGCACGCCAGCGCGGGAGCGCATTGATCAGCGTCGACAGCGGCACCGCTTCGGGCGCGAGCTCCTCGGTCGGGCTCATGCGCGCCTCGTAGGCCTCGCGGACGTCCACCAGCACCGGCTTCGGTCCGAAGCCGTCGCCCAGCAGCGCCTGCAGGCCGGCGACGTCGAGCTCCACACGCTCCGTCGTGCGCCCGCAGTCCACGCGCGCGCCGCAGGCCATGGTCTGGTATTCGGTCGGCGCGAGGTCGTGTTCCAGCACGCCCTTGCCGATCGCGAACGCCTCGGCGCTCAAGCGTCCCTTCAACACGCCGTCGAGCAGCGGCTGCGCGCCGCATTCCACGGCGAGCGTCGTCGCGAAGCGGTCGTCGTAGTCGTGGCCGGGCAGCAGCAGGCCGTGCAGCCCGACGTTGCGCTCCAGCGTCTTCAACGAAGGACCGAAGGCCGCCGGCGCGCTCTGCGCGAAGTCGCTGCGGCCGAGCGCGCCCGGCATCACCGTGTCGCCGACGAAGGCCGCGATCAGCTCGCCGCCCGCGTGCAGCAGATAGGCGGTGGAGTCTTCCGTGTGACCCGGGATCGCGAGGCGCGACAAGCGGTGCGCGCCGAGCGCGATCCCCTCACTGCCCTGCGGCCATCCCAGCGCATCGACCCGCTCCGGCAGCGCCTCTTCCGCGAGCAGGCTGGTCACCGCGTCCCGCAGCGCCTGCGCCGAGGACGCGTGGTCGCCGTGGCTGTGCGTGTCCAGGATCGCGGCCAGCGTCATCCCGCGACAGCGCATCCACTGCGCCAGCGTGCCGGTGAGTTCCGGCAGCGGATCGACGACCACGCAACGCCGGCTCGGCACGTCGGCGACGACATAGCAGCAGGCACCATCGACGGCGAAACGCGTGAGCAGGTCCGGCGCCTGCGGGGTCTCGTTCGGCGCGGGCGTCTGGCAGGTCGCGCGCAGCGACTCCCCGCAGGCCCGCAGGCGTCTGCAGGCTTCGTCGATGGTCGATTCGGTATCGGCCGCGCCGAAGGACAGGCGCACCGCGGAGCCGGCGCGCCAGGCCGGCAGGCCCATCGCCTGCAGCACGTAGCTCGGCGCCGCTTTCGATGCGCCGCAGGCGGACCCGCCGCTGACGCGCAACCCGGCGGCGTCGAACAGGTCGAGCAGCAGCTTGGCGCTCAGCCCGGGGACCGAGACGTTCAGGGTCGTCGGCAGGCTGATGTCGAAGGGCGCGTTGAACACGACGCCGGGGAAGGCTTCCCGCAGGGCATCGGCCAGGCGCTGGCGGCGATCCAGCAGTTGCCCCAGCGAGGCGAACACGCCGCCGCCCTCGAGCGCCTCCAGCACCGCGCCGAGCGCTGCGATGCCGGCCATGTTCTCGGTGCCCGAGCGCTGCGCGCCCTCCTGTCCGCCGCCGGCCATCAGCGGCGTGAACGGGGCGCCCTCGCGGACGTACAGCAGGCCGACCCCCTTGGGCGCATAGAGCTTGTGGCCGGAGAACGGCGCGTAGTCGATCGCGCGCTCGCCGAGCAGCAGCGGCAGCTTGCCGAGCGCCTGCACGCCGTCGACCAGCCAGAGCGCGCCGCTGCCGCGCAGCGCCTCGGCGATGCCGTCGAGGGGGCTGATGACGCCGGTCTCGTTGTTGGCGGCCATGGTGCAGACCAGGCCCGCCGAGGACGCGTTGGCGCGCAGCCAGGCCAGGTCATGGCGGCCGTCGATGCCGACAGGAATCGCGACGATGTCCAGGTCCAGGCCCAGCAGCCCGTTCCAGTGCCGGAGCGCTTCGGGGACGGCCTTGTGCTCGGTGGCGCCGTAGAGCAGGCGCGGCGGGATGGCCTGGCCGGCCTCGCGGCGCTGGCGCAAGGCCGTCAGCGCGGACAGCACGGCGGTCTGGATGCCCTCGGTCGCACCGCTGGTGAAGACCAGCCTGCCGCCGGGCGCGCCCAGCACGCGTCGCGCGGTGGCGCGCACCGCGTCGAGCCGGGCCCTGGCCTTGAGGCCGCTGCCGTGAATGCTGCTCGGGTTCCCGAACGCGTCCGCCATCACGGAGAGCGCGGCGTCGCGGGCCTGCGGCAGGACGGGGGTGGTGGCGTTGGCGTCGAGATAGATTTCCATGGGGGTCGATTGTCAGAATCCACGCTTGGAATCCACGTGCAAAATCCACCTTTCCTTTGCCGATTTCGGCAATTGAATTCCAAGATTGACTGACATGACGAAACTGGATTCCATCGACCGGAAGATTCTCGATGTCCTGCAACGCGACGCTTCGGTCCAGGTGAGTGAACTGGCGGCGGAGGTCGGGTTGTCGACGACGCCCTGCTGGCGCCGGGTGCAGCGGCTGAAGGAGTCGGGGGTGATCACCCGCAACGTGATGCTGGTGGACCCGAAGAAGGTGAACGTCGGGGTGACGGTGTTCGTGTCGGTGCGGACGAACGTGCACTCGCAAGCCTGGTTCGACCAGTTCCGCGCGGCGATCGAGGCGATCCCGGAGGTGGTGGAGTTCTACCGGATGAGCGGGGACGTGGATTACCTGCTGCGCGTGGTGGTGCCGGACATCGCCGCCTACGACCAGGTCTACCGACGGTTGATCGCGGGGACGCAGTTGTCGGACGTCAGCTCCAGCTTCGCGATGGAGGAGCTGAAGTTCACGACGGCACTGCCGTTGTCGTACATCGCGTGAGGGGCCTCACGTCCGGCACGTCTGGACGAGGATTGATCCCACCGGCAGCGCACCTATACCGCAACGCGACGAGTCATTGAACCCACCTATTTACACATCATTGGAGGTGCCGAGACGGCCCTGAAAATTTTCGCTCCGAAGCGAAGATTTTCAGCAGATGACAGTCGAGACAAACAAGGTCATCGGCGCGGACCCGGCCGCGCCTGAAGTGGCGCGCGTGGTCGCGGCAAGGATCAGCAACTCGCCATTTGCATGCGCCTCGTCGCTTGTACCGACGGCCTGCCACCAGACGTCATTGTCGACGGTGCCTTCGGCCACTCTGCAGGTGGCCATGGTCACCGGCGCGGACATGATGAAGGCGGACCTGCTGGCGTTGTTCCGGGACTGGATGCTCGACGCACGGCAGGCCCCAGGCTCGGGACCAGATGAAATTGTGTGGTTCATCAGCAAGCGCGCGACCGCGCTCATCAACACTTGGCTGAACAACAGGAAGCTCTCCGGGTTGCATACGAACGGCGCGTCACTCGGCCCCGTCGTGATTTCACGGGATCGCATCGAGCACGTTCGTGGCAGTCGCCTGTCGAAGGACAGCGTCAGCGCCGCTGGCGTCGTTGAGCTGCTGGCGGCACTGTTCATCCAAGGGGTTCCGAAGTATGCCCCTCACCCGGACGGCACGAAGTACCCGGCCCAACTGCTGATGTTTGACCCGGTCTACAAGGCAAAAAACGCGGCGGCCAGCGGCGAGTCGCCAGTAGCAGCGCTCCAGTTCATCGGAGCTCCTGTGGCTCACCTTCGCTTGGAGACCGCGTACTGGGCGAACCCTGGAAAAACAAAAGCGCTTGATGAACAAGCGCTTCGAAAACCGAAAAATGACTTCGCAACCAAGGAGGGCGGCTGAGAGACCGGCTTCCGACCCTTGGTCGGTCACCTTGTCCAGAGGGTCGCTCTGCAAGGTCTCCCATTCTCCTCATCAACATCGAGTCGAGTGCACCGAACTCGATCACCGGGACGCCTTTCCGGGTCTCTCGGCTGCGAAGTGGTTGAAGTGTACCGCCACGTTCACCATCTCAGCCAATGCCGCCCCGCGAGCGCGCCCAGCGCCGCCGACATGCCCATCCCGAGCACGTACCAGATCGCGACGAATGGCGCGGCCATCTCGGGGCAATGCAGCGAGTAGACACACGCCCCCACCGCCCCGGCCAGCCAGCCGGCCGCCGCGCCCGTGAGCACGGGTCGCGTCGGCGCCAGCCCGCGCAACGCCCATAGCAGGCCGACGCCGATCGGCAGCGCCGTCGCCGTCACGTTGAACACGCAGACCCGCCAGGTCGTGCCCAGCACCAGCGGCAGGCGGGCGCCGGGCTCGGCCATCCAGAGCACCACCGCCGCCCAGATCCACAGCAGCGACACCGGCAGCCACACGCCCAGCCACCAGCCGTTCATCCGCGCACCGGGGTGACCGAGACGGAACACGACGACCAGGCCGGTCGCAGCCACGGCCAGCGGCATCGCCACCTTCTGCCAGAACGCGGGCATGCCCATCACCTCGGCCAGGTCGGCGCGGATGCCGAACGCCCCCTGCACCCAGGCCAGCGCCAGCGCCACGCCCACCAGCAGCGCGACGGCGAAACGCCGCTCCCCCGTGTGCGTCGGCACCGGGCCGGCGTCCTGCGCCAGCAGTCCGATCAGGTCGTCCGTCTTCATGTCATGTCCTTCCACAGCCGCGCCAGCGTCTTCAGTCCCCGATGCACGCCGACCTTCACCGCCGACTCGCTCAAACCGGTGAGCTGGGCGGTCTCCTGGACCGACAGTCCTTCGACCTTCGTGTGCAGGATCGGCAGGCGCTGGTGGGTCGGCAATTGATCCAGCAGCCGGCTGAGGTCGCGGCGGGAATCGCCCGCCTCGTGATCGGCGGCGGCAAACACCGCCAGGTCGTCGTCGAGCGGATCATTCAGCGCGTCATGCCGCTCGCGCCGACGCCAGAGATCGACCAGCTTGTACCGCGCCACCGCATGCACCCAGGCCGTCAGGGGCTCGCCGCGGCGATAGGTCTGTCGCTGCGCGTGCACGGCCATCAAGGTCTCCTGCACCAGGTCCTCGACCTCGTCCGGCAGCTGTTGCAGCCGCCGCCGGAAGTACCCGCGCAACAACGCCCCCAGGCGCTGGAGGAAGCGGTGGTAAGCCCCCGCGTCCCCGTCCAGCCCGGCCACGAAAAGCTCGTGCAACTCATGCTCTGTCGCGATCACGGTATCTATTCGCGTCATGGGGCCGGAAGGTTACAGGGCGGCTGAAAAAAAGATCCAGGTTTTTTTCTGGCGCGCTGTAACCCGCCGCCCGAAAGGCGCGAACTAGCTATCGGATGCGACGGACAAATCGGCGCGTTCATCACGCAAACCCTCTTCCACCGCACAAGGAGTGCCCCATGAAGTCGACCACCCTCAGCCTCGCCCTCGTCACCCTGACCGCCCTGTCCGCCTCCGCGATGGCGCAGGACGCCAAGCCCGCCGCCGAGAAGGAGCGCTGCTACGGCGTCTCGATGGCCGGCAAGAACGACTGCGCCGCCGGCCCCGGCACCACCTGCGCCGGCACCGCCAAGATGGACTATCAGGCCAACGCCTGGAAGTACGTCCCCGCCGGCACCTGCACGACGATCAAGACCCCCAAGGGCATGGGCACGCTGGCCCCGGTCAAGTCCTGACCCTGGCGCGGCCATGACACACGCGCTGGGCGCCGGTCTGGGCTTCAAGCCCGAGTTCGCGGAGGACGCGCTGGCCGCGCGCGATCCCGGGCTCTGGTTCGAGGTCCATCCCGAGAACTACCTCGTCGCGGGCGGACCGCGCCTGTCGCTGCTCGAGGCCCTGCGGGCGACCCATCCGCTGTCCCTGCACGGCGTGTCGATGTCGCTGGGCGGCACGGCACCGCCGGACGCGGACCACCTGCGCCGCCTCGCCGCGCTGGCGGACCGGCTGCAGCCGGCGCTGGTGTCCGAGCACCTGGCCTGGAGCCGCTTCGGCGGCGCCTATGCGCCGGACCTGCTCCCGGTGCCGCGCACCACGGAGGCGCTGCGTCATGTCGCCGCCAACCTCTCCCGCATGCAGGACGCGCTGCAACGCCGCGTCGCCATCGAGAACCCCACGCATTACCTGACCCTCGCCCATGAATGGGGCGAGGTCGATTTCCTGCATGAGCTGGTCCGACGCTCGGGCTGCGGGCTGCTCGTGGACGTGAACAACGTGTTCGTGTCCGCAAACAATCTCGGCATCGACGCCGCGGCCTGGATCGATGCGATCGACGGCGACGCGGTGATGGAGATCCACGTCGCCGGCCATCGCGCCGATGCGGACGCTTCGACAGGGCTGTTGATCGACAGCCACGACGCGGCGGTCGCGGCCCCGGTCTGGGCGTTGCTGGAGCGATTGACCCGGCGCATCGGTCCCAGACCGACGCTGGTCGAGCGCGACGGCAACGTGCCGCCGTTCGCCGACCTGATCGTCGAGCGCAGCCATGCGCAGTCGGTGCTGGGTGCCGCCGCGCGTTCGCTGGAGGAGGTGCCGGCATGACGAGCGTCGTATCGCCACTTGAATCCGCCGGCGGATCGACGACCGCCGGAGCCCTCGACAGATTCCAGTCGGAGTTCTGGAGAAACCTCTGGGCCGAACCGGACGCCGAGGCGGCGCCCGGCAACGTCGCGAGCCAGCCCGGCTTCGCCGTCTACCGCAACACCGTGGTGAAGGGCTGCGCGGACGCGCTGCTGTCGCTGTACCCGTCGGTGCACCGGCTGACCGGCGACGCGTGGATGCAAGCGGTGGCGCTCGACGCCGTGCGCGCCGACCCGCCGTCGGGCGGCGACCTCCAGCACTACGGCGAGCGCTTTCCGGCGTTCCTCGACGAGGCGCTCGCGGGCAGCGAGCTGCCCTGGCTCGGCGAGGTCGCGCGCCTGGACCGGCTCTGGAGCGAAAGCCACGTCGCCGCCGACGCGCCGGTCCTTGACGTGGCGACGATCGCCGGGCTCGATCCCGAACGCCTGGCCGGCTCCCGCCTGGTTCCGCATCCCGCGGCGCGCTGGCGCTGGTGCGGCGATTGGCCGGCGTTCAGCCTGTGGGATGCGGCACGCGCCCGCTCCCCCGATCCGAATCCGCCGCACTGGCAAGGCCAGGGCGCGCTGCTGACCCGCCCGTCGGACGCGGTCGTCGCGCTCGATATCGATGCCGCCGCCTGCGCGCTGCTCGACGCCTGCGCCGGCGGCGCTCCGCTCGGCGCCGCCCTGGACGCGATCCAGGCCCGTTTCCCTGCCTTCGATCCCGGCGCCGCGCTGGGCCGCCTGCTCAATCAAGGCGCCTTCACCGGCGTCACGGAGATCCCGTCATGAACACGCTCACATCCTCCCCCCACGCCCAAACCGGCTCGCCCTGGTCGCTGCCCGCCCTGCGGCAGCGCCTGGAGCGCCTGATCTCCCACGATCTCATCGCGCTGGCCTGCCGTTTCAGCATCGCCGGCGTCTTCTGGCTATCCGGCCGCACCAAGGTCGAGGGCTGGTTCACCCTGACCGATACGACCTTCCTGCTGTTCCGCCAGGATTACGCGCTCCCGCTGATCCCGCCGGAGTGGGCCGCCTACCTGGCCACCGGCGCGGAGCATCTCCTGCCGATCCTGCTGGTGCTGGGGCTGTTCACGCGGGTCGCCGCCCTCGGCGTCCTGGGGATGACGGCGGTCATCCAGACCTTCGTCTATCCGTCGGGCTGGCCGACCCACCTGAGCTGGGCAGCGCCGATGCTTTACCTGCTGGGGCGGGGCCCCGGCCGGTGGTCGCTGGACCATGTATTCGGCTGGGGTGTCGACCGACGCCCTTGAAACGTCCACGTCCGTCCATATAATCTCCCTGCTAGCACTCGCGATCGTCGAGTGCTAACAAGCCCCCAGGCCTGGCCGAGGGGCTTACTTCTTGTGATGGACTGGCTTTGCGCGGAGCGCACAGCGGGTCCTTGAAGCAAGTCTGCATTAGTCAAGGAGATCTGATGAAACTGCGTCCTCTGCACGATCGCGTGATCGTTAAGCGCCTGGAAAACGAAACCAAGACGGCCTCCGGCATCGTCATCCCCGACAACGCCGCCGAGAAGCCCGACCAGGGTGAAGTGCTGGCCGTCGGCCCGGGCAAGCGCAACGACAAGGGTGAATTCATCGCCCTGAACGTCGCCGTCGGCGACCGCGTCCTGTTCGGCAAGTACAGCGGCCAGACCGTCAAGGTCGACGGCGATGAACTCCTCGTCATGCGCGAGGAAGACCTGTTCGCCGTCATCGCCAAGTAATCGGCGACCGCGACAGACTTTCATCCAGATAGAGATTTCGGAGAGATACACATGGCAGCAAAAGACGTTGTCTTCGGCGGCGAGGCCCGTGCCCGCATGGTCGAAGGCGTGAACATCCTGGCCAACGCGGTCAAGGTCACGCTGGGCCCCAAGGGCCGTAACGTGGTGCTGGAGCGCTCGTTCGGCGCCCCCACCGTCACGAAGGACGGTGTCTCGGTCGCCAAGGAGATCGAGCTCAAGGACAAGCTGCAGAACATGGGCGCCCAGATGGTCAAGGAAGTCGCTTCCAAGACCTCGGACAACGCCGGTGACGGCACCACCACCGCCACGGTCCTGGCCCAGGCCATCGTCCGCGAAGGCATGAAGTACGTGGCCGCCGGCATGAACCCGATGGACCTGAAGCGCGGCATCGACAAGGCGGTCACCGCCCTGGTTGCCCAGCTGAAGGCGGCCTCCAAGGCCACCACGACCTCCAAGGAGATCGCCCAGGTCGGCACCATCTCCGCCAACTCCGACGCCGACGTCGGCGAGATCATCGCCAAGGCGATGGACAAGGTCGGCAAGGAAGGCGTGATCACCGTCGAAGACGGCAAGAGCCTGGACAACGAGCTCGACATCGTCGAAGGCATGCAGTTCGACCGCGGCTACCTGTCGCCGTACTTCATCAACAACCCGGAAAAGCAGTCGGCGATCCTGGACAACCCGTTCGTCCTGCTCTACGACAAGAAGATCTCGAACATCCGCGACCTGCTGCCGACGCTGGAAGCCGTCGCCAAGTCGGGCCGTCCGCTGCTGATCATTGCCGAAGAAGTGGACGGCGAAGCGCTGGCGACCCTGGTCGTCAACACGATCCGCGGCATCCTGAAGGTCGTCGCCGTCAAGGCGCCGGGCTTCGGCGACCGTCGCAAGGCGATGCTGGAAGACCTGGCCATCCTGACCGGCGGCAAGGTGATCGCCGAGGAAGTCGGCATGTCGCTCGAGAAGGTCACGCTGGCTGACCTGGGTCAGGCCAAGCGCGTCGAAGTGGGCAAGGAAAACACCACCGTCATCGACGGCAACGGCTCCAACGACGACATCCAGGCGCGCGTCAAGCAGATCCGCGTCCAGATCGAGGAAGCCACCAGCGACTACGACCGCGAGAAGCTGCAAGAGCGCGTGGCCAAGCTGGCCGGCGGCGTCGCCGTCATCAAGGTCGGTGCCGCCACCGAAGTCGAGATGAAGGAAAAGAAGGCCCGCGTCGAAGACGCGCTGCACGCCACCCGTGCCGCCGTTGAAGAAGGCATCGTGGCCGGCGGCGGCGTCGCGCTGCTGCGCGCCCGTCAGGCCGCTGGCGAGATCAAGGGCGACAACGCCGACCAGGACGCCGGCATCAAGCTGATCCTGAAGGCCATCGAAGCCCCGCTGCGCGAGATCGTCTACAACGCCGGTGAAGAGAGCTCCGTCGTCGTCAACACCGTGCTGGCCGGCTCCGGCAACCACGGCTACAACGCGGCCAACGGCACCTACGGCGACATGATCGAGATGGGCATCCTGGACCCGACCAAGGTGACCCGCACCGCGCTGCAGAACGCCGCTTCCGTGGCCTCGCTGATGCTGACGACCGAGTGCATGGTCGCCGAAGCGCCGAAGGACGAGTCCGCCGGCCCGGCCATGCCCGGCGGCATGGGCGGCATGGGCATGGACATGTGATGTCCGCCTGAGCCCGGCGCTCGGCCTGCGGGCCGCGCGCCAACGCTCTGCAAAGGGGTCGCTTCGGCGACCCCTTTTTTCATTCGCACGACGCGGGTCTGTTGCGTCTGGATACGAAGTAGGCTCAGCCCTTGCTGCGCCCGGGTGCGGCATTCACCCAGAATCGATCGTCCCCGCCGGCCACCAGGCCGGGCATCCATCAGGTTTTCCCCAGGTCGCACGTCCCCGTGCCCCAGGGGATGTCACCTGAATGTGGGGCGACCATAATGCGGCTGACAACTTGTCACAAATGATGGTCCACGCGTCTTCGCCTTCCCTGCAGTCCCTGCTCGACGACATGCTCGCGCATGTGCCCTCGCTGGCGCACGCGGTGTTCAACGGCTTGCAGGATGAACTCAAGAGCCGGCTCGAACATCACCAGTTGCTGGCCGGATGGTCCAAGCGGCGTGCGACGTTCGCGTCCGACTTCGAAGGCTCGCTCAGCATGCTGCTGAAGATCGCCCGCGACGGCGGCGATCCGCTGCAGCGGGAGCGCGCACCCCAGCGCGGCGGCGACCTGTCCTTCAGCCTCGTCGACGAGAGCCAGGCCTTGAAGGACGTCGCGATCGCGCACGTGATCACCGCGATCGAGGACCAGTCCCGGGCCGAGCTGCACCAGCTGGGCAACTTCTTCGCCGCGTTGCGCGGCATCGCGCGGCCGCTGAAGAACGACAACCCCTTGCGGGCGGCGCTGTTCGCGCAGGCGCTGGCGCGCGCCGTCGAAGGCGTGGACCTGGATGCCGACGGCCGCTACAAGCTGATGCGCCTGGCCGCGCATCCCTTGGCGATCCGGCTGCAACCGATCTACACCCTCCTGTGCCAGAGCCTGAGACAGGCGCAGTTGAGCGGCATGCTGACCAGCCATGGATCGGCGATCAAGGCATCGGAGCTGCGCCTGCGCCAGTTCAAGAGCCTGACCGACACGCCGACCCAGAACGCGACGCTGGACCAGGTCGCCATGAAGCTGGACCTGATGAACACGCGCGCCGCGGCGCTCGGACCGGCGCGTGCCGCGTCGGCGTCTGCGTCCGCGTCTGCGCCGGCCTCCTCCGCGGGCGCCTTGGCCTCGCCCCCTCCCAAGCTGGGACCGGGCGTGGGCGCGCCGGGCACGGACCTGCTGTCGCGCCTGTACGACCAGATCCTGGCCGACGACAGCCTGCAGCCGCCGCTGAAGGTGCTGATGGGGCGCCTGCAGGTGGCCATCGTGCGCCTGTCCAAGGCCGATCCCACACTGCTGCGTCGCCAGGACCATCCAACCTGGCAGTTGCTGAACCGGCTGGCCGCACACGGCGCGGGTTTCCAGCGCAGCGACGATGCGGAACTGAAAGCCTTCCTGCAGTTCCTGGAACGCGTGATCCAGCCACTGCTGGACAGTGCGCATCCGTCCGCGTTGCAATTCCAGCAGGCGCTGACCGAGGTCGACACCCACATCCGCGCGCAGGCCGAGGCCCGCGGCCAGCGCAGCGCCGTGGCGCTCGAGCGCCTGGACCGCGAGCAGCGCCGCCAGGAATGGCAGCGGATGCTGCGCGACCAGCTGCAGCACCAGCTCGACGACGCGCAGGCTGGCAAGCTGATGCGGCGCTTCCTCCTCGGCCCCTGGGTCGAGGTCATCGCGCAGGCGATGGTCCAGCACGGTCGGGACGCCTCGGAGCCGCAGACCTACATCGAACTCGTGGACGCGCTGCTGAACAGCGTGGCGCCGCAGCCGGACGAGGCGGCCCGCGCCCGGCTGCGGGCCCAGCTGCCGGACCTCGTCCGCGCGCTGGACCGCGGCATGGATGCCATCGCCCTGCCGGCGATGCAGCGGCAGACCTTCCTGGACGAGCTGATGCGCCAGCACGGCCGCGTCCTGCGCGGTCAACCGGCGGTCGAGGAGGCCATCCCGGCGACGCCCTCGCCGCGTCGCCCGGCGCAGACGCCCGAGGAACTGCTGCAGCAGCTGCTCGACGAGCGCGAGTCGCAACTCCCCTCGCGCTGGGCCTACGAGCGCGTCGACCGCGGCCAGCTGCCGACGGTGCCGGTGGCGCTCTACAGCGAGGCACATTCGCCCCACGCGCACGCGGCCTTGCAGGATTGGATCGCCGGCGTGCACATCGGCGGCTGGTACCACTTCTTCCACCAGAGCGAATGGATCACCGCGCAGATTGCCTGGATCAGCGACAGCCGCCAGATGTTCCTGTTCGTTGGCCAGGTGGCCGATGAACGGCACTCGGTGACGCGCGGTGCGCTGGAACAGCTGGTCGCCAACGGGCTGATCACCGAGCTGGAAGACGAACCGCTGTTGCAACGCGCGATCGGCACCTTGATGCTGGACCTGGACCGGGCCCCCCACAACGGCAACGATCGCTGACGGACATCCGCCGGTTTAATGTCGATGTCGGTCGATGTCGATGTCGAGTTCGATGTCGAAGCGGTTCGGGTCACAATGCGCCCGCCCCGCGCCGTCGCCGCGGGACAGTGCCGCCAGTCCGATGTCCGCCGTGTCCCGAGATCCTTTCGCCCGCTCCCGTCCCGAGCGTCCCGACCGTCTTCCACGCCCGAGCGCCCCATGCCGCGTGGCGCAGACCCTCGCGTCGACGTCACTGTCGGTACTGATGGCGCTGACGGCGCTGACGGCGCCCGCCGCCCTCCTCGCCCAGACGGTCCCACCCAATCC
>CBIHMU010000007.1:0-113691 GCA_966211105.1 uncultured Burkholderiales bacterium
GATCGCGACGAAGCCGCAGTTGTCGCAGTGCTTGCCCGGTCGTGCCTCGATCGCCTCCGAGCGGATCACCCCCACCGCCTGCATCAGCTGGACCTCCACCTCGGTGTGCCCGTCCTCGTTGGGCGCCTGGGGCTGCTGCTTCTGCTGCTGCGGCCTTGGGATCCGGCTTCGCCGAGGGGCGCGGATACAGCGGACCCGCCGGCGGCTTGCCGGGGATGCGCAGCACCTGGCCGCCCGACACCTGACGCGGCACGCGGATGTCGTTGTAGCGGGCCAGGATGTAGAACGCGTAGATGTCGCCCATGAAGCGGCCCGCGATCCGCGACAGCGTGTCGCTGGACTGCACCGTGTAGGCGAAGGATTCGCGGCCCAGCTGCGCCACCGGATCCGCCGTGATCTGGCGCATCAGGTTGTTGGCCAGCTTGTTGGCCGGGTCCAGCTGCAGCGCGCGCTGCAGCTCGTTGCGGGCCTGGTCTTCCTGGCCGGCTTCCAGCAGTTCGATCGACTGCATGGCGGTCTTCTGCGCCAGCGCCTGTTCGGCCGCGGTCGGCGGCACGGGTTCGGGCGGCGGAGGCGGCGGAGGAGGCGGCGCGGCCACCACCGGCTCGGGCGGCGGCGGCGGCGGTTTCGGCGTGACGCAGGCCGTCAGCGCCAGGCACAGCAGCAGGGCCGTCCCGGCTGTCAGCGCGGTCGGTCGGGCGGAATGACCACGATCCCGCGCCGCTTGCGCGGTCGGGGTCAGGGGGGTCGGCGTGTCTGAACGGGAAGAGGTCGACATCGGCATCACGTCGGAATTCGAGCGGGGTGCAGTATGAAACAGCGACAAGTCCCTCTCAGGTGACTTTCGTTCATTGAAGCGAGACGATTGTCACGCAAACATCCCATGCCAGTCTCCCGAGGTCCCAAAGGCAGCCCATGACCCTCACCCTGCGCGCGGTGTCGCTCAACGACCTGCCCCTGTCGCAGCCCATCACCGCGCGATTCGACGCCACCGGGGGGACCATCGGTCGCGCCGACAACAACACCATGGCGCTGCCGGACCCGGAGCGCCACATCTCCCGCCAGCAGGCCGAGATCAGCGCCGGGGCCGGCGGGTATGTCATCCGCAACGTCGGCAGCGCCAATCCGATCACCGTGTCCGGGCAGGCCGTGAGCCAGGGCCAGTCCGTCCCGCTGCGCCATCTGGACCAGGTCCGGATCGGCGGCTACCTGCTTGAAGTCCAGAGCGAGGCCGACGCCGACAGCGGCGCCACGGTCATCCGCCGCGCACCGGACCTGAGCCGGCCGGCCACGCTGGGACCTTCGCCGGCGCCGGCGCCGGCCGCGCTGTCGAGTTCCAATCCGTTCGCCGACCTGTTCGGCGGCGCGCCGTCGACCGACGTCTTCGATACCTCGCCCGCGCCGGCGCCGCATGTCTCGGCCTTCGCCGCGCCGGCGGTCCAGGCGCCGCCGCCCGCGCCGGTCGCGCCCATGCTGCTGCCGGACGACTTCGATCCGTTCGCGCCGCCGGTTTCAGCGCCGTCTTCGCCGCCGTTTTCGCCGCCGTCGTCGTCGCGTTCGGCACCGGCGACCTCGAGTGCTGGCGGCCTCCCGTCGTCCTTCGACCCCTTCGGCGGGCTGGACCTGGCACCGCCGCCCGTGCCGAACGCACCGCCGGCACGCAACGACGACCTCGGTTTCGGGGGCGCCTTCGCCGACCTCGTGCCGGGCGACAACAACCGCTCGCTGGACGACCTCTTCGGCCTGCAACCCGGCGGCAGCGATCCGCTGGCCGGTTTCATGGCCGGCGCCTCCCAGCCGGGCGACGCGCTGCGCGACACGGTAGCCTCGGACCCGCTGGCGCTGTTCGGCGCCGCGGCGCCGGCGAGGAACACCGAGCCGCAGACCCCGGCGCTGCCGGACCACACGCCGGCGCTCAACTCGGCCTTCCGGCCGCCGGAAGTGCGGACGCCGCCGCCGGTCCTGCCGCCCGTGGCGCAGGTCGCGCCTGCCGTCGCGCCAGTCATTGCGCCTTCCATTGCGCCCCCCACCGTCGCGGCGGTCCTGCCGCCCGTGATCGCTCCGATCCCCGCGCCGGTGATGCCGCCGGTGGCACCGCCGCCGCTCGCAGCCGTTCCGCCGCCGGCCTACGTGCCGCCGGCGCCGGCGATCCCGGCGCCGGCCGTGTCGGCCGCGCCGACGGCCCCCGCGGCGCCGGGCCAGGCGGCCGATATCGCCGCGCTGTGGCAGGCCTTCTGCGAGGGCGCCGGCGTGCGCATGGCCGCGCCGCCGCAGGGTCTCAATCCGGACCTGATGCGCGTCATCGGTTCCCTGCTCAACGCCTCGGTCGACGGCGCGCTGCGCATGATGGCCGTGCGGGCCGCGACCAAGCACGAGCTGCGCGCGCAGGTGACCGTGATCCGCTCGCGGGAGAACAACCCGCTGAAGTTCTCGCCCGATGCGCAATCGGCGCTGGAGCAGCTGCTGCAGCCGCCGGTGCGCGGTTTCCTGCCGGGCCCCGCGGCGATGCAGGACGCGATGCGCGACCTGGTCGGCCACACCATCGGCACGATGGCCGGCACGCGCGCCGCGCTGGAGGGCGTGCTGACGCGCTTCCAGCCCCAGGCGCTGGAGGCCAAGCTCACCAGCCGCTCGGTGCTGGACAGCGTCCTGGCGATGAACCGCAAGGCCAAGCTCTGGGAGCTCTACCTGCAGCATTTCGAGTCCATCCGGGACGAGGCGCAGGAGGACTTCCACTCGCTGTTCGGCAAGGCCTTCCTGGAGGCCTATGAAGATCAGCTCGAACGCCTGAGCCAGCACGGCCAGCCGTCCTCGCCGTCACAACAACAAGCACAGCAGAGCGGGGCCTGAGCCCCGCCGTTTGTCCTACACGTCGTTCACACCATGCTCAAGATCCGGGTTGCCGCCTGCAGCGAACAAGGCGCGCGCAACAACAACGAGGATGCCATCGTGGCGCACGAGAACGGCCCCGGCTGGTACGCCGTGCTGGCCGACGGTGCCGGCGGCCACCGCAACGGCGCGGAGGCTGCGCGCCGGGCCGTGCACCGCATGCAGACCAGCCTGGGCGACGCGACGCTGCCGTGGCGCCCCGAGCTGCTGACCGGCGCGGTGCTGGCCGCGCACGACGACGTGCGTCGCGGCGTCGAGGGCACCGGCCGCGACCGCATGCACACGACGCTGGTGGCGCTGTGCGTGGACGCGCAGCGCAACTTCGCGCTGTGGACGCACGTGGGCGACTCGCGGCTGTACCGCATCCGCGGCGGCGACATCGACACGATCACGCAGGACGACAGCGTGGTGCAGATGCTGATCGAGGCCGGCCTGCTGACGCCCGAGCAGGCGGAGGACCATCCGCACAAGAACCACCTCGTGGCCGCGCTGGGCATCGAGGACGACCTGCATCCGCACACCACTTCGCCGCAGCCGTTGAAGGACGGCGACGTCTTCCTGCTGTGCAGCGACGGCTGGTGGGGCAGCGCGGGTGACACGCTGATCCACGACACGCTGCGGGCGGCGGCCTCGCCGGACGACTGGCTGGCGGCGATGCGCGCGGTGATCGAGGAACGCCGGCTGCCCGACCAGGACAACTTCAGCGCGATCGCGCTGTGGGTGGGCGAGCCGGTCCTGGCAGCCGTGGCCCAGACGCCGGCCGATGAGGCTGGGACGGCGGCTCAGGAATCCACCGTGGGGTGACCTCGCTTTCGATGCCGTAGATGGGGTTAAGCGCCTAGGGTAATCCCGTGCCAGCGCTGGTCTGCGAGTCGCCGAGTTGTTCAGTTCGCCGTCCGGGGCTGAAGCGACAGAAGGAACAAGCTCGCGAATGCCAGAAGACCAAGGCTGGCCGACAGCACCAGGGCTGCTGCCCCCCAATGGTCTATCGCGCTGCCAAAGGCCCATGGTGCGAGCGCTTGCGCCACTCGTGCCGGAACCATGATGACGCCCTGTCGATGGCCATAGCCTTCAGGACCGAAGACCACCAACGGCAGAGTCCCCTTGGCGATGGTCAAGATACCGTTCCCTGCCCCATGAAGTAACCCGAAAAGCGGTGCTGCGGGCATCCCGAGCACGCCGAGCAATACGACCCCAAGCGGATGCATCACCGAAGCAAGCCTCGCGGACAGCATCGGATGCAGACGACGCAAGAGGCCGAATTCAAGCAGTCTTGCCCCAACCTGGGCCGGTCCGATTAGCGCTCCGACGAGAACCGCCGTCTCAATGCTGGCGCCTCCAGCCTGCAGCACGCGTGGAAGATGAGCCGCCATCGCCGTGCTGATGAACCAGGTCGTCGCGAACACCCATGCGAGCACCAGCGAAGCGCGCAAGGACGACCGTTCGTCGCCGACCGGCGCAGGTGCTTCGTTGGGGGGGCCCTGCGCGGACTCAGCCCCCTTCCGAACCCGAGGAAGCAATGCGTTCAGCGGAAGCCCGGCGCAAAGATGAAGCGCAGCCCAGACGAAGCATGCCGCCCGCCATCCATGGTGCACCTCTAGGTAGGTCGACAGCGGCCAGCCGACTGTGCTGGCGAATCCGGCGAAGAGCGTGACGCCGGTGATGGCGCCGCGGGAGTCGTTCCCCCACAGTCGAACGAGAGCCGCGAAGGCGGCCTCGTATAGGCCGCTCCCCATCCCAATGCCAAGGATCACCCATGCGGCGAACAGCGAGGTCGGTCCAGAAGCGAGCCCGAGGAGCACAAGGCCTAGCGCGAACACCAGATTGGTGGCCATCAGCACCGGCCGACCGCCGACGCGGTCGATGGCCCGGCCGGCTTGCGGTCCCAGCAGTGCCGATACGACCAGCGCCGCGGAGAAAGCGGCGAACACCGTCGGGACGGTGACGCCCACATCCCGCGCCATTGGCGCAGCCAGCATGGCCGGCAGGTAGTAGGTCGAGGCCCAGGCCAGGGTCTGGGCCAGCCCCAACGCGACAACGGTGCTCGAACGCCTCATGCTCGTCGTGTGCTCAGCGGCAGCAACGGGAGACGGGAGGCTTTGGCGTCGCTGCTCCTGTGCCGCAGGATGACGGCCCGCAGCCTCCCGCCTTCCCCATCGCGGGCTTCGGCTTCGCAATCGGCGACGGCGCTGAATCCCCGCAGCAGCCAGCACCCGTCGCAGCGACGCCTGGCACGCCAATGCCGCAGACGCCAGTCTCGGGCAGATCGAGTTCCACACGGTCGGCTGCTTCGATGTCGCCGGCAATGGCGGCCACCACGGATCGCGCCTGCTCGAAGCCCGTCGCCATCAGGAAGGTCGGTGCGCGGCCGTAGCTCTTCACTCCGAGCGTGTAGAAGGCTGGTTCTGGATGTGCAAGTTCCCGATGTCCATGGGGACGAACCGTCCCGCAGCTGTGAACGTTCGGGTCAATGAGAGGGCCGAGCGCTTCGGTCGATTCCAGCCAGGGATCGAGCTTGACCCGCAGCTCGCTTGTCAGCGAAAGGTCGGGGCGCTGGCCGGTCGCGCAGATGATTTCATCAACGCCATCCACCTGGACCTGTCGGCCGTCGGCGCTCAACCCGATCACCGTCAGCGCATCGTCCTGCTCGCGAATCTCGGTGATGCGCAGACCGCCGAAGAACGCCAGCTGTCCGGCATCGCGCAGGCGCCGAAGCGATGCGCCGAGCTGCCCGCGAGCAGGGAGCGCGTCGGCATTGCCTCCGCCGAAGACGCGGGTGAGCACAGGCGAGCGCACGGCCCAGGCGAGGCTCGCGCCCGGCACTGTCTTGGCAAGCTCAGCCAGCGCAAGCAGCGCGTTCGCAGCGGAATGCCCAGCGCCGACCACCAGCGTGCGCCGGGCCTCATAACGATGGCGATGCGCACCCAGTACATCAGGGATACCATAGAAGATGCGCGAGGTGGCCTGGGTTTCGCCAATGGCCGGCAAGCCGCTGGCGCCGAGCGGATTGGGCGTGCTCCACGTCCCCGTCGCATCGATGACCGCTCGCGCCCGGAATTCAAGGCGCTCGTCGCCACGTTGGGCGCGGATCACGAAGGCGGCTTGGTCACGACCGGTGCTCTTGACCTTGTCGAAGCCCTCCCTGCTCACCGCCAGCACCTTCGTGCCGAGATGCAGCGCCGCCGCGACCTCGGGCAGCCGTGCGAACGGTCTCAGTACTTGCTCCACGATGTCGCGCGCCAGCGGCAGGCCGTCTGGATCGGGTGCCGTCCAGCCAGTGGGCTTGAGAAGTGCGGCCATCGAGCCGTCGACGTTGTAGCGCCACGGCGAGAACAGCCGAACGTGACCGTACTCCTGCAGGTTGCTTCCCACCTCGCGGCCCGCTTCGAGCACCACGAATGGCAAGCCGCGCTCGATGAGCTTCGCCGCAGCCGCCAGACCAACCGGACCTGCTCCCAGCACCGCGACCGGCAGACCCGGCTCGGGTGTTGGGGCAGCCTGGAGCGACAGGCCCATGAACGCCGCACTCGCTGGGCAAGCGCCCCGGAACTCGGCGGACGCTTTCAGCGCCTCGGGCGCTTCCTTGGCGTCCAGCCGCCGGAAGCCGAATCGCTCGAAGTACTCCGGCGCGGTGACCGTCAACAGGAAGACGCGGCGGATGCTTCGGCTTCTGGCTTCATCCAGGAAGCGACCGACCAGCGCCTTGCCCACGCCCCGCTTCTGCAGCCCCGGCGAGATCGCGACCGAGCGCAACAGCGCAATGTGTCCATAGATCTCCGCGCCGGCGCTGCCCACGACCTCGCCGTTGGACAGCGCGAGCAGGTACGCGTGCAGATGCTCTTGCGCGCCGTCCAGCGGAAGTTTGTTGGCCTGGAGCAGCGCGGCCAACGCGGGCCAGTCGGTGGGCTTCGCTTGGCGCAGGGTGATGTTCGCGTTCAACAACATGATTTGTCGTCCTTGGCGTCTGGAGGCGGCAGGCAGCACATGGCCGCGTCGTCCTCGCGCAGCGCCTTCATGAGAATTTGCAGTGACTTCTCGACAGCGGTCCGGTCGCGCTCGCTGAGCTTGGCCATCAAGGCTTCGGCGTGACGGTCGAGGGTGGCGTTGAGCTCATGGACCGTGTGTTCGCCGTCGGCGGTGAGCGTGACGAGCCAGCTCCTTGCGTCGGAGGGGTTCGGCTCCTTCGTCACCCAGCCACGCGCGACCATGGCCTCCACCGCACGTGACACCCAGCTCTTCTCCAGACTGACCCGCACGCCAAGCTCGGACAGCGGCAGCGGGCCCGAGCGTCCCAGCTCCGTCAGTAGATGGCACTGCGTGTTGGTGGTGCGGCAGCAGTCGGCGACGACGCGCTGAGCGCGCGTGTACATCCGGGTGACCTCGCGCAGAAGCTCGACAGATAGGCTTTGGCTCATATCGTTGTGAACAGCAACTATTTGGCCGCATGCTAGAAATCGCTCTTTTGGTTGTCAATAGCAACTAGATGACCAAGAGAACGGGGCCGCAGCCCCGCACTCGCGCTCAGATGGCGCTCTGATTGACCCGCTCGGACAGCTTCTCGGCCGTCTCCTTGCGCTCGCTGTACCGGTCGACCAGGTAGTCACCCAAGTCGCGCGTGAGGAGCGTGAACTTGAACAGCTCCTCCATGACGTCGACCACGCGGTCGTAGTACGAGGACGGCTTCATCCGACCTTCCTCGGTGAACTCCGCGTATGCCTTGGCCACCGAGGACTGGTTGGGGATGGTCAGCATCCGCATCCATCGGCCAAGCACGCGCATCTGGTTCACCGCGTTGAAGCTCTGCGAGCCGCCCGAGACCTGCATCACCGCCAGCGTTTTGCCCTGCGTCGGACGGACAGCACCCGACGTGAGCGGGATCCAGTCGATCTGCGACTTCATCACACCGGTCATCGCGCCATGGCGCTCGGGGGAGCACCACACCATGCCTTCGGACCAGTCGGTCAATGTGCGCAGTTCCTGGACCTTGGGGTGGGTGTCGGCCGCATCGTCGGGCAGTGGGAGACCGGACGGATCGAAGATCTTCACCTCGCCCCCCATGGCCTCAAGCAGTCGGGCCGCTTCGAAGGTCAGGAGACGACTGTAGGACCGGTTACGCAGCGAGCCATACAGCATTAGAAAGCGCGGGCGATGCTTCGACGGTTCGCGCGCCGTCAGCCGCCGCTGATCCGGCACATCGAAGAGGTCGGACTGCAGCGCCGGGAAGGTCAGGTCCAGCTCAAGCACGGTGCGCTCCTTGTTCGTACCAAGCTTGCGAGCGGTTCACGATGGCGACGACCGCCAGCATCACCGGCACTTCGATCAGCACGCCGACCACGGTGGCCAACGCGGCGCCAGATTGGAATCCGAAGAGGCTGATGGCGGTGGCAACGGCCAGCTCGAAGAAGTTGCTCGCGCCGATCAGCGCCGACGGACCGGCAACGCAGTGCTGCACGCCCATCTTGCGATTGAGCCAATAGGCCAGGCCCGAGTTCAGCACGACCTGGATGAGGATGGGCACGGCCAGCAGGGCGATGACCAACGGTTGCTCGATGATGCGATCGCCCTGGAAGGCGAACAGCAGCACGAGCGTCAGCAGCAGTGCAGCAATCGAAAGCGGGCCCAGCTTGGTGGCGACCACCTGGAAGTGCGCGGCACCACGCTTGAGTAGCTGTCTGCGCCACAGCTGGGACAGGATGACGGGCACGACGATGTAGAGGCCGACCGAGGTCATGAGCGTGTCCCACGGCACCGTGATGGAGGACAGCCCCAGCAGCAAGGCGACGATGGGTGCGAAGGCGGCGATCATGATCGCGTCGTTGAGAGCCACCTGCGACAGAGTGAAGTACGGATCTCCCTTGCAGAGCTGGCTCCAAACGAAGACCATGGCCGTGCACGGCGCCGCGGCCAGCAGGATGAGGCCGGCGATGTAGCTGTCGAGCTGATCGGCGGGCAGCCAGGAGGCCAATAGGTGGCGGATGAAGATCCAGCCCAGCAGCGCCATCGAGAACGGCTTCACCGCCCAGTTGATGAACAGGGTGACACCGATGCCCCTGGCATGCGCCTTGACCTGGCCGAGCGCCGCGAAGTCGATCTTCAGCAGCATCGGGACGATCATCACCCAGATGAGCAGGCCCACCGGGATGTTGACCTGAGCGACTTCGAGAGAGGCGATCGCCTTGAAAGCGCCGGGGAAGAACTGGCCCAGCGCAACGCCGACGACGATGCAAAGGGCAACCCAGACGCTGAGATAGCGCTCGAAGAAGCTGATGGCAGGCTTGGCCGCAGTGGCGGCCGGCTTGAGAGTTGCGGCAGTCATGGACGGGCTTCAGGACTTCGAGATGGCATCGAGCGCCTGCTGCAGCTCGGCGTTGGACATGGTCTTCAGCGGCAACTGCGCCAGCTGGAGCATCCGGTAGCCGATGGCCTGCCGCGTCAGTTCGAAGGCCTGAGGCTTGTCGGCCTCTGGCGCGTTCGACGGGTCGGCGTAGCCCCAATGAACCTTGACGGGGCTGCCGGGCCAGTAGGGACACTGCTCAGCCGCAGCGCTGTCGCACACGGTGATGACGACCCGCATCTCGGGCGCGCCATCGGTGACGAACTCTTCCCAACTCTTGCTGCGATAGGCGCTGGTGTCGATGCCGGCCTCGCCCAGCGCCTGGAGGGCATACGGATTGATGCGCCCGCTCGGCGCGCTGCCGGCGCTGAAGCCTTTGATGTCCTTGCCCAGACGCTGGGCCCAATGGTTCAGCATGCCCTCGCTCAGCACGCTTCGCGCCGAGTTGTGGGTGCACAGGATGAGAACGTTGGTGGTCATGGCTCAGCGCGTCCCGATGTCTTTGACTTCCTTGTGGATAGCCATGGCGTCCAGGCTCTGGAGCGGCAAGGACATCATCAGTTCCAGCCGGCGCTTCATCGTGACCGCCGCGGCGCGGAAGGCTTGCTGCTTCGCGTCATCGCTGCCTTCAACGGCAGCCGGATCCGGCATGCCCCAGTGCGCGGTCAGCGGCTGACCGGGCCACACGGGGCAAACCTCGCCAGCAGCCTGGTCGCAGACGGTGAAGGCGAAGTCCATCTCGGGAGCGCCCGGCTGAGCGAACTCCTCCCAGCTCTTGCTGCGGAAGCCGTCCGTCGGGATACCCAGCTCGCTCAGTTCCTTGAGAGCCAGCGGATGGACTGCGCCCCTGGGATGGCTACCAGCCGAGTACGCCTGGAAGCGGCCACGCCCCAGGTGGTTCAGCAAGCCCTCGGCAAGGATGGACCGTGCAGAGTTGCCCGTGCAGATGAACAGCACGTTGTAGACCCTCGATGTCATGAAGATTCCTTGTTCAGCAGTCGCAGCTGGATGTAGCCGTTTCCACGGCGCACGACGCGCCCTGGCAACAGTTTTCAGTGAGGTAACTCAGCAGGTCGTTCATCTGGGCGTACGCGGCGCGGTAGACCAAATTTCGACTCACACGCTCCTGCGTTACCAGTCCCGAAGCGACCAGTTCCTTAAGGTGGAACGACAGCGTCGCGGGGGCTACGCCGAGCGCTTCCTGGATGGCACCGGGGGTTAGACCCGTATCGCCCACCACGACGAGCGCGCGGAAGACCTGCAAGCGCAGCGGCTGGGCCAGTGCGCCGAGGGCGCGTACGACATCTGTTGATTCCATATTTAAAGAATACTCGAATCGATGAAACACAGCAACACCTGAGAAATTGATCTGGTGAGATGTCTGGCAGTCCCATTCGAGGACCTCTCAGGCGCGCTTGGTAGCGCGCAGTCCGAAGTGCGCCAGGTGCAGGTGCTGGAGCGACTGGAACCGGGGATCCCGGTCAGCGTCGCTTGAGTTCCGTCACCGTTGCCTTGCCCTTGATCACTTCTGCCTGAAATTCGACGAGATGGCCGGCCGTGAGGCCATCGAGCAGCTTCTTGTCGGCGAAGTCGACGCCAATGGTCATGCCCGGCATAGCGAGGTTGGGTATGTCGCCGTGTCGCCGTGTCGCAGGACGATCAATCTTTTGGCCAAGTCGACCTTACGCACCCCACCCAACACCAACGGCATCGCTGCCGAAGCTGCAGCCTTGCTGGACATCGGCATGGCTGTGGAGTTTGAAGCGCCTTACGCCTGCGCATTTGCGCCCAGCAGCGTGATCCGCGCTGCGACAAGCACGTTGTTGGCATTCATCGACAGGATTCCTTCAAAGTTGAGTTGGTTGGAGAGGACGGGAAGTGGCCGACCGGCTTGATATCCCCCCTGCCGACGTACGTCGCCGGCGCAAAAGGTACCAAGCAGCTGGAACCACGAGCATGCTGAGCAGGGGCGCCGTCACCATGCCGCCCACCATGGGGGCGGCAATGCGCCCCATGACCTCCGATCCTGTCCCACCACCCAGCAGGATCGGAAGCAGGCCGGCCATCACCACAGCGACCGTCATCGCCTTGGGACGTACACGAAGGACGGCACCTTCGCGAATTGCCGCGAGCAGCGTGGCTTCGTCGTCCGCTTCGCCGGCCGCCAGGCGCTGCGCGTGGGCGTTCTTGAGGTAGACCAGCATCACGACGCCGAACTCCGCCGCCAAGCCGGCCAAGGCAATGAAGCCCACCGCAGTGGCGACAGACACCGCATGTCCGAGTCCCCACACCAGCCAGAAGCCGCCGACCAGCGACAGCGGCACAGCCGCCATCACCAGCAGCGCGTCACCTGCGGAGCGGAACAAGACGTACAGCAACACAAAGATCACAGCCAACGTCGCCGGTACCACCAGCTTCAGCCGCTGCGTTGCGCGCTCCAGGTATTCGAACTGACCGGACCAAGACAAGGCATACCCGGCCGGCATGACCACCTCTTGTCCAACCGCGGCTTGCATGTCTTGGACGACGGAGCGCAGGTCGCGCCCCCGAACGTCGACGTACACCCAGCCCGACAGTCTGGCGTTCTCGCTGCGCAGCATGGGCGGCCCCTCCGCGACCGTCACGCGGGCGACGTCCTGAAGGAGCACGGTGGCCCCCTTGTCTGTCACGAAAGGCAGCTGCCGCAGCCGCTCCAGCGAGTCCCGGATTTCGCGCGGGTAGCGGACGTTGATGGGATAGCGCTCGCGCCCGGCCACCACCTCACCGACGTTCTCTCCGCCGATGGCAGTCGAGACGATCGACTGGACCGCCGCCACAGAAAGTCCATACCGCGCAGCAGCCGCGCGGTCGACGTCGATATCGATGTAGCGGCCACCGATCAGGCGTTCAGCCAAGGCCGACGAAACGCCGGGCAAAGTTTTCACCGCAGCCTCGATCTGCGTCGTCAGTTTGTCCAGCGTGGCCAGGTCAGGGCCGGACACCTTGATGCCGACCGGGCTCTTGATGCCGGTGGCCAGCATGTCGATGCGATTGCGGATGGGTGGAACCCAGACGTTGGACAACCCCGGAACCTTCACGACGCGGTCGAGCTCCTCGACGAGCTTCTCCGGTGTGAGACCCGGCCGCCATTGGGCTCGTGGCCTGAATCGGATCGTAGTCTCGAACATCTCCAGCGGAGCCGGATCGGTCGCCGTGTCGGCGCGGCCGGCCTTGCCGAAGACGCGATCCACTTCGGGTACGGTCTTGATGAGCCGATCCGTCTGCTGCAGCAGTTCCGCGGCCTTGGAGGCGGATATCCCTGGTAGCGCAGACGGCATGTAGAGCAGATCACCTTCGTCCAGTGGCGGCATGAACTCGCCGCCAAGACGCATCAGCGGGATCACGGTGAGCGCCAGCACCAGCGCAGACGCCAGCAGCGTCATCTTGGGGAACCTCAGGACGACCTCCAGCGCCGGTCGGTAGAGCGCGATGAGCAGTCGGTTGATCGGATTGGCGTTCTCCTGCGGGATGCGCCCCCGGATCAGGGAGCCCATCAGCACCGGCACGAGCGTCACGGACAAGCCCGCCGCCGCGGCCATCGCATAGGTCTTCGTCAGCGCCAAAGGCGAGAACAGGCGGCCTTCTTGCGCCTCAAGCGTGAACACCGGCAGAAACGACAGCGTGATCACCAGCAGCGAGAAGAACAGCGCAGGTCCTACCTCCACGGCAGCCTCCGTGATGAGGGCCCACCGCTCGACAACACTGGCAGATCGCCCATGCCGAGCCTCGAAGTGTTCCAAGTGCTTGTGCGCCGCCTCGACCAACACGACACTCGCATCGACCATCGCGCCCAGCGCGATCGCCACGCCGCCCAGGCTCAGGATGTTGGCACTTAGGCCCTGCCAGTGCATCACGATGAAGGCGGTCAGTACGCCGACGGGCAAGGTCACGACTGCGACCAAGGCGGAACGCAGGTGGAACAGGAACACGGCGCAGACGACCGCGACGACAATGAACTCCTCGATGAGCTTGTCGCGCAGATGATCGATGGCGCGGTCAATGAGCGTCGACCGGTCGTAGGTTTCCACAATCTCGACGCCTTTCGGCAGGCCAGGCTTGAGCGCCTCGATCTTGGCTTTGACGGCTTCGATCGTGGTTCGGGCGTTCTTGCCGGATCGCATCACGATCACGCCGCCGGCGACCTCACCCTCGCCGTCGAGCTCCGCAATGCCGCGCCGCATCTCGGGACCGACCTGCACGAAAGCGACGTCCCGCAGCATCACCGGCGTCGCCCGCGCCACGCTCACCGGGATGTCGCGGAAGTCGTCTAGCGACCTTAGGAAGCCGCGCGAGCGCACCATGTACTCGCTCTCCGCCAGCTCCACGACGGATCCTCCAGAGGCCTGATTGGCACTGCGCAAGGCGGCCAGGACAGCCTCCTGCGTCACGCCGAGCGCTCGCATGCGGTTTGGGTCTAGGACGACTTGGTACTGCCGGACCATGCCGCCCAAGCTGGACACTTCGGCCACGTCCGGTACTGTCTTGAGCTCGAACTTCAGAAACCAATCGTTGAGCGCGCGCAGCTGCGACAGGTCGTGCGCACCTGTGCGATCGACCAGCGCATATTCGTAAACCCATCCCACGCCGGTCGCGTCCGGGCCTAGCACCGCTGTGGCCCCAGCCGGCAGTCGCCCCTGGACTTGACCAAGCGCTTCGCTCACACGGGACCGGGCCCAGTACGGATCGGTCCGATCATCGAAGAGAACGTAGACGAACGAGTCGCCGAAGAAGCTATAACCCCTCACCTTTTTGGCGCCGGGCACGCTGAGCATCGTGGTGGTCAGCGGATAGGTGACGAGGTCTTCGACGACCTGCGGGGGCTTGCCCGGGTAGCTCGTTCGTACGATCACCTGTGCGTCGGACAGATCGGGCAACGCATCCACCGGCGTGCGCGCGACGGACCAAGCGCCCGCGGCGACCAGCATCGCGGTGGCAATGAGCACCAGGAAGCGATTCCCGATCGACCATCGGATCAGCGCAGCGATCATGGCGCACCACCCATCTTGCGCACCGAGACCAGCTCCCATTGCGTGGAACTGCCTTGTTTGAACTCGAAGTGGACCGTGTCACCGGGCCTCACTCCAGCGAAAGCATTCGGTGCAGGCTTCCCAAAAGCCATGGTCATGGCGGGCCACTTCAGCGCAGCCACAGGGCCGTGTGACAGCGTGATGCTGTCGGCGTCGACGCTCTCAATCGTGCCTTCGGCGGCGTAGGTGCCAGTGGCGACTGGGACGGCCGGTAAGGAGGACGCAGCCGTGGCACCGAGCGTGCTAGGGGTACCAGGCGGGGGGGCCATGCCTCCAAGTGCCGACTTCAGGTTGGCTTCGGAATCGATGAGGAACTGGCCGCTGGCCACGACTTCTTCACCGGGACGCAGGCCCTGCAGGATCTCCACGTCGCCCCCCAGCTCCGAACCGAGCTTCACCTCGCGCCGCTCGAAGGCGCCGCCGTCCTTGCGGGCGATGACCAAGGCCCTGACGCCCGTACGGATGACGGCTTCGGCTGGAATGACCAGGCGCGATGCGGTGGCAGCTGCAATCTTCAATCGCAGCAACATGCCGGGCACCAGTCTGCCGTTCCTGTTGTCGACCTCGAAGCGCGCTTGCAACGTGCGCGTGTCGGCGCTGACCTGCGGCAGGATCTCCTTGAGTTCACCTTCGAAAGTCTGTGCCGCATCGGACTGCAGCGTCGCACTGACCCGTTGACCGCGGACGAGCTGCGCCCCCTGTGCCTCAGGCACCTCGACCACCACCCACACGCGCTCAAGACCTGCGATGCGGAACAGCGTGTTCCCGGGGCTCACCGCTGCACCGTCGCGCACACCGAGCTCCGCCACAACGCCGTCGGCAGGCGCGTCAAGGGTGAAGCGAGCCTGCGCCGTTCCGGCGTCCTCGCTGCGACGCAAGAGCGCTTCGGGGACGGACATGGCTTTGAGGCGATCTCTCGCGGCATCGATAAGTTCCGGCGCGGCGCCGGCGCGCTTAAGCGCGAGGAGCTCGTTTTGCGGCCCCAGCCACTCCGGCGCGAAGATCGTGGCGAGCGGCTGCCCCTTGTGAACGATGGACATGGGCGCTCGCACGAACAGGCGCTCGACGTAGCCAGAGATGCGCGTCTGAACGGCAACGTTGAGTCTTTCGTCGAACTGCACCGCGCCCACTGCGTCAATCGACGACGACACGTCGGTCATCTTCGCCGCGACCATACGGATGCCCAAGTTTTGTTGTACGCCAGCGGAGATCTTGACCCCGGCGTCAGCGGCTTCGTCGGCGTACACGGGCACGAGCTGCATGTCCATGAAGGGGGACTTGCCCGGCTTGTCAAAGCGACGTCCCGGCACCATCGGGTCGTGCCAGTACAAGACCTTGCGATCAGCATCGGTGGTGGTGCTTGCCGTTCCTTCACCGAGTCGACCGAGGTCCCTGCTTGGCAAGTTGAGCGCTCGGCCGGCGTAAAAGCCTCCAACTGCCAAGGCGACGCCGATCGCAGCCAGAGTGACAACTGATGTGCGCTTCACGGGAGGTCTCCTTCGCTGATGGCCTTGAAGACGAGCGACGCCTGTGCTCGGCTCAGATCGCGCTGAAGCGCGAGTAGCTTCCTATCGGCTTCGAGCTCGGCGTGGCGCGATTCGAAGAGCGTCGCGAGCGGCGCCTGATTCGACCGATATGCGGCCAGAGCAACGGCCGTGCGTTGCTGTGCCGGGAGAACGACTGACGTTCGATAGCGCTCGACGCGCTCGGCCAACCGAGCGGCTTCTGTGCTGAGCCCCCGGTACTCCGCCACAGCGACTCGGGTCGTCTCGGCCAGCTGGGCCTGAGCCTTCTCCACCAGCGCGAGCTTGGCCGCGAGTTCGCGGTCCTGCCGCTGCGCCGGCGCGATCGCCAGTGGGATGCTCACGCCCACCGAGACCATGTCCGAGTATCCAGATCGCTGCCCGTAACTCACTTCCCACGACCAGTTGGGGCTGCGATTGATCCGGGCCGAGTCGGCCTCCGAACGCGCCATATCGACGTCTCGCTGGGCGGCAACGACGGCTGGATGCCTACTCACATAGGCGTCTTCGCTGGGCGCCGTACTGCCGCCCGCTGCGGCCACGTCATCCACGGGAACGCCCACCCAACGCTCCAACGCGGCGCGGGCGACGTCCAGCTGCTGGCGCGCTTCAGCCGCAGCATCCTCGGCCAAGCCGCGGGCGCTTGCCAGCGCGAGGACCTCTTGGCTGGTCGCGCTGGCTGAGCTCAGACGAGCCCGCGCCGTCTCCAGTTCGTCATGCGCGTGGCGTTCGTCCTGGACGGCTAATCCCAGCGCCGCGCGCGCGAAGTAGACGTCCAGGTAGGCCATGCCGGTCTGTAGTCGGACGTCAGCCAGCGACGCGTGAGTTGCGGCGACCTCTCGATGAACTGCGGCGTCTGCGGCGGCCTGACGTGCGCTGCGCTTGCCTGCGGACACCCATTCCTGCGAGATTCCGACACGCTTCATCGTCATCGAGTCTCGACCGCTGAAACGGTCGCTGCCCGAGATGGGCAAGTTGTCGATCCCGGCGCGCAAGACGGGATCGGGCAACTGGGCGGCGGCGCGAGCCGTTTGCGCCGCGCTGGCAGCACCAGACCGGGCAGCCTGCGCGGCTTGCGACCGCTCGACGGCCAGGCTCAGCGCTTGGTCCAGCGTGAGAGAGTTGCCGCGGCTGGGCAGCGGCAGCAAAGCGACGGCCAGGGCGGCCATGCGCACAATGATTCTTGGGTTCACGAGAGCTCCGAACGAAGGACAGTGTGGCCAGATGGCGGACATGCCGCACCGGCGCCAGTCAATCGACGGAGCTGATCAGACTCGGAGTCTGAGTGTGGAGAGAAAGAGTGGATCGGCTGGTGCCCGATCCTCCGTCGGAGTCAAGCCCCCGACGGGCACGCTAGCGTCGCCACCAAGATCGACGCTGACCATCAGCATCGAAACCACGAGCGCAGGCGCAAGCGTTGGCACCTTGACCGCCTCGAACGACTGGGGATCCCCAGACGAATGCTCCGCGCATAGCGCGGGCTGATCCATGTCCATGCCTTCGCAGGGCACCCCGGACGCCGCCATCTCAGCCATGGCCGTCATGTCCTGCTCCTGAGGGCAGACATAGCTCGCCAGCGCCAGCTGCGAGAACAGCAGCGACAGCGCCACGTAGCACGTGACGGTCAGGCGATGAGCAAGGCGTCGCAACATGAGTGGTGAAAGTGTAGCGGCAAGTTCAAAGCCGCCGCAGGCGAATGCCGGACAAGGCTCCTATCGGCCGACGCCCGCAGCTTTCGGGCGCGCATTCCTGAGGAAAAACGCCAGAACAACCAGAAGCACGGCTGCCTGCGCCGTCAGGCCGATGATTGAGGGATAGACCCCCAGTAGCTCCAGACGCGGCGCGGACAGTGCACTGGGCGCGATCCAGCCAGCCTCTTGCAGTGCGGCCACTCCCTTGCCGGTCAGGACCACGGCCAGGATGGCAACGAGCCAAGAGCTCACGGAAAAGAATATGCCGATGGGGAGCCGAGCGCTGTATCGAAGGAGCAGCACCGTGATGAGCGCCAAGCAGAGTACGCCTACTCCCAAGCCTGCCAGGATCGCGCCGTCATTGCCTTGGCCCCACAGCGCCGCATAGAAGAGGATCGTCTCGAACACCTCGCGGTACACCGCAACGAAGGCGAGTGCGAACATGAAAAAAGCAGAACGGCGGTTCAGCGCCGCGGACATGCGCTCCCGCAGGTACGCCTGCCACTGACCAGCGACGCTCTTCTGGTGCATCCACACTCCCACGCTCAGCAGCACTATCGCCGCGAAGAGGCTCGACAGCCCTTCTGTCACCTCGCGATTAGCTCCGCTGATCGACACCGCGTAGGTCGCGATGGCCCAGGTCACGCCCCCAGCTGCAAGCGCGCCGACCCATCCCGCATGCACGTATGGCAGCACGTCTGGGCGCTTGGCCTGCTTGAGGAAGGCGATCATCGCCACGACTACGAGCAGGGCCTCGATGCCCTCGCGCAGCAAGATCGTCAGGCTCCCGAAGAAGGCCGCGCTGGCATCCGCCCCCGATGCAGCCAGAACCTGGTCCGCTTCAGTGAAGAGTGCATCAATACGCGCAGCGGCTGCTTCAACTTCCACAGCCGGGACCTTGGACGCGATCAGCGATCGGTACTGCCCCATGGCCACTTCGATCTGATCCTTGAGTGCGCCTTCGCGGGCGGCCAGCGCCTGCTCGTACGGCTCGACGCCATCCAGGTACGAAGACAGGGCCAGTTCAGCGGCATCCTTGAGCTTGCCCGCTTTAAAAGCAGCGACGCTATGGTGCAGTCGCTCGCGCGCCAAGCCGAGATTTGCGCGAGGCGCGGCAAGCGCCTCGGGACGCGCATGCAGATAGGCCATCGTTGCAGCGGCCTGCTCCGCTCCGATGGAGCCAGCAAGCTCCGCTTCCGTCATGCGGACAAAGTGGTCCAAGCCAGCCACTTCGCCTCGGGCCTTCTCCGACTCCTTCCAGAGGCGCTCCCCTTGCTCACGCTGCTTGTCGTCGTGCGCGAAGGTACCCAGGTACATCGCCACCGCCCAGCGCTCGTCCTCTGAAAGTTGCCCGAACGCGGGCATCGCCGTACCCGCAATGCCTTGGCTTGCCGCTTGATACAGGGCGAACACGCTGCGCTGGCGAGCTCGACCTTGATCCGTAAATGCGATCGGCCTCGGGTCAAGCTGCTTGGCAAGCGCGCCATCGCCGTTGCCGGAAACGCCGTGGCATGCCGCGCAGCTGGCTGCGTACACTGCAGCGCCAAGCTTCAGGTTGGGCAGCGCGGTTGGTGCCAATGGGACTGGGTAGACCGCAATCAGGTGGTTTGCCAGTGCTTTGGCCAGCCCGCCGACCTTGCTCGCTTCAGACTTGGCGGCGATCTCGGCCTGCAACGCTTCGCTTTCCCGCAACAGCGTCGCGCGCTCGGGCTTGTTCTCTAGCGCGGCAATCTTGTCGTGAGCGGTTTGAGCGAACTCCCTCATCTCGTCGTACTCGGACTGCGCCACGACCTTGCCGTCTTGCACCGCACCCGAGTAATCGACGGCCAAGTAGTCGAGGATCTGCCAGACCCGGCGCACGTCGGCCTCGGCCGCATGTGCCGCGCCGCCTGCCAGGGCGGTGAGGAAGACCAAGGCGGCCATGAGGATCTTCCTGACCAAGTGGAGACCTACACCTGGACTGCCGTGACTGCCGTGACTGCGACTCATTTTTGTTCCCGAACGAAAAGTTGGCCCGTCTCGCGGGCCTTCAAGATTGCGTTAAGCGCGGGGCGGCTTGAGCAGCCGCAACCCGTTGAACACGACGAGGAGGCTGGCTCCCATGTCCGCAAACACCGCCATCCACATCGAAGCACTGCCGAACACCGCCAAGACGAAGAAAACTGCCTTGATGCCCAGTGCCAGGGTGATGTTCTGCCAGAGCACTGAGTATGTCCGCTTGGAAAGCCGAATGGTTTCAGCAACCTTGCGAAGGTCATCATTCATGATCAGGACGTCGCCCGCTTCCTTCGCGGTGTCCGTGCCAGCGGCGCCCATGGAGAAGCCCACAGAGGCGGCTGCCAGCGAAGGGCTGTCGTTGACTCCGTCGCCGACCATACCCACGTCATTCGCCGCAGCTGTCTCTGTGACCCAGGCCTGTTTATCTTGAGGCAGCAAGTTCGCACGCACCTCTTCGACGCCTACTTCATGGCCGATGGCTTTGGCGGTCGCCTCGTTGTCGCCGGTGAGCATGACTGTGCGCACGCCCATGGCCTTGAGCTCGGCGATCGCTTGGCGGCTCGTGTCCTTGGTGGTATCAGCCACGGCGAACAGCGCAAGCACTTGTGTCTCACTGGCGAGCACGGAGAGCGTGCGCCCCTGAGACTCGTGCTTGAGCAGCATGGCTTCCAGTTCGGCGGAGCACTGACCGCGCTCGTGAATCCAGCGATGGTTCCCCAGCACGTAGTCCATGCCGTCAATGGTGCCTCGAACGCCCTTGCCCAGTTCCGCGCCGAAGGCCATCACGTCGAGGGACTCGCCCGGAAGGCCTTCGACGACCGCCTTGGACACTGGGTGATCGGATCTTGCCGCCAAGCTCTTGGCCATGCGCAGCACCGCATCACGCTCCACCACATTGACAATGATTTCACTGGCCACCAGCTTGGGGCGGCCTTCGGTCAAGGTGCCCGTCTTGTCCAGGCCAAGGACCGCCAGCTTGCGCGCTTGCTCCAGGTAGACGCCGCCTTTGATCAGGATGCCGCGACGCGCCGCGGCGGCCAAGCCGCTCACGACAGTCACCGGGGTGGAGATCACAAGCGCGCATGGGCAGGCAATCACGAGCAACACCAGGGCCTTGTACAGGGCCGTCAGCCAATCCCAGCCCAACAGCATCGGCGTGCCCAGTGCGATCGCGAGCGCCATCACGAAGACTGCAGGTGTATAGATGGCGGCGAACTTGTCGACAAATCGCTGCGTCGGCGCGCGCTGCCCCTGCGCCTGCTCAACGGCATGGATGATCCGCGCGAGGACCGTGTCGGTTGCCGGATGGGTGACGCGGAACTCCAGCGAGCCGCTTTGATTGATGGTCCCGGCGAACACGTCGTCATCCGGCCCCTTGTCGACAGGCACGCTCTCGCCGGTCACTGGCGACTGGTCCACCGCGCCGTGGCCTGAAGTGACCCGGCCGTCCAGTGCGAATCGTTCGCCCGGTTTGACGCGGACCAGCGCTCCGACCTTGACAACATTAGCCTGCTGAATTGCCCAAGCACCGTCGGATTGCTGCACCTCGGCCTGCGTAGGCGAGAGTGAGAGCAGGCCGGCGATGGCGTTCCTCGCCCGGTCTACCGATCGCGCTTCGATAAGTTCTGCCAACGAGTACAGGGCCATCACCATGGCTGCCTCGGGCCATTGGCCGATGAGGAACGCTCCGATGACCGCAACGCTCATTAGCGCATTGATGTTCAGCTGCCCGCGTAGTAGCGATGAGAACCCCTTTTTGAAGACGGATAGTCCTGAGAGCGCGATCGCTGCCGCCGCGATACCCATGCCGAGGGCTTTCCAGCCGAGGGCGTCGGATGCGAAGAAGTGCAAAGCCTCGGCGAGCGCCGCCACGGCCAACGCACCGACAAGCCTCAACAACTCGACGCGCTGAGCTCTCGCGGTGAGCTCAGCCGATGGTGGTTCGCTCAGCACCTCCGACTTGAAGCCGTTGGCCAGCAGCGCTTGCATCACAGCTTCCTTGGCTGATGCCGGCGCATCGACCGACAACGTGCGCGCGGGAAGGTCGAACTGCAGTCGTCGCACCGCCTCCAACCCTTCCAGAGCGCGACGAATCTGAGCCTCTTCCGTCGGGCAGTCCATTGCCGGCACACGCAGCAGCAGCCCTTGAAACTCGGCGGCGTTCTCCTGCGTGGCATCGGTGGCGAGCGCCACCGGTGCAGCGCAAGCGCTGGAGCAACAAGAATCGGTGGTAGCGCACGCGTCTACTTGGGCGACTGCGCCGGCCGAGGGCCCGGGGGGCGGATATGTCTCGAAGCCCAATTGGTTGATCGCTGCAATCACGTGCGGCCAGGTCGCTTCCGGCGCGTCAACAGTCAGCCCGCGCTGCCCCAGATCGAATTTCATTGCTCTAACGCCGGCGATCCGCTCCAAGGCGGCGCGGACTTGGCGCTCCTCGTTTGGACAGTCCATGGACGGGATGCGCAGTTCGAGGCGAGCTTCGCGGGGGGTAGCCGGCAGGCTCGTCGGCGGGGCGCCCGGGGCAGCTTCAGAGCAGCCTCCAGAACAGGAGGTTAACCCAGACGGCACTGCCGTCGCGGTGGGCGCTGAGGGGTTGGTCGGCGAAGAGGTGCTCATCCCTGTATTGGAAAACCTCTACCAACTACAGAGTCAAGCCCATTGCCCCTAGAATGTTGATGACTTTCACTTGCTGTCAGTGCCCGCGATGAAGATTGGCGAACTATCCAGCGCGGCGGCGACACCCATCGAGACGATCAGGTTCTACGAGCGCGAAGGACTGCTGCCGGCGCCTGCGCGGACCGCCGGAAACTTCCGAATCTACGAGGCGGCCCATTTGGACCGTCTGCAGATGATTCGCTACTGCCGCAGCCTGGATATGTCGCTTGACGAGGTTCGGGCGCTGCTGAGTTTTCGGGATAAGCCTGCTGCCGCTTGTGGAGATGTCAACGTCTTGCTCGATCGACACATCCAACACGTTTCGACCCGCATCGAGGAGCTTCGGCTGCTTGAGCGCCAGCTGATGGATCTGCGCAGGCAATGCGGTGACGAACGAACCGCGCAGGACTGCGGGATCCTTGCGGGGATGAAGGAAGCGGTATTGGAGTCGTCGCATTCGCCAGAGGGCGTGCGGCGCCCAGGACGCGACCACTGAGCATCGGGAGCGCTTGGGGAGCGACGCGTGACGGATGTGCCTGGCAGATCTAGCGTCCAATCCCGTCGTCCGCAGCGCAACGGGCCAGCCAGTCCTCCATGGCTACGAAACCGCAATCGCCCTCGTGATCGAGGGCGATCCAGCCGCCGCATCGGTCGCTCAACGTCTTGAGTCGCTGGAATTCTTCGGACGAGAGACCGCGGCGATACGTCCCGCCCTGTGCACCGACCAGGTCGTGCCACACCTCCGCCTCGATGCCCAACATCCAGCCAGCCCGGTAGCGACGCTCGGAGATCTCGCAGATGCACTCCGCAAGAGCTCGCTGGTCAGGGGTCAGACCATCCATGGTCATCAATCCGGGAGTCTGCCGCTTGAGGCCAGTGCGCGTTCAATCTTTGCCTTCACCGCGTCCTGGGGAGCGTCGATGTAGCGCAACGCTGAGTTCACGTCTCTCCACCCCACGTGCTCCATCAGCTCCTTCAAATCCCACCCGTTGGCGGTGGCCCAGCCAGCGAAACCGCGGCGCAGGGAGTGGCTGGAGTAGGTGTCGGCTTCCAGAACGCCGGCCTCTTTAAGAATGCGACGCAAAAGTGGCAGCACCGCCTGGCTGGCCATATGGATCCGGGAGATGTTTCCCCAGCGGTCGATGCCCGGGTAAACCGGACCGGTGGTTCTGCCGCTGAGCTCGATCCAGTCGAGAAAGGCATCCACCGGGCAAAGACGGGACAGAGCCGGGCAACGGAATGCCCGGGCATCGTCCTCGTGAGATGTTTTCGTGCGGCCCGGCCTGCAGGTCAAGCTTTGACCTCGCACGGCCTGGACTTCCTCGATGCGCATGTTGGCGAGCTCGTCGGCTCGAAAAGCCCGCCAGAACCCGAGCAGCAAAAGCGAACGGTCGCGTCCGTGGCGCAGTGCCTGCACGCGACGTCCGCCTTCGAGGGCGGAGTCCCTGGCGCGCATCAACCAATCGCTGGCCTGCTCCAGCACATCGAGCTGAAGTGGACGAGCGCGACGCTGGGGGGTGGCGTGTCTGGCCCGGATTCCCCTAAGCACCTTGAGCACCAATGCCGATCGCGTTGGGTCCGCGAAGCCGTTGTCGGCGTGCCATCGCGCCAGGGCCGCCAAATGCAGCCTGAGCGTGCTGATCTTGTAGACCGCTGCGTGCTCAGCCAAGTACCTGGCCACGGTGTCGATCGTCGCTGGGAGCAGCCCCTTCCAGTCCACCTCGAAGTGGCGGATCGCGGCTGCGTAGCTGCGCACCGTGTTCTCACGGTCGGCCGCACTGAGGTACTGCTGGACGTCGGCGTTCATAGGGAGTGAGCGTTTTTACCGCGCGACGCGCACGGCCGAGAAGGTGGAGGCGCCGCGTGTAGCCTTCGATGATAAGGACAACGGGGCGAGGATCCCTACGGGATCTACCGGGGGTCGACGTCAGGCGCTACGTTGATCGATGGCGACTGCTGCATCATCTGCACGACGTCGAACAAGGTGTGGCGAGCGACGCTTTGGCGCTTGTAGTCGACCACATAGAACACATGGAAGTCAAAGTGCTGGGCAGGCAGATCTTCGGTGAGCAGGACGATCCTGGCAGCGCTGCCATAGAGGCTGCAGCAAAAGACCAGTCCCCTTGCGCCGGTTGCCGGATTCGGCATGGGGGACAGCATCATCCAATGCTTGCCCGCGAAGAGGTGATGGAGCCTGGGCAAAAGCCCCTCGGCCTCCGTCCACGGTGACATACGCAGTTCGGGATTACCGGTTCGGATGGACGACCGCAATGCATCGAACCTTGGGTCGCAGCAAAATGCGCGCCCTTGCTCCAACGCCAGGAGGTTGAAGCCGATCTTGGCGATGAACCGAGCCAGGTCATCGTCCGTGGGCGAATGCCCCGATACACGAATCTGAGGCTGGCTCCGCAGCGACGAGTCGGGCAAGGTGGTGACCTTGCGAGATGTGGCGGGGAAGACGCTGGACGTGGGTGTGCCCATGCAGACGCCACCACCCGATCGGGAGGCAGAGCTGCTACTGCGGCTCAACACGCGAGCTCCCAAGTTGCGCCCCCGAGTCTGCGTGACGGGGCGTGGCCGGCCCCGCGTGGCACGGGCGGAGTAAACGACAACGCGCGCAAGGATGGAAATCCATCGCCGCTGTTTGAACCAACATCAACTCCAGACATATGAGCACAGAGCGCTTTTTCGAGATCCGTAAAGGCATCATGCTGAACTTCTTCACAGGCCGCGAGCAGTACGATGAGCTGATCGAGCCCGGTCAGGGGCACCTGATGTTCAACGACCACTCCATCCACTGGGTCATCGACGGCGAACGGCGCAGGTCCGACACCGTCAATTGGGCCATCCAGTTCTGGCTCAACGACGGCTCCATCGTGGAGAACCCGGCGTTGGGTACAGTCTGGGCGCCGCGCGGCTAATCGTGCGCCATTCGCATCAAAGCGTGATCGTCGGCGCGCGCACGGTCGGTTTCCATCGAATCGTGTTCACAGACTTTGACGGGGTCCTGCACTCTGCGCAAGGCCCCAACGGCCGTATGCTTCCGTTCGAGTGGGTGACCATCCTGGCTGATGAGCTCGCAGCGTTTACGGATGTGGGGGTATGCGTTCATTCCAGTTGGCGCGAACAGTTCGCCGATGACTATCTGAGGGACTTCCTCGGACCACTGGCTTCACGGTTTGCTGGTGCGGTTCCACGCGGCGCAAAGGCTGCAGCCATCGCTCAGTTCTTGCACGCGCAGCCGCGGATCGTAGATGCACTCGTGCTCGACGATGAGCCTGACGAGGTGCGCAATTGCGGAGCGATGATCCTTCCCTGCGATCCTCAGCTGGGCATCTCCTGTAGCCAGACCCGGCGGCGACTGCGGGCCTGGCTTCGGAGCACGCCCAGCCCGATGTCATAGCCGAGCTCGGGCGTTGGATCGCGAGTGGTCGGCGATCGGAGTCAATCCAGCCCTTGAAGTCACTTGTGCTGCTGGAGCCACGCGTCGAGTTCCCCGATCTCCTTGGACTGATCGTCGATCATCTTTTGCGCCATTGCTTTGAGTTGCGCCGACTTGCCGCTCTGCATCTCGACCTTGGCCATCTCGATCGCTTGCTGATGATGCATCTTCATCATCATGGCGAAATCCTTGTCGGTGTCGCCGCTGAGCTTCATGCCCTGCATCGACCTCATTCCCGACTCCATCGAGCTCTTGAGCTTGTCGGAGGGAGAGTTGGCAGCCTGCGCAAGCGCGCCGCCGATGGAGCACACGCCCACGACTGCAATCAGGATCAGCTGTCGAGCTCGGGAAGTTTCAGTTCTCATGAAATGCTCCTGCGAAGAAGTTGAAGGACCAACCACCTCACCAGGTGACGTGGCTCTTTTGATCTGGCAAGGCGCACTCCCAACATCGCGGCTCGGCGCTTCATGACAGCTTCGTAATGGCGGCGACAGGTCCTTGTGGCCCCCGACTTTCTACAGTGATCTCCATGGCGCTCGAGTTCGACGCCAAGTCTGCGATGACCACCCGGTTGCTCGCAATGCAAACCACAAGGAGTTCACCATGTTCCGCACCCTCACGCCCTTCGCCTTGGCCGCCGCCGCTGCGCTCACCGTGACCGCCGCACCCGCTTCTGCCGACAACGGTTTCACGCAAGGCAATAGTGAGTCGGGAGGCGCTTACCATGTCATGCCTTCCGCGAAGACACGTGCGCAGGTCCTTGCCGAGCTGGCGCAGGCCCGTGCCGACGGCTCGCTGGCCAAGATCAACAGCGAAGCTGGGTACGCCCCCGAGTTTGAAGCCGACTCTGGCTCCTCGCGCGCAAAGGCCCCCAGCTCGGTCGGGGCCGGCCAGTCCGCTCGCCTGGAGTTCGATGCACCGGCCGCGGGAGGCGGACGCACACGCGCTGAGGTGATCGAGGAACTCAAGCGCGCCCGAGAGGACGGCACGCTGGCCAAGATCAACAGCGAGGCAGGTTATGCACCCGAGTTCGAGCCTGCGCCGGCGCGTCGCTTGGCACCGAGCAAGGACATGAAGACCTCGGCGACCGGTGAGCAAAGCAGTGCGCTGAAGTTCGAAGCGCCCGCCGCAGGTGGCCGCACTCGGGCCGAGGTGCTCGAAGAGCTGCGCCTCGCACGTCAGGACGGCAGCCTGCGGCGCATGAACACCAATCGCGGGTACTGAATGACGAGGCGCCCGTCGGGAAGACCGGTGGGCGCCAATCTATCTGTCTGGCCGGCTAAGTCAGTCGCCAGTCTCTTCGGACGAAGCCCGACGCAACCTTAGCGCGTTGAACACCACGCTGGCCGAGGACAGGCTCATGGCGAGCGCTGCGATCATCGGCGATAGGAGCCAGCCGGTGAAGGGATACAGAACGCCGGCAGCCAGCGGCACGCCCAGTGCGTTGTAGAAGAAAGCAAAGCCCAGGTTCTGCCGCATGTTGGCAACAGTGGCGTCGGAGATCGCCTTCGCACGGGCGATGCCGCGCAGGTCCCCCTTGACGAGCGTCAACTGGGCGCTGTTCATCGCCACATCCGTGCCAGTGCCCATGGCCACGCGCACATCCGCCTTGGCAAGTGCCGGAGCGTCGTTGATACCGTCTCCCGCCATGCCCACGACGCGCCCTTCGCCCTGCAGGCGCTCAACGAGCGCAAGCTTGTCCGCGGGCTGCACCTCACCGTGCACTTCGTCAATACCGAGGTGACGCGCTACCGCCTGGGCCGTTGTCAGTCCGTCCCCAGTGGCCATCACAACCCGCATGCCTGCCGCCTGAAGCGCGCGCAACGCCTCGGGGGTGCTTTGCTTGATCGGATCGGAAACCGCCAGCAGTCCCAGCAGCACCTGATTGCTCGCGAGGTACATCACGCTGCTGCCCCGAGCACGAAGCTCTTCAGCTGAGGAACCAAGGGGTGCAACATTCACGCCGTCCAGCTGCATCAACGCAGTATTTCCCAGGGAGAGGCTCTTGCCTTCGACCTGGCCGCGTACACCGATGCCCGTGGAGGACTCGAAGTTCGTCGCAGCCACGAGCACAAGGTTCTGGACTTTGGCGGCCTGCACGATTGCCTGAGCCAACGGATGCTCGCTGGCCTGATCAAGGCTGGCCGCCAGACGCAAGACTTCTGTTTGGGACTGCCCCGGCGCGGCGACCACTTGCTCAAATGCCGGTCTGCCCTCGGTCAGCGTGCCTGTCTTGTCCACGACCATGGTGTCGACGCGTCGTAGGTGCTCGATGGCCGACGCGTCACGGAACAAGATGCCTTGCGTCGCCGCCTTACCCGTGGCCACCATGATCGACATCGGCGTAGCCAAGCCCAGCGCGCAGGGGCATGCAATGATCAGCACGCTCACTGCGTTGATCAACCCGTATTGCCAGCCTTGCGCTCCGCCAAAAACCCCCCAGCCAAAGAACGACAGCAGCGCGACGCCTATGACGGCCAGGACAAACCAGCCCGCCACCTGATCCGCCATGCGTTGCATGGGTGCTCTGGAGCGCTGAGCCTGAGCAACCATTTGCACGATCTGCGAAAGCATCGTTTGCGACCCCACGCGTTCGGACCTCATGATCAGCGCCCCAGTCGTGTTGATCGTGGCCCCGATGACCTTGTCACCAACGCGCTTGGTGACCGGAACGGGTTCGCCGGTAAGCATGGATTCATCGATGGCGCTTTGCCCCTCCTCGACGATGCCGTCCACAGGCACCTTTTCGCCCGGGCGGATGCGAAGTCGGTCTCCGACATGCACATGGATCAACGGTACATCCTCCTCGCCGCCGTCCGCCGAGATACGCCTGGCGGTCTTCGGTGCGAGGCCGAGCAGCGATTTGATGGCTGCGGACGTCTGCGAGCGAGCGCGCAACTCCAGCATCTGCCCCAGCAGCGTCAAGGAAATGATGACCGCGGCAGCCTCGAAGTACACCCCGATGCGGCCGTGCGCCATGAAGCTGGTCGGGAATGCCTGCGGCGCGACCGTGGCCACCACGCTGTAGACGAAAGCCGCTCCTGTGCCCAGCCCGATCAATGTCCACATGTTGGGGCTGCGCTGTCGCACTGACTCGGCGCCTCTTACCAAGAACGGCCACCCTGCCCACAGAACGATGGGCAGCGACAGCACAAGCTCCACCCAACTCTGCTTCGCAGGCGTGAGCCAGCCGAGCTGATGCCCCGCCATGGCCAGGGCCGTGACGACGACCGTCAGCGGAAGCGTCCACCAGAAGCGACGAGCGAAGTCCCGCAGCTCCGGGTTGTCATCGTCCGCCGCTTCAGGAATCAGCGGCTCAAGCGACATGCCGCATTTGGGGCAATTGCCGGGATGATCCTGGCGGATCTCGGGGTGCATGGGGCACGTGTAGATCGTCGACGTCGATGGCGGGTGAACGTCAGGCACATCGGGCGCGCCCACGCGAGCAGTGTGCTGGTGAACGTGCCGGTGTTCAGACTGCGGAGCAGGCCCGAACGACGACGCCGCGCCGCTGGCCTCGTGGTTGTGGGGCTGTGTCTGTTGGGCGTTGCCAGCATGCACCTGTGCGCCAATGCCGGCGCCGGCTCGATGCGTTGGGACGGCCCCGGCTGACGCGACCAGGTGCATACCGCACTTCGGACACCGTCCAGGGTCGCTCTGACGAACCTCCGGATGCATCGGGCAGGAGAAGTCCGCCGCGGCGCCGGCTTCACCATTCGTTGGAACCGTCGCCGGCTTCAATTCGTGATGGGTGGGGTACTTGCTCATTTTTTTCTCCTCCGGTCTTGAGGGAGAGTCCGCGCCGTGCAGTTGCGTCGCGGACTCGAAGTACGGCAGTTTTGGTCAGGACATCGCTGCGGGGCCGAGGTATTTGCCGCTTACGGCCTGCAGCCACCGCAGCAGCCTGCGGGGCTGGACGTGGTCGCCCCTTGCGGGGCAGCCGGCTCGCTTGGCGTGTATCCCGCCTGCTCAAGTGCTGTTTTTAGCTCGCTCGCTTGCGCTTGGCCGGAGTCAATCCGCACCAGCTTGGCGGTCAGGTCCACCTCGACCCGAGCTTGCGGATCGACCTCCTTGACCGCCTTGCTGATCTTGCTGGCGCAACTGCGGCAGCTCATATCGGGAACTTCAAACGTAAGCATGGGATGCTCCTCGGGTCGCTCCGGAACAACTCCGGCAAGTGACACTCTGCAGCTTCCCATCGTGGGAAGGTCCAGCGCATTTTTCGGGCCCGCTGTCCAGAGTTGTCATTTCGGGACCTACCGTTCAGCGAATCTGATCAAGCCTGCCGCCCCAACGCGTCCTTGCGCGCCGAGACCTAGGCGTTGGTTGAGCCGGTCATGCTGCGACACAGCGCTGCGCAGTTGCGGCAGGCTTGCGCGCAGGCTTGGCAGTGATCCATGTCGTGCTTGCCGCATTCCTCTGCACAGCTGTCGCAGATTTCCGCACATAGGGCGCAGATGGAGCGAGCGTGCTCACTGCCGCGAGCCATCGCCGCGGAGGCCAGCTGGCAGATGGCTGCGCAGTCGATGTCCAGCGCGATGCATCGCGACATCGCATGCACGTCGCTTTCTTGGAGGCACGCACTTGCGCAATGGTTGCACGCTGCCGCGCACTCGTCGCAGGCGTCGATGCACGACGCAAACTGTTCGTGGGCCATGATGATTCACTCCTTGTAGTCACCGACGATTCGGCCTCATCAGCGAGCAATGCACAGTCCCGGGCCACCGAGTCGATATGGAGTCACATGCCGCTGCTTAAGGCTCAAAAACAGGCGCACCCCTGCCTGCCGTCCCGGCTGGGATGTGACAGGCAAGAGGGTGAGCAAGATGTGCGGGCGCGGCGGCTGGATCTGCCCGCGTATGTCAAAAGGTCTTCACGCCATGGCTCACTGGACCTTGCGCAAGACGGAGCGCGCTGTCGCGGTGGATGTGGTCTTGTTGGACCACATCCAGCAATAGTGCTGATCGGCAGCAACTTCCAGCGAGCCCTCGGCCTTGGTCGCGGCGTCGTGCTTGGCGGGGTACCGCGCCTCCTTGCCTTCGTGGTAGTGCACGTTGAAGTTGAGCGGCGCGTCCGAATCGAACTCCCACTTCACTTTTTCGCCTTGACGCAGCTTTGTGCACCACTCCGCGAACTTGCCCGGTGCGACTTGGAATTCACGCTGCGACGAACCATCCGGCTGCCACTGCACGTCCACCAACTCCGCTCGCGCCGTGGTGAACAGCATCATGGGCACAAGAAAGGCGACAACGGCTTTGAGAGGACTCACTTGGCGGCCTCGATCTGCGTGACGACCAAAGCGCCGGCGCGCTTCTCGGCGGCAAAACGAACCTTGTCACCCACCTTGAGCTTGTCGATTGCGGCGGGGTCCGAAAGCTGAAACACCATGGTCATCGCGGGCATCTCCAGGTTCTTGATCTCGCCGTGTTTGAGCGTGATCTTCTTGTTCGCTGCGTCAATGCGGCGAACCTCGCCTTCGGTCATCGCCGTCGCCTCGGGGGCCGTCTGCGCTGAGGCAGGCGAGGAGGATTGCTGCACGGCCTGGTCGCCCGCGGCGTAAGCACCGCCGGCGGTCATCAGCGCGAAAGCAGTCAATGCAAAACGCACAAATTGGGACTTCATAACAGCTCCTTGGATCAACGGTGGTAGGACTGGAACACGCGCGTGGAGCCATCTTTGAGGACGAGCAACACGTCGTAGGGTTGGGTCTGGTTGTCGAAGTCGGGGCCATTCATGCCGGGGCTGCCCAACGGCATGCCGGGCACGGCCAAGCCAATCGCCACGGGGCGCTCTCTGAGCAAGCGCTTGATTTCCTTGGCTGGCACATGACCCTCGATGGCGTAGCCCTCGATGTACGCGGTATGGCACGAGCCCAAAGCGAGGGGGATCCCAAGCGACTTGCGAGCATCGGTGTTTCCGCTGTTGTGGATGGTGCCGATGCTCATGCCCTGCGCCTGTAGGTGCGTCAACCACGCCTTACAGCAACCGCACTCGGGGGATTTCCACACTTCGACGGCCCAGGCAGCGGGGGACGGCCGTGCAGCGGCGTGTTTAACCACTGCAAGGCCCAAGCCAAGACCCGCCCAGACGGCGCTGCGCCGATTCATGAGACCGGTCATGGCTTGCTCAGTGTGCGTGATCGGCGTGGCCGTCGGCCTTGGCGCCTGCCTTGGTAGCACTCACCTTTGCGCCGGATTTGGCAACGGTAACCGCGCCCTTCATCCCCGCGTCGTAGTGCCCGGGCTGAAGGCACGCGAAGTCGACCTTGCCCGCCTTGGTGAACTGCCAGATCACCTCGCCGGTCTTGCCACCAGCCAGCGTGATCATCTGCGGATCTTCGTGCTCCATCTCGGGGTTCTTGAGCATGGCCTGATAGTGCTCCTTGAGTTCTTGCTCGGTGCCGAGCACGAATTCGTGTTTGACCTGTCCAGAGTTCTTGACCTTGAAGCGGATGGTCTCGCCTTGCTTGACTTCAACGCTGGCCGGCGTGAAGCGCATGTTGTCGGTCATGTCGACGTTGACGGTGCGCGTGACCTGTTGAGCTTTACCAGGTTTGCCAATGGCACTGTCTTCGTTCCCGTGTCCACCGGCATGGTTGCCGGACGCAAATGCTGCAGTGGAGCCGATTGCAACCAGAACGGCGGCGAGCAGGTGTTGGATCTTCATGATTGATTCCTTAACGAAACGGTCTTGCTTGGGGGTTGGAAAGCGGGGGTCGCTGTCAGTGGTTCTCGTGGCCGCCGCTGGGCTTGCGCACGCGCATCTCGACATTGCCTGGGGGTTTGCGGGCCAGCGGCATGGTCTGGCCTCCAGCGCTGAAGGACCGCGCCGGCTCCGGCAGTACACCGGTGAACTCGTACGCGACCTCGCCCTTGGGGTGCTGGTACCAGCCAGGATCCTTGAAGTCGCCGCGCTTTTGATCTGCACGAACCTTCATCACAGTGAACATGCCGCCCATCTCGACCGGGCCGAACGGGCCTTGCCCGGTCATCATCGGTAGCGTGTTGTCCGGGATAGGCATCTCCATCTCAGCCATGTCTGCCATGCCGCGCTCGCCCATGGCCATGTAGTCGGGGATCAGCTTGTTGACCTGCTTGACGATGCCCGTGTGATCCACCCCGATCATGTTGGGCAGGCCATGTCCCATGGCATTCATCGTGTGGTGGCTCTTGTGGCAATGGAACGCCCAGTCGCCAGGCTCGTTGGCGACGAACTCGATCGCGCGCATCTGTCCGACAGCAACATCCGTCGTGACCTCATCCCACCGAGAGCTCTCGCGGGTCCAGCCGCCATCGGTGCCGGCGACCACAAACTCGTGACCGTGCAGATGGATCGGGTGGTTCGTCATCGTGAGGTTGCCTACCCGGATGCGCACGCGCTCGCCCTGACGCGCCACCATCGGATCGATGCCCGGGAACACTCGCGAGTTGAAGGTCCACAGGTTGAAGTCGGTCATCTCGCTCACCCGCGGGGTGTAGCTGCCCGGCTCAATGTCGTAGGCGTTCAGGATGAAGCCGTAGTCGCGATCGACCGGCATGAACTTCGGATCCTTCGGGTGCACGATGAACATCCCGTACATGCCCATGGCCATCTGCACCATCTCGTCCGCGTGCGGGTGATACATGAAGGTGCCGCTGCGCCGCACGACGAACTCGTACACGAAAGTCTTGCCGGGCTGAATGTGGGGCTGATTGAGGCCGCCAACCCCGTCCATCCCATTCGGCAGACGGACGCCATGCCAATGGATCGTGGTGTGCTCTGGGAGCTTGTTTGTGACGAACAAGCGAACCCGGTCGCCTTCCACGAGCTCGATGGTCGGACCGGGCGAGCTTCCGTTGTAGCCCCACAGGTGCGCCTTCATACCGGGCGCGAACTCACGGACAACGGGCTCGGCGACCAGATGGAACTCCTTGACGCCATTGTTCATGCGCCAAGGCAGGCTCCAGCCGTTGAGCGTGACCATGGGGTTGTAGGGACGGCCGGTGGTGGGATAGAGCGGCGCTGCGGAGGAGGGATTGGATTGATAGACCGGCTCGGGCAAGGCGGCCATGGCCACTTTGCTCACGGTCGAGGCCGCTACGGCGGCACCCGCTGCGGCGGTACCCGCCAGAAATCGGCGTCGGCTGTTTGTCATATGCATCTCCGTAGAAATCAGTGACCCGCGTCGCCGCCAGCAGGCGCGGCAGACGACGCTTGGAAGGTGATCGAGCCCACGGGCTTGCCGATCAGCGTGGCTTGCAGAGCCGCGTCGGCAAGCCAGAAGTCGCGCTGCGCTTCCAGGGCTTGGTTGACGCTGGAGATCTGCTCGCGCGCGTCGGCAATGAGTTCGAACACTCCGATCAGCATCCCGTTGTAGCGAAGCTGGTTCTCCTCGGAGATCGTCTTACGCAGCGGCACGACTTCCTCCATGTAGTGACGAGCCACATCGAAGGCGGTGCGATAGGCACCGTAGGTCTCGCGTACTTGAGAAGTCGCTTCGACCGCCAGCTGCGCGGTGCGATTGACCGCCGCCATGTAGGTCGCCTGCGAGCGCGCGCGCACGGCGTCGCCGAAGTCGAACAGCGGGATCGGGAGCTCAACATCAAACCCCTTCTGAGGAGGTTGCCCGGTCTCGCTGTTTCGCACTGCGGCCACGTGCAACCCGTTGATCACACTCGTCACGCGACTGAGCCCGAGTTCACGGGCCGTGGTTTGCAGATCCGCCCGCGCCATGCGGACATCGAGTCGTTGGTCGATCGCCTGCTGCTCCACCTGCGCCTCATCGCGTGGGGACTTGGGCAGGTCGGGCAAGCGCTCCGGCAACTTGAGCATGCGCGCTTGTGCCGCGTCCAAGCCGAGACTGCGCACGAGCGCTTCGCGGCTGCTTTGAGCGCTTTGCCGCGCTCTGGCCAGTTGCGCCACCGCCTCCGCGGCGAAGGCTTGCTCCCGGGCCCGTTGAAGCTTGCTGAAGTTGCCAACCGCCTGCATGCGCCTGGCCAGCTCGGCGGTCGCGTCTGCCGCGACCTTGACTTGCTCGGCGTACTGGACCTGCTGCTGGGCCGCGACCGCGCGGATCCAGTTCTGACGGGCTTCAGTTGCCGCCTGGACCACGTCGCCCGCAAGTCGCAGCTGTAGTTGCTGCTGCTGGAAGCTGGCAATACGCATGCGGCTGGGCAGCAGCAGGAGGTCGAACAAGGAGATTCCCAGCGACCTACCGATATCTAGATCTCGATCAGCACCTTGCCCGCGCACCAGGCGCTCAAAGGTGAAGACTGGATTGGGCAACCGCGCACCTTGCGCCGCGGTGGCAGACGCAGCCGCGCTGTCGTAAAGCGTCGCTTGTAGCGCGGGACTGTAGGCCAGCGCCAATCGCACCGCATCATCGGCGGTCAACGGCTGGGCCAGGATCGATTGAACGTCCTTCGTCGCTTGTTCGCGGGCTTCAGAGGAGCGCAGCCATTTCACCTCAGCGCCAAGTCGACTCTGCGTGAGGGACTGCACCTCACCGAAATTGCTATCAATAGCGGTGCTGGCGCATCCGGCGAGCAGGGTCACTGCAAGCGGAATGGCGGCCCAGCGGATGCGTCGCGCGACGCGGCTCTCCCGGCTGTTCATGCGCGGTCTCCGGTAGTTCATTGATGTTGGGAATGGCCACCGCTCGCCTTGGGCGCCGGTGCGGACGGGGATTGCGGCGTCTGGACCGCAGCGGGGCGAGGCGGCTTGACCTCGGACGCCGTCTTATCAGGCTGCCCAGCAGACTGGTGCGCCGGGGCAGTCGCTGCGCTCGGCAGCGGCGCGTCCGCGCCGGCCGCTTCTTTGGCATACGTACGCCAGCCGCCAATTTGGCCCACGCGGTCGTTGGACGCTTTCCAAGACTGAACGGGCTCGTCCGCAAATCGACGGTAGTTCTCGAAGCTTGAAACGTAGCGCTGGTCGCTAGCTGTGCGGCTGGGCGACGAGGCCGTCCCGACCGCGGCTTGAGCAGCTGGAGGGGGTTGCGGTGTAGAGGCCTGGGGGGAAACCTGCGGCGCTGGCGCAGCGGTATGACCCGAGTGTTGGGCGAACGCTGGCAACGCAAGGACAAATGCCCACGCGCCAAGGGTAGATCGGCAAAACATGTCGTTCCTCGTGAACTCCGTCCTGGAGCAGGACAGACTCGCCGCGCCTAGTGCGAATCAAGGGCGCAGCAACTCAGTTCGACGTGTTCGATGCGGAGTCGTGCTCAAGGCGAGCAGATCCAGCGTCGCACGCGGCGAACGTCTTCAGAGGAAGGACGTTCGTGGTGGACGCTCAGGCCCGGCGGTGCCGAACTCTGGGTCCGGCGTGACCGATGGCAGGTGCCGATCCTTTTCCACTTCGGTCGGCGCTAAAGCGGGAGCCTCAGATGGCAGCGCGGCAGCGCCGCAGCAAGAAGCACATACGTTGCACTTCCCGGTGACTTTGACAGGAGTCTTAGCGAGCGCCTTGGTAGCGTCGACGCGCTTGTCTTCTTCGTGCGAGCCCGAATGCTCGTTCGGAGATCCCGAATCCTGTGCGCTCGGCTCGTCATGCTGTGGAGCGTGGCTGGTGTGCACATGCGGGGCCAGTTTTCCCCCCCGGCCGAACTCCTCGGAGTGCTGGTGGCCTCTCTGATCCTGGACAAGCGATGCCCCGACTTGATGATGATCCATCCCGCAGCAACGCATGGCCGCGGCCACCGCGCCCTGAAGAGGCACGGCCAAGGCCAGCAGGCATACGAGTGCAGTTCGGACCAGCAGGGTCATGTGAATCAGTTTAGAGGGGCAAGGACGTAGTGTGGAAGGGGGGGCAATCGGGAAGCCAGAACCCGCTTGTGGGTTCCTCATATAGAACCCACTCTGCCGAACCAAGGGAAAATACTTACTTCTGGAGTTCGAGGATGCGGATTGCGCCGTCCACCTTGTCTGCCTTGAACTTCACCTGATCACCGGCCTGAAGGCCGGCCAAGACCGAGGCATCTGCGCGGAACACCATCGTCATTCCGGGCATCCCCAGGTTTTCAATGGGGCCGTGCTTGATCGTGAGCTTGCCTTGGCTGGCATCGACCTTCTTGATCTCGCCCAGCGTGAAGTTGCCGGACGGGGGGCGCTCGTCAGCAGTGCTGGTCGCGTCGTTGGCCGCCACGGCTGCCCAAAGCGCCAAGGAGGCCGCCGCGGCAAGCGCGGCCGATAGGGCAAATGCACGGACATTCATGAACTCGCTCCAGTTAAGAGCCGCCTGCACAACATGTACGGGAAGCATGGCAGCCACTCTACAGGGCGAGCCCCCACGGCTTGGGGACGGGAAGATTACAGACCGGTAATGTGGTCGTCCTCGTTGCGAGGGGCATCATGCGTCACACTCGATCCATGCGAATCTTGGTGATTGAAGACGAGTCCCGCCTTGCCAGCTATCTGAAAAAGGGCCTGAGCGAGAGCGGCTACGTGGTGGACGTGGCAGAGGACGGGATCGATGGGCAGCATCTGGCCGTCGAGGGTCAATACGACTTGGTGGTGCTGGACGTGATGCTCCCAGGCATCGATGGATTTGAGGTGTTGCGGCGACTCAGGGAACACAAATCCACGCCTGTGCTGATGCTCACTGCGCGGGACAAGGTCGAAGACCGCGTGCAAGGCCTCAAAGGGGGGGCGGACGACTATCTCATCAAGCCGTTCGCCTTTACCGAACTGCTCGCACGCATCGAGGCGCTGCTGCGTCGCGGCGCCAGCCACGCGTCGCAGCCGTTGACCTCGCTGCGCCTGGGAGATCTGGACGTCGACCTGGCCCGTAGAAAGGTCACCCGCGCGGGTCGAAGGCTTGACCTCTCTCCGAAGGAATTTACGCTACTCACCGTAATGCTTCGTCGTCAGGGAGAGGTCCTGTCACGAACCGTTCTCGCGGAACAGGTATGGGACCTGAACTTCGACAGCGAGACAAACGCGATCGACGTGGCGGTACGGAGACTGCGCGCGAAATTGGACGAGGGTTTTGACAGGCCACTGTTGCACACGGTCCGTGGGATGGGCTACGTGCTGGAGGATCGGGGTTGACGGGCGACACGTCGCAGCAGGCCTTGCGCGCTCCCCTCACGCGCGCGCCGCGCTCGATGGCGCAGCGCTTGACGCTCGCGTTGACGCTGCTGGCCGTCGCCGTGTTCGTCGCGGTCGCGCTGCTGCTGCACAGTGGTTTGCAGCAGGAGGTGGAGCGGGCCCGGGATCACGATCTGGAAGGGAAGATCGATGTCGTGGAGCATCTGCTGGAGGAAGTCCGCGTCCCGGCGGACGTGCCCGCGTTGACGCATCACCTCAATGACGTCCTGATCGGTCATGGGCAGATGCGCATCTGGCTGCTGGACCGAGACGGCCGGGTGCTCTACGGCGGCAGTGCGCCCCCCGAGATGTCGACGATTGCGGGCAGATTGGAAGTCCGCCGGGAGGACGGCTTGTCGATGCAGGCGCGTCAAGTCTCGCTTGAGGACCATCCCGTCCTGGGCAAACAAGAATTGATCGTTGCGATCGACTCCCGCGACCAGGAAGCGATGCTGCGGCGATACGGAACTCGTCTGGCCATCGTGTGCGGCGTCGGCGTCGCACTCATTGTGATGGTCGCCGGATTGATCGCCCGTAGATCGCTTCGCCCGGTTCAGCAGCTGTCCGAGGAAGCCGCAGCACTCAATCCGCGTTCGCTCTCCTCGCGATTGACGCCCGTCGAGACTGCGGAGCTGCAAGAGCTCGTCCAAGCCTTCAACAGCGCGCTGGGCCGTGTGGAGGCGGCCTACAGTCAGCTCGAAGGCTTTAGCGCGGACGTGGCCCATGAACTGCGTACGCCGCTGGCCACGATGATCAGCAGCGCCGAGGTGGCCTTGATTCGAGAGCGCCCCGCGGCCGAGCTGCGCGAGGTTTTGGCCACGAACCTGGAGGTACTGCGTGAGCTGTCGAGCTTGGTCAACGACATGCTGTTCCTGGCCAAGGCGGACCAAGGGCTGCTGGCCGACCAACTAGTCTCGCTGGACCTGCGATCGCAGGCTCAACACATCGCCGACTATTTCGAGCCTCTCTTCGAGGAGCAAGGCGTGCGGTTGCTCGTCGAGGGGGACGCTCGGGCCGCAGGCAATGCAGGGCTGGTGCGCCGTGCGCTCGTCAATCTGGTTGGCAACGCGGCCCGATACACGCCGCATGGCGAGGCGATCTTCATCGAGTTGGCGTCGCCGGCGCCCAACCTCGTACGCGTTTCGGTGCGCAATCCAGGACCGGCCATCCCACCAGAGCTTTTGCCCCGGCTGTTTGATCGCTTCGTGCGAGGCGATCCCGCACGGGGCCAGTCGAGCAATCATCACGGCCTGGGTTTGGCCATCGTGCGGGCCGTGGCGATCATGCACGGAGGACAGGTATTCGCTGGCTCCCAGGGCGGTTGGACGGTCGTTGGCCTTCAATGGCCGTCGGCGGGTCCTGCTTGATCGGCTACGAGGACAGGACGTCACCCAGGGGCTTCTCGCGAGACTAGCGTTCATGAGCGCCAAGGGTTGCCTGCCCAAGCGAGGAGATCACATGCCCGAAGAGCAACCCTGTTGCGGCGCGCTGCCTGAATGCAGGCGCGGGCACCTTCGCCGTTTCGACCTGATGCCGGCAAGACAACTTGTATTGCTGGGCACCTCCAAGTAACTGGATTGGCTCGTGGCAAGGGGACCCATCAGCAGGTCGTGCGGTTCGCCCCCGCCAGAGAAGCTTGGCCTGCCTAGCGAGCCTTGCGCACCAGGATCGGCCCTGTTCTTGTCCGGACACACCCACATCAGGCTGAGACTCGATTGATCTCAACGCTGATGTGAACGAGCTCCTCGTGCACGCCCAGCAGCCGTTTGAAGTCGGTGGGTGTTGCATCGCTGGCTGAGACCAGTGCAACGATGCACGCATACCGCCCGCGCCCGACTCGCCACACATGAAGATCGCTGATGGCAGCTGGCCACGGACTGTCGGCAATGACTTCGTGGATTTCCTGGACCACCGGCGCGTCCATCTCAGCGTCCAGCAGTACCTTGCCCGCATCCCGCAGCAAACCTTCAGCCCAAACGGCGACCAGGATCGCGCCGACGACGCCCATGACAGCATCCAGCCAGTTGGCCCCCCACAGCATGCCGGCGACGAGCGCAACAATTGCCAGTACCGATGTTGCGGCGTCAGCCAGGACATGGATATATGCCGCGTGAAGGTTCAAATCGGCATGGTGGCCCTCACCATGACCGTGGGCGTGACCATGCTCATGGTGATGGTGCTCACCCCTGAGCAAGTAGGCGCAGACCAGGTTCACCGCCAGACCGACCAGCGCAATGCCGATCGCCTCCTCGTAGTGGATTGGTGTGGGCGTGATGAGACGCTCGACGGACTGGAACAGCATGAGTCCCGCCACACCCATCAGAAGCAGTGCGCTGCTGTAGCCGCCGAGAATTTCGATCTTCCAGGTGCCGAAGGCAAAGCGTCCGTCCGACGAAAAACGCCGCGCGGCCGCGTAGGCCAGAACTGAAACGCCCAGCGCCACCGCATGCGAACTCATGTGCCAGCCATCGGCCAGAAGCGCCATTGAGTTGAAGGCATAGCCGCCTGCGATCTCCACCACCATCATGATGACAGTGAGCATCACCGCCCATCGCGTCTTGCGCTCGGCCAGAGGATTGCCCTCGTCAAAAACGTGCGTGTGTTGCCATGGCGTGGTTGACAGCGTGGGAGACATGCTGATTCTGCGGTTGTTGATACTACCCCCCAGTATATGGCCACGCGGTGTGTCCCCTCCTACAATGGAGCCATGGCACACACCGTCAATGGCAGCAAGAAGCTGCTCACCCGTATCCGCCGAATCCAGGGACAAGCGGCGGCGCTAGAACGCGCTGTCGAGCAGGAGGCAGAGTGTCTATCTGTCCTGCAGCAGATCGCAGCGATTCGCGGCGCCGTCAATGGTTTGATGTCTGAAGTGCTCGAAGGGCATCTGCGGGAGCATCTGGGAGATCCAACGCTCGATGAAGCCACCCGTGCCGCAGAAACAGATGCCATCGCTGCCATGTTGAAGTCTTACCTGCGTTGAATCGGTAATGCCGATGACGGGCGAGCGATGCCCTCCGCGGCAGTTTGGCTTCACGCACGCTTACGGCCGCAGGCCATCGGCAAGGCAGAACAATTTATCTAGTCCGCTCAGCCGGCATGTGGCTGCGGATGAACGTCTCAGGGCTCCGTGCATCGCAATAGCTGCTTCAACACGACCGCATCAAGCCATATTCTGCCGAAATGCGACCTCACCCTCGATGGCCGCACGCAGGCGCTGTAGGAAGTACTCGCACCCGGGGCGATGCGATCCAACTTCATTCTTCCACTTTGCGGATTCGCGGAGTTCAACGTTTGGCCTTCACATAGCTCTCAAGCTCGACGAACGACGGACGCTCGGTCGAATAGAGCACTTTGCGACCGAACTCGATGGCCACTTGCGGCGCGTAACCCTGCATGGAAGCCAGAAGCGTGGTCTTGATGCACTGAAGCTCCTTGCCGGCCTCGTCCACCTTGGATTCGAGCGCGCCGGCCAGCGGCTCAGCGAAAGCGTAGGCCAGCAGGATCCCGAGGAAAGTACCGACCAGCGCGGAGCCGATCATTCCGCCCAGCACCGCGGGCGGCTGACCTACCGAGCCCATGGTGTTCACCACGCCCAGCACCGCAGCCACGATGCCGAAGGCCGGCAGACCGCCTGCCAGGCGCTGCACAGCGATCACGGCGAGAAAGGCCTCGTGGTGATGCGTATCGATCTCAGCGTCCATCAGGGACTCGATCTCGTGCGCGTTCAGGTTTCCCGAGACCATCATCCGCAGGTAATCGGTGATGAACTCGGTGACGTGGTGATCGTTGCCCACCCCCGGATATTTCTGGAACAGCGGCGAGCTGTGCGGATCCTCGACGTCCTTCTCGATGGACATCAGGCCTTCCTTGCGAGCCTTCTGAAGGATGTCGTACATGAGCGCTAGCAGCTCCATGTAGCGCGCCTTGGTGTACTTGCTGCCCTTGAAGCAGGCCGCGAGACCCTTCACCGTCGCCTTCATGACCTTGGGAGGATTGGTCGCCAACATGGCGCCGATCGCCGCACCGAAGATGGTGGTCATCTCGAAAGGCAAGGCTTTGAGCACGACACCGATATTCCCCCCGTGCGCGATGAACACGCCGAAGATGCAAGCCAAGGCGAGCACCCACCCGATGGCTATGAACATTGATCAATCTCCAAAAATTGATGTGCCGCGCGTCGACGTTTTCGCCGTGACGGCCGCGGCGCAGAGGCCGCGACCAAAAGGCGCGGCGAGTTGATGAGGTGTCACGCCGGCTTCGCGTGCGCGCGCCGCGTTGGGCAGCGTCCCCCGATTCATCCGGCCGGCCCTGCGCGGACCAGCAGGACATAGCCATCGGCATCGAAGAGCACATGCAGCTGGGAGCGGCGGCCCTCAGACAGGGAGCGCCAGGACTTCTCGGTGGTCACCAGGAACTCGTGCTCGTGACGCGGACCGAGTTTCGGATCCCGGCGAAGCCAAAGGTCAAGCTCTTCGTCCTTGATCACGTCGTGCGCTTTGCCGCCCGTGTAGAAACTAGCGGAGTACGGAAGTGCATTGAGGAACGTCACTTCCGAAGCCTTGTGGCCGCCAGACAGCAGCGGAAGCAGCACGCCGGATGCCGATCGGATGGCGCCCATCGACCCTTGGCTCGAAAGCAGCGCAGCGGCTGCGCCGGTCAGGATGACGAGTCCGGTCGCGACGAGCCCGTGAACGACGCGCTGCCTCGGATCTCGCGCAAGCCAGCGCCCGGCAAGGATCGCCAACGCAGGCGCGGCCGGAAGCACGTACGTCCAGAGGATGTTCCTCGAGGCCGAGAACAGCAGCGCTGGGGTCAGCGCCCATGCGACGAGTAGCGCCGTGTCCGGGGATCTCTCCGATCGCGTGTCGGCGGCGACCCGCCTCGCGGCCCGGCGCCTGCCGATCAGCAGCCAGGGCAGGAGCAGGCTCCACGGCAAGAATCCCACCGCCAGGTATGCCCAGACGATTCCCCTGGCCTGCTCGTGAGCGGTGCCATAGAGGTCGCCGGTCCATCCCGGCTGAGTGAACCGGCTCCAGTGCTCACCGACGAGGAAGTATTCCAAGAATCCGGGACTGCGAAGCTCCGCCAGCGCGTACCAAGGTCCCGCAATGCCCAAGACCAGGAGCCCACCCTTCATCCAGGGCAGCGACCTCACGTCTCTGAAGGCGCCGCGACAACTCAGGGCATGCACCCCAACTGGGAACAAGGACAAAACAAGCGCCACCGGACCCTTCGCCAGCAGCCCCAAGGCAAGCCCAACAAAGAAACCCAAGGCGCCGAGACGCACCCTGGTCAAGTTGGTCCCGGAAATGGCCCACCAGAAGCCGCCGATGCTGAGCGTTACAGCGACCGTCAGAGCCATGTCGGTCATCACCGCGCCGGCACTGACAAAGAACACCGCGCTTCCCCACAACACGGCGACGCCAAGAATGGCCTCGCGGGAACTGGAGTCGCGCAACCATCTCCAGACGATCAGCGTGACCATCATGGCGAGCACCAGCATGGGCAGGCGAGCACCCCACTCGTTGGCACCGAGCGCCAGTTGACCGAGTGCGGAGAACCAGGTCGACAACGGCGGCTTGCCCCAGAAGACGACATCCCCTGGCAGATGAAGATTGATCCAGTCGCCGCCCGACATCATGATTCGCGCTATCTCCGCGTACCGGGCCTCGGTGTTGTCCGAGAGCGGGTAGCTTCCCAGCGTCAGCAGGCGAAGGCCGATGCAGAGCACCAACAAGACGACCACCCAGAACGTGGTCGATATCGCTCTGGGAGGGGTGTGGGCAGCTTCGAGTACATCCAAGGCGGGGCTCACCACGGCCTGGCTCCTGCGACCCACAGGGGTGGGGATGAGACCGCAGGACGGAACTCCTCGATCAGGTACAGCGGCCTGGCTTTGGACTCGATGAAAAGGCGGCTCACGTATTCACCGAGGATTCCGATGGCCATCAGCTGAAGGCCGCCGAGGATCAGGATGCTGATGATCAGAGTCGGAAACCCATGTATCGGCTCGCCGAACAGCGCCGTCTTCGCAAGGAAGTACACCGCGTAGACGAAGGACGCTACCGCGCAGGTCAGGCCCACGTAGGTGGCCATCTTCAACGGTACCGTCGAGAATCCGACGATCCCCTCCACCGCGAAGCGCCAGAGCTTTCGAAACCCCCATTTGGTGTGGCCTTGGTTTCGCGCGTCCCGGTCATAGTCGATCGTGACGACCTTGAATCCGACCCATGCGAACAAGCCCTTCATGAAGCGGTTTCGCTCCGGGAGCCGATTGATGGCGTCCACGACGCGTCGGCTGAGCAGACGAAAGTCCCCCACGTCGGGCGGCATGGCGGTGTCCGACAGCATGTTGAAGACGCGGTAGAAGGCGTACGCCGAAAACGTCTTGAGCCAGCTTTCTCCTGCGCGCGATCTCCGTCTCATGGTGACGACGTCGGCGCCTTCCTCCCAAGTGCGAATCATCTCGGGGATCAACGCAGGCGGATCTTGGAGGTCGGCATCGATCAGGATCACCGCTTCGCCGCGCGCCAGATGGAGACCGGCGGTCATCGCCGCCTCCTTGCCGAAGTTTCGGCTGAAGGAGGCAACACCCACGCGGGGGTCTAGCGCACGAAGCGCGCTCAATGCGTCGCGCGTCCCATCGGTACTGCCGTCGTCGATGTACAGGATCTCCACGTGGCGATCCAGAGACAGCAGCGCGGAGCTCAGTCGCTCGTGGAACCTCCTCAGGCTGGCCGCTTCATTGAAGACCGGCACAACCACAGAAATCGCACCAGCCATCTGACGCATCGGCGCAGCAGGAACAAGTTGGAGGGGCGCCGGCGACCAGGCAGCGTTGAACATCTCAGCCAAGCTCCTCTTCCTCGTGCCCCATGGCAGCATCCAGCAGCAACTTCACTTGGCGCGCCCATCGAGGTCCACCGCGCATGGCATCCAGAGCGTCAGAGCTCGCCTTCGCGAAGTAGAGAGACTCGGACAGCCCGTGGTTGTCCAACGCTTGCTTCAATCGGGCCGCGCGATGCCGTAGCTCCACATCACGGGGTCCTGAGCCCTGAACGCCGCAATCAGCCAGGCAGCCGGCGCTGCGCTTCAGTGTCTGCAGAGTCGATGAGGAGAGCGCGGGGATAGCCCGCGGCGAAGACAGTCGCGCATGCTGGATGAACGGGTTCTTCCCCACCACCAAGCCCCAGGGCCGAAGTCCTTCGACGATGTCCACCGTCATGGCCTCCAGCTTGGTCAGCCCAAAGTCCCTTGCCACCCTCAACCGCGCGGCCAAGGCGCCGTTGGTCTTGGCCACTTCGAAGATGCCGCGCGCCGCGTCCGCCTCGCACCCTTGAACAGGGAGGATGAAAGTGCGGATCAGCGCCTGGGCTTGGAAGTCTTGAGACTGCGAGGCCAGGTACAACCAGTGCATCCCCTGTTCCGCATCGCGTAGCGATGCTGCGGCGCGCAGGATGGTCGCGCCCAGCCGGCGCTGCGCGGAAACGTCCCCGCTCGCAGCAGCCTTCTCCAAGAAGAATCGCGCCATCGGAGGATTTGCCACGGAGCTATGGTTGTTGGCATGCAGCTCATAGAGGCGGGTCCACGCTTCGCCGTAACCTGCATCGGCTGCCCGCATGAGCAGTGCAGAAGCCTTGCGTCTGTTCGGCGCCTGCACCAGCATGTCCCAGCCAATCGATCCGACGTTGTTGCCGCTCAGCGCTTGGCCCAGCAGCAACGCCGCAGCGCAGTTTCCTCGATCCACGCAGTCATCCAGCAATACCTCGATGGCCTTGGTATCGACCGTGATTCGCACATCGGGGATCGACTTGGCGAAGCTGATCGCGGCGTACACCTGATCGGCCAGAGTGGAGTTGGACAACTGCCCAAGGACCAGGCTCACTGCGAGGGCTCGCAGCAGAAGGCGTGGCTCTCTCCTCATGAGGGCCCGCTCCATCGCCAGCGCGATCAGTTCCGGCCACCCAATCTTTGGCACGCCCAGCAGGGCCTTCACGCGCAGCACCGCGGCGTCGTCTGAGTCAACCGCGGAGGCGGGTAGCGTCAGCGCCTCCTTTGCGCCGTCTTGACCAGACCTCTCGGCAAGCCGAAGCCAGCCTACCGCCTCGCTTTGATCCACCTGCGTGAGCAGATTCCAGATCGCGACCCGGAGCTGCGCTTCTCCGCTGCCAAAGCGAGCAGCCCGCTCAAGCGTGGAGACACGTCCGTGTACGGCGATCTCATGCAGGTCGAGCGCCTCAACGATCAGCCGCTGAGCTTCGTCCTCCCTGAGGGTCTCGACCTGACTCAAGTACTCGAGTCCGAGCGGCACGTGCCGCGGGAATCCCTTCATCCCTTCGAGGTACAAGCGCCCGGCCTCGAAGCAGGCCGCAGCGTCTCCCCGCCTTGCCCTGGAAATCAGTTGAATGTCTTGTCTTCTCATCGAGCGCCTTTCTTCGTACTGGCGCCTTTGCTGAGCATCTTCGGGACACTCGCGTCGCCGGTACATCGCGAGCAGACGAGAGACTAGAGACCAGGCATTGACCAACAACTGACGGCCTGATTACCGGTTCGTCAGCTTCAACGTCGATGGCGTCGGTCAGTCTGCGACGTGTCGAACATGTGACCTCGCATCAGAAATTTCCTGCTGCTTCGGCTGTGTCCTGAGCGACACGTCTCACGACCGTTTGGACCACCGTGCGCGAGTACGCCCCCGCTCAATCGGTAGAACTCGTGGATTTCCCTTGCTCTTCTCCCTAGCCTGCGTCGTGCTTGAGGCGAATCGCGTCTCTATGCATCGACCATCGAATAGGAGAAGTTCATGAATAAGCCAGTCCTCTTGGCATTGGCATGCAGCGCGCTTGCCGGCTCGGCCTTCGCGCAAACCTCGTCCGTCACGCTGTTCGGCGTCGCTGACGTTGCCGTGCGCCAGGTGAAGAACGGCAACGCGGGTACGGTCAAGGGCGTGACGTCCGGTGGGAACACAACCAGCCGGCTGGGCGTTCGTGGCGTTGAAGAACTGGGCGGCGGCCTGTCGGCTGGCTTCCACCTGGAGTCGGGCATCGATCTGGACACCGGCACCTCCAACGCCAGCAAGTACTGGAACCGCCGCTCGACGATCAGCCTGATGGGTGATTTCGGTGAGGTTCGCCTAGGCCGGGACACCACCCCGACCTACAACAACACGCTCAACGATGAATTTGGCATCGTGGGTGTTGGATCTCGCGGCATCTTTGTTTATGGCAGCGGCGCGAACCTGGGCAGTGGTGCAACCACGATCCAGCGTACGGACAACGGCGTGAGCTACTTCCTGCCGAAGAACTTGGGTGGCGTCTACGGTCAGTTCCATGTCGCCGCAGGCGAAGGCACCGTGGGCAACAAGTACTACGGCGGCCGGATCGGCTACGAAGACAAGAGCTTCCTGGTCGGCGGTGCCTACGGCACGACGGATGTCGGCGCCAACCTGTCCAAGTTCAAGAACTACAACCTGCTGTTCAACTACAAGTCGCCGTGGGGCGTGTTGCACACCCTGGTTGACGTGAAGAAGTGGGGCGAACGCAAGTCGACCGAAATCTCGGTGGGCGCGACCATCCCCGTGACCGTCGGTCAGATCCGCGTGGGCTACACCAACGCCAACCGCTCCGGCGGCGCGGTTGGTTCCGGCTTCGCCGATGGCGACGACAGCACCCGCCTGGCGCTGGGCTACGTCTACGACTTCTCGAAGCGCACGGCGCTCTACGGCACCGTGGCTCGCGTGACCAACAAGGGCGCCGCTCGCAGCTCCGTGCTGTACACGACGCCGGCGGGCATGCTGGGCGGCCAGAACTCCTCCGGCGCGGAAGTGGGGGTGCGCCACAGCTTCTAAGGCTAGGCTTTCTGCAAGGTAAAGGCGAAGGGGATGCGCATCGCGCATCCCCTTTTCTATTGGCCTACCATTTGGCTTTCGGAAGCAAACACCGAGCGGAGGGCTGATGGACGAGGACTGGGTTTCGAACCTCGAAGTCGACTGCAACGAGTCCGGGCGTTTCGTGGCCGTGCTGGTGCTCACCCCGCCGCCCGAACTAGGGCCGCCTATTCGCGTCCCGATTGAGGGGGAATACGACCGCCCGGAGCTTGCCGAAGGTGCGGCGCTAGACGCCCTCGCCGCGATGACTCGAGGCGATTGAACCGGCCGTGACGAACCTACAGGTCAGTCGCGAACTGATCAGTGATCAGCCACGCCTCGTAAGCGACGCAGCGTTTGGCAGCGCAGCTGCCTGTTTGAACTCCGTGGCCTCATCATCCAGCGACGCCATCGCCAGGGTGTACAGAATCGTGTTGCGAGCGAACTCAGCCTGCTCGCGCTCGACCTCTACGGTGTTGCCATCGATGCTGTCTTGCAACGGCTGTCTGTAGCCTGCAAACGCTAGCGTGCTCGTGGGTATGAGCGGCACTTCCCGAGCCACCCCAGTTTCCTTGCCATCCTGGTCGGTCAGTTCCTCGGCCTGGCTTGAGGCCCTCAGGACGTCTGCAAACGAGATGTCACGCGTCTTATAGTTGGGCGTGTCAGCGTTGGCGATGTTGCTCGCCAGCATGGCTTGGCGCTTACCGCGAAATACCAGCGCCTGCGCCCGCCACTCATCTGAATCCTGCGCCAGCTTCGCCGTGGCGGCGCCGAACCTCGTGTCTTTGATCCCATCCATGGCATCCCCCAAAAAAGGCGAAGCCGCTGGTGCGGCTTCGTGGGTTTCAGGCTCGTTCGCCTTCGTTCTTGTCGACGTAGACCTTGAACGGCTTGCTCGAGAATCCCGCCGGAGCGATCTTGGACAGGTCTACCGCGCGGTGCCCGACGACGTCGAACTTCCAGGCGAAGGTCTTTCCGCCTTGGCGGAACTGCACGGTCTGGCCGCATTCGATGTTGATGGCCTTGCGCGAATCGAGGTCGACGACGAAATCGGTCTTCTGACCTGCGAACGGCACGCCGTAGATGGAATTTCCGTTCATCAGACGCTCGGTCGTCTGTGCTGCGACCGGCGCGTTCAGGCCGGCGAACAGGCTGGCAGCGACAGCGATCATGGCAACGGTTCGGTTCATACAGATCTCCTTGTTCCGGTGGAGCCGTGCTCAACAAGAGCACCTACCGCATCCACCATGAACAGCACTTTAGAAATCTGTCGCTTTCAACGGACCTGTCGTAGCGATGACAAGTTTGTTAGCTGCACAAGACCCGACATAGAGCGTGCCCGGCCGCGCGTATAGGCAGGACAGGTCGCACGATGCGGTCGATCACGGCGGAGTCCTGCTGAGACTCGTCGGGGAAGTGACTCGGAGGATGCTGCCGGCGCGTACGCCAAAGGTCCCTCGCGCGATCACGTGCGCCGCAACGCGGGAGCCGTAGACAGCGACATCGACGACGCTGGCATCGCGCTCGCGAGAGACCAGCACGGCGCCCGGGGCCGCAGAAGTCATCTGAGAGCAATTCACCGACGGAGGTTGATCCGACTGCTTCTTTTGAGGGAACCACAGAAGACACTCGCCGTTCGCGGGCAACCGGTCCATCGGAATCCCGACGAGATTGTTGGCGTTGAAGTACGAGTCCCAGGCGGCCAGTATTGACGCAATCGATGGACTCTGCTTGCGGGCGGCCTTGATGCGGTCTTGCGCGCACGCCAACGTCCCCATGGACAGCGTCAGAAATGCAAGGGCCAGGTGAATTTTCATGAGAACAGTCGGTTGGATACGAAATTGGAGCGTTACCTTTCTGCTTCGGACATGGCGCTCGGACATGCGCGCGGTACGCCGCTGTTCAACGGTGTCCGCTCTTCCTTCGCCGAGCAACGGCCGCGTGGCCTCGCCTGCCTTGTCCGTGCTCCGCATTGCGCTGGCGATTGGCCTTGCGCCGCGTCCGGGCAGAGGCAACAGCCAGGACCACGACGCCGACGAAGAGAATCCCGAACGACCAGAGTAGGAAGTTCCCCAACCCCGGATGCGCCGTCAGGATGTGCGCCATCGAAGCACCACAGTTCATCAGGGTTTGCCGTTTCGCCCCGTTGTCGACCCTGGTTCGCTAGCGCTGGGCCAGCGCTTGTGCAGGTCATCGATCACGAAGTCGTGGCTGTGCGGCTGGCCGGCCTCCGCCGTCTGGAGATGCGCATGCGAGGCGTCAAGCTCGGCGTGCTCATGCGCGACTTCCTTGGGATCCGCCCGAGACCAGAGTCGGGCACTCAGCGTCGCCGCGATGGTGGCGATGCCTCCGAGCACGACGAAGCTCGTTGCCAGTCCCGCGCGTGCGCCCAACCAGCCCGCCACGGGATAGGTGATCAGCCAGCAGGCGTGAGACAACGCGAACTGCGCTGCGAAGAGCGCCGGTCGATCCTCTTCACGCGCAGAGCGGCGCAGGAGACGGCCTGACGGCGTTTGAACCAGCGAGTACCCCACGCCCATGACGAGCCATAGTGCCACCAGAGTGACCAGCGACTCCATGGCAAACGGCCCCAGGAAGAGGCCGACGCATAGAACGGCAGCGCCGCTCAGCATCACGCGTCGATCGGACAATCGATCCAGCAAGCGGGGCAGTCCCAACGCCACAAGCATGGAGCCGCCACCAAACGCGGCCAGGGCGGCTGCCGTGGCGTTCTGCGACAGCCTCATCTGACCTTGCACCATCACTACGGTGTTGACGATCACCATGGCACTGGCCGATGCGGCAGCCAGGTTGAGCGCGAGCAGTGCCCGCAGGCGCGGGGTAGCCAGGTAGATGCGGCTTCCGCGTGTCGTGCGCTCGTAGATGCTGCGCTTGGGCGGCATCTTGGCCTTGGGAAGGATCGCCGAGACCACCAACACTGCCGATGCGATGAAACCCACGACCGTGCCAAAGAACAAGCTGTGGAAACTCACGACCGTCAGCAGCGCTGCGGCCAGTGCGGGACTCGCGAGGCTCTCCAGGTCATAGGCCAAGCGGGACAGCGAGAGCGCCTTCGTGTAGTCCTCCTCCTTCGGGAGCACGTCGGGAATCGTGGCCTGGAACGTGGGGGTGAAGCCCGCGGACGCGGACTGCAGCACAAAGATCAGCAGATAGACCTGCCAGACCTGCGTGACGAAGGGCAGCGACAACGCAACCGCGGCTCGCACCAGGTCCAGGGTGACAAGCAGCGTGCGACGAGGAACGCGCTCGGCGAAGGCCGATGCGATCGGGGCCACCCCGATGTAGGCCAGCATCTTGATGGCCAACGCGGTTCCGAGGACGGCGCCGGCGTCGGCACCAGCGATGTCGTACGCCAGAAGACCCAGAGCCACCGTGGCCAGGCCTGTTCCTACGAGTGCGATCACCTGCGCAAAAAACAGGTGGCGATAAGTTCGATTCTTGAGGACATCCAGCATCTCACCCTCCGTCCGCTTGTAGCGACGAGAACGGGAAAGCCGGGCGACGCCTATTGCGCCGCCGGGCCTCACAGACGGCTTACTTGCCGGTGTGGTTCGCAGCGATGAAGTTGCCTTGCGCCGTGAAGAACATGTACAGCGACTCCTTGGACTTGTCGGCGGCCGCCGGGTCCTTGAACGTCACCTTCCACTCCTTGCCCTTCTCGCCGTCGATCTGCTCGAAGGAGGCCGGTTCCTTGACCGCAGCCCAGGACTTGGCGATCTTTCCGGAGGCGATCAGATCCTTCTGATACTTGGCCGCGCAGGTAGACACGGTCGCTTGAGTGGCAACGGCGTTGCCGTGGAAATGGCAGTCCGATGCGCCGCTGGCCATGGCCTGGCCGGACAGGCCGGCACCGGCCAGGAGGGTTGCCACAGTGATGAACTTCTTCATGGATGACTCCAAGGGTTGGTGGGGGAAATCAGGACTTATGGATAGCCGTCGGCGTCACAGGCTTTCGCGCTCGGTCTGGATGCTCTTCTCGACATCCAGGTCCTCATGCGCGTGCTGGTGTTCCTTCGCGGGGAAGCGGAACTCGTCGGGGCCGCTGTCGTGCTGGTAGCCGTGAAGCTGCATGAGCAGCAGCAGGCCGCCGAGGGTCATCAGGCCGTGGTTGGCCATCCGGCTGAATCGGGTGAACGATTCACGCTTTCGCCAGAGGGACAGCAGTCCCACCATCACGACCAGTGCGGCGATCTGGCCGATTTCCACGCCGACGTTGAAGCTCAGGATGCGCATCAGCATGCCGAACGAGTCCTCGCCCAGCGGCAACTGCTGCAGCCGTGTCGACAGCCCGAAGCCGTGCAACAGGCCGAAGCCGAACACCACCATCAGCAGGTTCGGCGACTTGCGGTTCAGATAGGTCTGGAAGCCGCCGTTGTTGTCGAAGGCCTTGTACATGACGCTGATCGCGATCAGCGAATCGACAAGCCAGAAGTTCCACGTGATCTTCAGGAAGGTCGCGAAGATCAGCGTGATGCAGTGGCCCAGCGTGAAGGCGGTGACGAACTTCGCGACGTCGGAGAACTTCGTCAGGAAGAACACCACGCCGAACAGGAACAGCAGGTGGTCATAGCCAGTCACCATGTGGCTGGCACCCAGCCCGATGTACTGCAGGTAGCCGCCGTCCAGCATGCGCTGCTTGTCGGCCTCGGAGATGCCGTGGGCTTGGGCTGCGAAGGCGGCGAGGAGGAGTCCGGCACCCATGAGGGGCCGGGCAAAACGTCCGAACATTGATGAGGTCTTTCTCAGGTGGTGGATGGAAGGACGGGAACTCAGTTGGCGCCCAGGCCCCAGATCAGGTGGGCGTCGATGAGCAGGCGATATCGCGATCGAAGCGCGTCCGTGCGGGCCTGCTCGGCACCCAGCGCGGCGTCGATGCCTTGACGCCTTGCGAGCAGCAGCGTCTGCAGATCAGCTTCGCCAGCGGCGTAAGCACGCTGCGTGAGGCGCGCGTTGTCACGAGCAACATCGAGCGACTGGTTGGACAGACGCCAGCGCTCGAGACTGCCTTCGACATTGGCCATCTCTTGCGCCACTCGCGCTTCGAGCTGACGCTGCACCAGATCAGCTGCCGCGCGTGAGGCCTCGGCCTGCTGGAGGCTCTCGCGCTCCTGCGCCTGGCGGTAGCTGCCGCCGATCGGCATTCCGAACGTCAGCCCCACGATGCGCTCGGCACCGGCCCGCTCGGAGCTGGTGAAGACGCCGACGGTCGGATCGGGGATGCGGTCAGCCCGAGCGCGCGAAGCCACCAGTTCTGCCAGCCGCGTGGCCTCGCGGGCGCTGCGCAGCTCCTCGCTCTCGCTAAGGATCCGCTCCCGCCACTGAAGCGGGTCGCCTCCCATCGAACTGGGTACTCCGGCCGGCGTCGGCTCCAGACGCAGAGTCGGGAACCGGGTCGCAGCCTTCGCGCGGGCACGGGCCTCCTCGTTGGAGGCCAGCGACAGTTGGCGTTGCACCTCGGCCAGATCAGCACGCGCGGAGTTCAGTTCGAGGGTTGACGCATCCCCGGCCGTTCGACGCTTGTCGACGGTCTTGAAGTTCTCCTGCGCAAACTGGACCTGCTCCTGCCACAGCGCCTGCAAGCGCTGCGCGGCGGTCCAATCGAGCCAAAGGGTCATCAACTCCGCAGCGGCCTCGTGACGAGCTTCACCGAACTGCGATGTCGCCAGTCGAATGTGAGCCTCGCCAAGATCGCGATCGATGCCGGCCTTGCCGTTGATCCGGATCGCACGTTCGATCCCCACAGTCCACTCGTTGCTGCTGGCGTTGACGCTTCGATCGCGACGCCGCTGAATGGTCGAACGGGCGGCCCATTCGTTGGGGCCGACGTTCAACCCCTGAGCCCTTTGGCGAGCGGCTTCGAGCGCGAACCGAGCCTGGGCGACGGAGGGGTCGTCCTGGATCAACCGGATGCCCACTTCATCCGAAGGCAGATCGGCGGATGGCGTCACCGGCACCGTCTGTGCTGCGCATGCTGCGGCGATGACCCCGAACAGCGCCACGGGTACGAATTTCCATTTCTTCATCACATTTCTCCGTCCATGACCACCACCGTCACCCAGTAGCGAATACCGGTGCCCTTGAAGGCATGCGCAAGGTGGGTAATCAGCGGCGGCATCGCCGACTCTTCGACGATGACCTGAACGACCGCGCTCGCGCTGCGGCCAAGCACCTGTTCACTGGCGGCCATGCGCGTTGGCGCCAGGCCATGGCTGAACGCCATCGAGCTCGTGAACAGGTTGTCGCCCTGGATCTGCAGGAGCTCGTCGAGCACCTGCTCCTCGCTGGACGGCGGGCAGATGAGGGAGAGGCACAACTTAACCATGAGCGGGCTCCTCGACGGTGGCGGCCGCGGAGGGGCCGGATGCGTCATCCGGCGCATCGGCCTTCTTGGCTGGCTCAGCGAATCGCAGGTAGAGGATCGGCAGCACGATCAGCGTGAGCGCCGTTGCCGTGATCAGGCCGCCGATCACGACGATCGCCAGAGGGCGCTGAATCTCGGAGCCCGGTCCTGTCGCGAAGAGCAGCGGGATCAGGCCGAAGGCCGTGATCAGCGCAGTCATGCACACGGGTCGCAGCCGCCGTTTCGCGCCTTGCGTCACGCAGTCGAGCAGTGACATGCCGGCGGCGCGCAGCTGATTGAAGTAGGTCACCAGCACGACCCCGTTGAGCACCGCGATGCCAAGCAGCGCAATGAAGCCGACCGATGCGGGCACCGACAGGTACTCTCCTGTCGCCCACAGCGCGACGATGCCACCCACCATCGCGAAGGGCACGTTCGACAGCACAAGAAGCGCTTGTCGCACCGAGCCGAAGGTCGTGAACAGGATGATGAAGATCACGCCGAGTGCGAGCGGCACCACCAGGGTCAGCCGCTCGGCCGCGCGTTGCTGGTTCTCGAACTGGCCGCCCCAGGTGACGCGATAGCCGGTGGGCAACTTCACTGCCTCGGCGACCTTGACCTTGGCCTCCTCCACAAAGCCGACCAGATCGCGACCCGCGACGTTGGCGATGACCACGCTGTAACGGCTTCCCATTTCGCGGTCGATCTTCACGGGACCGCTTTCGCGCTCCAGCCTTGCCACCTCTTGCAGGGGGACCGCCTGGCCGCCCGCACCGGTGAGCGTCAGGGCCGCGAACTCCGCCGGAGAGACCTTCACGCTGTCCGGTCCACGCAGCACGATCGGAATGCGACGCATGCCGTCGATGACGGTACCCGCGCGTTGACCTTCGATCTGCACGCGAAGCGCGTCTTGGACATCCTCCACTGACAGGCCATACCGTCCCGCGGCCAGCCGATCCACCACCACACGCAGGTACTGCACGCCGTCGTTCTGCACGGTGTACACGTCCTGGTTGCCCGGGACCTGCTTCATCACCGTCTCGATCTGCGCGGCGAACTCGTTGAGCTTGTCCAGGTCCGGACCAAAGACCTTGATTGCCAGATCGCCACGAACGCCGATGATCATCTCGGAAACGCGCATGTCGATCGGCTGCGTGAAGCTGTAGCTGATCCCAGGCAGTTGATCGAGCACCTTGCGGATCTTCTCGATCAGCTCGCCCTTGTTATTCACCTGCCAATCGGCGCGCGGCTTCAGGATCAGGAAGGTGTCGGTCTGGTTCAGTCCCATCGGATCCAGACCGATCTCGTCCGAACCCGCTCTCGCCACCACACCGGTGATCTCGGGAATGTCCTTCATCAACGCCTGTTGGATCTTCAGATCGAGTGCGGCCGTCTGCTCCAGGCTCACCGAAGGCAGCTTCTCGATGCCGACAATGATGTCGCCTTCATCCATGGCCGGCATGAAGGTCTTGCCGACCATCATGTAGACGCCGGCGGCAATCACCAGCAGGGCGCCGGCGACGGCATAGACCACCTTGGAGCGGCGCAGTGCGAAGTCGAGCACCGGCTCATAGGCCTTGAGGAGCTTGCGCGGCAGCCACGGGTCCTCGTGCGCCACCTTCTTCAGCAGGAAGGACGACAGCACGGGGATGATCGTCAGGGACAACACCAGCGAGCTGGCCAAGGCGAACACGATCGTCATGGCCACCGGCACGAAGAACTTGCCTTCCAGTCCCTGCAGCGTCAGGAGCGGCAGGAACACCACCACGATGATCAGGATGCCCGCCGACACCGGAGCGGCCACCTCCCGCACTGCGCGGAAGATGACGTGAAGCTTCGGAAGTTTCGATGACCCCTTGTCGTGCCCCATGTGCTGCACGACGTTCTCGACCACGACGACGGCGGCGTCCACCAGCATGCCCAGCGCGATGGCGAGACCACCCAAGCTCATCAGGTTGGCCGACATGCCGGCGTAGCGCATGAGCAGGAACGTCGACAACGCCGAAAGCGGCAGGACCAGCGCTACGACCACGGCGGCTCGCACATTGCCGAGAAACGCGCCCAGCAACACAAGCACGAGCAGCGTGGCTTCCAGCAACGCCTTCGAGACCGTGCCAACCGCCTTGGAGACGAGATCCGCCCGGTTGTAGAAGACCTTGACCTTCACGCCCTTGGGCAAGGACGGTTTGAGTTCGTCCAACTTGGCGGTCACGCCTTCGACGACCTTCTGTGCGTTGGCACCAGCCAGACCCAGCACCAGGCCCTGAACCGCCTCGGCCTTGCCGTTCTGGGTGACGACGCCGTATCGCGTCACGGAACCGTTGCGCACGATGGCTACGTCCCCGAGCCGGACTGCCAATCCTTTGTCGGACTTGACCACGATGGCGCGCAGATCGTCCTGCGTCTTGATGCTGCCTTCCGTTCGGACCATCAGCACCTCATCGCCTTCGCCCAGTCGGCCAGCGCCGTCATTGCGGTTGTTCACCTCGATGGCCTTGGCGACGTCTGCGGTGGACAGCCCGACGGCAGCAAGCTTGACGGGATCAGGAACCACTTCGAAGCTGTGCACCTTGCCGCCGAGTGCGTTGACGTCGGCTACGCCGGGCACCGCGCGCAGCGCAGGACGGATGACCCAGTCCAGCACGTTGCGCCGCTCTTCGAGCGTCATGTCCGGTGCCTCGACCGTGAACATGTACATCTCGCCGAGGGGCGTCGTGATCGGGGCCATGCCGCCGCTGATGCCGCTTGGCAGATCGCCGCTGATGTTGGCCAGGCGCTCTGAGACCTGCTGGCGAGCCCAGAAGATGTCGGTGCCGTCCTGGAAGTCCACCGTCACGTCGACGATGCCGTATTTGGAAACGGAACGAAGGATCCGCTGCTTCGGGATGCCGAGCATCTCGACCTCGATCGGCACTGCGATGCGAGTCTCGATCTCCTCAGGCGTCATGCCGGGCGCCTTCATGATCACCTTCACCTGCGTGCTTGACACGTCGGGGAAGGCATCAATCGGCAGGTTCTTGAACGCGAACCATCCGGCGCCCGCAAGCAACACCCCGGCCAGCAGCACAAAGAGCCGCTGGGAGAGCGCAAATTGAATGAGTCGGGTGAGCATGTCAGTCGCCTCCGCCCTTGCCCTGCCAAGCGGCCTTGAGCGCGATGACCGAGGTCACGGCGATCTGCTGACCCGCTTGGAGGGCTCCCTTGACGCGCAGAGTCGTGCCACCCGTGGCAAGGATCACCACAGGCTGCGCAACGAAACCTTCCTTGGTCCGCACGAAGACGTATGCCTTGTTGTCGTCCCGCGCGACGGCGGACAGCGGAACCGCCCACCCATCTGCTGCTGCGAAGGGAAGTCGGACCTGCACGAACTCGCCCGGTCGCAGGGTCTGCCCACCTTGCCGAACCTCAGCGCGGAGCACGAAGGTCTGTCCATCTCCAACGCCTGTTCCCGAGCTCAGAACAGTGGCTTGGATGGCATCGCGCCCGACGACGGAGACGGCGGCGCCCTTGGTGGTGGCCACTTCGGCCTGACGTGCGATCGGCACCTGGATGTCGAGCCACAGCGCTCGCGTGTCCGCGATCTGCATCAGCGACTCAGCCTGCTGCACGCGCAAGCCAGGCTTGGCAGTCAGCTCGGTCACGACCCCGCCGGCGCGTGCCCGCAACGTGATGGCGGACTCGGTGGCGGAACCGCCAGCCGCGAGCTTGCGAATCGTGCTGTCGTCGAGACCGGCCAGGCGCAACGCGGCCTCGGACTGCTGACGACGCGCACGGGCTTCGAGCGCGTTGGCTTCAGCCTCCTGCACGCGTCGCTCGGGAATGATGCCTTCCGAGAACAGCTGGCGCTCCCGGGTCAGCGTCTTGTCGGCCAGTGATTGCCGGGTCGATGCTTCCATCAGCTTGAGCTGCAGCTCACCCAGTTCCGGACTGAGCAGACGCACAACCGGCTGGCCCGCTTTCACGGTCTCGTTCTCGGAGACAAGCAACTGGTCCACGACGCCGGTCAGCGGAGAGGAGACGACTTGTTGCTGCTTCGGTGGCAGGGCCACGCGCGCTGGATAGGTGAGGCCCGCGACGTCGGTCTGGCCACCCAGGCGTTGAACCTGGATTCCCAGCGCCTGCATCTGCGCTGCGGAAACGGGGAAGGCGGCGGCGCGATCAACCGCGTGAGCGGGCATCCAAAAGGAATAGGAGGCAAGAAGAACTGCGCAGGCCAGCAGAAGGCGGCCACGGCCGTGTAGGGACGTGCTCGAAGGAAGAGCGTCGGACATGAAGGGCTCCACGAATGCGTGCGGCTGCTCGCGATGGCGAGACCAACCGTGAAAGGGGATTGCCACAGCTGGGCGAGCGATCAGTCGATCACTCCTCACGCGCGGCAAGGGCTTTCAGGCGTGGAGCGGGGGCGCGCGGCCGGCGGGTGGCAGGCTGCGGTAGCTGGGGAGCGGCGGAGATCGCCAGGAGGGGAAATCCGGGCCGACCCCGGAGTCGTCCGCTTGCGCCACCAGCGCAAGCGCGGCCCAGAGGCCGGAGATGTACGCAACAGTCGCGAAGTCCCGGGCGGGATCGGCAACGACCGCAACACTGGCGGTCTCCCCTGCGGGGCGCACCGCCAACGTGGCGTGGCCGAGCGTGCTGGGCCTCTCGCTTTCCTCCGCATGCACCGTCAGGTCATCGTCGTGACTGTATGCAGTAGCCCCGGACCACAGCGCATCCACGCCGGAATCGTGATGGTGCTGATGCAGAGGCGCCCCCACCTGGTCGGTGATGAGCACCAGCACGAGCATCAAACGCAACACCCACATGCACGATGCCCACACGCCGTGGGGGCGCGGCGCTGGCATGGTGTGGGTGGAACGCTTCATGGCGGATGGTGTTCAGTGCTGAGTCAGAGGAAATTCAGCGGGTATCAGAGGTACTTGGTGATTCTCTTGAGTTCGTCGAGGACCTCGTCCGTTGGGACGTGATCATCGTGTCGCGCACTTCCGAGCAGGCAGTTCTCCAGGTGTTCATGGATCAGGGCCTTCTTCGCCGAAGTGATGGCGCCTTCAACCGCCTGAAGCTGCTGAGATACCTCGACACACGAAGCTCCCGCCTCAAGCGATGCGATCACGTTGGCAAGATGACCGTTGGCGCGCTTGAGGCGATTGATGATCTTCGGGTGACCGGTATGCGAGTGCCCGTGCGACATCTTTGTATCCTACCACCAGGATAGGCGAGGACCGCTCGAAAAGCGATGGCTGTCTTGCGGAAAGGTGCATGAAATGGGGCATTTCCTCTGATCTCGTAGATGCCAGCGGGAGCCGTTTTCCATCCTTTTCAAGCAACAGCGTTCATCCGGATCAAGTCTGCATGCAGTCGCGCAGCCAAGTCCACGAGGAGCTTCACGGTGAGTTGCCCGTTCTGGGACAACCGGGACTTTGACGCCAGTTGGGCAAGCTGGCGAATGGATGTCAAAAGGTCACTGGACGAGACCACCATTTCCGAAGGGGGCCGGTTCAGATGCAACGCCAACATCAACGCCGCGCTGCGTGGCTGCAGTTCATCCGCTTGCCGCTTGAGCGTCTGAACTTTGCTGAAGTGAAGTACCGCTGGGAGCGCCAGGATCAGTTTGTCCAAATCCTTCATTTCCTTCATCACCAGCTCATCGCGCTGAGAAATCGCAGGAGCTTCGGAGCCTTCACGCACTTGCATGTCTTCGGTCTTCAACATCGTGTCGATCAAGCGAGAGGTTGCCGCGGGTTTTCGTAGTGAATGGAGACGATCGGCGGCGCCGCGTGCGAGCCCGATGCCACGAGTTGCATGATCAACGTTGCTCCGCGATGGGCGACGTGATCGTGAAACCCACGCGCGTGACGCCACCCTCGGAACTCACCAGCGCGCATCCACCGTGCATGCGAGCAATCGCGGCGACGATGGACAGCCCCAATCCGTGATTCTTGCTGGCGCCTGTACGGGACGGATCAACGCGATAGAAGCGGTCAAAGAGTCTAGGGAGATGTTCAGGCGGGATCTCCGCGCCCTGGTTGCTCACGCCGATATAGACCTCTCCGATGGCACGTGGCTCGATCTCGATCACGACGTCCGTGCCCGGTGTCGCGTAGCGCCTGGCGTTGCCGATCAGATTCGAAATCGCGCGCTGAAGTAGCGCCGCGTCCACGCGAACCTGCGCACGGCCCGTGACGACACCACGCAGTCCCGCGTCATTGAGCGCGGCCTCGTGATAGTCCAGCACTTCTGCAAAGAGTTCTGAAAGTTCGGTGAGCTCGTCCCGGCTGGCCTGGGCACCACGCTGTGCGTTCGCGAGGAAAAGCATGTCCGCGACGATGCGAGCGATCCGCTTGAGTTCCTCCAGGTTGGACGTGAGTGTTTCCTTCAGCTCCTCCGGGGAGCGCGGACGACGCAGCGCAAATTCACAGCTGTTGATAAGGATAGAGAGCGGATTGTTCAGTTCATGCGCAACGTCTGCGTTGAACGACTCCATCTGCCTGTAGGCGATGGCGAGGCGATCGAGCAGGTCGTTCGTCTGAGCGATGAGCGGCTGCAACTCTTCCACCTGATCACGGCCGTCGAGTCGCAGCTCCAGACGGTCCGCGCGGACAGCTGCGGTCTGCCTGACAAGCGCGCGAAGGGGCGCGAGCTCCCGCCTCACCCCGAATGCTGCAGCCGCCGAGAGCACCAGGGAGCCGCCGACAGCTGCAAAACCGAGCGTCCACGCGAGCCGCAGGAGCAGCTCCTTGTCCTTGCTCTGGTCGAACGCTAGCGACGCGGTCCCTACGCCGCCCAGATCGGGAGGGAGCGGCACGGGGAATCGCTCGACCTTGACGTCGGCGCTCGCCGCGCGTTGCGGTGGCAGAAAGATGTGGCCCGAGTTGTCCGCCACGCTCAGCGTGAGCTCATCGTGCCCAGCAAGGAAGTCGTTCAGCAGGTGCCGAACACTGTCCAGGTCGTGTGCGCCACGCCCTTCCTTGAGCAGATGCTCAACGGCCTCGCGCTTCATGTTCAGCGTCTGGTTCTGGCGCTGATCGAGCGTCAGGAAGATCACCACATAGACAGCCACGCAGACGACGCCGAGCCCCGCCATGGACTGCAGAGCAAGTCGACGAAGGAGCCGTGCCCGAAGGCTTCCCGCATGCATGGCGACGCTCATGCGGGCCGGTCTTCGATGACGTACCCCATCCCACGCACGGTGTGGATCAGGGCCCGATCGAACGGCTGATCAATCTTCACGCGCAGTCGGCGTATAGCCACCTCAACCACATTGGTGTCACTGTCGAAGTTCATGTCCCAAACCTGCTCCGCGATCTCTGTTCTGGACAGCACCTCGCCTTTTCGACGCATCAACAGCGCGAGGAGACCAAACTCCTTGGTGGTGAGGTCAATCCGCTGACCAGCGCGGCTGACCTTGCGACGGATGGGATCCACCTCCAGATCAGCTACGCGGTACACGGACTCCTCGGTCACCTGTCGACCTCCCGTGCGCCGGCGCAGGAGAACCTGAACCCGGGCCACGAGTTCGGAGAATGCGTAGGGCTTGGTGAGGTAGTCGTCAGCGCCGCTTTGCAGGCCCTTGACGCGATCTTCGACGCGCGAGCGGGCCGTGACCATCAGGATGGGCACATCGCTGCTCTGACGGATCGCGCTCAGCATGGCGAGCCCATCGATGCCCGGCAACTGCCCGTCAAGGATGAGCAAGTCGTAGCTGTTGACCGAGGCCATGTGCAGCCCGTCAACGCCGTTGTGGGCGACCTCCACGGAATAGCCTTCCTCGGTGAGCCCCTTGCGGAGGTACTCAGCGGCCTTTTCCTCGTCCTCGACGATCAGTAGTTTCATGAGCGGATCTCGTTGTTGTTCGTCGATCTCATGCGGCCGACGCCTTCTGGTCGCCGTAGGCGAGCAAGCGAAGCGCGTTGATGACCACGATGAGGGTGGAACCCTCGTGGAACAGGACCGCGGTGCCGATATTCAAGCCGAAGAGCGTGGCCGGAATCAAGACCGCCACGACGCCCAGGGAGACCCACAGGTTCTGCCTGATGACGCCGCTCGCCCTGCGCGACAGTCCGACCACGAACGGAAGCTTCGAGAGATCGTCCGCCATCAACGCCACGTCTGCCGTCTCTAACGCCACGTCCGACCCGGCCGCGCCCATGGCAATCCCGACCGTTGCACTGGCCATGGCCGGAGCATCGTTGACGCCGTCCCCGACCATCGCCACCTTGCCCTCATTGGCGCTGAGCTGCTTGATGAAGCCGACCTTGTCGTCCGGCATCAACTCGCCCTTTGCCTCGCTCAGGCCGACGGACTTCGCCACCGCGTCGGCAACCCGCTGGTTGTCCCCCGAGATCATGATCAGGTCCTTGACCCCGAGCTTCTGAAGCTTGCTCATGACGTCCGCGGCGGCCGGGCGCGGCGTGTCCATGACGCCAATGACACCCAGGAAGCGCGCTCCGCGCTTGACGATCATGGTCGTGCGGCCCTTCTCGATCAGGTGCTGATCGATACCCGCGACTTCCGACGGCAGGCCGCCAACATCTTCCACGAAGAGCTTGGCCTTGCCTATCCAGACGTCGTCGGCGCCGATCCGTCCCGTGACTCCCTTGCCTGTGACGCTGTGAACATCTTCCGCGTTCAGGGGCTGGTCCGTCCCCTGCATCCGCTCCTTCGCGCCGGACACGATGGCGGCTGCCAGCGGGTGATCGCTGTGGCTCTCGATGGCGAGAGCCACGGCCAGCAGTTCATCCTGATCAACGCCAGGCGCAGCCTGGACATCCACAAGCTTGGGTTTGCCTTCCGTGAGCGTGCCTGTCTTGTCGAACGCGATCGCGGTCAAGACCCCCAAGTTTTCCAGCGGCGCGCCGCCCTTGATGAGAACCCCGCCACGCGCCGCCCGAGCAACGCCGCTCAGGACGGCGCTCGGGACCGAGATGGCAAGCGCGCATGGGCTAGCAGCCACCAACACTGCCATGGCACGGTAGAACGTCGCACTGAAGGGCTCGTCGATGATGAAGCCTGCGAACAAGAGCGCGCCGACGAAGCCCAGCACGGTCGGCACGAAGATGCGTTCGAACTTCGCCGTGAAAGACTGGGTGGGGGACTGCTGCTGCTGCGCCTCGGTCACCATCTTCACGACGCGTGCCATGGTGGACTCGGTGGATCGCTTGGCGACCATCACCTCCAGTGATCCGGAGCCGTTGATCGTGCCCGCAAACACGCGACTCGTTGCCGCGACGCGGTCGAAAGCGGCAAGCGCCTGCTGCGCGTCCTCCACGGGCTGCTTGTCCACGGGAATACTCTCCCCGGTGACAGGCGCCTGGTTCACGCTGGACTTGCCCGTGATCACAAAGCCGTCGGCCGGCATGCGCTCGTTGGGCTTGATCACCACGATGTCACCGGGCTCCAGTTCAGCGATTGGCACCTCTTGCGTGGTGCCGTCACGCTTGCGAAGCGCGGTTTCTGGCGCCAGCTTGGACAACGCCTCGATCGCACGTCGTGCGCGGCCCATCGCGTAATGCTCGAGCGAATGCCCCAGACTGAAGAGGAACAACAGCAAGGCGCCTTCAGCCCACTCGCCGAGCGCGGCCGCGCCGGCTGCGGCAACGAGCATCAGCGTGTCGATCTCGAAGCGCCGCTTCCGGATGTTCTCCACCGCCTCGCGCAGCGTGAAGAAGCCGCCGAAGACGTAGGCCACAACGTACAGGCTCGTCTCCAGCGTGGACGAGAGCAGTTGATACTTGCTGAGCAGCCACCCCGCCAACAACAGCGCACCGCACAGCAACGAGAAGATCAACTCCGTGTTGCTGCCGAAGATGCCGCCCTCATGGCCATGGTCGTGATCGCCATGGTCTTCGGCGGTCTCGTTCCCGTGGTCATGCTTCTCGCCCTTCACATGCTTGTGATCCGGCGACGGAGGAGTCGACGCGCTAGGCGTGTCGGACTCCAGCGACTGGGACTTGGCCTGTTCAGAATTTTTTGGTTCAGCCATCTGGTTCTCCGGCTTTAAGTGCATGGGGGCGTCAGCGACCTACCGTCGCTTCTTCCTGGACCTCTTCGCAAGCCGCTCGGCTCTTCTCGCTGCACGACGATCCTTCAGCGACATGTAGTCCCGGATCGAGGTGTAGGTCAGGTACACGAGCGCGACTCCCCAGCCGACGATGGCCAGGTACTTGAACATCACATGGAGGGTTTCGTGAGAGCCCGAGCTCATCTGAGACTTTCGCTCGCGAACGCTCACGCCCGGGCTCATACCGATGACCCAAGCCAAGCATCCGCATTCCTTGATTTACCTGGAGGCCTTCAAGGCCTTCTCCGCAAGCCCGGTGCGCGGCTCGACCCAGTGGTTTTGATCGAGTGCGTCGCTGCAAGCCTCGGTCTCCATCTGCAAGGTGACGTGAGCAATCTCGTACTGCTCCTTGAGCATCTGGCGGAGTTGGGTCAGCAGGGGACCCACGGAGACCGAGTCGTCGTGCACGACGTGCGCGCTCAGACTCGTCTTGCCGCTGGACAGCGCCCAGATGTGCAGGTCATGGATCCCCGTGACGCCGGACGTTGCGGTCATCGCCGACTCGATCGCCGTCACGTCTACCCCCTCGGGCACGCCCTCAAGGAGGATGTTCAGGCTCTCGCGCAGGAGCACCCACGTCCGAGGCAGAACCCAAAGACCGATGCCCACGGCGACCAGACTGTCGACCCACGCCCAGCCGGTGAAACGAATGACGATGGCCGCGACGATGACGCCGACCGATCCCAGCAGGTCGCTCCAGACCTCCAGATAGGCGCCCTTGACGTTGAGACTCGCATCCTTGCCGCCCATGAGCATGCGCATGCTCACGAGGTTGACGATCAAACCGAGCGAGGCGATCACCAGCATTCCGACCGACTGAACCTCGGCCGGCGAGTTGAGCCGCTGCCAGGCCTCATAGAGGATGTAGATCGCCACCCCGAAGAGCAGCAGGGCGTTGAACGCCGCAGCCAGGATCTCGAAGCGGTGATAGCCGAAGCTGCGCTTCTTGTCTGCCGGCCGTCTGGCGATGCGTATGGCTGCCAGCGCGATTGCGAGGGCAGCCGCGTCAGTAAACATGTGGGCAGCGTCCGAGATGAGCGCCAAGCTCTTCGTCGCGATACCACCGATGACCTCGGCGATCAGAAAGCCGAAGGTCAGCGTGAAGGCGATCCAGAGCGAGCGCTCATTGCCTCCTGCCGCGGCAGAGTGGTCGTGGTCCTTGGACATGGGTCATCTCCTTGTTCGTTTTGAATCCCATCCTCGGCAACAGCGATACCCAGCGGCCCCGCACCCGGCTCTTCAGCCTTGCGCGGGGCCGCTGGCGCTCAATGCGCGCTTCCCTGCTCGACAGCCGCGGAGCGGCTCTCAAGTTGCTCCTCCTCCTCGTCGCGCCGGTGTGCCAGGCGGTAGAGGATGGGGAGAACCAGCAGCGTCAACGCCGTCGAGGACAAGATGCCGCCGATCACCACGGTGGCGAGCGGACGTTGCACCTCGGCGCCGGTGCCGGTGGCAAGCGCCATCGGAACGAAGCCAAGCGAGGCCACGAGCGCTGTCATCAGCACCGGACGCAGACGTGTCAGCGCGCCTTCGTGGATCGCCTCGTCCAGTCCCTTGCCTGACTCGCGCAGGTTGCGGATGAACGAGATCATCACGAGCCCGTTGAGCACCGCCACCCCAGAAAGCGCGATGAATCCGACTGCTGCCGAGATCGAGAGCGGGATGTCTCGCAACCACAAGGCCACGATGCCGCCAGTCAAGGCGAACGGGATCCCGGTGAAGACGATGAAGCCATCCTTCATGTTCCCGAACATGGCAAACAGCAGCACGAACACCAGCAGCAATGAGACCGGAACCACGATCTGAAGACGCTGGGTCGCCGACTGCAGGTTCTCGAACTGGCCGCCCCAGACCATCCAGTAGCCGGTCGGGACCTGGACCTGCGCGCCAATCAACTGCTGGGCCTCAGCGACGAAGCTGCCCAGGTCGCGACCACGCACGTTCGAGCTCACCACGATGCGACGCTTGCCGTTCTCGCGGCTGACCTGGTTCGGACCAGGCGCCGTCGTGAAGTCAGCGACCTCACTGAGCGGGATGAAGCGGCGTGCGCCGTCAGCACCAACTGGCATCGGGATAGGCAGCCGCTTGATGGCCTCCACGTCGGCGCGAAGCACTTCGGGCAGTCGCACCAGGATGCCGAAGCGGCGGTCGCCTTCGAACATGATCCCCGCGTCGCGTCCGCCGACAGCGGTCGCGAGCGTGTCTTGCACATCCTGGACGTTGAGTCCGTAGCGCGCCGTGCGTTCCCGGTCGACGGTCACGCTCAACATCGGAAGCCCGGTGGTCTGCTCCACATTCACTTCGGAGGACCCCTGGATGCCTTGCAACAGCCCCTGGATCTTCTGAGCGGTCGCGTTCAGGACCTCCATGTCGTCGCCGAAGATCTTCACCGCGACGTCGGAGCGCACGCCCGAGATCAGTTCGTTGAAGCGCAGCTGGATCGGTTGCGAGAACTCATAGTTCTGTCCCGGCAGCTTGGCCGCCTCGGCCTGCACGGCCGCCAACAGGTCGTCACGCGTGCGCTTGGGGTCAGGCCACTCGTCCTGCGGCTTGAGCATCACGTAGCCGTCCGAAATGTTCGGCGGCATCGGGTCCGACGCGATTTCCGCAGTACCGGTTCGAGCGAAGACGCGGTCGATCTCAGGGAACTTCGCCTTCAGCGTCGACTCCAGCTGCTGCTGCATCGTCAACGACTGCGTGAGGCTCGTGCCCGGAATACGCAGCGCCTGGATCGCGAAGTCGCCCTCGTTCAAGCTGGGGATGAACTCGCTGCCCATCCGCGCGGCGATCAAGCCCGTCAGCACGATCATCACTGCGGCGAAGGTCAACACGACTGCCTTGGCACCCATCACGTACTTGAGCAGCGGCTCATACACGCGACGCGCCCAGCTCATCAGCCAGTTTTCTTTCTCAGCAACCTTCTTGCCGATGAACAGCGCGACAGCTGCGGGAACGAACGTGATCGACAGGATCATGGCGCCGACCAGGGCGATCACGACCGTGAAGGCCATCGGGTGGAACATCTTCCCTTCGACACCGGCCAGAGCAAAGATCGGCAGGTAGACGATCATGATGATCAGTTGTCCGAACAGCAGCGGACGACGAGCTTCCTGGGACGCGAGGAACACCTCGTGGAATCGCTCCGAGCGCGTCAGCAGTCGTCCCTTGTGCTCCTGCGCATGTGCCAGGCGTCGCACGCAGTTCTCGACGATCACCACCGCGCCGTCGATGATGATGCCGAAGTCCAGGGCCCCCAAACTCATCAGGTTGGCGCTGACCTTCTGATTCACCATGCCGGTGAAGGTGAACAGCATCGACAGCGGAATCACCATGGCCGTCAGGATGGCCGCACGGATGTTGCCCAGGAACAAGAACAGGATGGCGATGACGAGCACAGCGCCTTCGATCAAGTTCTTCTTGACGGTGGCGATAGCCTTGTCGACCAGCTTGGTTCGGTCGTAGACCGTGACCGCGTGGACACCCTTGGGCATGTTCGCGTTGATCTCGGCCATCTTCTTGGCAACCGCTTGCGAGACCGTCCGGCTGTTCTCACCGATCAGCATGAAGACGGTACCGAGCACGACCTCGCGGCCGTTGTCGGTCGCAGCGCCGGTCCGCAGCTCTCGGCCGATTTCCACCGTCGCGACATCACGCACGCGCACCGGGACGCCGCCGGCGTTGAGCAGGACGATGTTGCCGATGTCGGTCATCGAGCGCACCTGGCCCGGGGCTCGGATCAGGTACTGTTCACCGCGGCGCTCGATGTAGCCCGCGCCGACGTTCGCGTTGTTGCGATCGAGCGCAGTCACCACGTCGCTGAGCGTCAGGCCGTACGAGGACAGCTTGGACGGATCGGGGGCGACGTGGTACTCCTTGGCGAAGCCGCCGATGGAGTTGATCTCAGTCACGCCCGTCACGTTCTTCAACTGCGGCTTAATGACCCAGTCCTGGATCTCGCGCAGATCTGCCGGCGTATACAGCTCACCGTTGGGCTTCTTTGCGCCCGGCTCGCTTTCGACAGTCCAAAGGAAAATCTCACCCAACCCAGTCGAGATCGGCCCGATGTTGGGCGTCACGCCCTCGGGCAGCTGAGACCGCGCGGATTGGATGCGTTCATTGACGAGCTGGCGGGCGAAGTAGATGTCCGTGCCGTCGTTGAAGATGACCGTTACTTGGGACAGACCGTATCGCGACAGCGAGCGGGTCTGCTGCAGGCCAGGCAGGCCGGCCATCACGGTCTCGATCGGATAGGTGACGCGCTGCTCGGTCTCCAGCGGCGAGTAGCCGGGTGCACCGGTGTTGATTTGCACCTGCACGTTGGTGATGTCCGGCACGGCGTCGATGGGCAGCTTCTGATAGCTGAACACCCCGAGTGCGGCCATCCCGAAGACGGCAAGCATGACAAGCCATCGATGCTCGATGGCGAAGCGGATGATGCGTTCAAACATGTTGCGTCATCTCTTTAGTGGGCGTGGGAAGCCGTGGACTTGCCGGCTTCGGCCTTGGCAACGAAGCTGCCGACGGCGATGTAGGGCACACCGGCCTTCAGGCCCTCGACGATCTCGACCCGCTTGCCGTCCGTGCGGCCCACCTTGACGGGCTGGGCGACAAAGCCCGAACCAGTCTTCACAAACACGACGGGCTTCTCTTCCATCGTCTGAACGGCTTCGGAGGTCACGGTCACCGGCGCGTCGAAGGTTTCGCTCTTCATCTCGACGTTGACGAACAGGCCCGGCCGCCATGCGGTCTTGGGGTTCTCCAGCGTCACGCGGGCTTGGGCCGTGCGGGTGGACTCGCCGATGAGCGAGCCGACGTAGGCGACCTTGCCGACCGCGGACTGCTCGAACGCCGCCGCGCGCACGACCACGTTGTCGCCTACGCGCACCAGCGGCAGGTCCTTGGCGGGCACGTTGATCTGGGCCCACACAGTGCGCAGATCGGCGACCGTGAAGACATTGGCGTCCTCGCGCAACTGCTCGCCCAGCGCGATGTGCTTCTCGACGATCGTGCCGTCGAAGGGAGCACGCAGTTCATAGCGGTTGAGGGCACCGCTATCCAGCGTGGCGCCGACGGCCTGGAGCTTCTGCCGGGCGTTCGACACCGCGATCTCCGCCTCGCGCATGGCTTGCTCGGCAATCTGCACATCCTGCTGAGGCGAGATCTTCGCTTCGTACAGGCTCTTCTCGCGTTCGTACGTGATCTTGGCCAGTTGCAGGCGCTTCTGTGCACCTTGCAAGTCGGCGCGTTGGTCAGATATCGACGTGCTGTTCACAATGGCCAGAACCTGACCCTTGCGAACCGTCTGTCCCAGCGCCACCGGCACAGATTCGACAACGCCGGCCACGCGTGGGACCACGTGCGCGGTGGTGTCCTCGTTGAACTTGACCTCGCCCGGCAGCTGGTAGCTGGCCGCCAGCGAAGCGGCCTTGGTGGCTTCGACCACGATGCCCGAAGACTTCTGCTGCTCGGCGGACAACGCGATCACCCCTTCGCTGGGGGAGAACGAGAACGACTGGGTCTGGCCGCCGACCACAACTTGGATGACGCCGTCGAAGACATGCGGCTCTTCAACAGGTTGGGCGCTGACAAGCGCGTCCTTCTGAGCCGCGAACGTCAGCTTCTGCTCCTCGCCGCCAGGGCGCTTGATCTGTGCGGTCACCTGCAGCTGAGCTGGCGCGACATCCTTGCCTGCCTGTGACACCCAGATCTTCAAGCGCGGCGTGCCTTGATCCTCGGACAGCAGCGCCTCGACGGTCACGTTGCCCTTGGAGATGAGCTCTCCACCGCGGCTGCCCTTCTTGGCTTCTTCGTGGTGTTCGCCGTCCCCATGCCCCTTGGCGTCGTCGTGGCCCTTTTCGCTACCGGCCTTGGCTTCCCCGTGATGTTCGCCGTCGCCATGGCCCTTTGCTTCTTCGTGTGCGTGCGACTCTTCGCCGCCGGACTTCCCGCCCGTGGTCATCAGCCCGACGGCGGCCGCGGCGCCAAGCGCCAGCACCACGGCAATGGCGATCGCCTGCTTCTTACCGGCGCCGCTGCGCAGGCGTTCCTTGAGTTCGTTCTTGGAGGTCATTTGGAAACTCGTTGATGGATCGTTGTTCAGGGACGAGCGTCGGCGCTACCGAGCCGGCGATCGATCTCCGCGGAGAGGCGGTGGGCTTGAGAGAGCGCGGTGAAATACTGCCCGCGCGCCTGCAAGAAGGTGCGCTGCGCATCCAGCACATCCAGGAAGCCGAACTTGCCCAGCTCGAAGCCGCGGCGCGCAGCCTCGTAGGCGGTCTGGGCACCGGGGAGCACATCGCGACGCAGTGCCTCGATCTCGTCGGTACGCGCGTCGAGCTGATCGACGGCCTGCAGCACCTCGGAACGCAGACGCTGCTCCTCCGCTTGAGCCATCGCCTGCGCCGCGTCGCGCTTGCGCAGGGCCTGGAACTGAGCGCCCTGATTGCGGTCGAACAGCGGAATCGGGATCGAGACGCTGATCAACGGCTGCGTGCGTCCGATGTCGGGCGCGCGTTGCGCGCCAAGGCCGACCGTGACATCGGGGACGCCGCGAGCGCGTTCCAGATTGAAGGCGGCTTCCGCGCGCTGAACCTCCATCTGCGCACGACGCAGGATCGGAGAGCCCTGGATGCGGTCCCCAAGGGTCTCAGCACCAGGCAGTGCCGGCAGCGCGTCAGGGCTGCCGTCGACCAGCGAGATCGACCCCTGTGGCACCCCCATCACCGCGCTCAGCGCTTTCAGGGCTGCGGTCAGGTCCGCCTGCGCCAGGCGTTGCTCGATCCGCGCCGTGGATTGCGCAACACGAGCCCGCGTCTCTTCGGTAGGCGACACCTTGCCCGCAGTCACGCGACGACCCACGGCGTCCGCGCCGTTGGTGGCGATGCGCAGAGACTCTTCGGCGACTTTCACGCGTTCCTGCGCGATCAGCACGTCGAAGAAGGCCTGGATGGCGCCGGCGCGAGTTTCAGCACGCTGCGTCTCCAGCTCCAGCGCTGCGACATCGCGGGTGCGCTGAGCCAGCTCGACGCGAGCGGATCGCTTGCCTCCCAGCTCGATGGTCTGGCTGAGCGTGACCTGCGTCGTACGCGTGGCCTTGCGGGTGTCCTCAGTGCTCAGGCCGAGCGTGGGATTCGGGATCAGGCCCGCCTGACGAATCGCGCCGTCGTTGGACTCGAGCTCGTATCCGAACGATCGCAGAAGCGGGTTCTGACGCAACGCCGTTTGCACGGCCGCATCGAGCGTCAGTCCAGATTGAGGATAGACAGTACCGGCCGAGGAGCCAGCGGCAGAGGCCGCGGCTTCAGGGGTTGCCGGACGGGTTTCGCCAGCTTGGGCGAAGGCTTGAACTTGGAAGAGTGCCGCACAAGCAAGCGGCACAAGCAATCTGCGCATCGAAAACTCCAGGGTTGTGGAAACAACTCGAAGGATTCGACGAAGGCAGCGCGGCTCAAGCCGCTAGAGGAGGAACAGGAAAGAACCCGCTGCGATCGCCGAATCAGGCGATGCGCCAATTGGGGCGTTCCGGATGGTCCGGAGCGCGGGTCGAGAAGACTTGTTCGCTCAGTCCGCGCATGACCTGCGCGCTGAGATCTGCGAGGGCCACGCTGCTGCCCGAGACCGGCTTGGCAGCACTGAGATGGCACGTTCCGCAGTCGTTGTCCAAGCCGACCTTTCCGGGCTTGGTCTTGTCGCCAGGCAGAGGCTTCTTGCCCTGGGCCAGTTGACCGGCGTCAGCGTGCGAATGCACGTGATGACCGAAGTGGCTGGCTTCACTTGAACTCTCGTGCTCGCAATAGGCCGCCGCTGCACCCCAGGTGAACTGGAAGGGCATCAGCACCAGCAAGAAGATGGAGAGCCAGCGACGCATGGGTGGCAGTCTAGTAGAGGCCGACGGTTCGGTGGAACCGTCGGTCTAGCCTTTAGGGGACACGAGTGGGCATTCGGGCACAGCCCGATGGAACTCAGCTGCCTTCGGACTCGTTGCGGCTGACGTAGACCGTGAAGTTCGCGTTAGCGAAGCCTTCCGGTGCGATGACGGGCAGGTTCACGGCGCGATGTTGCGCCGAGTCGAACTTCCACGTGAAGGTCTTGGCACCGTCGCGGAACTCGACGATCTCGCCGCAGTCGACGTTGACAAAACCGCCGTGCTTGACGTTGACCACCTTGTCGGCCTTCACGGCGGCGACGGGCACGCCGTGAGGCGATCGGCCGTTCATCATGAGTTCCGACTGGGTTGCAGCTTGGGCGCCAGCGGTCAGCATCACAGCGGCAATGGCGGAGAGGATCGACACGGAAACCTTCACTTTCTGTACTCCTTGTTCGTGAACGTGACCTCCGACGGAGGCGACACAACGTTCATCGCGGAGTGAACTTTAGAAGTCGGCACCTTCCAGCAAACCGTGCGTGTTGATTACAAAACTGTCAGCTTCTGAGCGTGGCTCGGTCTGCCGCAGACGCACCTTGAGCACCTGCTGGCTGGCCTTCATCTTCCGTGCGGGCAACCTCTTTCAGCGGTGCCATCCAGCGCAGCGTTGCATAGGTCACCAGGCTGAGGATCAAGGCGATGTCGTACAGGCCGTATCCCACCGCGCCCCCGACCGCGCCGGTCGCCCAAAGGCTTGCCGCAGTCGCAGTTCCCGAAGCGCCGGCAGAGTGCTTCAGGATCGCTCCACCTCCGATGAAGCCGACGCCGGTGATGAGCCCCTCCAGGATGCGAGCCTGACCGATCGACTCGATGCCCAGCACGCGGATGGCCACCAGGACGAAGCCACAACTGGCGATGGCCACGAGAGGGAAGGTGCGTATGCCGGCGCTGCGCTCCTTGCGCTCCCGGTCCCAGCCGATGGGCAAGGCGAGCGCATAGGCGATCGCCAAGTCCATTACGTGGGAGGCGATCTCGACCCAATTCACTTGACCCGTCATGTGTGGCTCCTAGCCGTTTGATAGTGAGAACGATCGGCAACGCGGCAAGCGTTAGGCATTCCTGACAACACCGTAATCGCGCCGTCAGCGGCTTGCCCGCAGCGGCAACTCATCATGGCGACGCACTGGGCAGCCACCCGGCCACCAGCCCGCCAACCACGATGTATCGGAGCGACCATGTCCATTCTTCGCCGCCTGTTCAGCGGCCACCACAGCGGTGGTCACGGACGAAGTGATCACCACGGCGGGCATCGCCGTCTCGGCGACCCGAGGTACGACTCGCATGGCAGTCGGAATTCGGGATGGTCGGAACCGTCGCCGCCGCCAGTGGCGCGCTCCAACGAACGGCATGTCGCCTGCATGCGCTGCGGCGCGAGCAACAACGCTGCAGGTCGCTTCTGCACCCAGTGCGGCTTCGCGCTGCGCCCCACGGCTTGCGGGAAGTGCGCCGAACCGCTCGGCACGGAAGGCAAGTTCTGCCCAAATTGCGGCACACCCATTCCCGCCGCGTCTCCAGCTTCGTCTCCCGCTTCATCTGGTTGAACCTCGCTCGTCTGGACGTTCGACCTGCAATGGCGGTGCTTCGCCGTCAGCGAGCTGTTCGATTGGTGCTTCGCAGGAGCCTGGCTTGACGAGGACAAAGCGCGAGTCTGATGTCGGACGGGTCGTTCCCGCCGGCAGCAGAAGGATCCAGCCTCGATGGTTGCTGCGGTAGCTGGTCAGGGCGAAGGGAGCTTTCGTGTCTTCGGGTCGGCGGCAATCCAGAGTTGCAGCTGGCACCTTGAACTCTGCCGCGGGGCGAACCGCCCACAGCGTCGCAAGACGCCAACCCTGATTTTCGAGATGGGTCGGCACCCCTGGGGTCGTGCAGCCCCACAGGAAGAGCGCCAGCGTCACCAGGACGATGCCCCAGTGCGGCCTGTGCCGATCGATCTGCTTGGCTCGCCTCATTTCCACCCCCGTGTGCCCGTCGATTGCCGAGAAGGGTCGAACTGTGGGACTGACAGCCCCGCCAAACACTGACCGCGGGATTACAAGACTGACAACTTCGGATCGTTCAAGGCTTCAGCCCCTCACGACCGGACCAAGGAACTCTGATGACGACACGCATTTCCCCTCGGGCCGGCCAACCGGCGCGCGAGGAGGACCTCATCGATGTGAGCGCCCTGCGGGGAGCCTATTTTTCGCTGATTCCCAACTCCGAGGACCCTCAGCAGCGCGTGCGCTTCGGCACATCAGGGCACCGCGGCTCGTCCTTGGATGGATCCTTCAATGAGCGGCACATCTGGGCGATCACGCAGGCCATCTGTGACTATCGAAAGAGCGCAGGCACGACGGGACCGCTCTTCCTTGGCATCGATACCCATGCGTTGTCCCTGCCCGCGCGTACGAGTGCCCTGGAGGTTCTCGCGGCCAATGGCGTTGATGTCCGCGTGGCGCCGTCGGGGCAGTTCACGCCAACGCCTGCTGTTTCCCTCGCGATCCTCGACTTCAACCGGATGCACGCGCCTGGTCCCCTCGCCGACGGCATCATCGTGACTCCTTCCCACAACCCACCGAGGGACGGCGGGTTCAAGTACAACCTTCCGCATGGCGGGCCAGCCGACAGCCACGCCGCGTCGGTGATCGAGGAGTTGGCCAACCAGCATCTCGCGGAGCATTGCAAGCGGGTGAGACGCGTTGAAGTTGCCAGGCCATTGGCCTCCGGTGCCGCGCGCCCTTACGACTTTCTGCAGCGCTACGTGGTGGCGCTGAGCCACGTCATCGACCTTCAAGCGATTCGAGAGTCGGGCATCCGCATCGGCGTCGACCCGATGGGCGGCGCCGGCCTCATGTACTGGGAAGCCATTGCCGACAGGTATGGTCTCCCGCTGACCGTCGTCAACGCCAACATCGACCCCACGTTTTCGTTCATGCCGCTGGACTGGGACGGCCAGATCCGCATGGACCCGTCTTCCGCGTTTGCCATGCAGGCTCTCACGCGTCAGTGTTCCTTGTTCGACGTCGCGTTTGCTTGCGACACGGATCATGACCGGCACGGCGTCGTATGTCCGAGCAGCGGCTTGCTGCCACCCAACCACTTCCTCAGCGTCGCAACGGACTATCTGCTGATGCACAGACCTCAGTGGCCCATGACGACCGCAGTGGGGAAGACCGTGGTGACCACGTCCATGATCGACCGGATCGCACAGGCCATGGATCGCCGCGTCCTGGAGACTCCGGTGGGCTTCAAATGGTTCGCCCAGGGGCTCCATGATTGCGAGCTGGCAGTGGCATGTGAAGAAAGCGCTGGGGCCTCGTTCTTGCGGCGTGACGGGTCGGTGTGGACCACTGAGAAGGATGGGATCGTGGCGGGGCTGCTCGCCGCGGAGATCACCGCCCGTGCCGGGGCGGATCCCGGGCTGTACTACCGCACGTTGAGCGCGACTCTAGGTTCGACCTGGTCCGATCGCATCGATACGCCGGCTACTCGGGATCAGCGAGCTCGGTTGGCCAACGCGACAGCCGTAGATCTTCAACAGCGCGTGCTTGCCGGCGATGAGATAACACAGGTGCAAACGCGAGCGCCAGGCAATGATCAACCGATCGGCGGCATCAAGCTGATTTCGCGACGCGGCTGGGTCGCGATGCGTCCCTCAGGTACCGAGGACGTATACAAAGTCTACGCGGAGAGTTTCGAAAGCGAGGAACATCTTCAGAAGCTGCTTTGTGCTGCGCAATTGCTGGCTGACGGTGTCGTGGCAAATGCTGACCGCTGACGGCCCCTCAACGCGCAGCGCGAAGGAACTCGGTGGCCTTTGTTTGCCGATCTCGGCGCCGACTCAACAGGGTTTCGTGCTGAGGAAGGTCCAGTTGGGACCGAAGCGATCCCGTTCGACATTATTGGGACAGATCGCTCCAGCAGGCCGTTGCGCCTCGGACTAAGCCGGGTTTGAGGGGGCTGAGCGGCGCCTGACCGACTTTTCCGCCCAAGTGTTCGCTCACATTGGATAATGGCCTATTAACAAATCTCATGGCTGACGCCGATACGCGGCTTGTTCTGTCGTTTCATATTACGTACCATTGCAATTACGTAATACATACGAAATTGGTGACGGACATGGCACGACCCGGTGTGAGCAAGGCGGAAGTACAGCGGGCCCGGCTGGGGATCATGAAGGCGGGTAAGCACCCCTCGATTGATGCGATCCGGATCGAATTGGGGAACACCGGCTCGAAGGCGACGATCTATCGGCACCTGAAGGAGATCGAGGCGGACGAAGGCGGCGTCAGCAGCCCCAGCGCCTCCCTAAGCGAAGAGCTTCAGGCCTTCGTCGTCAACTTGGCGTCGCGGCTTGAATACGAAAGTAGGGAGCGCATCGAGGCGCAGCAGGCAGGTCACGCCGCTCACGTCAAACGCGCCGCCGAGGCGCTGGAGCGATCACAGGCGGAGGCTCGCGGCGCGCGCTTAGATGCCGAACGCCTGGCCTCGGAACTCGCCAGCGAGCGGGCGCGGCGCCACGAAGTTGAGGCCGACCTGGCAGCGGCCAAACTCGCACTCGCCCGGCAGACCGCACAGCTCAGCGCCCAACTTGACGGCGTGCAGGAACAGTTGAAGTCCGCTCAGTCCCACGTCGCCTCGCTTGAAGAGAAGCACGGCCATGCCCGGGAGGCCCTGGAGCATTTCAGGGAAGCGTCGAGAGACCAGCGGGACCGAGAGGCGCGCCAGCACGAGCAACAGATTCAGTACCTGCAGGGAGAACTGCGCAACGTTTCCGACGCGCTGGCAGCAAAGCACGGGGAACTCCGCAGCGCCTTGCAAGAAAAGGCCGACGCCTTGGGTCAGCTGACCGGCGTGCGCGCTGAGAAGCGCCAACTCGATGAACTCCTGCGCGAGCTCCGCCCCGCCGCGCAGCGGCTGGCCGCACAGAACCAGGTCGTTGATGATCTGCGGGCGCAGGCGTCGCAGGCCGGCAGCCAGTACGAAGCGCTGCTTGCTCGGGCCACTGCGCTGGGTGAGCGCAACCTTGAACTGGAGCGCGAGCTGGCCGCTCTCGGCGCCTCCGCGCAGGCGCAAGATCAGTTGATGAAGGACGTGCTGGCCCGCATCGGAGCCGCCGGCAATCCGCCAATCCTCACCCAGGCCGAGTCCTGACGATCTGCCGTCTAAACGTGATCACCGCCATGCGTCAATTCTTGGATCGACTTGCCCGCGCGATGGGCTACTACACCTTGCAAGATGTGAGCGTTGCGGAACGCCGAGCGCGCGAGGCGGTGCTGCCACCCCTTCAGCAGGCCGACCATCCAGATGGAGATGGCCTCACCGATCCAGCGTCCGAAGAGGCCAGCGAGCCAAGCGGGCCCGTCGGCCATTTGAAGTACTTTGTCTCGTATACCTTCTCATCGAGTCGCGGCACGGGCTTCGGCGCATGCGAGGTCTCGTTGAGCCATCCCGTGCGCTCGCACGCGGACACCCAGGCCATTGGACAGGCGCTTGCCCGTAAGTTCGCCAAGGACCCAGGTCCGAAAGCCACGGTTGTGATCCTCAACTGGCGTCGATTCGAGGACCCGGAGCCGCCCAGCGGCAGCCGTGAAGGCGTCCCGGCCGAAGAGGCGCCAGTGATCCTGAGGCTCGTCGCCTGAACGCCGCGACGCGACACCTCTTTGGCTGACGGATGTCGCAAAATGGGTCTCAAGGGGGAAGAGACATTGATCCATAAGAAGACCGTGTTTATTTTGGGCGCCGGCGCCAGCTACCCGTATGGCTTCCCGCTGGGCGCACAGCTTCGCCAGGACATCATGAAGGTCCCGGCGAGCTATCTGCACGATGTGAAGTTCCTCGGGAAGCCGCGGCCGCTAGACGTCGAACCGTCGACCCGGGAGTTCTTCCAGGCCTTCATCGAGTCCAAGGCCCAGTCCATCGACGCCTTTCTGGCCAATCGCATGGAATACGCCGAGATCGGCCGGGTGGCCATCGCGAAGGTGCTGCTCGGCTACGAGGTCGTGCACCGGCTGTTCGATGACTCCAACGAGGACGACTGGTATGCGGCGGTGTTCAATGCCATCCGTTGCCCAGCCGAGCAGTTGGTCAACAACCAAGTCTCGTTTGTCACCTTCAACTACGACCGATCGCTGGAGCTCGCGCTCTGGAGTTTCCTCCGCCACACGTACAAGCTTTCAGAAGATGAGGCCTGGTCCGCCATGGAGCAGTTCCCAATCGTCCATGTGTATGGTTGCCTGGGAAGTCTGAATCCCAAGTCGCCGCTGTTCGTGCCGTACGGTCTGGGCGGACTCAATGAATCGGGGATCCAGTCGGCCGACGACCAGCAACGCCAGCGCCTGGTGGCAAAGGCAGCCGCGCAGATTCGTGTGATCCCTGAGCATCGCAGCGATCTGCACTCTGAAGGTTTCGACCGGGCCAAGAAGATCATCACCGAAGCCGAGCGCCTCGTATGCCTCGGCTTCGCCTTCGACGACTTGAACGTGTCGAGATTAAGCCCGAACCTGCAAGGCACCATGAACGTTCTAGCGGATGCCCTTGACGGCGATGCGCCTCGCTTCGCCGGCACGGTGTATGGCTTGAAAGACGCCGAGATCCGGCGCGTGGCCAAGTTGATCACGCCTGCGTCCAAACGCTTGTCGACCCTGCAAGGTCTGCACGCCATGAAGTCCACCGAGATGCTCCGACATACCGGGATCCACATCTGCGACTGAAGGTCCACCAAGTCCTCCTTGGCAATGGCCACTCACAGCGAGCATCACTTCATTCCGCGATTTCTCCTGGGCCGCTGGGAGGGCGGTGCTGACGAGCGTCTGTCGGCCATGCGGTGGCTGCGTGGAAACATCTCAGAGAAGCGGTACAAGGCCAGGTCGGTGGCCAAGGAGCGAGACCTCTATGCCATCGGACGTGCACGTGGCGAGCCAAACCAAGTTCTTGAGCGCGAGTTCATGAGCCTGCATATCGACGAGCCCGCGCCGCAGGTACATCGCGTAATCCTGGATGACCAACTGGGCCGGCTGACTGAAGAGCAGCAGTACATCTGGACGCGCTTCCTGATTTCACTGGTCCTCCGCGGCCCTGGCGCGGTGGAGCATGTGCGCTCCCGCGGAATCGAAGCTCTCGGCGCCGAATTCGACGCCGATCCGGATGCCTTTATGGACGCTCGCGGGCATCAGCCGGAAGCCAGCTTGCGGCGATTCGTAGAGAAGAATGCTCCGGATCTTCTTCATGATTTCGGGACACGCTCGCTGCCTACGCTGATCCAGACATCGACGCTCAATCGCACGATTTTCGAGGCGTCTTGGGTGACGAGGAGGTTCTCCAGCACCCCTGAGAGATTGCTCATCGGCGATCGTCCGCTCACGCTCTTTGGAGCGCTGAACGAAAACTTCATGCTCTATCTACCTGTTGCCCCCGATCGAGCTTTCATGGCGTTCAACTCCCGAGAGACTGCTCGCCGTTTGGCCACGCGGAACGATCGGGCCCTACTCAGGGAACTGAACAGATTCATGGTCGAGCAGGCAAGCGTTTATGTCTACGGCACCGACATGACACACCGGCGGCTTCTGGAGTCTCGCCTGGCCAAGGTAGCCGCAAGCGCGGGTCTTGGCCTGGGGCCCCGTCCGGTGGCTGTCGGTTCTTGCCGAGATGGCACCCTTGCGCTGACGCGCCCTTAGGCCGCGTGTGCGGCGCCGTATCCTGCCGTCGCCGAGCCGACTGAGCACGCCGCTTGTGAGCACGTCGATCACCGATCCTGGGCGCATTGTTGTGTCACCGCAGCTTGCTCAAGCCGATCCATCGACCTTCCTCGAACTTTGTTGCAAGATGTGTCTACAACAATGTAGGGAGGAACAGTGGACTACACCATAGATTTTTTGCCCGTAGGCGACAGTTATGGCGACGCCATCGTTGTGAAGTACGGGGATGCCGAGAATGGCTGTCTATTGCACGTCGTCGACGGGGGGCGTAAAGACACGGCGCAGACGATAATCGGTCACTTGGATTCTTATTACCCAGGTCTATACATTAATCACATGGTCTTGTCTCATGCGGATAATGACCATGCGTGTGGATTAGTAGGCGTGTTGAAGAAATTTCGTGTCGCCAATCTTTGGATGAATCGACCATGGCTTTATGCGGGCCAAGTGCTGCATCATTTTCATGGCAACTTCACCCTTCAGGGGTTAATTGACGACATTAAAGGTCGCCATCCTTATCTGGTCGAGATTGAAGAACTCGCACAGGCTCAAGGCACCGTCATTCATGAAGTCTTCCAAGGTGCGCGGATCGGCGATTTTGTGGTGCTCGCACCCGCTAGACAACGGTACATCGATTCAATTCCGGATCTGGATAAGTCGCCCACATCTTATCGCGCCGAAGATGCTGCGGCGCCTTTTGGCTTACTGAAGTCGCTCGTGGAGGCTGCGAGAAAATGGCTTGATGAAGACTGGGGCGTCGAAACGCTTTCGGAGAATGTCAGTACATCCGCATCGAATGAGAGTTGCGTTGTGCAATATGCGCTGCTCGACGGAAAAGGGATTCTTCTCACGGCGGACGTCGGGCCCGTGGGGCTCTCTGAGGCTGCTGTTTACGCCGCTGCTTTGGGTCTTCCCAATCCGGGTTTCGTGCAGATTCCTCACCACGGCAGCCGGCACAACGTGACGCCCTCGGTATTGGATGCGTGGCTTGGGCCTCGCGTGCCCAAGGGCACCGTCGTCGGCACGGCCTTCTGCTCCATTGGCGCCAACAAGCCGGACTACCCGAGGGGCCAAGTGAAAAATGCCTTCATTCGCAGAGGCTTCGAAGTGTTTTCCACGCGCACTCGGTGGATCTCGCATTACAAGGGAAGCGCCTTCCTACGGTCGGGACTCGACAGCAAGTCGTGCCACGACGGATCAGCCATCGAAATGTCGAAGTCCTGCGGTAAGGATGTGGCACCACGCTCAGCCAGTGACTGCAGCGTGGTCAGCTGTTGCATCGCCTTGTCGCCGTCAACGCCCCGAATGTCCAGTACCGAGAGCGAGTGAAGCAACGCCGTTACTCGCGGTGCATCGTCGTCAACCAACGACTGGCGGATCATCGCGGCCCGCGTGCCGGCGAAGTCGTGCTCTTCCTTGGGCAAGAGCGCCCGCAGGGCCGCCACGATCTCTTTGTCCTTCAGCGACGGGTCATGCAGCACTTCCTTGAACTTCACACGCTCCGCGCGGAGATCGACGGAACTGACGGCTTGCTTCTTCTGGACACGCCCCGAGGCCTTGCGATAGAGGTCAACCACGCAGCGTCCACCGACGTCAGCGGCCTGATCGTTGAGATCCAGGAGCACCACATAGCTGAAGGCACACAGCTGCAGGATCTGCTGCTGCTCGGCCAAGCGCTTGGTCTCAGACGGCGGGCGGCCAACTACCTCGTGGCCGTACGCCCGCAATCTGGTGAGCGGGATGCCTTCAAGCTTCCACGTTTCGACTCCCCACTTCTTGACGCAGTGGATCTTGTCGGTGATCTCTTTGAGCGTGGCGCGTCCGTGCTTGCCTGGCGGCTCGCGTAGCCATTCGAGTACCGTCACGCTGCCAGGGCCAGGCCGCTTGGAATAGAGCTCGCGCAGGGCCGCGATGCGCTGATGCGCCGGCACGCCAGACATGACGGCTTTGATCGCTGCCGCCTCCTGTGCGGCAAAGGCTTTGCGCGCAAGGTCGCGGATGGCGCGATCACCCGGCAACACGTAGCGCTTCTCGTAGAGCCACATCTCCGCCTGCTTCACCAGGTCATCGAGAGACACAGCAGTGGCGGCGAGCTGATGAAGAGCGTCCAGCAATGCGGCATGAACCGGCTCGTCCGCAATGCTGAAGTCCGCACGCTCTCGTGCCCATTGCTTGTGGAGACCGCTGGTATGCGCGTCCTTGTATAAGGACGCAAGCGACGCGATGTCAGGGGCCCGCATACCCATCGACATCGTCATGTATTGGAGCAGAGCCTTGGGGATCCCGGTCATCGCGTCGGGCAAGCGCCCCGTGGCCCGCAGCATCAGCAGTTGATACGCTGCACCGATGCGAGCGTTCCCACGAAACTCATGCTTGAGTTCGTGAAGATCGTCTGCGCTCAAGGCGAACGACTCTTCGACCTCGCGAGAGGAAAGCCCTCTGGGCAACACATCTCGCCCGACGAACCGTAGGTGGAAACTCGGCACTGATGTCTCCTGCGGCCCAGGCGGTGCCAGGCTTTGCGCGAAAGACTATCCAACCGGTTGTCAGCTGCGCGACGGGGAAGACGAGATCCGGGTTAACCCGATGGCACTAACCCCAGTGAGTACATCGAAACCGAGTTCACCCCACCGTGGACTCCGGCCCGATCCCGCTGGAAGAGGAAGAAGACGAGTCGACGCGGCGAATGCCGTTGTGAGCCTGACCGTCGCCGCTGCAGGGCGGCGACGGCCACCCGGTCTCGACTGCCTGATCTCAGCGGCAGGGTATCAGCTGCCCGGTGCGGCGCGCCGGGCCTTGGCGGGTCCCGCCACCGGCCACCGCGTCGGCGACGCCACGAACGCGCTCAGGCGCTGAGCAGTCTTCGACAGCGCCGCGGCCGTCGCCAGGTTGCTCTGCGCCACCTGTTCCGCATCCGCCGTCGCGCGCCCCACGTCGGCCAGCGCGACCTCCAGCTGCCGCCCGGCGCTGGACTGCTGGTGCGTGGCCATCTTGATCTCCTTGCTCGCGATGTCGGACGCGGCCACGCGCTCCGAGATGAGCACGAACATCGCCTCCGCCTCCGAGAACAGCGACGAGTTCGCCGCCACCGCCTTGACGCCGGCCTCGGTCGACATGATCGTGGCGTTGGAGACGTTGCGGATCGAGTCGAGCTGGCGCCGGATGTCCACCGCGTCGGCGCGCACCTTCTCGGCCAGGCGGCGGATCTCGTCGGCGACCACGCGGAAGCGCTCGCCGGCGTCGCCCGCGCCGTAGGCCTCGATCGTGGCGTTGATCGCGAGGATGTTGGTGCGCTCCGCCAGCTCCTCGATGGCGCCCAGCACCGTCGAGGCGCCCTGGACCTCCTTGCCCAGCGTCGTCATCTGCGTGACGACCATGTCGATCTGCTGGCTCAGGCCCACGGTGGCCTCGCGCGCGCGAGCCATGGCCTGGCTGCCGGCGTGCGCGGCGCGGGTGCTGGCCGTCGCCATCTCCTCGACCTCGGTCGAGCGCTGCGCGATCTGGTGGGCCGCCGCCTGCACCTCGTGCATCGTCGCGGTGAGCTCGATGGCGGCGGAGGAGGTCTGCTTCGTCGCCCCGGCCTGCCGCAGCGACGAAGCTTCCAGCGCCCGCGCGCGATCGGCGACGTCCACCGCGGACGCGCCCACCATCTGCATCAGCAGCCGCTGCAGGACCAGTCCGGTGACGACGACGATCAGCAGACCCAGCGCCGTGCCCCCGAGCCCCGCGGCCTTGACCAGCCGCGTGGTCTGGCCCATCTCGGCCGAGCGCGCCTCCAGCTGCGCGATCTCGCCGCGCTCCAGCTCGGCAAAGCGCGCGCGCAGGCGCTCCATGCGCTGGCGGACCTGATTGACCTTCGGCGATCGTGTCGTCTCCTCCAGGCTCATCGTCTGGCGGTCGGCGATGCGCTCCCGGAACAGCGCGAAGAGCGCCGAGATGTCCTGTTCGGTGTCGTTGAGCTCCGCGACCCGGGACCGCCACGCGGGCGTCTGGCGGATCTCGCCCAGCTCGGCGTTGACCTCGGCCTTCGACTTGTCGAGCGCCGTCAGGTAGGCCGTGTCCTTGGTCAGCATGAAGCCGCGCTGCGCGGCCTCCGCCTCGGCCACGTCGTTCAGGAGTTCGGCCAGGAGGCGCAGGCCCTGATGGCTCTGCGTCACGCCGTCGGCGGCCGCTTCCATGAGGTAGGCGCTGCGCAGCGCGACGGCGCCGACGCCGCACAGCACCGCCGCCGCCAGCAGGAATCCCAGCGCGAGGCTGCGTCCGAAGGTCTTCATGTGCTTCTCCCTGGGACGCAATGTCGCACAGGTGGGCGCGATCCACCGCAACGGTGAACAGGGAAGGGCGGACAGCCGCCCGCGCGCTCAGCCGGTCTTGCGCTCCAGCATCGCCGCGAACGCCTCCACGTACGGCAGGCCCGGTCCCCAGCGCATGTGGACCTGTTCGCCGGGCTCGGGATTGGGCGACCACACCGTGCACCCGGCCAGACGCTCCAGCAGCTCGCCGGCCGCCAGCATCGGCACCGCCGCCGTGAGCAGGCCCGCCGGCGCGGTGTAGGTGACCCATTGCACCGCATTCTCCGGCGCCGGCAAGGTCGCGGCGTGGCTGGGCGGCCAGGGCGGGGCCGCGGCCAGCGCCGCCTCCAGCGCGTTCACCGTCGCCGTGTCGTCCAGCGTGCGCATCGCCGTGTTGGCCAGCACCGTGTACCAGCGGTCGAGGTGATCCAGCCCCGCGCGGTCCACCGGCGGCTGCGCGCGCGGCTGCGCGATCACGAGCGGGAAATAGCGCCCGACGTTGTCGCAGCTGGCCATCAGCACGCCGAACCACCACTTCATGTCGACGACGCCCGGGGCCCATGCGAAGCGCAGCACCGGCGCGGTGAGGTAGGTGTCGAGCCAGCGCGGGCCGAGCACCTTGGGCAGGTCCTGCATCATCCCGGACAGCCACGCGTCGCAATGCTGCACGCAGTGCTGAGGCAGCCGCCGCTGGGCGAAGTCGCCCAGCGCGGCGATCTTGCCGTACCAGCCGGGCGTGGCCTCGCCGGCGGGGTTCAGGGTTTCGGGCAATGCGCTCATCGACGGGCTCTCCTTGTGCGCCTCACAGGCCGCCCGGGCAGCGGAACTCGTTGAGCTCCGGCAGACGGAACGGGTTGCGGACGCTGCTGGCGGTGACCTCGAAGACCGCCTTGCGGCCCTCGATCTCGAAGGTGGCCTTGAAGCGTTCGGGCGCGTTGGTCTTCTCGATCTTGACGCGGTCGAAGAGCCGGAACAGCGCCCACGGCCCGTCGTTGACCAGGCCCGACGAGCCGCTCGCGCTGACCGGGCTCAGCTGCACCCGGACCTGCGAGCTGCCGCGCGGTCCCGGCCACTGCACCGAGGTCGGGATCTGCGGGCCGTGGCTGTAGCGCACGATCTGGCCGTCCACGTCCAGGATGAACTGCTGGATCGTCGTGTCCATCTCGATCGGCTTGAAGTCCAGCCGCAGCGACGGCGTATTGCTGCCGGGGAAGAAGGTCTCCTTGATGGCCTGCGCCCGCTGGAACTGCGGCAGCGTGCCGCTGTCCCCGCCCAGCGGCGTGCCTTCGACCGCGCGGAACTTCCACGGCCGCGTCGTCGTGTCGACGTAGGGCGCGAGCTTCTGCTGGAAGAGCTGGTCGATCTTGCCGCCCGGGCCGAACAGCATCGCGAAGTCCGCCTGCGTGGCGTCGCGCGAGGAGTTGCGGTCCAGCGGATAACGCCCGGCCACGGCCTGGTTGCAGAACTCGCCGACCTGCGAGCGCACCTCCATGCCGAGGTTCTGGCGCATCGCGCCCTGCGACACGCGGGCGCTGCTGCTGCCGAGGTCGTCGAGCATCGTGCGCAGCGGCTCGGGGCTCATCGCGGCGGCGGCCTTCAGGCGCGTGGGCACCGGCGAGGGCGGCGGCGCGCTGCCGCCCTTGAGCGCGGAATCGGCGGCCGTCAGCATGATGTTGGCCTCGGCGATCAGGCCCACGGTCTCGTCCAGCGGCGCCTTGCCGCCGCCGGCCGGCGCCGTGACCATGCTGCGCAGGCCGACGAAACGCTCGTCGACGATGTTCTCGATGCGCGGCGCGTTCGGGTCCGCCGGGTTCTGCTGACCGGGCTTGCCGGAGAACATGCCGGCCACCTTCTCGCGCGTCTGCTGGACCAGGTCCGCGGCACGGCGCTCGGCGTTCTCGATCGCGTTGCCGGGTTGCGCGAGCGTGGTCTCGCGCGAGGCCGCGCGCAGGAACGGACCCAGCGGGCTGTCCGGCGCGGACAGCATGCGCGAGCGCTCCACCGACTGCGGCACCGTGGCCATCGGCAGCAGCTTCACGCTGTTGAGGAAGGACTCCCACGAGGCGGCGTAGTCGTTCAGGTAGAGCCGGCGCACGTCGTCGACCAGCGGCGCGTTGGCGCGCACCAGGTCCTGCGGATTCTTGGGCGCGGCGGCGACGCCGAGCACCCACGGTTCTTCCGCGGCCAGCTCGTCCGCGACCTGGCCGACCCGCGGCTGGAAACCGCGCAGGTAGGCGTCGCGGGTGAAGAAGCCCGGCACGCCCTGCGTCAACGGCGCGCCGTTGGCCCGCGTGAACAGCAGCGGCGCGTTGTGGCCGCCGGCGCGCGCGACGGTGAAGTCGGGGTATTCGCTGCCCAGGCCTTGCGCGCGCAGCCGGTTGTAGATCCGTTGCGGCAGCGGCTGCGTGGCGAGCTGGGTGCGCACCGCCGTCAGCAGCGAGGCGTCCTCCGGCAGCGGCGACGCGATGCCGCCCTGCGACAGCAGCGCGTCGAGGTGGGCGCCGAGCGCCTCGCGCTGGTCCGGCGTGAGCTCGCGGCGCGTCGTCTCCCAGTCGCTCTCGATGTGCTGCTTCAGCGCCGTGGCATCGAAGTGCTGCGGGTCGTGCAGCATCACGTAGGCCTTGAGCGCTTCGTACAAGGTGACGGGGGTGGCCGCGCCTTGTCGCAGCTGTTCCTCGATGCGCAGCACCAGCCGCGGCAGGACCGCGTCGCCGAGCATACGCTGGTAGGCCGCGCGGGCCGCGCTGTCCAGCTTTTTGCCCTGGAACAGGCCCATGCGCATCGACCACGGGACGTGTTCGTCGACGGCGGCCAGTGCGCGCGTGGCCTGCAGCGCGGGCAGGATGGGCAGCAGGTCGGCGGTCGCGCGGTTGGGCGTGGCCTGCAGCAGCTCGCGGACCTGCTCCGCGCGCGCCGAGGTCGCCTCCAGGTACTTCTTGTTGTTGAAGTAGCTGACGGTCCAGGCGGTGATCAGGCCGATGCCCGCGAGCGCCACCACGGCGTATCCGCCCAGCGCCAGCGCGTTGCGGCGGCGCTCCCAGCCGCGGTGCGTGCCGCCCAGGCCGGCTTCGGCGAAGACGACTTCGTTGAGCAGCCGGTTCAGGAAGTAGCTGCGGCCGCTGGCCTGGTTGGGCGCCAGCACCGCGTTCTCGATCTGGTAGCTGCGCGCCACCGAGCCGAGCACGCGGTCGATCGGCGTGCCTTCCTGCGTGCCGCTGACGAAGTAGACGCCGCGCAGCAGCGGCTGGGCTTCGTACGGGGAGGGCGCGAAGACGCCCTCGGCGAATTCGGCCAGCAGGGCGCGCAGGCTCGCGAACTGCGCCGGGAAGCCGTAGATGCGGGCGCGGCGCTGCGGATCGCGTTCGGCCTGGAGCCGGTCGATGAGGCCGTTCTGCAGGCGCTGCTCGAGGGCGTCGAACTCCGCGCCGTAGCCGGCCAGCGGCGAGCTGCTGTTGCGCGGGAAGGTGAAGCCCCACGGCGCCGCGCGCTGGTCCTTGTCGGCCGTGGCGAAGTAGTCCATGAAGCCCGACAGCAGGTCGGCCTTGGTGACCAGCAGGTAGACCGGGAAGCGGATGTCCAGGTCCTTCTGCAGCTCCTGCACGCGGGCGCGCACGGTGGCGGCATGCTGGGCGCGTTCCGACGGGCTGCGCGACAGCAGGTCGGTCACCGACACCGTCACCAGCGCGCCGTTGATCGGCTGGCGCGGCCGCGAGCGGCGCAGCATCTGCAGGAAGCCGCTCCAGGTCGCCTTGTCGTTGGTCGGATCGCTGTCCTGCGTGGTGAAGCGGCCGGCGGTGTCGATCAGCACGGCGCGGTCGGTGAACCACCAGTCGCAATGCCGCGTGCCGCCGACGCCGCGGATGGCGTGGTCGCCCATCTGGTCGGCCAGCGGGAAGTTCAGCCCGCTGTGGCGCAGCGCCGTGGTCTTGCCCGAACCGGGCGCGCCGATGATCAGGTACCAGGGCAGTTCATAGAGGTAGCGGCCCCCGAAGCGCGAGCGCAGCTTCGCGCCGAAACCGGCCGAGCCCTCCGCGCCGAAGCGCGAGCGCTGCAGCATCTGCAGCGCCTGGCGGAAGCGCTCGCGCACGGCCAGCATGTCGGCGGTCTCGCGCTCGGGCGCGTCCGCGGCGGGCTGCTGCAGCAGCTGGTTGACGACCTGGCTGTTGCCGCGCCTGGCGCGCCAGCGGCTCCAGGCGATGCACAGGGCGACGATCAGCACGAGCACGCCGATCGTGAGCCAGCGCGAGCGCTCGGTGTCGAGCGGGCGGGCCTCGCCGACGGCCACCAGCGGACCGACGATCCAGACCAGCAGCGCGACCGCCAGCACGAGCACCGCCAGCAGCACCCAGCGGTTGAAGATCCATCCCAGGACGCGTTTCATCGGGAAGCTCCGCGCGCCGGCGCTTCAGGCGCGCGGCCGTTGACCATCAGACTGACTTCGACGCGCCGGTTCAGCGCGCGGTTGGCCGGGGTGTCGTTGGGGGCGACCGGCTCGGCCTCGGCGCGGCCCTCGGCGCGGATGCGCTCGGGCGCGACGCGGCGCGCGATCAGCAGCTCGCGCACGGTGTTCGCGCGCTCCTCGGACAGGTGCCAGTTGGAGGGGAATCGCGCCGTGCGGATCGGCGTGTTGTCGCTGTGGCCGGTCACGATCACCGTGCCCTGCACCTGCGTCAAGGCGTCGGCGATGCGGCCCATGAGCGCCTCGCGCTCGGGCACGATGGTCGCGCTGGCCGGGGCGAACAGGCCGTCGCCGCGGATGATCACCACGCTGCGGTCCACCTCGTCGCGCACCGTGACCAGATTGGCCTTGATGTCCGACTGGAGGAACTGCGCCAGCCGCGGCTTGGCCGGCGGCGGCGGCGGCGCGACGACCGGGGGCGACAGGCGCAGGCCCTGGATCTGGCCGAACACCGGATCGGAGCGCTCCGCCAGCGACAGCGTCAGCCACAGGTACACGCCGACCAGCAGCAGGGCCGTCAGCGCGGCGGTCGCGGCCAGCGGCAACCAGCCGATGTGGCGGCGCTGGGTGACGGCCTCGACCTGCCAGTGCTGCGCCAGCGCGGCCGGGTAGTCGCCGCGCTGCTGCTTCAGGATCTGGGCGAGGCGGTCGCGCACCGCCTCCAGCTGCGCCGGACCGTTGTCGATCACGCGGTAGCGGCCGGCGAACCCCAGCGTCAGCGCGGCGTAGATCAGCTCGAGCAGGTCGCGGTTGGCCTCGGGCTTCTCGGCCAGGCGGGCCATCAGCTGGAAGACCTTCTCGCCGCCCCAGGTCTCGTTGTGGAACATCGACAGCAGGCTGTGCCGCGCCCAGACGCCGGAGCCGCCCCAGGGGGTGTCGGCGCAGGCCTCGTCGATCATCGTGCAGAGCACGTAGCGGGTGGCCATGACGCGCTCGGGCGGGATGCCGGCGGCGGCCGCGCGGGCCGCGAAGTCGCGGATGCCCTGGGCGAGGTTGTTGCGCAGCACCGCCACGTCGTCGACGCGGCGCGTCGCGCGCAGTTGCGGCACCAGCAGCAGCAGCGGATTGGCCAGCGTCAGCAGCGGGTTCAGCCCGGCGGCCGGCGGCGCCGCGTCGGGCTGCACGGAGTCGGGCGAGGGCGAAGCGCCGCGCGGCGCCTGCGCGCCGCCCGGACGGGGCTTGATGAAGGTGCGCTGATCGTCGAAGCCTGCGAACGGATCGTTGAGCGCCGAGGGGTCCATGCCGGCTCCCGGAGGTTACTTGTCTTGGATCGGTGGCGGAGTGGGGCGGGGCCCGGCGTCGCGGTGAGCGGCGCTCACTGACGGATGGCCCAGAGCTCCAGTTCCAGTCCGGGGAAATCGCCGGCCACGTGCAGCGCCAGACTGCCGCTGCGCTCGAGCTGCTTCCAGAGCTCGCCGCCGCGGTCCAGCTCGAAATAATGGAAGCCCGCATGGAACGGCAACTGGCGCGGCGCCACCGGCAGCGCGCGCAGGCTGATGCCGGGGAGCTGCAGGTTGACCAGGTCGCGGATGCGGTCCACCGGCCCGAGCTTGGATTGCGCGGGGAAGCGCTGGCGCAGCTGTTCCGCCGCCACCTGCGCGTTGACCGCGATGACGAAGCTCGCGCTGCGCAGCAGGTCGGCGTCGGGCACGACGGCGGTGCGCACGCCGTGGGTGCGCTCGGTGAGGTCGATCTGCAGCGCGTTGCGCTCCAGCACGACGCTGAGCATGCGGCGCAGGTCCTCCAGCAGCGGCGCGAAGCTGCCGCGCAGGTCGTCGTGTCGGTACAGCGGGTATTCGGAGGCCAGCCGGCTGTCGCTGACGAAGGTGGCCATGTCGCCGGCCAGCTGCAGGCAGTCGCGATGCAGCGTTTCCGGGTGCACGTGCGGGGAGGCCGCATGCTGGCGGAAGAGCGGGTCGGCGCGGTTCAGCGCCTGCAGCATCAGGAAGTCGGCCAGTTCGGACACGCCGTTGCCCAGCTGGCCCATCCGCGACGACAGCAGCTGCGCGCGCTGGCGCACCAGCCCGTGCAGCAGCGAGGCCATCGCGGACAGGTGGCCGCTGGCGTCGATGCGGGTCTGCGGCGGGATGTAGCTGCGGTCCAGCACCAGCTGCTGGTCGGCGCGGCGCTCGGCCACGCGGGCCACGCCCAGCGCGGCGTAGGCGTCGTTGAGCTCGCGCGCCGGCAGCAGGCGCAAGGTCAGCGCGCCGGTCTGCACCGGCTCCGGTTCGTCGCCGGCGCTGGTCTGGTCGCGCAGGTCCTGGTCGACGACGTGATAACGGTGCAGCTCGCCGGCGTCATGGCCGTTGAACGCGACCTGGTCCGTGCCGGGACGCGCGATCGGCGCGGCCAGGACGACCATGTCGCCCTTCAGGTCCGCCGGCACCTCCAGCGGTGCCATCGCCGCGTCCGCCTGCGGGATCTGGAACGGTGTGCCGTCGGGCAGGATGCCGCTCGCGCGCACGATGCCCAGCCGGCCGACGCTCAGCAGGGCCTCGTCCAGCACCAGCTCGGTGAAGCCCCAGCCGTGCGGCGCCAGCGCGCGGGCGCGGCTGTCCACCAGGTGCTCGAGGTAGCGGGTCTCCTGCTGGAAATGGTGGGGCAGCAGGAACATGCCCTGCGACCAGATGACCTTGCTGTGCCAGCTCACGGCAGCCTGACCGTCGCGCTGACCGACAGTTCATCGGCCTGGATGAGGATCTCCTGCTTCCTGCCCACGACCACCGGCACGATCGCCCGCCAGCGCGCACGCTCCAGGTCGCGGTAGGCGGCGAAGACCGCGATGAAGCGGGTCTCGGGCGACAGGGTCTTCTTCGTCCACGGACGCGCTTCGCCCGGCTGCAGCGTCATCTCCTCGCGGGAGACGAGCTCGGTGCCCAGCTCGGTCTGGTCCTTCTGGTACAGGCTGACGAAGTCGGCGGCATTGAAGCCGACGTCCGATTTCAGCTCATACACCCGCACCAGCAGCGGGGACGGGCGTTTGGTGACGCTCGGGTTCACCTGCGCCGAGGCCTGGATGCTGCCCTTGCTCACCTCCGTCGGCTTGTCCGCACTGGAGAACGGGTTGATCTTGTCGAGGGACGAGCAGCCCCCCAGGGCGCCCAGGGCGATCAACGCCCCGAATGCCAACGGGGCCGCCACGGCGGCCCTGCGAGTGAGGGAAAGGGGGCTGGGGTGTCCCGAACGCGGCGTGAGCATCTGGCTGTCCTTCTTGACCGGAAGAAAGGATAGCCAGCGGGGGAGCCTCGGGGTGGTGACTTAGGTAATCGTCCCCGCCCCAGGAGCGCCCCAAGACCGCGCTCAGGCGGCCGCGCCGACGCGGAACTGGCTGACCAGCCGGGCCAGCTGCTGGGCCTGGCCGTTGAGGCTCTCGGCGGCGGCGGCGCTTTCCTCGACCAGGGCCGCGTTCTGCTGGGTGACCTGGTCCAGGTGGGTGACGGCGTCGCCGACCTGCTGGATGCCGCCGTTCTGCTCCTGCGTGGCGGCGGAGATCTCGCGGATCAGGGTGTCGACCTGGCCGACCTGCGCCACCACCCGCTGCATCACCTCGCCGGCGCTCTGCGCCTGGCGCGCGCCGGTGTCCACGCGCTGGGTGCTGGCCTGGATCAGGTCCTTGATCTCCTTGGCCGCGGCCGCCGAGCGCTGCGCCAGCGCCCGCACCTCGGACGCGACGACCGCGAATCCGCGACCCTGCTCGCCGGCCCGGGCCGCCTCGACCGCCGCATTCAGGGCGAGGATGTTGGTCTGGAAGGCGATGCCGTCGATCGTGCCGATGATGTCGCCGATGCGGCGCGACGCGTCGCTGATGCCCTGCATCGTCTCGACCAGGGCGCTCACGGCCTGGCCGCCTTCGCCGGCGGCGCCCGACGCGTCGGCGGCCATGCGGCTGGCCTGGCCCGCGGACTGGGCGTTCTGGGCGACCGAGCTGGTCAGCTCTTCCATCGACGCGGCGGTCTGCTGCAGGCTGCTGGCCTGGGTCTCGGTGCGCGAGCTCAGGTCCGCGTTGCCCTGGGCGATCTCCTTGGAGCCGTTGGCGATGCTCTCGCTGCTGTCACGCACCTGGCCGACCAGGCGGCCCAACTGGTCGACCATGCGACCCATGGCGCGCAGGAGGTCGGCGGGCTCGTCGCGGCCTTCCGCCTCGATGTGGACGGTGAGGTCGCCGGCGGCCACGTCCTCGGTGGCGCGCACCGCCTGGGCGATCGGCGAGGTGATGGAACGCGTCACCTGCACCGCCAGCGCGATGCCGATGGCCAGCGCCACGGCGACCACCCCCAGCGTCACACGCAATCCGTTGGCATAGGAGGCCGCCGCGTCCTTGGCCGCGAGGTCGCCACCGTCGCGGTTGAAGGCGACGTCGATGTCGATGGCCTTGGCCAGGGTGGTGAACAGGGTGGAGGAACTGCCGCCGGCCAGCTTGCGGGCACTCTCGTGCTGGGCTTCACCGCCGGCGATGGCGCGCTGCAACTCGGCGTCGGCGTCGAGGTAGGCCTTCCAGGCATCGCGGATCTGGCCATAGAGCTGCTTCTCCTTGTCGCCGGTGATGGAGGGCTCGTACTCCTTGGCCGCCTTGTCGAACGCCTGGACGGCGGCGTCGCGCTGCTGCGCGAGCTTGGCGCGGCCGCCGTCGTCGAGCTCCAGCGCGCCGCGCAGCGAAAGGCGGCGCGCCTCGTTGGCGGCATCCTGCATGTCGGCCAGCTTGGCGACGCTGGGCAGCCAGTTGGTGTTGAGGTCCTGGACGTTGTCGTTGATCCGTGCCATCTGCTGGATGCCGAAGGCAGCGATGAAACACAGCAGCACCAGCACTGTGGCGAAGGCCAGCGCCAGGCGTTTGCCGATTCGGAAGTTTCTGAGGATGGACATGGTCTTGACCGGGGGAGGCCGGGTGTTACGAGAAGTGTTGGCAGGTTGCGCGCGACAGCCTTCAGAAACCTGTCCGAGAGGGGGCGCCGACCGTGGGGAAGAGCGCGCGTCTCTCACGTCCGGTGGCCTGTCGCGAAGTCGGTCACGCCATGGCAGTTTGGCGTACGGCGTACGAAAAATCATCAGTTTTATCCCGCCCCCTGGGCTTCTCCGAAGATGACAGCGTTGTCATCGTCCCTTATGCTGCAAGCACAAGAGGAGACAAGTCGATGAGTGCAGATCTATCCCGGGTCGCGGGCGCCGGCGCGCGGGCGGCGGGCCCCGGCGACGCGTTGTCCGGCCAGGCGTCGGCCGATGGCCAGGCCGCCGGCCGCCACGCCCGTCATCCCTTGACCTGGGTGCCCTCGGTCTATCTGGCGATGGGCCTGCCGAACGTGCTGGTGGGCCTGGTCGCGGCCATCCTGTACAAGAACCTGGGCGTGTCCAACGAGGACATCGCGCTCTACACCTCGCAGATGTACCTGCCCTGGGTGCTCAAGCCGCTGTGGTCGCCGTTGCTGGAACCGTACCGGACCAAGCGCTGGTGGGTGATCACGATGCAGTTCCTGATGATGGCCTCGATCGGCGCCGTCGCGTTCTGCCTGCCGCTGGACGGCTTCTTCCGCGCGTCTCTGGCCTTCTTCTGGATCACCGGCTTCGCGTCGGCGACGCAGGACATCGTGGCCGACGGCGTGTTCATGACGACCATGAGCCCGCGCGAACAGGCGCGCTATGCCGGCGTGCAGGGCATGTGCTGGAACCTCGGCGCGGTGGTGGCGTCGGGGCTGCTGGTGTCGCTGACCGGCTGGCTGCACGGCTCGCTGGGCTGGACCTGGGTGCAGTGCTGGATGGCGGTGATGCTGGGCGCGGCCGCGATGATGGGCGGCTTCGGGCTGTGGCACCTGCGGGTGCTGCCGCCCGGCGCGCCGTCGGCGGTGCAGGGTCAGGACTTGTCCAGCGCGATGGTGTCGCTGCGGGAATCCTGGGTCACGCTGTTCCAGAAGCCGTCGATCTGGATGATGCTGGCGGTGGTGTTCTTCTACCGCTTCGGTGAGGGATTCATCGAGAAGTTCGGGCCGCTGTTCCTGCTCGATCCGCGCTCGGCGGGCGGACTCGGCCTGGACAATGCGGCGCTGGGCCACATCTACGGCAGCGCCGGCACGATCGCGTTCATCGCGGGGGCGTTCCTCGGCGGATTCATCGCGTCGAAGATGACGCTGCGGCGCTCGTTCCTGCTGCTGGCGGTCGCACTCAACCTGCCGCACCTGACCTACTACTACCTCAGCCACGCGCTGCCGACCGACCTGTGGTGGATAGGCGCCGTGGTCGCCGTCGAGAAGTTCGGCTTCGGCATGGGCTCGGTCGGGCACATGCTCTACATGATGCAGCAGATCGCGCCGGGCCCCTTCAAGATGACCCACTACGCGATGGCCACCGGCGTCATGGCGCTGACCAAGTGGGCCACGGGCAGCGTCAGCGGCTGGCTCTACGCGGGCGTGGGCCAGCATTACGCGAGCTTCTTCGGCTGGGTGCTGGTGTTCTCGATCCCGCCGATCGTGCTGGCGTGGCTGGCGCCGTTCCCCGTCGACACGACGCGGGATCAGGACCCGACCCCCGCCGCCGGGCATTGACGCCCGATCCCGGGCCAACGGGATGGCAACCCCTGGTCGCACCGAAGGTCGGGCACGCGGTGGCGGGCACTAGCGTGTCGGGCGTCGTTCTGACGCTCGCGACGGGGCTCTGCGGATCCTGGGATCTCCGTCGTCCGACACCCAGGATGTCCGGGAGAGGCGCATGCGCACGTTATCCATCCAAGAACTTCATGCCGTCGGCGGCGGTACGGTCCTGAACCTCCCGACCAATCCGGCGACCGAGATCCTCCAACAGCTCACGCTGCCGCGGCGCCGCGCGGGGGCGGTGCACATGCTGGCGGCGCCGGCGAGGCCAGGCGGGCCCTGCTGCTGCAACGGGAACACGACCGCGATCGGTTGATGACGGAACAGCCGGAGGGCCTCCCGCTGTTCCGCGCGGAGGCCTTGCAGGGCAGGGACGCGCCAGGTGGCGCGCTCCTGCTCGCACGGCCGGTGGGCTTCGCGATGGGGACGGCCCTGGCCGTGTTCATCGTGCTCGGCCTGCTGGCCCTTTTCCTGTGCTGCTCGGCCAGCGCCACGGCGCGTCTGCCGGGCGTGTTGACGCCGGAGTCCGGCCTGCTGCGCATCGTCGCGGATCGGGACGGGCGCGTGGCGGAGCGCCGCGTCTCGGAAGGGCAGGCGGTCCGGGCGGGCGAGGTGCTCTTCGTGCTGCGCGGGGGACGGGGCGACGCACAGGGCGAGGGGCGTGGCGAGAGCCATGACGAGCACCGTGGCGAGCACCGTGGCGAGGACGTCGACACCACGGTCGTGCGCCTGTTGAAGCAGCGTCGCGACAGCCTCGTCGCGGAGTCGCACCATCGCCGCCAGCAGGAAGCGCACGGCCTCGATGCGGCCCGCGTCCGGATCGACGCGCTGCGCGAGGACCAGCGCCGCCTGGCCTCGGAGATTGCGCTGCAAAGCCGCCGTGTGGCGCTCGACGACGACGCCTTCGATCGACAGCGTCGGCTGCAGCAGGCCGGCATGAGCACGGTGAGCGCCGCGCACGCGCATGAGATCGCCGCCATCGAGGCGCGGCAGCGCCTGTCTCAACTCGAGGGCGCATGGGCCTCGTCCCGGCGCGACGAGCGCGCGGCGCTGCTGGCGCTGCGTGCCGCGGTCCTGCAGCAGGGGCGCGACGAAGAGGGCCATGCCCGCGCACTCGCCGCCCTCGATCAGGAGGTGGCCCAGCACCAGGCCCGCGGCGAGACGCTGATCCTCGCTCCGGACGCTGGCCGCGTGTCGGCGTTGAAGGCCGGACCGGGTCAGTCCGTCGCCGCGCGGGAGGCGCTCGCCCACCTCTGGCCCGACGGCAGCGCGCTGGAGGCCGAGTTGCAGGCGCCGGCGCGTGCCGCGGCGTTCATGACCGAAGGCCTGCCGGTGCGGCTCCAGGTGGACGCGTTTCCCCATCAGACCTTCGGCGCACTGACGGGGTGGGTGCGTTCGGTCGATCTGGTCGCGGCGGGTCCGGAAGCGGCCTACCGCGTGCGCGTGCGCCTGGACCGGCCGACGCTCGTGGCGCGCGGCGTCGCGCATCCCTTGCGGCCGGGCATGAGGCTGCAGGCCATCGTCGCGCTGGAACGGCGCCGCCTGTACGAGTGGGTGATGGATCCGCTCCGGCGCCTGTCCGCGACGCAGGCTCCCGTGGAACGATGACACCCGCTCCCGATGTCCGGGGGCCGGCGCTGGCCTTGCGGCCCCGCCGGCGCACGCCCGAGCTGCTGCAGGATGAAGCCGCCGAATGCGGCGCGGCGTGTCTGGCGATGATCGCCGGCCACTGGGGGGCGATCGCTCGACATGCCGGCCATGCGGCGGCGCTTCTCCCTGTCCGTCCATGGCGCCACGCTGGTGGGCCTGATCGAGATGGCGAGCGCGCTGCGACTGGGAAGCCGGCCGCTGCAACTCACGCTGGAGGAACTGCCCCAGCTGGCGCTGCCCTGCATCCTGCATTGGGACATGGACCATTTCGTGGTGCTGGAGCGCGTCGATCGCGCCGGGGTCACGCTGCTCGATCCCGCCATCGGCCGTCGACGCGTGGCGACGGCGGAGGTGTCGCGCCACTTCACCGGCGTCGCGCTCGAACTCGCGCCGGAGGAGGGCTTCGACGACAGTCTCGCGGCCCGCGCCGGCGGTGATCCAGGCGGCTGGCGATGGCGCGCGCTGCTCGGCCGCATCACCGGCTTGAAGCGATCGCTGGCGCAAGTCCTGGTGCTCGGCCTCGCCTTGCAGATGCTGGGACTGATGGCGCCCTTCCATCTGCAGTGGCTGGCCGATCACGCGCTCGCGACGGGCGACCGCGAGCTGATCCTGGTGCTCGGCCTCGGCTTCCTGCTGCTCGCCGGGATCCGCGTCGCGCTGGGCGCCGTCCGTTCCTGGATGACGACGGTCTTGTCCACCAGCCTCGCCTTCCAGTGGCAGGGCCGCGCCTTCGGGCACCTGATGCGGCTGCCGCCGGCCTGGTTCGAGAAACGCCACCTCGGCGACATCGTCTCGCGCTTCGGCGCGATCGACACGATCCAGCACACCTTCACGACGCAGTTCGTCGAGGGCGTGATCGACGGCCTGCTGGCGGTCGTCACCCTGGTCGTGATGATCCTGTACAGCGGCGAACTGACCGCTGTCACGCTGGTCGCCGTCCTGCTGTACGCGCTGCTGCGCTGGGGCGTCTTCCACGGCCTGCGCGACGCGACTGCCGAGACGATCCGGCGCGCCGCGCGCCAGCAGACGCATTTCCTCGAGTCGGTGCGCGGCGTCCAGGCCGTGCGCCTCTTCGATCGGGGCGAGCAGCGGCGCATCGGGTGGGTCGGCCTGCTGGCCGACGAGGTCAACGGCCGCCTGCGCCTGGCGCGCTGGTCGCTGGGCGAGGAGACGGCGCGCGGTCTGATCTTCGGCCTCGAACGCGTCGCGGTGATCTGGCTGGCCGCGCTCGCGGTGCTGGACACGCGCCTGACGGTCGGCATGCTGCTGGCCTTCCTGGCCTACAAGGATCAGTTCAGCGACCGCGTGGCCGCGTTGATCGACCGGCTCTTCGAACTCCGGATGCTGCGCCTGCATGGCGAGCGGCTGGCCGACATCCTCACCACGCCGGTCGAGGACACCGCCGACTTGACGCAGTTGACGCAGTCGGCGCAGGCAGCGCAGGCAGCGCAGGCAGCGCAGGTGGCGCAGGCGGATCTGAGCGCCTTGCCGGCGTCGATCGAATTGCGCGACGTCGCCTTCCGCTACGGCGACGGCGAGGCCGAGGTGCTCGCCGGCATCGACCTGCGGATCGCGCCCGGCGAGTGCGTGGCGATCACCGGCGTCTCGGGCAGCGGCAAGACGACGCTGGTGAAGCTGTTGCTGGGCCTGCTCACGCCCACGCGGGGGGAAATGCTCGTCGGCGGCCAGGCGCTGCGACGCCTGGGCCTGGGCGCCTACCGCCGCATCGTCGGCACGGTGATGCAGGACGACCTGCTCTTCGCCGGCAGCATCGAGGAGAACATCAGCTTCTTCGATCCCGCACCTGACCTCGCGCGCGTGGCGGACTGCGCGCGCCAGGCCGCGCTCCACGACGAGATCGTGGCCCTGCCCATGGGCTACCTGACCCAGGTGGGGGATCTCGGCACGGGCTTGTCGGGCGGTCAACGTCAGCGGCTGCTGCTGGCGCGCGCGATCTACAAGCGGCCGCGCATCCTGGTGCTCGACGAGGCCACCAGCCACCTGGACGTCGCCGCCGAGCGTCGCGTCAATGCCGCGGTCGAGGCGCTCGGCGCGACGCGCATCGTCGTGGCCCACCGCCCGGAAACGATCGCGATGGCGGGGCGGGTCATCGTCATCGACCAGGGGCGCGTCGTGTCCGACAGCGGGGCGGCGGCGTGAAGGCGGGACTGGCCATCGTCGCGGCGGTCGCGCGCATGCACGACGGCGAGCCCCGCGCCATGTCCGCCGGCGGCGTCACGCGCATCGGTCTCGTGATCGGAGCCGGCCCGAGGGCCGTCAGGCCGGGTGACCCAGGGTGTTCAGCGGAATCTTCAGGTAGCTGACGCCGTTGTCCTCGGCCGGCGGCATCCGGCCGGCGCGGATGTTGATCTGGATCGAGGGCAGGATCAGCGTCGGCACGTCGAGCTGCGCGTCGCGGCGGGTGCGCAGCGCGACGAATTCGGCCTCGCTCACGCCGTCATGGACGTGGATGTTGCGCGCGCGCTGTTCGGCGACCGTCGTTTCCCAGGCCGGCGCGCGGCCGTCGGGCGGATAGTCGTGGCAGACGAAGAGCCGCGTCGCGGGCGGCAAGGCCAGCAGGCGGCGGATCGAGCGGTACAGCGTCGCCGCGTCGCCGCCGGGGAAGTCGGCGCGCGCGGTGCCGACGTCGGGCATGAACATCGTGTCGCCGACGAAGACGGCATCGCCGATGCGGTAGGCCAGGCAGGCCGGCGTGTGTCCCGGCACGAGCAGCGCCTGCGCCTCGATGCCGCCGATCAGGAAGGTCTCGCCGTCGCGGAACAGGTGGTCGAACTGACGGCCGTCGGGCAGGAAATCGCGCTCCAGGTTGTAGAGCTTGCGGAACACCGCCTGCACCTCTCGGATGTGCTCGCCGATGGCGATGCGTCCCCCGACGTGCGCCTGCAGATAGCGCGCCGCCGACAGGTGATCCGCATGGGCGTGGGTCTCGAGGATCCACTGCACGGTGAGCGCCGCCTCGGCGACGTGCGCCAGCAGGCGGTCCGCCTGCGTCGTGGCGGTCCGGCCGGACTTGAGGTCGAAGTCGAGCACCGGATCGACGATCGCGGCCTGGCGGGTCGCCGGGTCAGCCAGCACGTAGCTGACGGTGCCGGTCTGGTCGTCGCGGAAGGCGTGGATCGTGAGGACGGGGGAAGCGGGGCTCATGGCCGGGGGCGCGCGAGGCGAGGTGACGGTGAAAGTCACTATACCGAGTGCGGCCCCCGTTGCGCCTCCTCGCGCGACCGCGCCGCCTCGCGGGATCGTCGCTGCGTCAGAGCAGCTCCAGGCCGACGTTGATGTTGCCGCGCGTCATCTTCGAATAGGGGCAGGTGTGGTGGGCGCGCTTGATCAGCTCGTAGGCCGTATCCCGGGGCAGACCGGGCAGGCTGACGCGCAGCTGCGCGCTCAGGAAGTAGCCGTCCGCGCCCTTGTTGAGGTCGACCGACGCGTCGACGGCGGCCTCGGCGGGCAGCCGCACGCCGATCGCGTGGGCCGCCAGGCCCAGGGCGCCGATGAAGCAGGCCGACCAGCCGACCGCGAACAGCTGTTCCGGATTCGTGCCGGGCCGCGAGGTGGCGGGCGACCCCAGCTGGACGTCGAGGCGGCCGTCGTCGGACTGGCCGCGGCTGTCGCGGCCGCCGGTGGTGTGGGTGCGGGCGGTGTAGAGGACTTGAACGTGATCGGTGGTCGAGGGCATGAGGGGCTCCTGTGATGCAGCGTCACTCGCTGCGTGAGCCGCATTGCATCGGTCCGGTGTATCGACGGTGTGTGACGGCCCGGGCGAATTGGCGCGGCGCGTGTCGGGGCGGGCGGCGGACACACAGGCATACAAAGCGCCGCGGACCGTGTCGATCCTGGGGGCGCGTGTGACGGTCCGTGACGGCGATGTTGACGCCGCGTAAAACCCGGTGCGAACCCCCGCCGCGACGGGGTCGCCAGCGCCCCGGCGAGCGTTTTCTTAAGCACGACCTAATTCGGTGGGCGCACCTTACGCCCAGGGCAACACGATGTTTGACGCAATCGGCCCGACCGGCCCCGCGGCCCACGGCGACGCCTTCACCGAGACGCCACCGGCGCGGAGCCCGCCGGGTCCAAGGAGATGCACATGAGCAAGTCCACCCCGATCCTCGCCATGGTCGCCGCCTTCGCGGCGGCGTCGGCCCAGGCCTCGACCGATCCCGACGACATGGCGCGCCGGTCGGAGCGCCGCGCGGTCATCCAGCAGCAACTGCGCGCGGTCCAGGTCGAGCTCTACTGCGATCACCAGGACAACGCCATGCACCTGCTGCGCGACGTCCGCCGCCAGTTGATGGCGCAACGCGACCCGGGCAATTCCGGCGACCTGCGCCAGCTCGAGAAGCTCAGCTGGCTGGTCCGTCACGGCGACACCGTCGAGGCGATCGCGACGATCGACGCGGCGCGCGGCACGGCGGCTTGAAGGGCGGCCTGAGTGGTGGCCTGAGCGGCGGATGACGGGCGGATGACGGGCGCCCCCGCGCGCCCGACCCGCCGCTCCGCGCACGGCGGCGGGTGTGTCGTCGCATGGAACGGGAGCTCGTGCCGTCGGGAGACGGCCCGGGTCCCGGTCCGGGGCAGCGCCGCCGGCGCTTCTGTCCGCGAAACGGCTGAACAGGGGCTTGTTCCCATCGATCCGCGACGCGTTCGTCGCGGTTCGCTAGCCCCACTTTGTCCCGCGATCACGCCGGACTACTTGTTTGCACTGTTTTGATCGCAAGAACCTCGCAAAACGCGGGGTGGGGTCGCTTTTGGGTATCTCCAGCGGGTCTAGCATCTGATGCATCGGATGACTTTGGAGTTACCCATGACGCCGGAAGTATTGGCCTATTGGTTGGCCGGCATCTGTCCGCCAGCGGTCACCTGGATCCTGAATATGACATTGCGCGGCCGGGCGGCGCTGCTGAGTTCCGCCGCCGACTCGGCGCTGCTCTTCTTGGTATTTGACGGCACGGCAGCCATCTCCATTCGGGACCTTAGCTGCAACACGCCGAACGAGGCAGTCAGGGCGTTGCTCCCTCCGGTCGTGCCTGCATTGATCTTCGTGTCCATGGCGATCTGGATGATCATCGTCCGCTGGCTTGAGCCGCGGATGACCGCAGGCGCCAACACGGTTCGGGGACGTCTTCGTCAGTTTCTCTGCTTTTTGACCATGTGGTGGTTGGTTATCTTCAACGCCTACGGGCATTACTTTCTCTTTGCAAAGGCATTCCATGTTGCGTGAATTCTTGATTTCCTGGGCCGCGGCCGGCGTTGCTTATGCGGCTTTTCTAGCGCTCGCAGGTTTTGTCATGTTCAAACTGGGGTGGCTGGATCTGAAGGAGGATTCCGACAGCAGCGGAAACCCTGAAAGCGCGGGCGAGGGCCGACCTGCTGCATGACCCAAGAGCGTCGCGGGATGATGTGGAAAGACACTAGCCGACACCGTCAATCGCAGCGCTAGCATCGCGCGCCATGCGGATCCTCCTCGTCGAAGACGAAAAGCCCCTGGCCGACTGGCTGGTGAAGGCCCTGGGCCAGAACGACTTCGTGGTCGACTGGGTGGACGACGGCCGCCTGGTGCTGAACCAGCTCGCCGCGACCCGCTATGACGCGATGATCCTGGACCTGGGACTGCCCGGTCTCGGCGGCCACGAGGTGCTGGCCCGGCTGCGGGACGCCGACTCGCGCGTCCCCGTGCTGGTGCTGACCGCCCGGGACTCGCTGATGGAGCGCGTCAGCACGCTGCACGAAGGCGCCGACGACTTCCTCGCCAAGCCCTTCGAACTGCAGGAACTCGAAGCCCGGCTGATCGCATTGATCCGCCGCTCCCGCGGCCGCGAGCAGCCTCGCTTCGCCTGCGGCCCGCTGGTGTACGACGCGGCCTCCAAGCTCTTCACCCTGGATCGCGAACCGCTGGCGCTGTCGCCGCGCGAGCATGCGGTCCTGCGCACGCTGATCCAGCACAGCGGCGAGCCCATGTCCAAGCAGGAGATCCTCGAGCGGCTGTTCTCCGACGAACAGGACGTGCGGCCGGAGGCGGTCGAAGTCCTGATCCACCGGCTGCGCCGCCGCATCGAATCCGGCAAGGTCCGCATCACCACGCTGCGCGGCCTGGGCTACGTGCTCGAAGCGGCGTGACGTCCGCAGGATGAGGGAAGCGGCATGAATTCCCGGTCGTCCGGGACGCCGGCAGGGCGGCTCCGGGTGCGATGGCCCTCGCTGCCGGCCCGCTGGCATCGCTTCAGCGTCCGCCGCACGCTGCTCGCGCTGGTGCTGCCGGTGATGCTGGCCGCCGTCGGCATCGAGCTCGCCCTGACCTGGGGCACTGCGCTGCAGGCGGCCAACTCCGCCTACGACCGCTCGCTGCTCGGCGCGATCAAGGCGATCGACAGCAACGTCTCGACCGAGACCGGCGGCCTGTCCGTCGAGATGCCGTACCGGCTGCTGGAGTTCTTCGAGCTCACCGCCAGCGGACAGGTGTTCTTCCGCGTCAGCACCGAGGACGGCCTCGTCGAGATCGGCAACGCCGGGCTGCCGCTGCCCGGCCAGCCGCTGAAGACCGGCGTGCCGCGCTTCATCGACGCCGAGTACTTCGGCGCGCCGGTGCGCGTGGGCGCCTGGGCCCGCGAGCTCGACCCCGAACGCCCCGGTCGGCGCATGATCATCCAGGTGGCCGAGAGCACGAACTCTCGCAACGCGTTCTCACGCGCGCTGCTCCTGCAGGCCGTGTGGCGCGACCTGCTGACCGTGTCCATCGTCGCCGGCACGCTGGCGCTGGTGATCGGCTGGGCGCTGCGGCCGCTGGACCGGCTGCGACGCGAGGTCGAGGCGCGCGCCGATGACGACCTCTCGCCGGTCGACGACACCGAAGTCCCCGCCGACGCCGCGCCGCTGGTGCGCGCGATCAACCACCACCTCGCGCGGCAGCGCGAACTGATCGACGGCCGCCGCCGTTTCGTCGACGACGCCTCCCACCAGTTGCGCACGCCCTTGGCGACGCTGGCGACGATGGTGGGGTATGCCCGCCGGGAGCGCGACCCGGAGCGCCTCGCCGAGGCGCTGACCGCGCTCAAGGGGCAGATCGACGACACCGTGCGGCGCACCAACCAGATGCTGGCGCTGGCCCGCGCCGACACCGCGCCGGTGGCGATGACGCCGCTCTCGCTGGACCGCCTGGCCGACCGCTGCGCGCGCGAATCCTGGCCGCTGGCGCGGGAGCAGGGCATCGACCTCGGCTTCGAGCCTGCGGAGGAGGACATCGTCGTGCTGGGCCATGAGGGCCAGTTGCGCGAAGCGCTGCTCAACCTGCTGCACAACGCGCTGCGCTACACGCCGCGCGGCGGCGCAGTGACGCTGCAGGTCGGCGTGGCGCGAAAGCGGGCGCACCGCAACGAAGACAACGACAACGACAACGCCATCGACCACGACCACGACCACGACCACGACCACGACCGCGACCACGACCACGACCACGACCATGGCGACGGCGACGGCGACGGCGACGGCGATGGCGATGGCGATGGCGATGGCGGGATCCGCAATGCCGGCGGGCCCGAAGGGGCCATCGCCGTGATCCGCGTCGTCGACGACGGACCTGGCATTCCCGCCGACGAGCGGCCGCGCGCGGGGGAGCGTTTCTTCCGCGGCAGCAACGTCGACCTGCCGGGTTCGGGACTGGGACTGGCCATCGTGCGGGCGATCGTGCGACGCCACGGGGGCGACATGGCGGTCGCCGCGGCGCGTCGGGACGCCGACGGTTGCGAGCGTGGCACCACCGTCACCTTGCGGCTTCCGCTGCGCGCATCGACGGAAATTCCTCCCCCGCTGAAAGCCGGCTGAAAGCGCGCTGTTCCTAGAGTCCGGCACGAGCAGGTGGCGGGCGACCGCGCGGCCCTGTCGACGAGGCGCGAACGATCGCTCCCGACGACGGCCGACGGCGATACAGACCACCGCGAGGAGACAAGACATGCGATCGATCCCGACTTGGGCGGCTGGGCTCATGGCGGCCCTCTGGCTGACCGCGTCCGCCGGCGTTGCGGCACAGCCGGGCCGTGGCGCCTCCGCGCCTGCGATGGCACCGCTACCGGGCGGCGACGCCCCACTCGAATGCATCGCCCCGGCCAAGCCCGGCGGCGGTTTCGACCAGAGCTGCAAGCTCGCGCAGGCGGCGTTCCAGCAGGCGGGGCTCACGACCACGCCGATGCGCATCAGCTACATGCCGGGCGGCGTCGGCGCGATCGCCTTCGACCAGGTCGTCACGCGCCGTCCCGCCGAACCGCGCACGCTGGTGGCCTTTTCCAGCGGCTCGCTGCTCAACCTCTCCCACGGCCGTTTCGGCAAGCGCAGCGTCGACGACGTGCGCTGGATCGCCGCCGTCGGCGTCGACTACGGCGTGGTCCTGGTCGGCCGGCAGTCGCCGTGGAAGACCCTGCCCGAACTGCTCGTCGCGCTGAAGGCCGATCCGGGGCGCATCAGCTTTGCCGCCGGCGGCACGATCGGCAGCCAGGACTGGGTCAAATCGGCGCTGGTCGCCGGCGCCGGCGGCGTGGACCACAAGGCGATGCGCTTCGTCGCCTTCGAAGGCGGCGGCGAGGCGATCGCCGCGCTCAAGGGCGGCCACGTCCAGGTCTACATGGGTGATGCGTCCGAGGTCTTCGACAAGCTCGGCCCCGGCAGCCCGTTCCGCGCACTGGCGGTGCTCGCCGACCAGCGCCTGCCCGGCGCGCTGGCCGGCGTGCCGACGGCGCGCGAGCAGGGCGTCGACATCGTCTGGCCCGCGATCCGCGGCTTCTATGTCGGACCGAAGGTTCCCGACGGCGACGTCGCCGCGTGGTCCGCCGCCTTCGACCAGTTGATGGCCGCGCCGGCCTTCGCCGAGGTCCGGGCGCGACACGGCCTGTTCCCGCTCGCACTCACCGGGTCGGCGCTGCGCGCGGTCATCGACCGGCAGAACCGGCAGTACGTCGAACTCGCGAGCCGCTTCGGCCTCAGACGCTGAGCGCGGCCAGGCACCGATCCCGATTTCCGCCGACTCAGGTCGACCCACGCCGACTCTCGCTGGCTCAGGCCACTCAGGTCGACTTCCGCTGATGCCCTCCGCCCCGGTCCTCGCCTCGCGAGGACCGCAGGCGCCCCTGCGTCCAGATTTTTCAACGACAACAAGGAGACTCCCTTGACCACCCCCCGCAAGACCTCGATGCCCTCGATCCTCTCGATCCTCTCGATCTCCTCGATCTCCTCGATCTCCTCGATCCGGCTGACCCCGCTGTGCGCCGCCGGCCTGCTGGCCCTGTGCGCGGCGCCGTCCGCCTTCGCGCAGAGCAGTGTCACCGTCTACGGCATCGCCGACGTGCTGCTGGAGTACCGCGACCACATGAACGCCGCGGGCGACCACCGCTTCGGCGTGAGTGCCGGCGGCATGAACACGTCCCGCTGGGGCCTGCGCGGCGCCGAGGACCTCGGCGGCGGCCTGAAGGCCGTGTTCCAGCTCGAGGCCGAGGTCGGTTTCGACACCGGCATGGCCGGCTCGTCGTTCTGGGGCCGCCAGGCCAACGTCGGCCTGGAAGGCGAGTTCGGCCGCGTCGTCGCCGGCCGCTCCTACACGACGACCTACGACTTCCTGCTGCCCTTCGACCCGATGGGCTACGCGCCGTTCTACTCGTGGGCCACGTCCGGCGGCCAGATCGCCACGCAACCGCGCAGGGACGGGATGGTCACGGGCATGTCCAACCTGATCAAGTACCAGGGGACCTTCGGCCCGGTGAAGGTCGGCGCGACCTACGCGCTGGGCGAGGTGACGGGCTCCGACGCGGCCGGCCGCTTCTTCGCGCTGGCCGGTGCATACACGGCGGGACCGTTCTCGGCGACGCTGGTCGTCGACCAGCGCAACGGCGCGACGATCGCCGCCAACGGCCGCTACGACAAGGAGAAGGCGCTGCACTGGGCCGCGTCCTACGACTGGAAGCCGGTCAAGCTGTTCCTGGCGCAGCGCGTCTACAGGAAGGAATTCGCCGCCGGCGGCGCCGACGCGAAGAGCACGATGACCTGGCTGGGCGCGACCTGGCAGGCCACGCCCGCGCTGAGCCTCACGCCGGCGGTGTACTTCCAGAACATCTCCAGCGGCGCCAGCGGCACCGACGATCCCAAGCTCTACGCGCTGCGCGCGAAGTACGAGCTGTCCAAGCGCACCAGCCTGTACGCGGTCGCCTCGACGGCCAAGTCCGGCGACGGCGGCCTGGTCAGCGTCTCGCGCGACGACAACGGCTTCGGCGATTCGCAGTCCAGCGTCGGCCTCGGCATCCAGCACCGGTTCTGATTCCGGCGGTTCGGACGGTTCTGGCGGATCGGACGGTTCGGACGGGCCGGCCCTGGCCGTGCGGCCGGGGCCGCTTCAGCTCGCCGCGGGCGTGTCCGGCACGACGATCGATTCGCCGATCGCGTAGAACTGGCCGCCCGCGACGTAGTGCAGCGTGCGCAGCGCCGGCGGCGCGGACTCGAAGTGCCAATGCCCGTCGCTGAACACGCGGGCATCGGCCCAGGCCGCGACGACCTCGCCGATGAACAGGTCGTAGATCCACTGGTTGCGGGGCTCGGGCAAGACCCGGCACACCAGCCACGCGGCGCAACCGTCCACCAGCGGGACGGTGCCCGCGGCGAGATCACGGTCCGAGCTCGGGACCGGTCCTGCGCCCGCTCTCGCGCCCGCGCTCGTGTCTGTGCCCGCGCCCGCGCCCGCATCGACGGGAAACGCGACATCCACCAGCCTCGCCCCCGCCTGGGCGAGCTTGTCCGGATCCTGGTGCAGGCTGCGATTGCCGAGCCGGTGCGTCAACGCCGCCTGCGCGGCCGTCGGCACCTGCAGCACGAAGAAGCCGCTGGCCTCGACCAGTTCGCGCGTGCGCGTCGCCTTGTCGAGGACCACCGTCACCTTCGGCGGCTGGAAGTCCAGCGCGCAGGACCAGGCCGCGGCCATCGCGTTGCGCACGCCGCCGTGCGCGGCGGAGACCAGCACGGTCGGTCCGTGGTTGAGCAGCCGGTAGGCCTTGTTCAACGGAACGGGCGCGACGTGTTCGTTCAGGCGCTCTTGCAGGGGGGCGTCGTGGGGCGTCTTCATGGCGGCGACCATTGTGACGGCGGTCGGCGGACCTTGCCTCGGCGCGTGATTCAACCCTGAATGCCCGGATCGGCGCGATCAGACCGTCGCGCTCAGACCGGCGCGGGCGGCGCGGTCTGGCCCGGCAGCAGGCCCTCGGCGCGAAGCCGCGACAGCACGTCGAAGAGCAGCTCGCTCTTGATGCCGTAGGCCGCGCGCGGCGAGTTCACGAAGCCCGAGGCGTTGAGGATCAGGTTGGTGCCGTCCACGCCGTCGAGCTGCACGTTGGGCGCCGGCGCGGCCAGCACGCCGCCGTGCGCCTGGAAGGCCGCCAGCACCAGCGCCTTCACCCGGTCGGTGTCGGTGGCCAGCGGCATCGGCAGCTTGAACTGCACCATGCCCAGCGACTCGCCGTAGGTGACGTTGCGGACGATCTTGGTGATGAACTCCGAGTTCGGCACGATGACCGTGGAGCGGTCGCCCATCTGGATCTCGGTGGCCCGCACGCTGATGCGGCGGATGTCGCCCTCCACGCCGGACAGCGACACCCAGTCGCCGACCTTCACCGGCCGCTCGGCCAGCAGGATCAGGCCGGAGACGAAGTTCTGCACGATGGACTGCAGGCCGAAGCCGATGCCGACCGACAGCGCGCTGGCGACCCAGGCCACGCTCTGCAGGCTGAAGCCGACGGCCGTCAGCGCCGCGGCGATCGCGGCGACGGTGCCGACGTAGCCGAACAGCGTGGTCGTGGACGAGCGCATGCCGACGTCCATGCGCGTCGTCGGCATGTAGCGCTCGGACAGCCAGCCTTTGAGCAGCCGCACCGCGGCCAGGCCGACGAAGAGCACCGCCAGCGCCTGCAGCAGCTTGATCGGATTCAGCTGCAGGGTGCCGATGACCAGGCCGTCCTGCAGGCTGCCGGACCGGCGCACCAGGTCCATCGGCCCTTCGCCGTAGGGGGCGAGCAGCAGCAGCAGCGCGAAGAAGGCGATCGACACGCGGCAGACGGCGGACAGCAGCAGGGCGGTCTGCTCGCGCGTGCGCGGCGGGGCGGGCGCGTCGTCGCCCGACGCCGCGGCGCTGCCCGGCCTGGCGCTGGCGCCGCCCTTGCCGTCGCTCTTTGAGTCGTTCTTCCCGTCACTCTTGGCATCGCTCGCTGCTGCGGCCGGCGAGGGCGCCAGCAGCGTCATGAAGAGGTCGTCGACGAGCACCGTCAGCAGGTAGGCGCCGCCGATGACGATCAATCCCCAGACGACCTGGTTCAGCACGAACATCGCCAGCGACACGAACCCGGTCAGCACCGCCAGCGTCGCGCCCACCAGCGTCAGCCACGCGGCGGCGCGCAGCACCGACAGCCAGAGCGGCCGGATCGTGAGTTCGGGATGGCTGCCCGTGCCGGCGTCGGCCGCGGCGGCGGGCTCCTGCGGCGTGCCGGTATGCCGCCGCAGTTGCGCGATGGCCGAGGCGAGCACCGCGACGAAGGTCAGCGACGCGAGCGCCTGCAGCGCGCTGCTGCCGGCCGGACTCAGATCGAGCGTCGCCGCGGTCCGGGACGACAGCCAGCCCAGCACGACCGCCGCCGCCAGCGTGCGGGGCAGCCAGGCCAGGCGCGACGCGGCGAGGTCGGGCACCGGCAGCAGGCGCCAGGAGGGTTTGTGCGCCATCAGCAGCGCCGCGCCCAGCCCGGCGATGAAGCCGCCGAACCAGACGATCATCTCGGCCGTGTCCAGCCACTGTGCGAGCGAGTCGGGCCCGTCCGGCGCGCCGTCGACCAGGCCGGCCGTCAAGGTCAGGACCAGGCCGTGCGCGACCAGCCCGGGCCGCAGCGTGCGCAGCGTCACCTCGCTGACGGCGAACAGCGACCGGCGCAAGCGCCCGGGCGGGATGCGGGTCGCGCACAGGCGGGCGGTCAGGCGCCTGGCGCCCAGGCACAGGACCAGCCACGCCACCACCGCGGCCACGAAGGTCGCCCAGGCCGACGCCGGCACCGCGGCCCACAAGGCGCCGAGCTCGGCCCCGAACACGCGGGCGCGTTCGAGGTCCGCGGCGCCGTCGGTGCGCAGCGAGCGCCAGAAGCCCGCCTGGAGCAGCGACGGCACGCGTTCGCCGAGCCGGGCGCTCAATTGCAGCCGCTGGGCGGCGGTGGCGCGGCGCAAGGTGCTCTCGGCCTGGCCGGCGAGGTCGTTCGCGACCTTGACCTGCCCGTCGATGTCGGCGACTTCGCGCCCCAGCTGCGCGCGCAATTGCGTCACCTCGAGGGTCTCTTTCACGTCCGCCTGGGGCGTGCCGAGCTGGGCCAATCGCGTCTTGGCATCGTCCAGCCGCGGCTGCAGCGCGGAGCGTGCCTGGTCGATGCGTGACTTCACCCGCTCGACCTTCTCCTTGATCGTGCTCAGGTCTTCCGTCGTGAGTTCCTTGCCAGGCTTGGGCTGGGTCGTCTTGAGTTCCGCGCGCGCCAGTTCGAGCAGCTTCGCCGGATCGGTCGGCTCGGGCGCCGGGTCTTGCGCGTGGACGGCCGGCGCCAGCAGGGCGGCGCACAGCAGCAGCGTTCCCAACAGCCACGTCAGGAGGCGCGGCGCGCGGCGGACGGACTGCGCAGGCAGCGCAGGCAGCGACGACAGGAAAGGCAGGGAGATCGGGATCACAGGCATCCAGGCACCGCGGAATCAGGGTGCCGCCTGGGCGGCAAGCGGCGGTCCCGGGTCCTGCGGGCCCGCTGCGACCCGCGCAGATGCCGGGGGCCGGGAAGGGCGCCAGCGGGTGTCGGGTATGGCGCCGCGTGCTGCGCCCGACGGCATCGAGCGGGTAGAGTCGACCGATCCCGTTTCCCTTCGTCTTCGAGGACCCCACGATGACCCCCACCGCTGCCTATCCCGATACCCGCCTGCTGATCGCCAACGAATGGGTCGACGCCGCCGGCGGCAAGACCCTCGACGTGCGCAACCCCGCGACCGGCGCCGTGATCGGCCAGGTCGCGCATGCAAGCCGGGACGACCTGGACCGCGCGCTGGCAGCGGCGCAGAAGGGCTTCGAGGCCTGGCGCAACGTGTCCGCGCATGAGCGCGCCGCGACCATGCGCCGCGCCGCCGCGCTGCTGCGGGAACGCGCGCCCGAGATCGCCCGGCTGCTCACCCAGGAGCAGGGCAAGCCCGTCGGCGAGGCGAAGGTCGAAGTGCTCGCCGGCGCCGACATCATCGAGTGGTTCGCCGACGAGGGCCGCCGCGTCTACGGCCGCATCGTGCCCTCGCGCAACCTGGCCGCGCAGCAGCTCGTGCTCAAGGAACCGGTCGGGCCCGTCGCCGCGTTCACGCCCTGGAACTTCCCCGTCAACCAAATCGTGCGCAAGCTCGGCGCGGCGCTGGCCACCGGGTGCTCCTTCCTCGTGAAGGCGCCGGAGGAAACACCGGCCTCGCCCGCGGCGCTGCTGCAGACCTTCGTCGATGCGGGCGTCCCTCCCGGCACCGTCGGCTTGGTCTTCGGCGACCCGGCCGAGATCTCGAGCTACCTGATCCCGCACCCGATCATCCGCAAGGTCACCTTCACCGGCTCCACGCCCGTCGGCAAGCAGCTCGCCGCGATGGCCGGCGCGCACATGAAACGCGTCACCATGGAACTCGGCGGCCACGCGCCGGTGATCGTCGCGGAGGACGCGGACGTCGCCCTCGCGGTCAAGGCCGCCGGCGCGGCGAAGTTCCGCAACGCCGGTCAGGTCTGCATCTCGCCGACCCGATTCCTGGTCCACAACAGCCTCAAGGACGAGTTCACCGCCGCGCTGGTCAAGCATGCGCAGGGCCTCAAGCTCGGCGACGGCCTCGCCGAAGGCACGACCCTGGGACCGCTCGCCAACGAGCGACGCGTCGTCGCCATGTCCAGGATCGTCGCCGAGGCGCGCGAACGCGGCGCCAAGATCGCCACCGGCGGGGAACGCGTCGGGAACGCCGGCAACTTCTTCGCCCCCACCGTGCTGGCCGATGTGCCGCTCGACGCGTCCGTGTTCAACGACGAACCGTTCGGCCCCATCGCGGCCGTGCGTGGGTTCGATACCCTCGAGGACGCCATCGCGGAAGCCAACCGGCTGCCGTTCGGGCTCGCGGGGTATGCGTTCACGAAGTCCATCAAGAACGCCCACCTGCTGGCGCAACGCATGGAGGTCGGCATGCTGTGGGTCAACCAGCCCGCCACACCGTCCGCGGAAATGCCGTTCGGCGGCGTGAAAGACTCCGGCTACGGCTCGGAAGGCGGGCCGGAGGCGCTGGAGGCCTACCTCAACACCAAGGCGGTCTCCATCCTCGGCGTCTGATTGTCCTGCCACGTCCGCTGGCCCTCAGCAAGCATGCAGCCTCACGCCACCAGACGTGGCCACCACACGGTGATCACCCCCTGCACGCAGATCCATCCCCACAACATCACCACCGCTTCGCGCGTGGCGTGCTGCCGGGGGCGGATCAGCCCCGATCCGATCCGGGCCCCGTAGTACAGCGCCAGCATCAGCGCGACGGCGATCTGCAGTCCCTGCAGACTGTGCAGCGCGGCGAGCGTGCCCGTCCATGCCTCCAGCGTCGGCGGTCGCTCGGCCGGCCAGGCCGTCTGCAAGCCGCTGTAGAACGCGAGCACCGCCAGTCCGAATGCCGGTGCGAGCAGCACGGCGCGCCACGCCGACACCGGCGCGCGCCACGCACCCCGACCCGCCCACACCACGAAGACCAGACTCAGCGCATAGCCCAGCGTCTGCAGGCACAGCGTCGCCTGGCTGGCCAATCCCACCCCCGGCGGCGGACAGACATCCAGCTTCATCGCCACATGCAGATGCGCGAAGGCCATCGACGCGAAAATCGTCGCCTCCACCACGATCAGGATCACCACGCCCCAGAACGACGGCGCCTGCCGGCCCGTCACCCCCATCGGCAGGATCACCCCGTCCGCCGCTTCGGCCTGCTCGAACGGCGGCGCCCGGTCCGTCTGCCACAACCACGCCCAGATCGCCACGATCGCCAGCACGCCGCCAGCCACGGTGCCGCTGACGTGCTTCACCGTCATCAGCAGGAAGAAGGCGGCCGTGCCGACCGCCGCCAGCAGCGGCCACAGGCTGTCCCGGGCCAAGGTCACCACGCGCAGGGGATGCGCCTGCACCGGGCTGGTGAGCAAGGTCTCGCGATCACCGGTGATCGAGCCCGGCAGCCAGTGCGCGCCGGCCTCGACCTCCTCATGCAAGGACGGGCGATGCCACAGCGGCTCATGGTGCTCCACATGGGGAATGCTGCGCGTGCCGTAGGGCTCGCTCGGCAGCCATTCCAGCGTCGAGGAGCGCCACGGGTCGTCGTGGTCCTGCGCCGGGCCCCGCTGGCTGCGCACGAGGTCGATGACGAAGAGCAGCACGCCGGCCGCGATGATGAAAGCGCCCACCGAGGAGAGCAGGTTCGGCAGTTCCAGCCCCAGCCCCGACGGATAGGTGTGCACCCGGCGCGGCATGCCCAGCATGCCGGCGATGTGCATCGGGAAGAAGGTCAGGTGGAAGCCGCCGAAGATGAGGCCGAACACCCAACGGCCGGCGCGCTCCGACATCGCGCGCCCCTTCCACAGCGGCAGCCAGTGGTAGAACGCCGCGAACATCGGCAGCACCATGCCGCCGATCAGCACGTAGTGGAAATGCGCGACGACGAAGTAGGTGTCATGCACCTGCCAGTCGATCGGCAGCAGCGCCAGCATCACGCCGGTCAGGCCGCCCACGACGAAGGTCACCAGGAAGCCGACGAGGAACCAGGTGGCCGTCGTCCATTGCAGCCGGCCCCGCCACAGGGTGCCGATCCACGCGAAGATCTGCAACGCCCCCGGGATGGCGATGGCGACGCTGAAGATCGAGACCAGGCTCAGTCCCAGCCCGCCCAGGCCCGCCGTGAACATGTGGTGCAGCCACAGCAGGAAACTCGCCGCGCCGATCGCCACCAGCGCCGCGCTGACCGCGTGGCGGCCGATCAGCGTGGTCCGCGCCAGCGCCGGCACCATCGTCGAGACCAGCCCCGCCGCGGGCAGGAAGATGATGTAGACCTCGGGGTGGCCGAAGAACCAGAACAGGTGTTGCC
>CBIHMU010000008.1:0-103398 GCA_966211105.1 uncultured Burkholderiales bacterium
TCAAGACCTGACCCGTGGCGTTGTAGGTCCAGCTCGTCGCACGAGCCGGCACGCCCGATTGCAGCGTCGCGTTGAAGCCGAGCGCGCCCGTCTCATCGGTCGTCGCCTGCTCGACGCGCTTGCACAGCACGACGATGGGCTTGTTGTCGGGCAGCCTTGCATCGACGGGCGCGCAGCTCACCACGGCGTTGCCGTTGAACGGATCCGGTTGGCCGTTGTAGATCAACGTCGTGATGCGACGCGGTTCTGCGGTCGCCGTCGACAGGCGCCAGTCGGGGTGCCACCGCGAGCTGACCTTGCGAGCGCCCGCTGGCAGCGTCGCGTCCGTCACGGCCTCGCAGGCCGTGGCCGTCGTGAAGCCTTCGAAGCGCGACCTCTCCAGATTGCGCGTCGCGTCATAGGCCATGCAGCTGCGATTGCCGTTGAAGTCGTCGGTCCGCGTGACATTGCCGGTGGCGTCGAAGGCCGAGCCGGCCATCGACGCGGCGCAGCCCGAACCCGCAGGCTGGCTGCGCGAGGCCACGAGCGCCGCGCGTCCCACGGTCGCCCCCTCCCAGGTGGATTCCCGTCCGTCCGGTGCCTTGACGATGGCGTTCGTCGGCAGCACGTTCACCGCCTTGCGGATCACGACGTTCAATTCCGGGTCGTAGTACTCCAAAGGGAGCGGATCAGGCGCCTTCGTCCAGGTGACCGTCCACGGCGGCTCGCTGCCGGTGGCCGAAGAGACCACACGCCCCTGCTCGTCGTAGACATACGAACCCAGACGCTGCCCGGCCTCATCCAACCGTCCGGTCATCGCGTGCGGGAACGCGGAGTTCTCATACAGGAACTGGCGCGAACTCTGGTCCGCATAGGTGATCGACGTCAGGTTGCCGATCGCGTCATAGCTGATGGGCAACGACACGCCGGCGGGATCGACGATGCTGCCGATCGAGGCATAGCGCCCGCCTTGGGCGTCCCGGTAGTTGAACGACACGCGCCGTCCCGCTTCGTCGACGACGGCGAGCACCAGGTACTTGCCACTGCCCGTGGCGGCATCCGGCGCATTGGTCACCCCGGAGAAGTCCAGCCGTCGGCCGTCGGCATACGCAATCGACGCGAGGCTGCCGTCCTGGCGGTAGACCTCGATCGCACGGGCAGTCTCGTCGCGGTACAGCCAGACCGATCCGTCGGCGGACATCGCCGGCTTGGGATCGCGTTCAGTGGGCTCGTCGTTGTAGCCATACTCCGGGAAGTTCTTCCAGATGCCGGACCCGCGCTGGAACAAGTAGAGCCGGTACTCCGTGACCATCTGTCGATGCAGATTGCTGGACCAGTACTGGCCGAACGAATGGGCGCCCAGCTCGTCTACTTCGGTGCCTCCGCTCTTCGGCGTACTCCAGTAGTTGGCACTCAGGGAATGGCCACGCCCCCACGAGAACAGCGTCTCCGGCTGTCGCTTCAAACCCGTCAGAGGCTCGATCGGATTGCTGACGGGACAGCTGCCGATCGGGGACGCCACTACGTCCTTGATGGACTTGCAGCCTGCTGTCGTTCCGTCGATCGACGTCGTGTTGAGCCTGCGGCCGCAGGTCATGACAAATTTCAGGAAGCCCTGGCCCTGGATGACCACTGGCGGGTAGATCGGATTCGAGTAGGTGGTCGTGGTCTTGTAGGTGTAGCGGCAGGTCGCGATGCCGTATCGGGTCGGCGACTCCTCTCCGGTGATCGAGCAGGACCCTGGGACCGCCGTCGTGACGCTCGTGCTCTCCGAGTAATACTCCGGTTCCGTCAATGCGCCCATGGCGAGGCCCCAGAACGACGCGGCCAAATCGTCCGGCGTATCGCTGCAGTGAGTACGCAGCGACTGCGCCGGCGTCTGGACCTTGTTCTGGCCGACGGGGCCTACCTCGGACCACAAGGTCCAGCAGTCCTTGGCCGCCATCGCCGGCAGCGCAAAGAAGCTGAGGCCGAAAGCCATCAGCAGGCAGCGGACGGCCCTGGCAGCCGAGAAACGTCTTGTCGTATCGCTCACGCGATCTCTCCCAAAGTGACAGGTCTTGCCATCCAGGAAGGGGCGCCCCGACGCGCGAGCGTCCGGTGCCGTCGCCGCCGGGGGGACGTCTGCGCGTCCAATGCCGTGCGGCCCCTCCCTGCATGGGCCGGCGGCGATTCTGCCAGCCCAAGTTCTGCAGCGCCGTGACACCCCCTTTTGGAGGAAATGGACGGCAACCACCGTCCCGGATTCAACGATGTCGCCCACTGCCGAAGTCGTGACAGCGCGTTTCACCACCCCACTGTTTGACATCCCCAAACAGTGCTTGTGCGAACCGCCTGTTTATCGCCGTCCGTCGAATTCCTAAAGTGATCGCATCTGCAATCACCCCGAAGGACTGTTTCCCATGACCCCCCGCGACGTCGTCTTCCCGCCCGACCGCCACGCCCTCTACGAACTGCACCGCTACTCCCCCGCCATCCGGTCCAACGGCCTGCTGTTCGTGTCGGGCCAGGTCGGCAGCCGGGCCGACGGCTCTCCCGAGCCGGACCTCGATGCCCAGGTCCGCCTCGCGTTCAAGAACCTCAACGCGATCCTCGCCGCGGCCGGCTGCAGCTTCCGCGACGTCATCGACGTGACGATATTCATGGTGGACCCGCACACCCGTTTCGAGCGCGCCTGGGACATCGCCGCCGAGTTCTGGGGCGACGCGCCCTACCCGACCGCCACTGTCGTTGGCGTCACCTGGCTGGCGGGCTTCCAGTTCGAGATCAAGGTCATCGCGAAGCTGCCGGAAGCTGGGTGACCTCAGGCTGCCTGAAGCGGCCTGAGAGACACTGGGGGCAACGACTGCCCCCAGTGGATCGCCCGATGACCAGCCCCGCACGACGCCTCGCCCGCGCTGAAGACCTCGAACCGGTCTTCGCGATCTACTCGCATCCGCAGGTCGTTCCCTACCTGACCTACGAGCCGATGGACCTCCCGTCCTTCGTGCCGATCTACGAAGAGCTCGTGCGCAGCGGCGCCTTCTGGATCTGGGAAGTGGACGGCGAGATCGCCGGCTTCTACCGCGCCACGCGTTATCCCGGCCGCGTGAGCCACGTGCTGCTGCTGGGCACCCTGGCGGTCGATCCCCGCCGCCACGGCCAGGGCGTCGGTCGCGCCATGATCGACGACGCGCTGCGCCACTTCCGCGATGCCGGCATCCGCCGCGTCGAGCTCTACGCCGAGTCCGACAACGCCCAGGCGCTGGCCTTCTACCAGCGGCTCGGGTTCGTGATCGAAGGGACGCTCCGCGACTTCTACAAGCGCGCCGACCAGGCGCACTACGTCGACGAGCACGTGCTGGGCTTGCTGCTGGTGTGATCCTGCCCGCGGCGGACCTTACAGTCCCCGCTTCAACGCCGGGAAGACCAGATGACGGACAACCCCTTCGACGCCCTCCACGCTGCCTTGCGCGCCGAGGTCGATCAGCAGTTCCTGCCCAACGTGGCGACTGCGCTGCTGCGCGGACGCACGGTCGTGGACCGGTTCTGCTACGGCGCCGCCGACCGCGAGGCCGGCATCGCGCTGCGCGAGGACCACCTCTTCCGGATGTTCTCCAGCACCAAGCTGATCACGGCCTGCGCCGTCCTGCTGCTCGTGGAACAAGGTCGGCTCGGCCTGGACGATCCTGTCGACCGCCCTCTTCCCGAACTCGCCAATCGTCGCGTCCTGCGTCCCGGCGCGCGCGACCTGTCGGACACCGAGCCCGCCCGGACCCCGATCACCGCGCGCCATCTGCTGACGCACACCTCGGGCCTGACCTACGGCGTCTTCGATCCCGGCTCGCCGATGTACGACGCCTACAACCGGGCCCGCGTGCTCGATCACCGTCGCGATCTGGCCGGCATGATTAAGGCGTTGGCGGACCTGCCGTTGATCTTCCATCCCGGAACGCAGTGGGAGTACTCGGTGTCCATGGACGTGCTGGGTCGCCTGGTCGAGGTGGTGAGCGGCGAGCGCTTCGGCGAGTTCCTGGCGCGGCACATCTTCGAGCCGCTTGGCATGGTGGACACGGACTTCTGGGTACCGCCTTCGAAACGCGACCGGCTGACGGTGCTCTACGAGGGTGCGGACTTCAACGACCCCGACAAGCCCGGCCTGCCGCGCGTCGACCACAAGCCCTACCCCGGCGCCTATGTCCAGCGCGCAGCGCTGGAGTCCGGCGGCGGCGGACTGGTGAGCACGCTCGACGATTCCATCCGCCTGATCCAGAGCCTGATCCCCGGCGGTCCGACGCTGCTCAAGCCCGCCACGATCGAGATGATGTTCAGCAACCAGCTCGCGCCAGGGCTGCATGTGCGCTTCGATGACGCGCCCCCGACGCCGGGGCGGCTGTTCGGTCTGGGCTCGGCGGTGCGCGCCTTCGCCGATCGGGGCGAGCCGCCCGAGGCAGCCGGCGAAGTCGGCTGGGGCGGCCTCGCGGGCACGCTGTGGTGGATCCATCCACGCCTGAACGTCGCGGCGGTGCTGCTGACCCAGCGCTACTTCGGATACGCCCACCCCTATGGCTTGAGGTTCAAGCGGAAGGCGTATCAGGCGTTGATGGCTCGCTAGAACGATCGCCGTAGCACTCCGGGTTCAATCACCATGCCACTGTCTACTTCGATCAAGTACCTCTCGGAGCGCGGCATCACCGTCAGCGAGCTGTCGGCCAATCAATTCTCGCTGAGCGTCGAGGGCGGGCGGGCCTCGATGCTGGAAGAAGGCTCCGGAGGCATCCTCTTCACTTGCTGGGAGTACAGCCCCGGGCCAGGTCCCAACGATTTCAAGGTCGCTTTCAAGACACTGGACGAAGCACTGCTGGCGGCTTGGTACTTCTATTTCGGGGAACCCGTCGGCGTCGGCGAATGGCGCGTGCCGATGCATCAGCACCCGTCCTGGTCCTTGGCAAAGGTGGCATATCGCATCGCGCATGCGATCACCGTGACCGCAGCACAGTTTGAACGCATCGAGGAATCGCGGCAGGCCTCCTCGGCCGAGTTTTCGCGCGCCGGGCTGACGCCGCCGGAAGGTCGCTATGAGGCGGCGCTGCGCTCACAGTTCGTAGCAGGCGAATCAGCATCGACGTCCTCACGAACGCTGATGATGAGAAGGGATCTGGAAGAGGCCTACGTCGTGGACAACGACCGATAGGTGGCCAGGCGATCTTGTCTCAAGTGCTCCCGTTCAGATGCGCCGGTTCACCCCGCGATGACCGCCTTCGCATAGGTTTCCCGCTGGATCTCCACGATCTCGAAGGACACCTGGATGTGGAGTTCCGACGTGGCGGGGATGTTGGACACCAGCGCCTTCAAGGCGATCGCGCCCATCTCGCGCCACGTTTCATCGCTGCGCCCGGTCAACACGGACAAGGTGCCGGCCACGAACGCGCGTCCGCGCGCTTCCACGCCGACGAGGAACTGCTCCGCCTGGAACGCCCGGCTCTTGATGTCGATCTCCTCGAAGTGGCCCGACTCGGCGAGCGCGGCGTTCACCGCCGCGAGACAGCGATTGACATCGAGGTAAGAGAGATTGGCGCTGTGATGCAGGGTGAAGTGAGGCAAGGTGGAACTCCAGAATTTCTGCCAAGGTAGGCCGAGCTGGGCGGGAACGCCGTTCCGCACTCTCAAGACCTGCCCACGGATCAAGCATCCGCGCTCTGCATCCGTTCGTGCATGGCCGTGCGCAGTAGCATCACGACCCATGATCTACCTCGCAGTCACTGCGGCTGGCCTGAGCCGGGCTCTGGAGCAGGCCAAAGACGACGACTTCATCTGGTGCGGCAGCGACGCCATCACGCATGCCGAGTTCGCGGCCAATGCGCTGCGCAACGTCACCCGATTTGTTTACTCGATCGCGGAACCCGGGCGCCTTGACGATGCGCTCAACACGATCGAGGAGCACAATCCCTCCGAGACGGTCTGGATCGAGCAGGTGACGATGCATCCGAAGGCGAACCCCGATGCACCCGGCCACCGTGACCGGATAACGCTGAGCGATCAGTGGTCCGTCCGAAAGATCACACGACCTGCTTCATGACGTTGGCATCTGGCTTGTCAGCCTCGGTGACGACAAGGCAGCTCGCACGAAACGCGCCTTCGCCTCGGTATACGCCTCCCGGTCGTCCCGGTACTCGATGGCGAGCCTTGCCTTCAGGCTCTCATACTCGGCGGCCGCCTGGGGATTGGCCCTCATCAGATCCCGGAACGCCAGACGATCGCGCCAGACCGGACCGTCGTGGACGACGACATGGAGATGATGCGTCCGGCGCCCGTTGGCCCATCGCATGAACCACTTCCGGTCATGCAGCGATGCGTTGAATTCCTCAGAGGTGGTGTAACCCGATTCGCACAGCCGGCGCGACAACACGTCGACGCCGTCGAGCGAATCGACGCCGCCAAGGATGTCGATGATCGGCTTGGCGGTCATCTCTGGAATGGCCGTGCTGCCGATGTGTTCGATCGCGACGAAGACCCCGGGAAAGAGCGATGAGAGACGCGAACGCTCCAACTCGAATGCGCCCGGCCACGCCAGGTCATGAGGCAGAAGTTCCACACCTTCGTGGATCGCGGCAAGAAGGGATTCTTCTTCAGTCATCGCCCATGGCCCCGTGCCTCACCAGCCATGACTGTAGCCCGGGACGACCGGACGCCGATGAGCGATCATCGGGCTGTCCGCCCGTTCACACGACCTGCCTCATGACCGCTCGTTCCCTCCTCGTCGACCGCCCCCAGACTCTGGGCGAAGAGATCGCCAACACCATCAGTCACGGGCTGGGTGCTTTGCTGGCCATCGCGGCCCTGCCCATCCTCGTGATCCGCGCGATGAACCACGGCGCGGCCGCGGACGTCGCCGCTGCCGCCATTTTCGCGTCCAGCGGCATCCTGCTGTATGGCATCTCGACGCTGTACCACGCCCTGCCTGCCAAGCTGGCCAACGGCCGCCTGAAGGCTTGGCTGATGCGTCTGGACCACGCCGCCATCTATGTCTTCATCGCCGGCAGCTACACGCCCTTCACGTTGGGCGTGCTGCACTCCGGGCCGGGCGTGACGCTGCTGGTCGCCGTCTGGGCCGCGGCGGCCTTCGGCGTCACGATCAAGCTGCTGAACCGGCTGCGCCATCCGCTGGTGTCGACGGCGCTCTACCTCGCCATGGGCTGGGTCGTCGTCTTCGCCATCGGGCCGCTGATCGAGCGCACCCCGGGGCCGGGTCTTGCGCTGCTGGTCGCCGGCGGCCTCAGCTACACGCTGGGCGCGGTCGTCTTCCTGCTCGACAACAAGCTGCGCTACGCCCACTTCGTCTGGCACCTGTTCGTGCTGGGCGGCAGCGTGTGCCACTTCTTCGCCGCGCTGTTCTACGCGTACGCCTGATGCCAACGCGCCGCGCGTCCTCGACGGCGGCCCTCACGGCAAGGTCGCCCGGATCAACTGGCGATCCGACATCAGCACCAGCTGCTTGACGCCCACCGCCGCGAAGGCCCAGCTCGCGTCGATGCCGATGCGCGGATCGCTGCCGAAGACGAGCCGCTGCCCCGCCTGCACCAGCACCGTCATCGCGCCGGTCGCCGGATCCAGGCTCGCCAGGTCGCCGGCCAGCGTGATGACGTAGATGTTGCCCGCGGGATCGACCGCGAGGCGCCGCGCTTTCGCCGGCAGCGTGCGGACCGTGCCGTCTGGCTCGATGCGGCGCACCGTGGGCGTGTCGCCGCGGCCGCCGTCGAGCAGCCACATCGTGCCGTCGGGCGACAGCGCCAGATCCAGCGGCATCGTGAAGCGCGCGGTCGCCCGCGTGCCGTCGTCCGTCCCCCGCTCCTTCATCACGCCGGCATACGTGCTGACGTTGCCGGCCGGATCGATCCGGCGGATGGCGTAGTTCTGCGAATCGGACGCGTACAGGTCGCCGTTGGCCGCGCGGGCAAGACCCGTGATGTTGGTGAACTTCGCGGTCGCGCCGGGACCGTCGACCGCGCCCTGCCCCTGTCCTGACGGGTCGCCGTAGAACGACGGCGTCCCGGCGATCGTGCGTGCCGTGTTCGTCGAGTCGATCGTGCGGACGGTCGAGAGGTCGGAGAAGTAGATCGTCCCGTCGGGACCGACCACCATCGTCTGATCCGCCGTGACCACGTCGGCGGCGCTGCCCTTGCCGTCGATGGTGCCGGCGCCGATCAGCCCGATGACGGGGCTCACGGCGCCGCTGGTCGCGATGCGGCGCACCGCCCTGCGCGTCCCCACGACCAGTCCGCCGTCCGGCGACGCCGCCACCGAGATGTTGCCGGTGAATTGGGCGGGCCCGCCGTCGGTGGCGTCATCCGCGAACGAGGAGAAGGGCACTTGCGCGAGCACGCCCGTGCCGGGCGACTTGTTGTCGAAGCCGAAGACGTTGGCAATGGCCAGCGAGGTGATCAGGCCGTCCGGATCGACGCGGCGCACCGCCCCCAGATAGAAGGTGGTTTCCGTGATCAGCAGCCCGCCGTCCGGCATGGGGACCAGGCCGCCGCTGTGGAAGCCCGTCTCCAGCGAGCCCACGCCGCGCGGGCCGTCCCTGGGGACCGTCACGCCGACGGTGCCCGCCATGGTCGTGACAACCCCGGTCGCGGTGTCGAGCTTGCGCACCAGACCCGCGCCGTCGCGGATGTAGAGCGTGCTCCCGGACAACGCGATGTGCTCCGGCAGGACGATGGTCGCCGCCAGTCCCGCGCCGTCCATGGAAGCGGTGATCGAGCTGGAGCCGCTGCCCGCCACCGTGCCGACGCTGCCGGCCGCGTTGCCATTGCGGGAGATGCGGCGGATGCGGCCGTCGAAGTCGGCCACGTAGACGGTGCCGTCGCCGGCGACCGCGAGCCCCGAAGGATGGTTGAACTTCGCCGTGCCGGCGGCACCGTCGACGTAACCCGCCGAGCCCGGCGTACCGGCATAGGTGGTCACGACGCCGGCCGTCGTGACGCGGCGGATCACCTGGTTGCTCCGGTCCGCGACGTAGAGATCGCCGTCCGGCCCGAGGGCGATGGCGCTCGGCAGGTAGAACCTGGCCGCGCTGCCCGTGCCCTCGGCATTGCCGAACTGGCCCGGCGAGCCCGCGATCGTCGTCACGGCGCCATCGGTGCCGATGCGGCGGATCACGTAACCGTAGCGCTCGGTGACGTAGAGCGTGCCGTCGGCGGCGGCCGTGATCCCGTAGGGCAGGTTGAAGCGCGCCGCCGCGCCCACGCCGTCGACCGTGGCGCCGGTGAAGTCGGCGACGTCGCCGGCGATCGGCGTGATCGACTGCAGGTCCGCCGACATCCGTGCCACCGAATTCCCCGTGACGAACGCATAGCTTCCCGAGGCTTCCCGGACGATGCCCCGCGAGAAGGACAGCGGCGCCTGATGGCGCAGCCCGGTCACCAGCACCGGCGACAGCACGCTGACCGCGGGACTGCTCACCATCAGCGTGACCGTCGTGCTGGTGGTCGCGCTCTCGCCGCCGCAGTCGAGCGCGGCACGGAACTTCGCGCCGTTGTCGGCGACGGCGGTGGTGAGCGCGTAGCTCGGCGTCGTCGCCGACGCGATCGCGACGAACGTGCCGTCCGCGCCCAGGTTGCGCTGCCACTGGACATTGAGCCTGCCGCTGCTGCAGGTGGCGGCGACGACGAAGGTCGCCTGCGCGCCCGCGACGACCGAGGCGTCCGCAGGCTGCTGGGTGATGGTCAGCACCGGCGGCGTGACCACGGGGGGCGTGACGACCGGCGGTGTGACGGGCGGCGTCACCACGGGCGGCGCCGTCGGCGCGGCGCCATCGGGAGACGCCGGATCGCCACCGCCCCCGCAGGCGACGAGGAGGACACCAAGCACGGCGACGAGGGCGGCATGCAACCGCCGCTCCACCGGGAACCAGTCAACACTGAACATGGCAACTCCGCAATGACGAGAAGGGAGCGCCGCGTCGTCACACCATCACACCATCACACAGTCATTCCGACGCAGCGCCTGCTACCCCACTGAACGAAGTTCCGGACCTGCGCCGGACACGCGGCGGGCGCTGCAGGCCGATGTCCTTGTCCCTTGCTTGAGGGTCGAGGCCGCTGTCCGTCCCCGGCCGCCCACCTCGTTCACCTGGGCAGGACGGCGTGATTTCTCCCGCCGTCTCCAAGGGGGAGCGCGATGGACGAGTTGTTCAAGGCCTTGCTGACGGCGGGCACGGTGTTGCTGGTGATGGCGGCGGCGCGACACGGCGGCCGACGAGTGGCAGGTCTTGTCGCCGCGCTGCCGACGATCACGGCGCCGACGTTGGCCTGGCTGGCGCACGACGAGGGCATGAGCTTCGCGATCAGCGCCGCGATCGGCAGCGTCGCCGCCTGCGCGGTGCTGGCGGTCTTCGCGCTGGGTTATGCGCGTGCCGCGCGTCACGGGGGCGGCGCCCTGGCGCTGGCTTGCGGGCTGGGCGGTGCATTGACGATGGCGCTGCCGGCCAAGGCGGCCAGCACCGATCTGGGCGCCGCGCTGATGCTGGCGCTCGGCAGTTGCGCCCTCGCCTTCGTGGCGATGCCCCGGCTCGGGGCGGAGATCGTGGCGAACGGGCGGCCCGATGGCGCGACATGGCGCTCGATGGGAATCGTCGCCGCGATGGCGGGCGCGCTCACCGCGATCGCGACGCTCTTCGGCCCCGCCCTCGGCGGCTTCGCCGCCGGCCTGCTGTCCTCGCTGCCGCTGATCACCGGCCCCGTCGCCATGGCGGAACACGCCCAGGGCGGCCATCGCGCCGCCGCGCATTTCCTGCGCGGCTATGTCGGCGGACTCTTCGGCAAGGCGGCCTTCGGCACCCTGTTCGTCCTGCTCGCGCCCCGCACCGGGGCCCTCGCGGCCTTGACGCTCGCCTGCGCCTGCGCGTGCCTGCTGTCCACCCTGCGGTGGCGTCTGCCGTCGCTGGGCCTGGCCCTGCCTTCGCTGCGGCCGATGCGTTCCATGCTCCCGATGCGCCCCCTGTCCCGGGCTGCGCGCCGGGCGGAGTGACACGAGATGACACCAACCCGGCAGGACTTGGGGACGCCCGGCGGGACGGACCGCCGGAAGCCCGCGCTACCATCGCCGTCACCAACCTCGTTTTGGACGGAAGCACGGCATGGGGGAAGTGACGCAGTTGATCGGACGGGCGCGCGAAGGCGACCGCGAGGCCTTCGACAGGATCTTCGAGCTGCTCTATCCCGAGCTCCGGCAAGTGGCCCACCGGCGCCTGTCGCGCGGCTCCGGGAACGACCTGATGGCGACGACGGCCCTGGTCAACGAGTGCTACCTCAAGTTCCTCCAGCGCGACACGCTGACGCCTTCGGACCGCGGGCATTTCCTGGCCTATGCGGCGACGGTGATGCGATCGATCATCGTCGACGCCGCGCGTCAGGCGAAGACCGACCGCCGCGGCGGCGACGCCGAGCAGGTGACGTTGAACTCCGAGCTGATCGGCGGCCTGCCCGCCGCGTCCGACGAGATCCTGGCCGTGCATGCGGCGCTGGAGGACCTCGGCCGCGTCGACGAGCGGCTGGGCCGCGTGGTCGAGATGCGCTACTTCGGCGGCCTGGAGGACGAGGAGATCGCCGAGGCGCTGGGACTGTCCGCGCGCACCGTGCGCCGCGACTGGGACAAGGCCCGGCTGCTGCTCGCGCACGCGCTGCGCGACTGACGATGCCGTCGCGGTCCGTCATGGCGCGGGGGATGACGGCATGACGACCCTCTCCCGATTCGAAGGCGACTGGCCCGCGATCAGCGCCCTGCTGGACGAGGCGCTCAACCTGTCCCGGCCGGCGCGCGAGGCCTGGCTCGAAGGCCTGATCGGCGAACACGCCGTGCATCGCGAGGCGCTGCGCGCCCTGCTCGCGCATCAGGCCGAGGTGGAGACCGACGATTTCCTCGACACGCTGCCGCGGCTCTTCTCGGCGGAGGCACCCGCCGGCGGGCTCGGGCCCTTCGACGGCGTCGCGCCGGGGAGCAGCGTCGGCGCTTACCGGCTGATCGACCCGATCGGTCGCGGCGGCATGGGCTCGGTGTGGCTGGCGGAGCGGTCGGACGGCCTGATGCACCGCCGGGTGGCGCTGAAGCTGCCGCGCATCGTCTGGGGCGACAGCCTCGCCGAACGGATGGATCGGGAACGGGAGATCCTCGAGACTCTCGAGCACGAACACATCGCGCGCCTGTACGACGCCGGCATCGACGCGCACGGCCGGCCGTTCCTCGCGATGGAACACGTCGACGGCGTGCCGATCGACGCGTACTGCCGCGCGCATGCGCTGTCGCTGGGGGAGCGCGTGGCGCTGCTGCTGCAGGTGATGGCGGCGGTCGGGCATGCCCATGCGCGGCTGGTCGTCCATCGCGACCTGAAGCCGGGCAACATCCTCGTGACGCGCGAGGGCCAGGTGAAGCTGCTGGACTTCGGCATCGCCAAGCTGCTCGAGGGCGACCGCACGAGGCGCACCGCGTTGACCGAGCTCTCGGGCCGCGCGCTGACGCTCGACTATGCGAGTCCCGAGCAGATCCGCGGCGACCCGCTGGGCACGGCGAGCGACGTCTACAGCATGGGCGTGGTCGCGTACGAGCTGCTGGCCGGCGTACGCCCGTACCGCCTCAAGCGCGGCAGCGCGGCCGAGCTGGAGGAAGTGATCGAAGCCGCGGAAGTGCCGATGGCCAGCGGCATCGCCCTCGCCATCGGCCCCGGCGACAGCGACCCCGGCGCGGATCGCGCACTGCGCCGGCAGCTGCGCGGCGACCTCGATGCCATCCTGAACCACGCGCTGAAGAAGTCGCCCGCCGATCGGTATCCGACGATGGAAGCCTTCGCGCAGGACCTGCGCCGCTGGCTGGCGGGCGAGCCGGTCCAGGCCAGGCCCGATGGATGGGCCTATCGCGCGGCCAAGCTCGTCCGACGGCACCGGCTGCCGGTGGCGGCGGGCGCCGTCGCGGCCATGGCCCTGCTGGGCGGCGCCTCGGTCGCGCTGTGGCAGGCGCACCAGGCGGGACTGCAGACGCAGCGTGCGCAGGCCGAGGCCGCCACCGCGCGTGCCGTGCAGGACTTCCTGGAGGGCGTGTTCCGCGCGAATTCCGCCGACCAGGCCAATCCGGCCAAGGCGCGCGACACGACCGCGCGCGAACTGCTGGACCGCGGCGCCGAGCGCATCAACGCCGAGCTCAAGGACGCGCCCGCGGCGCGACTGCGGCTGCTGACGGTGCTGGCCTCGATGTACCAGGACCTGGGCTTGAACGCGCGCGAGGTCGATCTGCAGCGCCAGCGCCTGGGCGTGGCGCGCGAGTTGCACGGACCGGCGAGCGATGAGGCCGTGCTCGCGATGGCGGCGCTGGCGAACGCGCTCGCGCTGGACACCCAGCGCGACGAAGCCGCCTCGCTGTTGAAGGATGCGACGGCCATCCTCGACGCGCGACAGGACACCAGCTCGCCGACGCGGCTGCAGGTCGAGATCGGACAGGCGTCGCTGAACCGGCGCGTCAAGCCGGAAGTGGCGATGGCCTTCGCCGAACGCGCGCTGGCGATCGCGCGACGGGGCAGCACCGCCCGCAACGCCAGCGCCGGGGCCGACGGCGATACCGTCGTCAACGGCGGCTCCCGGGCCAACGCCGACCTGCTGATGGTGCTGCGCATCCTTGGCGACGCGGCGTTGTTCAACAAATCCTTCGAGCGCGCGGAGACCGCGTATGCGCAGGCCGTGCAGCTCTGCGAGGCGAACCCGCCGCTGGGCGCGGGCGATCTGTCGCTGATCTACGGATTCCTCGGTCATGCCCAACGCGCGCAGGGTCGATACGCCGAGGCCGAAACCAGCCTGCGCAAAGGCATGGAGGCGGAGGTGACGCGCAACGCCAACCCGGTCCGCGTGGCGGAGACGCAGACGCACTACGCGATCTTCCTCAACCAGGCCGGGCGCTTCCGCGACGGCCTGGCAGCGCTCGCGCCCGCATGGCGATGGAGCGAGACCGCCGCGGCCGATCTTCCGCAGCGCCGCTGGGTGCGGATGTGGCAGGCGCGTTCGCTCGCCAGTCTCGGCCAGACTCAGGCCGCGCTGGCCGTCAGCGGCGACGACGTCTCGGTGCTGGGGACGCCCCATCCGCCCGACGGCATGGACGAGCAGATCCTCACCGACCGTGCGCTGGCGCTGACCAGCCTCGGTCGACTGGCCGACGCGCACACGCTGCTGGAGCGCCAACGGCAGTCGACACCCGCCGGCAAACCGCCGGGGCGGCTCTACAGCCTCGCCCTGCGGCGCTGGCAGGTGCAAAGCGGTCAGGCGGAGGCAGCGCTCGCGGGCTTCCAGGCGCAGCGCGCGACGCGCAAGCTGCCGCCAGCGCCCGCAGCGAGCGAGCCCGTGGCCGAGCAGGCCGAATCCGCCTGGCTCGAACTCAACGCCGGCCATGCCGCTGTGGCGGAGGCGCAGGCCCGGCAAACGCTCGCGACGATCCGGAACGGCCGCAACGCCGACTACCAACGCGACCACGAGGCCAGCGCCACGCAGGTGCTGGGTCAGGCCTTGCTTCAGCAGCAGAAGGCCGAGGCCGCGGAACCAGTGCTGCAGGACGCCGTGCGCCTGCATCGGCTGATCTACGACCCGGCGCTCAGCCCCGCGGTGGCGGATGCGCTCAGCGCGTTGGCGCAGGCCCAGCGCGCGCTGCGCCGCAACGCCGAGGCCGACCGGTCGCTCGAACAGGTCCGCGCGATTCGCGCCGCTCAAGGCCAGCACGTTCAAGCGTCGTGATCACTCGCGGCGATGTCCGCTTCGGGAGCGGGATCTCGTCATCAGGGATAGGCGGGCGAGCTTGCCCGTGGCGGAGATTCCGATGCGCGTTCCGATCCCGTGGCCCGAAGCCTGGCGGCCTTTGCCCAGCGCCGTGGCGACCTCGACGGCGTATGCCGCGCTGTACACGGCCTCCAACCACATGACCAGTCTGCGCACCGACGTCGGCGCGGGTGTGTTCGCGTGGGAACGCGCCACTCCCTTCGTGGGCTGGACGGTGGTGCCCTACCTGTCGATCTGCGTCTTCTTCGCGCTCTCGTTCTTCATCGACACGGACGCCGGGCGGCAGCGCCGCCATGTGATGCGGCTGCTCATCGTGCTGGTGGTGTCGGTGCTCTGCTATGCGGCCTTCCCGCTGCGCTTCACCTTCGAGCGGCCCGCAACGCAGGGGCTGATCGGGCTCTTCTTCGAGGTGCTCGGGCATTGCGACATGCCCTACAACCGCGCGCCGTCGCTGCACATCGGCGTGCTGGTGCTGCTGTGGGCGCGCTTCGCGCCGGTGCTGCGCGGCGCCTGGGCCGTGGTCCTGCACGCGTGGTTCGCGCTGATCGGGGTGTCGGTGCTGACGACGTATCAGCACCATGTGATGGATGTGCCGGCGGGGGCGGCGCTGGGGGTGGTGGCGATCGTGCTCACAGGGTCGCTGCGCCAATCAGGACGAGTCCGTCCCCTACCTCCCCAAGGTTGAGGATGCGCTACAACGCCGCCAACGGAGAACATCCGAGCGGAGAACAACAACGATCGGCGGAGGGTCCCATGCGACGGGTCTGTGGACGGAGGATGGCGCTGTGTGCGGCCACGCTGCTGGCGTCATGCTCTGTCTTCGCGCCAGTGCCGGAGATGCCGCAGTTCCCTTACCTGTCGCAGCCCTCGGAATCGACCCAGAAAGGGACATCCACTGGGGCCGGCACCGGCACCGGCACCGGCACCGGCACCGAGCCTTGCCGCAACAGCAGCACCGATTGGGAAAAGAATCCCAAGTGCTTCTACGGCGATCTGGCCTACGTGCTCGACACGCTCGAACGCTACAGCGCCTCGTTGGACGAGCGCGCCCGCGCGGACATCAATCGCACCGCCGCCATCAACATGGCCCTGCCGATCGGCGGCTCCATCCTGTTGTATCGGCGGATCCGTGGACTACCGCATAGCAGCTTGCTGTTCCCTTCTGCGGTGGCTGCCGGTACCTATGCCGCATTCAGCGGCGGCATTCCCGATATCCACGGGCATTATCAGGACGGCGCCAAGCAGTTGCGCTGCCTCTCGCTGCGTTATGCCCCTCTGCTCTATCGCAACGACGAGATCCTGGGAGACGAAGGACGCAAGGCTTCGCTCAAGCGCATCCACGACGATCTGCGATTCGCCATCGACAACTATGGTCGCGGCCGCCGCATGCTGCGCGTCGACCTGCAGCCCGTCGTCGTGAAAGGCCACACGCCGGCTAACGCGTTCGACCGCGCGCGGGGCACGGGCAAGGCTGACGTCAAGCGCGATACCCGCGACCGGATCCAGACTCTCCTGAAGGACCGCGAGGCCGTGGCACAAGACACCCTCGACGTGTTGGCGACGCTCTGGGATCAGATCGACAGCGCCGGCGCGGATCTCTCGCTGGAGGCAAGGCTGATGGCGCCGGAACTGATTGGCACCCTGGGCAAGGCACAGCCGGCCCTGAAGGACCCGCAGGCCGTCGGCAGCGGACTCAACACCAAGATCCTGGCGATGGCGCAAGCCAGCGATCGCGTCCCTGATTCGAGGGTGGACCCCGACCTCTCTCAGGAACTGCTGGACGGCGTCCAGTCCCCGCAGAAACTCAACGACTTCGTGACGTTCCAGGGAGGAGAACTCTTGCGCGCGTGGAAGGCCGCCAGAGGATTCCTGCGCAAGCATCTCGAGCATGCGCAGCGCCTGAAGGACCTTCAAGTCAGCGCGAAGTGTCCGGCATCGGGAACGCCCGCCGCGGCCCCGCCGCCGGCCGGTGCGGGAACGGGAATGGGAAGCGCGGCGGGGTCAGCTCCTCCCGGGCAGCCGACCAATGGCGGCGGCATGGTTTCACCGCTGAACCCTTGAGACGGACCATGCACGGCGCTCCATTCGTCCACAACGCTTTCCGGCTCGCCACGCAATGCCTGGCCGGCCGCGGCTCGCCGAGGATGCCTGATTGGCTGGATCGCTCCGCCATCTCGGGCGTCTGGACCTCGCTGCAATCGTCCGATCCGGCTTTGCATCTGGTCCTTCGGCCCGGCTGGACATCCGCCGCCTTTCCCCGCCACTGGCAACTGGCAGGCATGGATGCGCCGCTCGCGCTGCGGTGGTTGCCGGGCGGTCGGGCGCTGGGTCAAGGCCTGCCGACCTTGTCGCCGGAGCGCCGTCCCGCATTCACCGGGTCCGCGACGGCCTTGCTGCGCGACCGCGCCAGCGGCCGTCGCTACCTGCTGACTTGCGGTCATGTCGCGGCGCCTGGCCCGGATGCGCAAAGCAGCGACCGGGTCCTGGTCTCCGACCTGTCCGGCGCGGAAGGCTTCACGGGACAGCTGCGTCTCTGGCAACCGATGCTAGCCGCGGGCGCGTTCAGGACCCCGATCGACGCCGCGCTGGTCGAGATCGACGCCGAGCTGTTCGACGTGCTGGCGCGCCAGCCCGAGTTGCTTCCGCAAGGTGTCAACGCGGCCACACCGGCCTTGCGTGAATCTTTGCAGTTGCGCCGGCGCGGCGGCACTGCCGAGGGAACCGCGCTGGTCCACTGGTCCGGCGAGGTCGACATCCCCGGCTTGACGCCGGGTGTCGCTGACTACTTCCTGGAGAACGCGATCGGCTACCGCTGCGAGGTCCCCACTCAGCCGGGCGACAGCGGCGCTGCAGTCTGGGATGCTGTTGGCCGGCTGCGCGGCATGCATCTGGCCGGCCTGATCGATGCCGACCCACGCAGCGATGCGCCCAATGCGGTCTATGGCCCGATCCAGCCGGTGCTGGACTGGTTCAACGTACTGCCCGTCCTGAGAGGGGGTGGCACGGCCACCGTGACGGCAGCATCGACCGCGGTGACCCGGGACACGCACCCCGCGAGCAGCGCTGCGGCGCTGACCGATCGCGAAGTCATCGCCGCCACACTCTGGGGCGAGGCGCGCAACCAGGGGCCGCGCGGCTTGCAGGCGGTGGCCGGCGTCATCGCCAACCGCGCACGCACGCGATACCGCCGATGCGTCGACGCGCGGGCCGTCTGTCTGGACCGTTGGCAGTTCAGCTGCTGGAACGAGAAAGACCCCAATCGCGCACGCATGCTGGCCGTGGTCAGGCAGCCCGACGAGATCCTGCTCCAGACGCTGGCGCTTGCCGACGACGTGCTGGCAGGCAGCATCGCCGACATCACCCGGGGCGCACGCCATTACCACACCAGCCGAGTCCGCCCTTTCTGGGCCAACGGCAAGCAGCCCTGCGCCGCGATCGGCGACCACCTCTTCTACAACGACGTCGCCTGACCGGAACACGCTGCCATGGACACCGTCATCCTCGATGTCGTCATCGGTCTGGTCCTGACCTACCTCGTGCTTGCGCTGCTGGTCACCAAGCTGCAGGAAACGGTGATGGGCCAGCTGTTCACGTCGCGCCAGTTCACGATGCACGACCTGCTGGACCAGGCGCTGCAAGGCGACGGCAAGCTGAAGGCGCGTCTGCTCGCCAACCCCATCATCTTCAGCCTCTTCAAGGGGCAGAGCGTCGAGCGCGGGATCGCCCGCGCCAGCGGACCCTCGGCCATTCCCAGCGACCTGTTCGCCCGCGCACTCCTCATCGAGGTGTTCGACAACGGACGCAAGGAAGGCAAACATCCCAAGGACAGACACAGCACACCCCAGTTGTTCATCGACAACCTGCCCGCGGGCGGGGCCGGCGTCGACGGGGTGCTGCGCGCGCTGCTGCCCGGCAACGAGACCAACTGGGCGGGCTACGAGACCGCCATCGCCCATTGGTTCGACCAAGTCGGCCAGCGCGCCGACGGCTGGTTCCAGCGCAAGGCGATGCGGTGGGGTCTGATCTTCTCGCTGGGCGCAGCGGCGGCGCTCAACGTCAACACCTTCCTCCTGGCGGAGCGTCTGTCGGGCGACCCGGATCTGCGACGCAGCTTCGCCTCGCTGGCGCAGCGCACGCTCAATGAGTTCGGCACGCAGGGCGAGGCCAACGCGCCGCCGACGGTCACCCCGGAGCATCCGATCGATCGGGCGGTGAAGGCCATCTCGGACGTCAATACGCGCATCGCGGCGATGGTGTCCTCCAATCGCCCCTTTGCGAACTTCGATCCCAATCAGCAGAAGCTCACCGACGGAACGCCAAACGACCTGCTGGCCATCTCCCCAACCACGGTACAGCGATGCGCTCGGGTCAAAGCCAGTCTGGAGTCCGCTGACCTCGCCAAGTTCCCCATCAGCAACCCGATGACCTGGGCTCAACTGCTGCCTCAACTGCAGACCGAAGTCGGCGCGCTTCGAGACATGACGATCAGCGGCGACCTCGCGCCACCGGCGGCGCCGGCGCCACCGGTGCCATCGGCGTCCGCGACGCCTGGCGCCCAGAAGCCGGTCCCGTCCGCCAGTCTGCCGAGTCGACAGCAGCGCCTGGCCGACGTCAGGCAGTGCCTGAACACGCTCGGCAGCTGGTTCGCGCACATCAAGGGCGCGATGAACCGAACCACCCGCACCGAGCTCGAGGCGGCGGAGGTGTCCCTGCTGACGGCCAAGGAGGCGCTCAAGGACTTGAGCTTCGACGTCGCTGGCGGCCCGATCCTGTTGTCCGGTCCGCTGTTCCTGCGCGATCCCGATGCGTTCGCGGGCTGCGCTAAGCTGCCCGGCGTCGACGTCCAGCGCTTGAAGTCGTGTGTGGAAAGCGCGAGCAGCGGCCGCCTGAGCCTGCCCGTCGGCTGGACCGCCCGCAATGCGCGGGATGCCCTCTGCCGGGTGAGAGAGGGCGAGAACGGAGAAAGACACGCGCCTCGGGTCGATCACGAATGCCCGCTGCAGACTAAGCACCATGCGTTCGCGGGAGACGCGCGTCTGGGCATTCCACCGATGGCCCTCGAAGGCAGCGCCTTCTGGAGCTGGCACACCTGGCTCTTCCTTTTCGGCTTCATCATCACCGCCTTCTTCGTGGCGCTGGGCGCTCCGTTCTGGTTCGACTTGCTGGGGCGTGTCGTCAAGATGCGCGCCGCGGGCGAAAAGCCCGCCACGGAGGCGGAGAAGAGCGCGAACGCCAAACTACCTGCAGGCGGCGGGGCCGCACCGGGCGAGACACCCGCACCGGATCCGGAAACGTTCGACGGTCTGGGTCCATTCACCGACGCCAAGAATTTCATCGAACGGATCATGGCGGTAGCGGACAAGGTGGCATTGCAGACATCGCTGGGTGTCACCGCCACCGGCATCCTCGACGAAGCCACGCGGAGGGCCCTCGTCGCGCGGGCGAAAGCCCTGGACATCGATCTGGACGGGACGGACGAGGTCTCCTTGCAGGCCTTCCTGGCGATCGTGGGTCGGTTGCCCAACGCGCTGTCCGACCTCGCGACGTCGAGCAAGACGCGCGCACCGGAAGCAACGGACACCGGCAAGAAGGCTGGGAGCTGGGGCGCATCACCGGAGCCGGTGGCGGTCTCCATCGCTTCGCCGTCAGACTTCCCGGCGAAGGTCGCCAGCCTGGCGGCACCGTTGGCACGGCTGTTGCACTTCGACGAGTCCCTCGCGGCCGGCAAGCCCAGCCAGCGCGCCATGGCAACGCTGTTCCTCGTCAAGCTGGCGCTGGCCGGCAAGGGCCACACGCCGTCGCTTGCGGAGCTGGACAAGCTGGCCCGCTCGCGCCGGCTCAATCAACTGATCGATTGGGATACGACGGCCCGTCACCCCATCGAAACGCTGGACGGCGCCCAACTCGACGTGATGAGGCAATCATCGGCCTCGACATTCGAGCGCTCTTCCGCTAGGTGGCTGGATTGGGCGTTTGGCGAACTCGGTCAGACCGAGGAAGACCGGGAGGCTGTCGACGCTAGCAACCCGCGCATCGTCGAATACCTGCGTGCCGGCAACGGCGGCACTCCGCTTGGCGATGCGACGTCCTGGTGTGGTGCCTTCATTGCCTGGGTGATCCAGCAGTACAACGGCGAATCCCCGGCTCAAGCGCTTCCGGCTGCACCAGGCAGCGCCTTGGCAGCCGACAGCTGGAAGACATGGGGAGCCGCCGTGACGCCAGCGGAGGCTCAACCAGGCGACGTCGCCATCTTCCACCAGAACTTGCAGACTCGATCCGGATTCCACGTCACCTGGGTCTTCCGCAAGGAAGCCGATGGACGCCTCTACGTCATCGGCGGCAATCAGGGAGATGGGTGCGTGTCCTTGGCCATTCGCGGAGGCGATGAAGACCCGGTCGTCGCGGTCCGCCGCAGGTCGTGATCAACCAAGCGGCAACCAGTTCGACGTCACCCCGGTGACCCTGTCACCCGGAGAACCATCAGCATATGCAGAGACGCCGACGCTCAGTCCTCAGCGGCTCAGATAGAAATCCATCGGAATCAGCTCGACCGCCCATCCGCCGGCCTCGCCCAGCGTGGCCGCCGGATGCATCGAAGCGATGCGCAGCGCTTCTTCCTCGCTGTCCGCTTCGATGATGAACAGGCCGCCGACGACTTCCTTCGCTTCGGTATAGGGCCCGTCGGTGACGTGCGTCTTGCCGCCGCTCGGACGAAGCGTCTTCCAGCCTTCCAGATCGCCGAGCGACGCGGACACCAGCACCTTGCCCGTGGCGCGCATCTTCTCGTCCAGGGGCGGGCATTGGCTCACCAAGGCCTTGACGTCTTCGGGCGCCATCTTGGCGAAGGCTTCAGGGGTGAAGTAGGCGAGGCCGAGGTATTTCAAGGGAAGTCCTTTGAGGGGGTTGATGCACTGACGACGAGGGGGAGCGTCGGAAATCGACAAGTTCCTGGAAGAACAACCCGGGGCAAGACCGCTGAGTGAGCAGGCAAGGTGCCACAGCAAGGCGACGCGCTGCAAGCGGAATGCGTCGGGGAGCGTGTGCTTGCCGGGTTAGTTGCTGCTCATCCCGCCTTGCGGAAGGTCAGGTTGATGCGGTGACTCCCCAGATCGGGATGGGGGTTGTCCTTCAGCGTCATGACGCCGTGATAACGCAGCCGGTCCTCTGCGCCCCAGACGGCCACGTCACCGTGGAACAGCGGGATCTTCGCGGTCGCATCGTCGCGTCGCAGTCCCCCGAACAGGAAGACCGCCGGCATGCCCAGCGACACGGAGACGATGGGGGCGTCCAGGTCCTGCTCGTCCTTGTCCTGATGGAGGCTCAGCTTCGTGCCGGGTGCGTAGCGATTGACCAGGCAGGCGTCGGGCTCGAAGCGCTCGAAGCCAGCCGCCGCCGCGGCATCGTGGGCGAGGCGCCTCAGCACATCAGGCATCGCCGGCCAGGGCGTTCCCGTGTCGGGATCGATCGTCGTGTACCGATAACCCCGCCGATCGGACGTCCAGCCCAGCGCGCCGCAGTTGGTCATCGCGACGGACATGGTGTACCCGCCCGGCGTCACCAGGTGCCGGAACGGAGCGGTCCGCACCACCTCGTCGATCGCCTTCAGCAATTCGCCGGCGCCAGGCCGCGCGAATCCCCGCAGCACGCGCGCCCCTGGGCCGATTTCCTGGACGCCATCGACAGCCCCATCGATGTGCATGTCGTCGAACAGTCCCCGTGTGCTCACCGGTCACCTCGTGTCGTGAAAGATCGATCCCATCGCATGACGATGGCCGCGACGCGATACGGCGAGCGGTGGCCTCGCGTCGTTGCCTTGATCATCCTCTGTGGCGATTCCCCTCACCACCTCTCATCCGCCCCTTCCCCTCCCGCTTCCCGCGCAGCATCTCGTGGTCCGCGCGCTCGATGAGCTCGTGCGCGCCGGCCTCGTCGTCCGGCGAGAAGACCGCGACACCGGCGGTCACGCCCACCGTCACCACCGTGCCGGACGACAGCACGACGGGCGCGCCGATCGCGTCGACCACCCGCGCCAGCGCCGCCCGCCATTCATCGTCCTGGACGCAGGTCAGGACCAGCACGAACTCGTCGCCGCCCAGCCGCGCCGCGGTGTCCAGCGGCCGGATGCCCGCCGTCAGGCGCGCCGCCACCGTCTGCAGCAGCTGATCGCCCGCGTCGTGCCCCTGCGCGTCGTTGACCGCCTTGAACCCGTCCAGGTCGAGGTAGCAGACCGCCACCTGCCTGCGCTCGCGCCGCGCCATCGCCAGCGCCTGCTCGATCCGGTCGTACAGCAGCACGCGGTTGGGCAGTTGCGTCAACGCGTCGTGGAAGGCGGCGTGGGCCATGTCCTCGTGCGCCGCCTTCATCGCCGTGATGTCGACCGCCATCGCGAAGACCTCGGTGTCGGACAAGGGCACCGCGCCGAAGTCCACCCACACCGCCTCGCCGGTCTTGCTGCGCATGCGGATCTGCGCGCGGTAGTAGCCGTGTTCGGTCACCGCCGCGTAGACCTGCCGGCCCACCTCCTCGTACTGCGCGTCGTCCCAGTAGAAGATCCGCGCCGGCTTGTCCTGCAGTTCGCCGGGGCCGTAGCCGAGCAGCCGCTCCACCGCCCGGTTGCGCCAGGTGATGGTCCGGCGCGCGATCCTCGCCATGCCGACCAGGTCGCTGTCGAGCATGGCCGACTGTTCGCGCTGCAGCGCCTGGATGCGCCTGCCCTGGTCCGCCAGCGCCTGCATCGCCCGGTCCTGTCGCCGCGTGGCGCGATGGACGAGCCCCGTCGCCAGCGCCACCAGCAGCCACGCCAGCACCGCCAGCGCGACCACCGTCCACGCCTGCTGGCGCCAGGTCTTGAAGAAGCGTTCGTGGTTCACGCCGGCGTAGACGATGAAGGGCCAGTCGTCGAGTGCGCGGTAGGCCGTGGTCCGGTCCTGCCCGTCGATCGTCACCGTCGACACGAAGGTGCCCTGGCGCGGCTGCGCGGCCTGCCTCTCGCGCAGCTCGCGCGAGACCTGTCGCTCGCCGACGTCCCCCTGCGCGGGGCTGCCCGGCGCCATGCGCGCGACCAGGCGCAGGTCGTCCCGGCGCAGCGTCATCGCGTCGAGCGGCGCGAGGTCGTAGCGCTCGAAGAGATGCCGGAAATGATCGACGCCCACGGTCACGTAGAGCACGCCCGCGAACCGGCCGCGCACCACCAGCGGCCGGCCGAAGCCGATCACCCAGTTGCCCGACACGCGCGAGACCAGCGGGCCGGTGACCTGCGTCACCGGTGTCGACAGGTCGCGGGCCTTGATGAAGAAGTCGCGATCGGCAATCTGCGCGGGCGTGGCGACCGGCAGGCGCGTGCCCCAGCGCACCAGACCGGACGCGTCGGCGGCACGGAGGGATTCGATGCCGAAGAGCAGCCGGTAGCGCGCGTTGAGCACGTCGTTGAGCACCGCGTCGGAAGCGCCCCCCGGGGCGTCGAGCAGCCGCTCCATCTCCGCCCCAGTCGCGCGAAGGACCGCGTCGACGCGTCCCATCTCGGCGGCGACATTGAGTTGCGCGACCGCCGCCAGCCCTTCGGCCACATCCCGCGCCTGCGCCGCGTAGGCGCGGTGGGAGGTGACCAGCACATGCGTCACGAGCGCGCCCAGCACCAGCGCGACGGTGAGATTGGCGCCGATCAGCCAGGCCATCATGCGGCGCCGGCGGCGCGCGGCCCCGTCGACGAAGAGTTGCGGATCGGAGAGCGGCATGCTCAAATGTTGCCTCAGCCAGGCGGCCGCCGGCGCGGGCGCGCCGCCTCCGTCACGAGGTGTTTTCCCGCGTCCCCACATTCGGGGATGACCGGCGCGCCCATCCGTCCTAGCCTTCGTCTTTCGGCAGAAGAAACACGGCGGGGGGACGGGCATGGACGCGGGCACGGGAACGACCACGGGCGCGGGCGCGGGCGCCGACCTCAGACAGCGCAACCTCGTGCTGTTCTGCGACGGCACGAACAACACGCTGACCGGCGGCATCGAAGACACCAACGTCCTGAAGCTGTTCGGCTACCTGCGCAGCCAGCAGCCCACCATCGAGTCGCTGCTGTACTACGACCCCGGCGTCGGCTCGCCCGATGCCGCCCCGCCCACCGGCCTCATCGACCTGATCAAGCGCCGCTGGGCGCGCATCGCCGGCCTGGCCTCGGGCCAGGGCGTCTACGACAACATCGGCGAGGGCTACCGCTTCCTGATGCGCCATGTCGACGAGCGCATCGACGACCGCATCTTCTGCTTCGGCTTCTCGCGCGGCGCCTTCACCGCGCGCGCGATCGTCGGCATGGTCAACCTCTTCGGCATCCTGCGTCCCGAGCACGAGGAGCTGATCCCGACGCTGGTGCGCATCTACTTCTCGCAGCCGCCGATCGAGGAACAGGCCGAGGGCCGCAAGCACTGGCGGCGCTGGCTCGCGCGTTTCGTCCACCGCGGATTCGCCAGACCGGGCCAGGAAGGCGCGCGCGGCGCCCAGGGCGGCGAAGAGGCCACCGCGGCCTCGCGCAACCGGCTCGCCGAGCAGGTCCGGCGCAACTTCGCGCGTCCGGCGGACGTCTTCTGGGTCGGCGTCTGGGACACCGTGGAATCGGTCGGCCTGCCGCCCTTCGGGTCGCGGGACAACCCGGCCACGGCGACCTTCGCCGACAAGAAGCACATGCTCCACGTCCGCCACGCGCTGGCCTTCGACGAGCACCGCTGGCCTTTCCTGCCGCGGGTCTACGACTCGCCGAGCCGCGTCGACATCCCCGCGGTCGACCGCTTCAACCGCCCGATCACGCGCACGCTGCGCCAGCTCTGGTTCCCTGGCGTGCACTGCGATGTCGGCGGCAGCTATCCGGCGGCGTCGGAGGACAGCCGGCGCTATCCCCATGGCCGCACCGGACTGCCGGACGCCTCGATGGTGTGGATGGTCAACGAGGTGGCGAAGGAGCTCGGCGTCCCGCCGCTGTCCAGCCTGCCCGCCGGCAGCGACGCCTTCGGCATGCCGCTGCCGGAGCCTTTCGCGGGCACGCTGCCGCTGCGCCACGACGCGCTCCACGACACGCCGCTCTGGGCGCTCGCCGGCATGACGGTGCGGCGCATGTCGACGGAGATCGTGCGCATTCCCAAGGGCAAGCAGAAGATCTCGGTCGACGTGCGGCCCCACGTGCCGCCGGCCCCGTTCCAGGGGCCCAGCGTCTGGGACGAACGGCGGTCCCTGCCGTGGCTGCTGTTCGCGGTCGTCGCCGCCGCGGTCTTCCTGCTGTTCTCCGGCTGGAACCTGCAACAGCTGCCCTTCCTGCAGTCGAGACTGCCCGCGCCGGGCGGCTGGTGGGAATGCCTGATGCGCAGCGCGGCGGCGCCCTGGGAATTCGCCCGGCACCAGGCGGGTTTCCTGATCCACGTCCTGGTCCACGGCTGGCCCGATCACCTCGACTGGATCCGCCAGAACCGCGCGGGCATCTTCTGGGGCCTCGCGTGGGACCTGCTCTTCCTGCTGGCGGCCGCCTACCTGCTGTCGCGGCTCGCGTCGCGCGTGTTCACGTGGCTGGCGGGATGGCGCCACCCGGGCGAATCCCGGTCGCGGCTGCTGCTGGCCATCGGCTGGCTGCCGGCGCTGGCCTTCGGCGCCGACGCGCTGGAGGACCTGTCGACGCTGGCCGCGGTCGCGATCGAGACCCTCGGCATGCCCCGCCTCGCGGGCGTGGCGCTGCTGGTCATGAGCGCCTGCTCGATGGTGAAGCTGCTCGCCTGGAGCCTGGGCATCGCCATCTTCGGCGTGGGCCGCGCGCTGCTGGCGGTGCTGCCGGTCAAGACGGTCGGCAAGGTGGGACGCAAGACCTGACCCTGCATGAACCTCGCGACAGGTGATCGCCGAGGCGCCCCCGGCGTCAGACGAGCGGCTCAGCGGCTCAGCGGCTCAGCGGCTCAGCGGCTCAGCTGCTCGACCGCTCGACTGCTCGACTGCTGAACTGCTGAACTGCTGAACTGCTCAGACGCTGAGAGGCCTCGGATGCTCCGGGGCCCTTGCAGGCGTCAAAGGCCTTCCATCGCTTTCTCCTGGGCCTGTTCCTTCAGCGTGCCGCCCTTGGGCTTGAGCAGGTCGCGGGCGTTGGGGATGCCGGAGCTGGGCGACTCGGGCGCCGGCGGCGCCTTGTAGGCCGGCATGACGGTGATGGTGCCGCCCTTGACCTTCTGCTCGGTGCTGCCGGCCGGGCAGGCATCGTTGGTGTAGAGCACGCTGCCGTTGACCAGGCAACGGCGCGGGCCGCCGAGCGCCGGCCTCGCCGGCGGACCGTCCGAGGACGCGGCCGGTTCGTTGTCGAAGCGGATCTTGGGCACCTCGACCTTGTCGGCCTGGCGTTCGACCTCGCGGGCGGCGTCGCGCAGGAACGGGATCTCGTCGCGCTTCTTCCAGCCGACGACACCCAGCACGGCGACAACAATGATGAGCAGCACGGCTCGCATGACTTCTTCTCCCTGAATCGCCGGCCCTCTGTTTCGACATGATTCGACGCGGCGGGTGCGCATGATAGCCACGGCTTGTCACCTCCGCGCAACCTGGCGCAACGAACATGACACGCATCACGACCTCGATCGCTGTCATGGCCCTCCCCTCGACGCTCTCTTTCCTCCACGCCACGTCTTGCTCCCTCTCCCGCTTGCGGGAGCGGCAGGGGGTGAGGGCCAGCGGCCATCGCACCCCACCGACCGGAAAGAGGGTCCTTGTGCCGCTGCTGCTCGCGACGGCAACCCTGGCCGCCTGTGGCGGCAGCGACGACGCCGGCGATCCGCTCAACGGCAACAACAACATCACCGTCTCCAGCCTGCGCCTCATCGGCCAGCAGGTGCTGCCGCGGCGGATGGACTACGCGGGCACCGTCGTGGGCGGTCTGTCCGGCGTCGACTATGACCCGAAGACCGACAGCTACGTGTTCATCAGCGACGACCGCACGACGACCGACTCCGCCGGTGCGCCCCGCCTCTACACCGCGAAGCTGAGCTTCGACGCGACCACCTTCAGCGCGGTGAACTTCACCGGCGCGGTGACGATGAAGCAGCCGGACGGCAGCGTCTATCCGAAGGTGCCGGACGCGAAGGTCGCCGATCCGGAGTCGGTCCGCGTCGATCCGGTCACCGGCAACTGGGTCTGGCTGAGCGAGGGCGACCGCACGCTGACCAGCACCCCGCCGCGCGTGATCAATCCCTTCATCCGTGAGATCACGCCGCAGGGCAACGCGGTGCGCGAGTACACCCTGCCCGCGATGTTCCAGATGAGCGCGCAGGAGACCGGCCCGCGCGGCAACCTGGTCTTCGAAGGCCTGACGTTCTCGCCGGACGCCCAGTCGGCGTGGGTGCTGATGGAAGGCGCGCTGATCCAGGACGGTGCCGCGTCGACGACGGCGGCGGGCAGCGCCTCGCGCCTGACGCGCTTCGACCGCGCGAGCGGCACGGCCAACGCGCAATACCTCTATCCGATCGAGAAAGTCCAGGCGACGCCGGTGCCGGCCGACCAGTTCACGGTCAACGGCCCGACGGAGATCCTGGCGCTGTCGGCGACGCGTTTCCTGGTGCTGGAGCGCAGCTTCTCCGTCGGCGTGATCGGCAACCAGGTCCGGCTCTACGAGATCGACACCGCCGCCGCCACCAACGTGCTGAGCGCCGCCTCGCTGGCCGGCGCGACGCCGGTGACCAAGAAGCTGGTGCTGGACTTCGAGACGCTGAAGACGCAGCTGGGCGGCATCGCCAACCTCGAGGGCATGACCTTCGGGCCGAAGCTGGCCAACGGCAAGCGCAGCCTGGTCGTCATCGCCGACGACAACTTCCCCACGGCGGATTCGCCGACGGACCGCAACCAGATGCTGGTCTTCGAGATCCAGCCTTGAACTGGGGCGATGGCGGCGAGGACGCACGGCGCGCTCGATGCTGCCGGCGCACTCGGCCGTCACATGGCGCGTTACGGCGATCACCCGTAACGCGCCTTTCGCCTTCACGACTTCGCGCCAGCCTCTAAGGTCCGGGATGAACACCGCGCCACTCGCGCGGCCCGATACAACGACTCCACGAGGCTTCATCGATGCATGGGAATTCACGCGCCGCGGCGCGATCGACGACACGACGGGCGGCGCTCGCCGCCGCCGGCCTGGCACTCTGCTCCGCGCAGGCCGCGCCGGAGACAACGCCTGACGCCGCAGCCATCCGCGGGGCCGTCGACGCGGCCGTCCGCCCGATGATGGCGAAGCACGACATCCCCGGCATGGCCGTCGGCGTGACGGTCGGCGGGAAGTCCTTCGTCTTCAACTATGGCGTCGCGTCGAAGGCGTCCGGCAAGCCGGTCGACGACAGGACGCTGTTCGAGGTCGGCTCAGTCAGCAAGACCTTCAACGCGACCTTCGGCGCCAAAGCGCTGGTGGAAGGCAGGCTGCGGCTGTCGGACCACCCCAGCCGTTTCCTGCCCGCGCTGAAGGGCCACCCCATCGACCGCGCGACGCTGCTGAACCTGGTCACCTACACGGCCGGCGGCCTGACGCTGCAGGTGCCGGACGCGGTGACCGACGAGGCCTCGCTGCTGCGCTACCTCCAACAGTGGAAGCCCGACTTCGCGCCGGGCGAGAAGCGACGCTATTCGAATCCGAGCATCGGCCTGTTCGGCCGCGCGGCCGCCGCGGCGACGGGGCGTGACTACGCCGATGCGGTCGAGTCCGACCTGCTGCCCAGGCTCGGCCTGCGCGACACCTACCTGCGGGTGCCGTCGGCGGCCCTGCCGGACTACGCCACCGGCTACGACAAGGACGAGCAACAGAGCGCCCCGGACATGGCCGTGCGGGTCTCGCCGGGCGCGTTCGACGCGGAGTCCTACGGCATCAAGACGACCGCGGCGGACCTGGTCCGCTTCATGCAGCTCAACATCGATCCGAGCGGCCTCGACGCGACCACGCGTCAGGCTGTCGAAGCCACGCACATCGGCCACTTCCAGGTCGACGGCATGACGCAGGGCCTGGGTTGGGAGCAGTACCCGTGGCCGGTGTCGCTGGCGCAGCTGCAGGCGGGCAACACCTTGGGGAACGTGACTTCGACGGTCGTGCCGCTGGATCGCACGCCGAAGGGGTCGCGCCTGTTCAACAAGACCGGCTCGACGCGCGGCTTCGGGACCTACGTGGCGTTCGTGCCGGCGCAGCGCATCGGCGTCGTGCTGCTGGGCAACCGGCGCTGGCCGATCCCGGAGCGCGTGGACGCGGCCTACGCGATCCTGCAGCGGCTGCAGACGATCGAGGCACGCTGAGCCCGCCTCAGCGGGAGGGCGTCGGCGTTGGCGTCGGCGTCGGCGTCGTCGAGGATGCCGACGCTGCCCCAGTCGCGCTCACGCCGCGGATCCCCATCAACTGCAGCTTCAACCAGTTTCCGCTGTTCACCGGTGCCGCGCCGCCGCAGCGCACGAGGTAAGGCTTGCCACTGATGCTGCTCTTCGAAGCGGCGAGATCGATGAACTGATCGGCGGTTTTCACGAGCTGCTTGTCCTCGAGGTATTTCAGCTTGCGCTCGAGATGGGATTTCGCCTCGGCGGCGGAGAACCAGTCGCCGTTGCGGTTGAACTCGCACGACGAGGCGGTCAGCTTGCCGAGCAGCGCGGTGACCTCGGCCTTCGCGGCCGGCGGCAGCGGGTCCGCCCAGGCGCCGGTCGGCAAGGCGACACCGGCGGCGAAAACGGCGACGATCCTGGCGGCTAAAGCGGCGGCGCACGTGGCGGTGAGCCGGATCAAGAACGGTGGGGCACGCATGGGCAAAGCTGGTGGTCGGTTCTGACCTGCGATGTTGCCATGCGCCGCGCCGTCGGACGGGGCGATGAGGCACACTCCGCTGCCATCGCCCGGTCCTCGCGGCCGCCCCTCCGCCACTCGATCCCCGCATGACGCGCCCTGCTTCCAGTCCGCCGGACCGGCCCCCTGCGGTCGGATTCCGGGAAGCCTTCGGTTTCTGGCTGAAGCTGGGATTCATCAGCTTCGGCGGACCGGCCGGCCAGATCGCGATCATGCATGCCGAACTCGTCGAGCGGCGCCGGTGGATCAGCGAACGGCGCTTCCTGCACGCGCTCAACTACTGCATGCTGCTGCCCGGCCCGGAGGCCCAGCAGCTCGCCACCTACATCGGCTGGCTGATGCATCGCCGCTGGGGCGGGCTGGTCGCGGGCGGCCTGTTCGTGCTGCCGTCGCTGCTCATCCTGATCGCGCTGTCGTGGATCTACGCCGCCTTCGGCACCCAGCCGGTCGTCGCGGGGCTGTTCTACGGCATCAAGCCCGCCGTGACGGCGATCGTGCTGCATGCGGCGCATCGCATCGGCGGGCGCGTCCTCAGGAACGCGTGGTTGTGGGCCATCGCGGTCGCGGCCTTCGTCGCGATCTTCGCCTTCGACGCGCCCTTCCCGCTGATCGTGGTGTCGGCCGCCGTCATCGGCGTGATCGGCGCGCGATTCGCGCCGGCGGCGTTCTCCGGCGCTGGCGGGTCGCACGCGGCGCAGGCCGGCTACGGCCCCGCGCTCATCGACGACGACACGCCCCCGCCACCGCATGCGCGCTTCACCCGGCGTCGGCTGCTAAGCGTGCTCGGCGTCGGCCTCGCGCTATGGGCCGTCGCGATGGGTGGCCTGACGCTGGTGCACGGCGCCGACGGCGTGCTGACGCGCATGGGCGGCTTCTTCACGAAGGCCGCGCTGATGACCTTCGGCGGCGCCTATGCCGTGCTGCCCTACGTGGTCCAGGGCGCCGTCGACCAGCACCACTGGCTCAGCGGCCCCCAGATGATCGACGGACTCGCGCTCGGCGAGACCACGCCCGGCCCGCTGATCATGGTGGTGGCCTTCGTCGGCTTCATGGGCGGCTGGAACACCCTTCCCTTCGGCGCCGATGCGCCCGTCCTCGCCGGCGCCGTCGCGGCCGCTGTGGTCACCTTCTTCACCTTCCTGCCGTCCTTCGTCCTCGTGCTCGCCGGCGGACCGCTGATCGAATCGACACACGGCAACCTGCGCCTGACCGCCCCCCTCACCGCGATCAGCGCCGCGGTCGTCGGCGTGATCGTCAACCTCGCCTGCTTCTTCGCGGGACATGTGTTCTGGTCCGGAGGACCGCACGGCCGCATCGACGTCGCGGCCGCGCTGATCGCCGCGGGCGCGGCGGTCGCGCTGTTCCGCTTCAAGCGGGGCGTGCTGCCCGTGCTAGGCACGTGTGCGGCGATCGGGCTGGCGTGGTCCACGGTCGCGGGAGTCTGACCTTGTTCGACGACGTGCTGCGGCGGACGGCCCGCCGCTATCTCGCGCCCGCGCTGCCGACAGTCCTGGAGGTCGCCCGTGCCGCCGGACCGTCGACCGCGCTCGCCTTCGCCATCGAACGCGCGCGGGCGGCGCTCGCCGCGGGCGATTCGCCGGAGGACGGCGTTCAGTCGCTCTTCCTGAACGCACTCGCCCGATTGATCCGCGTGGCCATGCGTCCGCTGCCGGCGTCCGGCGGCGATGGCCCTGATGACGCCTCGCACGATGGCGCTCACGATGCCGCGGGCAGCGGCGGCGATCCCGCCTTCCAGGCGATGGTGCTGCGTCATCGCTCCGCCGTCGTGCGCGAGCACGCCTCGCTGAGCGCGCACGTCGAGCGCGATCGACGCGTGGTGCGCGCGGCCGTCAACGCGCTCGCGCATCCGGCGAAGACGCAGCGCCGCGCGCCGGGTCCGACGCGCGAGGCGCTGCTGGCGATCCACGCAGCGAGCGAGACCGACGAGTGGGAGCGGCTGTCCGAGCTCCTCCTTCCGCTGCGCGATGAGGCCGACGTCCGCGCCGAGCCGGCACTCCATCGCGGCATCGAGCGCCTGATCGACGACCCGGCGCTGGCGAGCGTACGGCGGCTCGACAGCCTGTCCTCGGAGGCGCTGGTGGCGCGTTACCGCGCGCTGTGGGACCAACGGGGCCCGACGGCCGGAAGCAAGCAGGCGGCCGCGCGCGGTGCCGGCGCGCAGCGGCGCGGCGATGCAGTGGAGGCCTTGGCCGTCGAAGCGCTCAGCGCGCTGGTCGACCGCATGAATATCGAGGCCGGCGCGACGCGCTATCGGATCGCGGCCTCGCTGCGCGTGCCGCCGTCCTTCCCGGGGGATGCTGAACGCGCGAAGAGCGAGTGGGACGTGGCGCTGCTGAGGCGCGACAACGGCGGCGGCGACTGGGACCTCTGCCTGTTGATCGAGGCCAAGGCTTCGCCCGACGCGGCGACGACCGATCTGCCGAAGCTCCTGCGCGGGCTGCGCCTGCTCGCGCAGGCCGACGTCGCCACCACCTACACGTTCGCCTCGAACGACGGCGAGGTCCGCCTGCGCGGCGCCTCGTTGAACGCGCTGCCCACCGAGGAAGGCGACCTCGCGCGCGCCGTGCTCTATTGCTGCGACGGCGCGGAGGAACGCGCGCCGCGCCTGCTCAACGCGGCGAGCCGCATGCAGCTGCTGTCGGCCGAGGCCAGCCTGGACTTCGCCGGCCTGCTCGAGGACGGCGCGCCGGCCGATCCGACATTGCTGGAGCCGGTGTGGCGCCTGCTGCTGGAAGCGCCCGCCTTCACCTCGGTGCTGCGCCAGTACGTGACGCTGCGCGCCGTGCGCGAACTGATGGTCCATCCGGAAGACCTGGCCGCTGCCATACGGCGCCGTTGAGCTCGCTGCCGTCACGCTTCGGCGTTTGGCCAGGAAGGCCGCGCGGGTGATGCCGACGATTCACTGCCCTGCACGTTGACGACGACGCTCATGCCAAGTTCTGTCGACTCCCCCGGCATGCGGACGCCGTCGAGCAAGCGCGCGAAGACCTCCACCTCTTCGAGACTCGGCGGCCACGCGGTTCCGAACAACGACGTGTGCCGCGCGATGAAGGTCTGCGCTTCCTCCACCAGCCGGACGTCCTCGGCGCCCGAGAAGGTGGGGGAGTAGCCACCCAGGCCGGCGCCCAGGCCAGAACGGAAGTGCGACAGCCACTCCGCGCCGAAGGCCTCATGCAACGCGCCCAACGCCACGAGCTGCGGCGCGGCGATGCGGCGATTCGGCTCTGCACGCGGCGTATCCGTTCCCGGCCCGGGACCCGGCGCTGGATCGTCGCGTTGCTCGGTCATCCGGCGCAGCCTCGCCTTGAGGTCGTCGAGGAGCGTGCGGTCGCGTTCCTCGCCCTGCTGGAGCATCTCGAAGTAGCGCAGCTTGTTGCCGAAGCGCTTCACCGCGCGTGGCGTGTGCGCGGATTCGCGGACCAGCTCGGTCCAGACCTTGAGCGCGTCGCGGAAGTCCTTCGAATCGGTCGCCTCGCGATGACGCCGGCTCGCGGCGCGCCACAGCAGCAGACCCGCCAGCGCCGCGCCGACGGCCAGCACCGCCGCCGCGATCCCTTCGTCCGCGTGGCTCTCCTGACCGGACTGCACCAGCACCCGCGTCGGCGACTGGGCCGGCGACGCCCCCCAGGCCAGCGTGGGGTCGGAGGCCGCCTGCCCCGGGAAGGACGCCGCACCGGAAGCGGACCTCGCGCTGGCCGCTGGCGCCGTCGCGGGCGCGATTGACGGGGTCGCCGATGGCGCGGCCGCCGTCAAGCGCTCGTCTGTCTGCGGCGTGTCAGGACGCAGCTGCACGCCGAGGCTCACGCCGACGGCGATGGCCACCGCGAGCGCCAGCCCCATCGCATGACGACGCAGCCCGTCCCTCGCCTGTGCGCGCCAGGTGGGCGACACCGCGGTCGCCGGATCGTCGGTGAGCAGCCGCCATGCCTCGTACGACTGCTCGGTCGGGACCTTGATCTCCAGGTTGATCAGCTTCTGCAGGTAGTTGGCCGCATAGTGGCGGCGCTGCCTGCGCGCGGCGGCCTCCGGATCCTTCTCGACGTCGGCGCCGCTGGCGCCGCTCGCCAACTCCCTGGCGATGCGCTCGAACGCGATCGCCAGCGCCGCCTGCACCTTGTCCGTCGCCATGCCGAAGAGCACGAAGCACTGCCCCGACGAGGTCAGGAAGTTCACCGCCTCCATGATCTCCAGCACCGCCTCGGGCCGGCAGCGGTCGAGGTCGTCGATGACGACGACGACGCGCTCGGGCAAGGCCTGCGAGACCTCGCCGAACTGTTCAGCGAAGCGCGTGCGGAAGCTGTTCTGCTCGGCTGCGAGCTTGGGCTTCATGCCTTGAAGCCCGCCGGCCAGCAGCGCGGCGGGATCGGCGCCGAAGGCCGTCAGCGCCTTGCGCAGCGCGGCCAGCGTGGTGCCGCCGACCGTCAGCAGCGCGAGCCAGCCGGCCCAGGGCACGGGCGGCCCGGACGGCGCGGTCACCGCGGTCGCCGCAGTCTTCGCGCTTCCCAGGTCTCCGAGCGACGTCAGCACGTCGCCGAGCCGTCGCAGCCATTGCGTCTCCGCCACGGCGTCGTTCATGCCGAGGTGCAAGGTGATGAGCGCCGCCACCGCCGTGCACAGCAGCAGGGTGAAGACCCAGTGCTTGCGCGAGCGCAGCCACAGCAGGCGCAGCCGGAACGCGATGCCGTCGAGGCTCAGCCACGGCGGCGGCGCCTGCTTGCTCAACGCGCCGAGCAGCGCGGCGAAGAGGTGATCTTCCTTCTGATGGTGCCAAGCGTTGAACCAGATCGGCCGTGAGCCGTGCTTGCGGAGATCGGCGCAGATCAGCCCCATCAGCGAGCTCTTGCCCGAGCCCCAGTCGCCGGTGATGGCCAGCGTCAGTGGCGGTTCGGTCGCCGGATTGCGCAGGAAGCGGGAGATGCCCGCGGCGAGCGGCTCGAAGTTGAGCCGGTCCTGTCGCGGATCGGTCAGCGCCGCGTCGGTGGCCGGCGTGTCGGCCATGCCGATCACGGCCTGGTGCGCCTGCGTGAAAAGCCGCCAGGCGCGCAGGAACATCGGCACCGACAGCAGCAGCGCCAGCCAGTACCACGGCGCCGGATAACGCGCATAGGCGCGGGGGTCGGTCCAGTTGCGGCCGCCATCGCGCGTGGTCAGCAGCAGGCCGCCGTCGCCGACCGCCCAGCCGCGCAGGCCGTCCGCGCCGATGTGGCCCGAGCGCATGCCCAAGGGCAGCCGCATCGGCGGCTGCAGCGATTGGCGCGGGCGCTCCATCGCCGCCCGCGCGTCCGGTGTGGTCAGGGTGCCGGGCTCCCACGACGTCCCGCCGTTGGTCGTCTGGAGCACGCGTTTGCCCTCGACGTCCATCGCCCAGGCCTTCTCGCCGTCCGCGCTGACGTGCAGCAGGCCCAGTCCGGCGCCGGTCCCCGCCGACTGCCGGTGCCAGGTCTTGCCGCCGTCCTCGGTCTTCAGTACGGTGCCGCCGAGGCCGACCGCCCAGCCGCGCCTGCCGTCGTCGGAGAAGCCGACGCTCGTCAGCGTGTTCAGCGCCCGTCGCATGACCGGCGCCCAGGTCAGGCCGCCGTCCTCGGACGTGATCAGGTAGCCGTTCTTCCCCAGCGCCCAGGCGCGTTGCCCGTCGTCGGCGACCCGGATGGCGACCAGCAGCCGGAACTCGGGACTCTCCTGGTTCCGCCATGTCCTGCCCCCATCCACCGACGTGGCAAGCCAGCCGAAGGCGCCAAGCGCCGCGCCATGACGGCCGTCGGCGCTGAAGGCGATCGATTCCGGCATGGGCACGCCGAGATCCGTGGGGGAAGACCAGCTCTTGCCGCGATCAATCGACCACGAGAAACGGCCCTGCTGGCTCGCCAGCCCGATCCGCTGGCCGTCGGCGGTCGGCGCGGCGGCCACCCAATCGTCGTCGGACGGATAGGTCTGCAAGCTGGGCTGCGCCTGCGCCGGGCTTGACTGCACCGGGCTTGACTGCACAGGGATCGATGGCAAGGGCGACGACTGGACAGGCGTCGACGTGCCTGTCGCCGATTGCGCGATGCTCGTCGGCACGAGAGCCGGCGGTCTGACGTCGAGGCTCAGCCAGCGCCCGCCGCCGTTCTCGGACAGGAAAACGAGCCCACCATCGCCGACCACCACGCCCAGGCGGCCGGCCGCCTCGAAACGCACGTCCTTCAGCCGGGATGTCCCCAGGCCCGTCATCGGGTGCCAGGTCGTGCCGCCGTCGTCCGTGGCGATCGCCGCGCCGTCGTCGCCGACCGCCCATCCGGTGCGCGCGTCCGACGCGAACTGGACGGCGCGCAGCTGGCGATCGGTGCCGGACGGCTGCGTGCGCCAATGCTGGCCGCCGTCGTCGGAGGCGAGGACCGTGCCGCGCTCACCGACGGCCCACAGGCGCCGGCCGTCGGCGCTCGCGTGCAGGGCCGTGAGCAGGCGGTCGGTGCCGGTCGACAAGGGCCACCAGGTGGCGCCGCCGTCGCGGCTCTCGACCAGCGCGCCGCCCTCCCCGGCCAGCCACCAATGCCTGCCGCCGGCATCGACGGCGATCGACGTGAAGACGCCGCTGACATCGGGCAGACGGCGGAACGCGTTGCGCTCGACGGGCAGGCGCCACCAGTCCCAGAGGCCGCGCTCGGCGCGCGTGACCGGCATCGCCGAACTCACCGGCCCCGGCGGCTGCCACAGCGCCACGGCGGTGGCGAGCGCGCACCAGACGACGGCGATCCACAGCCAGGCACGGCCGCCACGCCGATGGGTCGCTGGCGAGCCGGGAGAAGGAGCTTGCATGGCGGGAGACAAGTGGGCGACGTGGCCGTATATCCCGCGCCACGCGGGCGCGCATCATCAATCCGTAGGACGCCGGACCGCCGCACAATCGGCGCGTTCCGACCACCGAGAAAGCTCCGGCATGCGCCTCGCAGTGACCCGAACCCGCCTCACGGGCACCCCGCTGGCCGCGTTCGCGCCAATGAGCGCGCTGTGCGCGCTGGGCGCGATGACCGCCGTGACCTGGTTGGCCCCATCGACCGCGATGGCCGCTGACACAGTGGCCCCGCCAGCCGCGTCGGCCGCGTCGGCCGCGGTGACCGCGGTGGCCGCGGTGGCCGCGGTGGCCGCGTCAGTGCCCGCCGAGGAGCCTCCAATCATCGGGCGAGAAGGCGTGACGGCCACGCTGTGGTTCCAGACCGCGGTGGAGCGGCGGGCGGCCACGCTCGCGGTCTTCCGCGCCGCAACCGCCCGCCTGGCCGCTGCCCGCAAGGCCACGCACGAGACCGCGTCGCTCGAACAGGCTGCGCAGGGCGGCTTCGCCCGCAAGCCGCCGGCGATCGTGCTGGACGTCGACGAGACGGTGGTCGACAACTCGCCCTACGAGGCGTGGCGGATCCGCGCCGGCAAGCCCTACGACAGCGCGTCCTGGGCCGCCTGGGTGGCCTCCGCGCAGGCGACGGCGATCCCCGGCGCGCCCGAGTTCATCGCCCGTGCCAGGACGCTCGGATTCCGCGTCGTCTTCATCACCAACCGGACCTGCCCCGCCGACGGCCCCTTCGGCCCCGACGGCCTTCACGCCGCCTGCCCGCAGAAGGCGCAGACGCTCGTGAACCTGGAGCGGGTGCTCGGCCGCGCCGTCGCGCCCGGCGACCTGATGCTGCGTGGCGACCGCGCCGAATGGGCCGACTCCGACAAGAGCGCCAGGCGCCTCGCGGTGGCGCGCACGCATCGCGTCGCCATGCTCGTCGGCGACGACCTCAACGACTTCGTGCCGCGCGCAAAGTACGTCCAGCAGGAGCATGCGAAACGCTGGGGCCTGACCTGGGTCCCGATCCCCAATCCGACCTATGGGTCATGGGGCGACGCACTCACGCTGCCGCAGCGCTACGAGGCCCTGAAGCCGTGGAGCGGGCCGGCGGCTGCGGAACCCGCCCGTCCGGCACCAGCCCCGCAATAGCCGGGCGGCGGCTCAATACCCCGCCGCCAACCCCGTGTTGCGGCGCGGATCATTCGCACCGTAGAAGCGGTTGTTCCCGACCGGCTTGCCGTTCAGCGACGGCGCGCCGACGATGATCGCCGCCAGGTGGTTCGCCGGATGCGGCGCGCCCAGCTTGTGGCCCATGCCCTCCAGCAGCTTGCGCGTGTCCGGCGAGAACGCGTACGGCTCGACATTGGTCACGTCCGGCAGCCACTGCTGGTGGAAGCGCGGCGCGTCCACCGCCTCCTGCACGTTCATGTCGAAGTCGATGGCGTTGAGCAGGGTCTGCAGCACCGCCGTGATGATGCGGCTGCCGCCCGGCGTACCCACCACCATCACCGGCTTGCCGTCCTTGGTCACGATGGTCGGGCTCATCGACGACAGGGGCCGCTTCCCCGGCGCGATCGCGTTCGCCTCGCCCTGGACCAGGCCGTACATGTTGGGCACGCCGACCTTGGCGGTGAAGTCGTCCATCTCGTTGTTGAGCAGCACGCCCGTCTTCGCCGCCGTGACCTTGGCGCCGAACCAGTCGTTCAGCGTGTAGGTCACCGACACCGCGTTGCCCCACTTGTCCGCGATCGAGTAGTGCGTCGTGTTGCTGCCTTCATGCGGCGCCACGCCGGGCTTGATGTCCATGGACACGCCCGCCTTCGCCGGATCGATCGCCGCGCGGATCTTCGCCGCGTAGCCCTTGTCCAGCAGCCGCTGCAGCGGGTTCTTCACGAAGTCCGGATCGCCCAGGGTGCTGTTGCGGTCGACGTAGGCATGGCGCATCGCCTCGATCTGGTAGTGCGCGCCCTGCGCCGATCCCCAGCCGAGCTGCCGCAGCGGGTAGCCCTCGAGGATGTTGAGCATCTCGCAGATGATCACGCCGCCCGAGCTCGGCGGCGGCGCCGACACGACGTGGTAGCCGCGGTAGTCGCATTCGACCGGCGGCAGCTCGCGCGTCCGGTACTGGTCCAGGTCGGCCTGCGTCAGGATGCCCTTGCCCGACTGGCTCGCATCCACCAGCGCCTTCGCCACCCAGCCCTTGTAGAAGCCGTCCGTGCCCTTGGCGCCGATCTCGCGCAGCGTCTTCGCGAGGTCCTTCTGCACCAGCTTGTCGCCGGGCTGGAAGGGCTTGCCCTTGTTGAGGAAGATCGCCCCCGAGGCCGGGTCGGCCTCGAAATCCTTGGTCGCGGTCTGGAACATGTCGACGTCGCCCTGTTCCAACGCGAAGCCGCGGTCCGCCAGCGCGATCGCCGGCGCGATCAGCGCGGGACGCTTCATCGTGCCGTACTTCTCCCGCGCGTACTCAAGACCTGACACCGTCCCCGGCACGCCGACCGCGAGGTGTCCGTGCGTGCTCAGCCCCTTGACGACGTTGCCGTCCTTGTCGAGGTACATGTTGGCCGTCGCGGCCAGCGGCGCCTTCTCGCGGAAATCGAGGAAGGTCTTGCGGCCGTCGGCCAGCTGGATCGTCATGAACCCGCCGCCGCCTAGGTTGCCCGCCGCCGGGTACACCACCGCGAGCGCGTAGCCCACCGCCACGGCGGCGTCGACGGCATTGCCGCCGTCCTTCAGCACATCGACGCCGACCCGCGTCGCGAGGTGCTGTGCGGTCACCACCATGCCGTTCTGCGCGGCCACCGGCGCGGCGGAGGCCGCCAGGGACGGCGCCATCGGCGCGAAGGCGAAGGACGCGGTGATCGCCGCGGCGCAGGTGAGCAAACGGAAAGTCTTCATGAACCTGATTCCTCAAGAGATGCGACGGGGCATTCGACACCCACAGCGGTGTCGCCCGCAATCCCAAGCGGCGTCAGGTCGTTACTGGAGAGGGTCTTTCAGCGCGTCGGGCACCGGCAGTGCGACGATGTCGATGCCCTCGTCCGCGAGCTCGCGCGCCTCGTCCGGCGTCGCGCGGCCGCGGATGCCGCGTTCCTCGGCTTCGCCGTAATGGATGCGGCGCGCCTCGGTGGCGAATCGGTCACCCACGTCCTCGGTCTTCGCCATCAGCGTGCGAACCGCCTGCAACACCTGCCTCTGCAGCTCGATCGCGATCGGCGGCACGCCGTCCGGCATCGAGGGCCCCGAAGGCAGCGACGGCACTTCGGCGCCGCTCGTGCGCGACTTCGCCGTCGTCGACTCGGCGGCGGAAGAGAGATTCAGCCGCGGCGCGCTCGGCATCCGCCGCACGGCCGCGCTGTTGCACAGCGGACAGCTCAGCAGGCCGCGCGCTTGTTGCGACTCGAAATCGGTGGCGGAGGCGAACCAGCCCTCAAAGGCATGGCCGGCCTCGCAGGCCAGGTTCAAGACCAGCATGATGGACCGATGCTAGCGGCTGGAGGCTTCGTCCGCCGGCATCCAGTCCAATGGCCATGCACCGGCCCGCCAACGCTGCAGCCATTGCAGGCAAATCAGCGTCTTCGCGTCGGTGACGCGGCCGTCGCAGGCCATGCGGTCGAGCTCGTCCTCGGCCACCGGCAGCAGGTCGAGGAACTCGCCCTCGTCGAGCTTGCGTTCGCCGGCGATCAGGCCGCGCGCGAAGAAGATCTCGATGCGCTCGTCCGAGTAGGCGATCGCGTTGTGCAGCACGCCCGCGTAGGCCCACTCACGGGCGCGATAGCCGGTCTCCTCGAACAGCTCGCGGACCGCGCAACGCAGCGGGCTTTCGTCCGGATCCAGCTTGCCCGCGGGGAACTCCAGCACCACCCGACCGAGCGGGTAGCGGTACTGGCGCTCCAGCAGCACGCGGCCGTCGTCGAACAGCGGCACGATCACCGCGGCGCCGGGGTGGCGGATGTACTCGCGCGTGGCCTCCCGGCCGTCGGGCAGCGCGACGCGGTCGCGCTTCACCTGAAGAAAATTGCCCCGCAGGATCCAGTCGGAGGACAGCGGGGTTTCGCGCAGATGCTCGTCAGCGTCCACGGCCGGCGCAATGCCGATCACGCCGTCATCCTCGGGTCGGTTGGCGTCAGGCAGCTTCTTCGTCATCGAACTCTCGCACCTTGGCCCGCGAGCGGCGCAGGTAGCGCCACACGAAACCCGGGAAACCCAAGGTCACGAACATCGCCAGCGCGGCGGCGTAGAACTCCCAGCCCTGCGGAAAACGCTGGCCCTGCTGCGATTCGAGGCCGAAGCCGATCGCCAGCGTCAGCAACGCCAGCAGGAAGAGCTCGAGCAGGCGCCAGCCGCCGGCCTTCGGATCGCGGCGCGGCCCGACCAGCAGGATGCGCGAACTCAGATAAGGCAGGTTGGCCGCGATGAGCGCGACCACCAGCACCGTCCACACCGAAGCGCCCTGCCCCATGCGCGTGCTCCTTGCGACCCGTCGCGGACGATCAGTGCGCCAGCGCGCGCGTCACGGCCTGGCTGCACAGCGCCAGCAGGCCGCTCGGCACCAGGCCCAGCACCAGCACGGCGACGCCGTTCAGCGACATCACCAGGCGGGCGTCCGCGGGGGCCGTCAGCGGGCTGCGGTCGGTCGGTTCGTCGAAGAACATGACCTTCACCACGCGCAGGTAGTAGAACGCGCCGACCAGCGACAGCAGCACCGCGATCACGGCCAGCCAGAGGTAGAGCGACTGGCCCGTCGTGACCATCGCCTGCAGCACGGCCAGCTTGCCGTAGAAGCCCACCATCGGCGGGATGCCGGCCAGCGAGAACATGTAGATCGCCATCACCAACGCGAACCACGGGCTGCGCTTGAACAGGCCGGCCAGGTCGCTGATCTGCTCGGACTCGAAGCCCTGGCGCGCCAGCAGCATGATCAGGCCGAAGCTGCCCAGCGTCGTCAGCACGTAGGTGATCGCGTAGAACATCGCCGAGCTGTAGGCGTTCAGCGCATGCAGGTCGGGCTGGCCGTTCACCACGCCCGAGGCCAGGCCCAGCACGACGAAGCCCATCTGCGAGATCGTCGAGTACGCCAGCATCCGCTTCAGGTTGCTCTGCGCGATCGCGGCCAGGTTGCCCACCACCAGCGAGGCCACCGCCATCACCAGCATCATCTGCTGCCAGTCGGTCGCCAGCGGCAGCATGCCTTCCACCAGCAGACGCAGGGTCATGCCCAGCGCGGCCAGCTTGGGCGCGCCGCCGATCAGCAGCGTCGCCGCGGTCGGTGCGCCCTGGTAGACGTCCGGCACCCACATGTGGAACGGCGCGGCGCCCAGCTTGAAGCCCAGGCCGGCGACGACGAAGACCACGCCCAGCACCAGCACGCCCTTGTTGACGGTGCCGGTGGAGATCACCTCGAAGACGCGCGGGATCGACAGCGAGCCGGTCGCGCCGTACATCATCGACAGGCCGTACAGCAGGAAGCCCGAGGCCAGCGCGCCCAGCACGAAGTACTTCATCGCGGCTTCGGTCGAGATCGTGTGATCGCGACGCAGCGCCGTCAGCGCGTACAGCGACAGGCTCATCAGCTCCAGGCCGAGGTAGGTCGTCAGGAAGTTGTTGGCCGCCACCATCACGTTGACGCCCAGCAGCACCAGCAGGCTCAGCGTGAACAGCTCCCCCTTGAGGATGTCGCGCGATTCCGCATACGGACGCGAGTAGACCAGCGTGACGATCAGCGCGACGGCGCTGACGCCGCTCAGCAGGTGGCTGAGCGGGTCCACGACCAGCATGCCCTGCATCGTCTCGGCGGGCGCGTCGCCCATCGCGGCGAAGTGCATCACGCCGACCACCGCCAGGCTGAGCTGCGTCAGCCAGTAGGTCGTCGTGCGGCGCGGATCGGTGACGAACAGGTCCACCAGCGCGACCACGCAGGCCAGCGCCAGCAACAGGATTTCGGGATAGACCGCGACCCAGTTCATGTCGTTCATTGTGTTGGGTCCTTATTGGATCTTGGACACCGCGACGTGCTTGAGCAGCGCGTCGACGGAGTGGTGCATCACGTCGGTGAACGGCTTCGGGTACACGCCCATGAAGAGCGTCGCGATCGCCAGCACGCCCAGCATCAGGAACTCGCGGCCGTTGATGTCGGTCAGGTTGCGGACGTTGTCGTTGGTCACCGCGCCGAAGTAGACGCGCTTGATCATCCACAGCGTGTACGCGGCACCGAAGATCAGCGCCGTGGCCGCCAGCAGGCCGATCCAGAAGTTGTGGCCGACGGCGCCCAGGATCACCATCCACTCGCCCACGAAACCGGCCGTCGCCGGCAGGCCGCAGTTGGCCATGCCGAAGAACACCGCCAGCGCCGCGAACTTGGGCATGGTGTTGACGACGCCGCCGTAGTCGGCGATCTCACGCGAATGCACGCGGTCGTACAGGACGCCGATGCACAGGAACATCGCGCCCGACACGAAGCCGTGCGAGATCATCTGCACCAGGCCGCCAGCGACGCCCAGCTCGTTGAAGATGAAGAAGCCCAGGGTCACGAAGCCCATGTGGGCGACCGACGAGTAGGCCACCAGCTTCTTCATGTCGCGCTGGACCATGGCCACCAGGCCGATGTAGATCACCGCGATCAGCGACAGGCCGATGATGAACCAGTCGTAGTGACGCGCGGCGTCCGGCGCGATCGGCAGCGAGAAGCGCAGGAAGCCGTAGGCGCCCAGCTTCAGCATGATGGCCGCCAGGACCACCGAGCCGCCGGTCGGCGCCTCCACGTGGGCGTCCGGCAACCACGTGTGCACCGGCCACATCGGCACCTTCACCGCGAAGGCCGCGAAGAAGGCGAAGAACAGCAGGGTCTGCGCCGGCATCCCCAGCGGCAGCTTGTGCCACAGCAGGATCTCGAAGCTGCCCGACTGGCTGTACAGGTACAGCAGCGCGATCAGCATCAGCAGCGAGCCGGCCAGCGTGTACAGGAAGAACTTGAAGGCCGCGTACACGCGACGAGGTCCGCCCCAGACGCCGATGATGATGTACATCGGGATCAGCGTGGCCTCGAAGAACACGTAGAACAGCATGCCGTCGAGGGCGCAGAACACGCCGATCATCAGGCCCGACAGGATCAGGAAGGCGCCCATGTACTGGTGCACCCGCGTATCGATCACTTCCCAGGCCGCGATCACCACGATGATCGAGATGAAGGCCGTCAGCGGGACGAACCACATCGAGATGCCGTCCACGCCCAGGTGGTAGTGGATGTTGAAGCGCGGGATCCAGGTCGCGACCTCGACGAACTGCATCGCCGCCGTCGAGGTGTCGAAACCGCTGATCAGCGGCAGCGTCACCAGGAAGGACAGCACGGCGCCGACCAGCGCCATCCAGCGCACCGCGCCGGCGTTGTTGTCGCGCCCGAGCGCGAGCAGGAGGCCACCGCAGACGATGGGCAGCCAGATGGAGAGACTTAGCAACATTCTTATTCTCCGCCCGCGTCAGAGGCCGAACAGGGCCTTGAATTGGGGCCCCATGTAAGGCCACAGCTGCCAGGTCATCAGACCGACGACACCCAGGATCATCACCAGCGCATACCAGTACAGGTGGCCGGTCTGGATCAGCCGCACCAGGCCGGCGACACCGCCCACCGTGCGTGCCGAGCCGTTGATCAGCACGCCGTCGATGACGCCCTGGTCGCCCGCCTTCCACAGGCCGGATCCGAGCGCGCGCGCGCCGCGGGCGAGCACGTTCTCGTTGAACCAGTCCATGTAGTACTTGTTCTCGAGGATGGTCACGATCGGGCGGAAGACCCGGGCGATCGTGGCCGGGATCTGCGGCGCCAGCATGTAGAACACGTAGGCCGTCACGACACCGGCGAACGCCAGCCACAGCGGCAGCGTCTTCAGGCTGTGCACCGCCATCTCGGCCGCGCCGTGGAACTCCTCGCCCAGCTCGGCCATCGCGTGATGGACCTCGTGGTTCACGAAGATCGAGTCCTTGAAGAAGTCGCCGTGCAGCATCGGCTTGATCGTGAAGTAGCCGATCAGCACCGACGGGATCGCCAGCAGCGCCAGCGGCACCTTCACGACCCAGGGCTGGTCGATCGGCAGCGCGTGGTGGTCGTCGTGGTGGTCGTCGCCATGCGCGTCATGGTGATCGTCCGGTCCCGGGAACGGCTTGTGATGGAAGTTCTCCTTGCCGTGGAAGACCAGGAAGTACATCCGGAAGCTGTAGAACGCGGTCACGAAGACGCCGGCCACCACCGCGAAGTAGGCGAAGCTCGCGCCCGGCAGGTGCGAGGCGTGCACGGCCTCGATGATGGAATCCTTCGAGTAGAAGCCCGAGAAGAACGGCGTGCCGATCAGCGCCAGCGACCCCAGCAGCGACGTGATCCAGGTGATGCGCATGTTCTTGTGACGCGCCAGACCGCCCATGTTGCGGATGTCCTGGTCATGGTGCATCGCGATGATGACCGCGCCCGCGCCCAGGAACAGCAGCGCCTTGAAGAACGCGTGCGTCATCAGGTGGAACACCGCGACCGAGTAGGCCGACGCGCCCAGCGCCACCGTCATGTAGCCCAGCTGCGACAGCGTGGAGTAGGCGACGACGCGCTTGATGTCGTTCTGGATGATGCCCAGGAAGCCCATGAACAGCGCCGTGATCGAGCCGATCACCAGCACGAAGCTCAGCGCCGTGTCCGACAGCTCGAACAGCGGGCTGAAGCGCGACACCATGAAGATGCCGGCCGTCACCATCGTCGCCGCGTGGATCAGCGCCGAGATCGGGGTCGGGCCTTCCATCGAGTCCGGCAGCCAGACGTGCAGCGGGAACTGCGCCGACTTGCCCATCGCGCCGATGAACAGGCAGATGCAGGCCACGCTCAGCATCATCCACGGTTCGGCGCCGAAGGGGTTCGCGAAACCGATCTTGGCCAGTTCGGCCGACTTGGCGAAGGTCTCGGTGTAGTTCAGCGAGCCGCCGTAGGCCACCAGCAGGCCGATGCCCAGGATGAAGCCGAAGTCGCCGACCCGGTTCACCAGGAAGGCCTTCATGTTGGCGAAGATCGCCGTGGGCTTGGTGTACCAGAAGCCGATCAGCAGGTAGGACACTAGGCCCACCGCTTCCCAGCCGAAGAACAGCTGCAGCATGTTGTTGGACATCACCAGCATCAGCATGCTGAAGGTGAACAACGAGATGTAGCTGAAGAAGCGCTGGTAGCCGGGGTCTTCCTCCATGTAGCCGATGGTGTAGATGTGCACCATCAGCGAGACGAAGGTCACCACGCACATCATCATCGCGGACAGGCCGTCGATCATGAAGCCGACTTCCATCTTCAGGCCGCCCAGCACCATCCATTCGTAGACGGTCTGGTTGAAGCGCGCGCCGTCGAGCACGGCGTTGAGCGTCATCACGGAGATGACCAGCGCCACCAGCACACCGAGGATGGTCACCACGTGGGCGCCGCGGCGGCCCACCTGCTTGCCGAACAGGCCCGCCACGATGGCGCCCGCGAGCGGGGCCAGGGGCACCGCCAGCAGCATGTTCTGAGAGAGTGTTGCAGACATTGTTTTTCTCGCTTCCCTCGTCAGCCCTTCAGGGCGTCCAGCTCTTCCACGTCGATGCTGCTGCGGTTGCGGAACAGCACGACCAGGATCGCCAGGCCGATCGCCGACTCGGCGGCCGCCACGGTGAGGATGAAGAACACGAACACCTGGCCGGCCATGTCGCCCAGGTAGTGCGAGAACGCCACGAAGTTCATGTTGACCGCCAGCAGCATCAGCTCGATGGCCATCAGCAGCACGATCAGGTTCTTGCGGTTCAGGAAGATGCCGATCACCGACAGCGCGAACAGGAACGCGCCCAGGATCAGGAAATGGTTCAGGCTCAGCGCACCCATCACGCGGCTCCTTCGTTCTTGTCAGCCGCCGGCAGCGACGGCGCTTCGACGGTCGGGGCGACCTTGACGATGCGCAGGCGGTCCGCCTTCTTCACGCGCACCTGCTGCGACGCGTCCTGGTGGCGCGAGTCCTTGCGGCCGCGCAGCGTCAGCGCGATCGCCGCGATGATCCCCACCAGCAGCAGCACCGCGGCGATCTGCACCGGGAACAGGTAGTTGGTGTAGATCTCGATGCCCAGCAGTTTGGTGTTGCCCAGCTGCGCCATGTTGGGGATCTCCGGGGCGTTCTCGACGCCGCGGAAGCCGCCCATCAGCACGGCCGCGATCTCCAGCGCGATGACCGCGCCGACCAGGCTGGCCACCGGCAGGTGCTTCCAGATGCTCTCGCGCACGGCGGTGGACTCGAAGTCCAGCATCATCACGACGAAGAGGAACAGCACCATCACGGCGCCGATGTAGACCAGCACCAGCGTGATGGCCAGGAACTCCGCCTTCAGCAGCATCCACAGACAGGACGCGCTGAAGAAGGACAGGATCAGGAACAGGGCCGAGTGCACGGTGCTCTTGGCCGTGATGACACGGACCGCAGAGGCCAGCAGAACGGCCGAGAAAACGTAGAAGAGCGCGGTAGTGATATCCATGCGATGTCCTGCAAGCAGGCCGCCGGTCGCGGTCCTCCCCCCTCGCCTCGCGGCGCAGTGGAGGAGGCCGCCGGACCGGTCAGCGGTACTTGGCGTCGGCCTCCTTGCTGGCTGCGATCTGCGGCTCGTACCGGTCCCCCACCGCCAGGAGCATCTCCTTGGTGAAGTACAGGTCGCCGCGCTTCTCGCCGTGGTATTCGAAGATGTCGGTCTCGACGATGGAGTCGACCGGGCAGCTCTCTTCGCAGAAGCCGCAGAAGATGCACTTGGTCAGGTCGATGTCGTAACGCGTCGTGCGGCGCGAGCCGTCCGCGCGCACCTCGGATTCGATCGTGATCGCCATGGCGGGGCACACGGCCTCGCACAGCTTGCAGGCGATGCAGCGCTCTTCACCGTTCTCGTAGCGGCGCAGCGCGTGCAGACCGCGGAAGCGAGGAGACAGCGGGGTCTTCTCTTCCGGGAACTGCACCGTGATGTTCTTCGAGAGGAAATGCCGGCCGGTGAGGGCCATGCCCTTCAGCAGCTCGGTGAGCATGAAGCTCTTGACTAGGTCCTTGATCACAGCGGGTACCTCGGATTACTTCCAGATATTGAACGGCGACTGGATCCACAGACCCACCACGACGAGCCACACCAGGGTGACCGGAATGAAGATCTTCCAGCCCAGACGCATGATCTGGTCATAGCGATAGCGGGGGAAGGTCGCACGCACCCACAGGAAGCAGGTCACGACGAAGAAGGTCTTGGCGAACAGCCAGAACCAGTTCCAGAACGCCATCGAGTGCTGGATCCAGGCCGGCGTGTCCATGCCCAGCAGCGACCACGAGATCGGGGCCGACCAGCCGCCCAGGAACATCAGCACCGCGAGGGCCGACACCAGGATCATGTTGGCGTACTCGGCCAGGAAGAACATCGCGAACGACATGCCCGAGTACTCGATCATGTGGCCGGCCACGATCTCGGACTCGCCTTCGACGACGTCGAAGGGGTGGCGGTTCGTCTCGGCCAGGCCGGAGATGAAGTACACCAGGAAGATCGGCAGCAGCGGCAGCCAGTTCCAGGACAGGAGGTTCACGCCGTGCGAGGCGAACCAGCCCTGCTCCTGGCTCGTGACGATGGCGCTGACGTTCATCGAACCGGTCACCATCAGCACGACGACCAGGCAGAAGCCCATCGCGATCTCGTACGAGACCATCTGGGCCGAAGCGCGCAGCGCGCCCAGGAAGGCGTACTTCGAGTTCGAGGCCCAGCCCGCGATGATCACGCCGTAGACCTCGAGCGAGGTGATGGCCATCAGGAACAGCAGGCCGGCGTTGACGTCGGCGATCGCGACGCCCGGCCCGAAGGGCACGACCGCCCAGGCGGCCAGCGCCGGCATGATCGTCATGATCGGGCCGAGGAAGAACAGGCCCTTGTTCGCGGCGCTCGGGACGATGATCTCCTTGAAGATCAGCTTCACGGCGTCGGCGATCGGGGTCAGCAGGCCCAGCGGACCGACGCGGTTCGGACCCGGACGGATCTGCGACCAGCCGATGGCCTTGCGTTCCCACAGCGTCAGGTAGGCGACGCAGCCCAGCAGCGGCAGCAACACGGCGATGATCTTGAGCACGCTCCAGACCACCGGCCAGACCACACCTCCCAGCATCGAGGCGCCGGCGTTATAGAAGTTTTCCATCGTCGTCTCGTCCTCAGGCCTTGGTCACGGCGATCGCGCCGGTGAACGCGCCCAGTGCGGCGGTCTCGGGGATGCCGGCGGGGATGCGCACCACGCTCGCGGGCAGCGATGCGTCCAGCTGCGCGGCCAGCACGGCCTCGCCGCCGTCCTGCGTCACGCGCACCTGCGCGCCCTGCTCGGTCAGTCCGAGTTCGGTCCACAGCGCCTGCGGCAGCGAAGCGATCGCCGCGTCACGGCCGTCGCGGGTCAGCTGCAGCGAGGTGGCGCGGCGCACCAGGGCGTCGGTCGCGTAGATCGGCACCGTCGTCAGGCGTTCCAGACCTTGCGCCGGCGCGCCAGCGGCGGCGGACTGCGCCGACACCGCGTTGCCCAGGCGGCTCGCCAGGTCCAGCGACGAGCCCAGCGCCGCGGTGCGGACCTGCTCGGAGCTGTCGAAGTCGAAGCCCTGCAGGCTCAGCAGGTTGCCCAGCACGCGCAGGATCTTCCAGCCCGGACGGGTCTCGCCGCGGGCCTTGGCCACGCCGACGAAGCTCTGCAGGCGGCCTTCCGCGTTGACGAAGCTGCCCGAGGTCTCGGTGAACGGCGCCGTCGGCAGCAGCACGTCGGCGAACTCGACCACCGGGCCGGTCTTGAACGGGGTCATCACGACGACCATCTCGGCCGCGTTGATCGCCTTCTTCGCGGCGGCGGCGTTCGCGCCGTCCAGCACCGGGTCGGTGTTGAGCAGCAGCAGCGCCTTGGCCGGCTGGTCGTTCAGCAGCTGGGCTGCCGTGCGACCGCCCTGCCCCGGACGCGCGTTGACGAGCTGCGCGCCGACGCTGTTCGCGGCGGCCGACAGCACGCCGACGGTGGCGCCGGTCTGCTCGCCGATCCAGTTCGCCAGCGACAGCAGCGTCGCGGCCTGCGGATGCTGGATCGCGGCGTTGCCGATCAGCACGGCCTTGCGCTCGCCCGACAGCAGCGTGTCGGCGATCGCCTTGGCGGCGTCGGTGGCGTTGCCTTGCACCGGGGCGCTGACGCCCTTGGCGGCGCCGATGGCGGCGGCGACGTTGGCCAGTTCAGCGACCCAGGCCGACGGGGCGGCGGTGATCGCGGCGGCGACCGGCATCTTCCAGTCTTCGACCGAGCCGGCCAGCGACACGACCTGCGCGCCGCGGCGGGCGGCCTGGCGCAGGCGTTGCGCGAACAGCGGGTGGTCCTTGCGCAGCGACGAGCCGACGACGAAGGCGCGGTCCAGTTGCGACAGCGACGCGATCGAGGTGCCGAGCCACAGCGCCTTGCCGTCCGCGGCGCGCAGCGCCGGGTCGACGACGCGCAGCTGCGTGTCGATGTTCTCGCTGCCCAGGCCGCGCACCAGTTGCGCCAGCAGGTGCAGTTCCTCGACGGTGCTGTGCTCGGAGCCCAGCGCGGCGATGGCGGCACCGCCCTTCTCCGTCTTGACCTGCTTCAGGCCGTTGGCGACGTACTCGAGCGCGGTGGTCCAGTCGACCGACTTCCACTCGCCGCCCTGCTTGAGCATCGGCGTGGTCAGGCGTTCGTCGCCGTTCAGCGCTTCGTAGGAGAAGCGGTCGCGGTCGGCGATCCAGCACTCGTTGACGGCTTCGTTCTCCAGCGGGACGACGCGCATCACTTCGTTGTTCTTGACCTGGACGATCAGGTTCGCGCCGGTCGAGTCATGCGGGCTGACGCTCTTGCGACGCGACAGTTCCCAGGTGCGGGCGCTGTAGCGGAAGGGCTTGCTGGTCAGCGCGCCGACCGGGCAGATGTCGATCATGTTGCCCGACAGCTCCGAATCCACGGTGCGGCCGACGAAGGTCTGGATCTCGCTGTGCTCGCCGCGGTGCGCCATGCCCAGCTCCATCACGCCGGAGATCTCCTGGCCGAAGCGGACGCAGCGGGTGCAGTGGATGCAGCGGCTCATCTCTTCCATCGAGATCAGCGGGCCGACGTTCTTGTGGAACACCACGCGCTTCTCTTCCGAGTAGCGCGAGGCGCTGGCGCCGTAGCCGACGGCCAGATCCTGCAGCTGGCATTCGCCGCCCTGGTCGCAGATGGGGCAGTCCAGCGGGTGATTGATCAGCAGGAACTCCATCACGCCCTGCTGGGCCTTGATGGCTTTCTCGCTCTTGGTGCGGACGATCATGCCCTGCGTCACCGGCGTCGCGCAGGCGGGCAGCGGCTTGGGCGCCTTCTCCACGTCCACCAGGCACATGCGGCAGTTGGCCGCGATGCTCAGCTTCTTGTGATAGCAGAAGTGCGGGATGTAGGTGCCGGCCTTCTCGGCGGCATGCATCACCATGCTGCCCTCGGGCACTTCGACCTTCTGGCCGTCGAGTTCGATTTCAACCATAGTTCTTCTCAGCGGCTCCGATCAGGCGTGCGCCGGCGACTTCGCCGTGGCGGACGGGGACGACGCGGCAGGCGCCTTGTTCTGCTGGGCCTGTTCGATCATCGCGATGAACTCGCCCTTGAAGTGCTTGAGCATCGCGCGCACCGGCATCGCCGCGGCGTCGCCCAGCGCGCAGATCGTGCGGCCCTGGATGTTGTCGGCCACGGAGTTCAGCAGGTCGATGTCCTCGACGCGGCCCTTGCCGTGGGCGATGCGCTCGATCACGCGGTGCATCCAGCCCGTGCCTTCACGGCAGGGCGTGCACTGGCCGCAGGACTCGTGCGCGTAGAAGTAGGACAGGCGCAGCAGGCTGGTCACCATGCAGCGGGTCTCGTCCATCACGATGACGGCGCCCGAGCCCAGCATGGAGCCGGCCTTGGCGATGGAGTCATAGTCCATCGTGCACTGCATCATGACGTCGGCCGGCAGCACCGGGGCGGACGAGCCGCCGGGGATGACCGCCTTGAGCTTGCGACCGCCACGCATGCCGCCGGCAAGCTCGAGCAGCTTCTCGAACGGGGTGCCCAGCGGGATCTCGTAGTTGCCCGGACGCTCGACGTCGCCGGAGATCGAGAAGATCTTGGTGCCGCCGTTGTTGGGCTTGCCGACTTCGAGGTAGGCCTGGCCGCCGTTGCGGATGATCCAGGGCACCGCCGCGAAGGTCTCGGTGTTGTTGATCGTCGTCGGCTTGCCGTACAGGCCGAACGAGGCCGGGAACGGCGGCTTGAAGCGGGGCTGGCCCTTCTTGCCTTCGAGCGATTCCAGCAGCGCGGTTTCCTCGCCGCAGATGTAGGCGCCGAAGCCGTGGTGGCCGTGCAGCTGGAAGCTGAAGTTGCTGCCCAGGATGTTGTCGCCCAGGTAGCCGGCCGCGCGGGCCTCTTCCAACGCGGCTTCGAAGCGTTCGTACACCTCGAAGATCTCGCCGTGGATGTAGTTGTAGCCGACCTTGATGCCCATCGCGAACGCCGCGATCGCCATGCCTTCGATGACGATGTGCGGGTTGTACATGAGGATGTCGCGGTCCTTGCAGGTGCCCGGCTCGCCCTCGTCGCTGTTGCAGACCAGGTACTTCGCGCCCGGGAACTGGCGCGGCATGAAGCTCCACTTCAGGCCGGTCGGGAAGCCCGCGCCGCCGCGGCCGCGCAGGCCGGAGGCCTTCACTTCCGCGATGACCTGGTCGGAGGTCATGCCCTGACCCTCGCCCTGGGCGAGGATCTTGCGCAGGGCCTGGTAGCCGCCGCGCGCTTCGTAGTCCTTCAGCGACCAGTTCTTGCCATCGAGGCCCGCGTAGATCTGCGGGGTGATGTTGCGGTCGTGGAAGCAGGTTTCGGCGCCCGTGGCCTGCCACTTCGAGAGATCGATGTTCGTCATCGTCGGGGTCCCTCAGTTCTTGTTGGCCGCGGATTGCTGGCCATGGTGGGCTCTCAGCGCATCCACCAGCTCGTCCAGCCGCTCGGTGCTCATGAAGCTCAGCATCTGGCGGTCGTTGACCAGCATCACCGGCGAATCGGCGCAGGCGCCCAGGCATTCGCTCTGCTGCACGGTGAAGACGCCGTCGGCGGTCGTGCCGCCGGCCTCGACGCCCAGCTTCTGGCACAGGTGGTCCAGCGCCTTCTGGCCGTCGCGCAGCTGGCACGGCAGGTTGGTGCAGACGTTCAGCTTGAACAGGCCCAGCTTGCGCTGGTTGTACATGTTGTAGAAGGTCGTGACCTCGTAGACGGCGATCGCCGGCATGCCCAGGTAGTGCGCGATCGCGTCCTCGGCCTCGCGGGACACGAAGCCCTGCTCCTGCTGGACGATGGACAGGCAGGCCATCACGGCCGACTGCGCCTGCTCGGCCGGGTACTTGGCGACCTCGCGCGCGAAGCGGGCCGCGGTGGCCTCGCTCAACACGAAGCCGGTGCTCACAATTTCAGTGCTGCTCATGCGGTCACCACTCAACGGTCAATTTCACCGAACACGATGTCCATCGTGCCGATCACGGCCACCGCGTCGGCAATCATGTGTCCGCGGGCCATCTCGTCCAGCGCGGCCAGGTGCGAATAGCCCGGCGCGCGGATCTTCAGCCGGTACGGCTTGTTGGCGCCGTCGCTGATCAGGTAGATGCCGAACTCGCCCTTGGGGTGCTCGACCGATGCGTAGGCCTCGCCCTCGGGGACGCGGAAACCTTCGGTGAACAGCTTGAAGTGGTGGATCAGCTCTTCCATGCTGGTCTTCATCGCCACGCGGCTCGGAGGAGCGACCTTGTGGTTGTCGGTGATGACCGGACCCGGGTTCGCCTTGAGCCACTTCACGCACTGCTGGACGATGCGGTTGGACTGGCGCATCTCCTCGACGCGCACGCAGTAGCGGTCGTAGGTGTCGCCGTTGGTGCCGATGGGGATGTCGAAGTCCATCTTGCCGTAGACGTCGTACGGCTGCGTCTTGCGCGTGTCCCACGCGATGCCGGAGCCGCGCAGCATCGGGCCGGTCAGGCCCAGGTTCAGCGCGCGCTCGGGCGTGACGACGCCGATGCCGACGGTGCGCTGCTTCCAGATGCGGTTGTCGGTCAGCAGCGTCTCGTAGTCGTCGACGTTGGCCGGGAAGCGCTTGCAGAAGTCCTCGATGAAGTCCAGCAGCGAACCCTGGCGGTTCTCGTTGAGCTTGTCGATCGCCTTCTGGTTCTTGATCTTGCTGACCTTGTACTGCGGCATCGCGTCCGGCAGGTCGCGGTACACGCCGCCCGGACGGAAGTAGGCCGCGTGCATGCGCGCGCCCGAGACCGCCTCGTACATGTCGAAGATGTCCTCACGCTCGCGGAAGCAGTAGATGAGGATGTTCATGGCACCGCAGTCGATGCCGTGCGCGCCCAGCCAGAGCAGGTGGTTCAGGATGCGGGTCAGCTCGCCGAACATCACGCGGATGTACTGCGCGCGCTCCGGCACTTCCAGGCCGAGCATCTTCTCGATGGCCAGGCAGTAGGCGTGCTCGTTGGACATCATCGACACGTAGTCGAGGCGGTCCATGTAGGGCAGCGACTGGATGAAGGTCTTGGTCTCGGCCAGCTTCTCGGTGGCGCGGTGCAGCAGGCCGATGTGCGGGTCGGCGCGCTGGATGACTTCCCCGTCCAGCTCCAGCACCAGGCGCAGCACGCCGTGCGCGGCCGGATGCTGCGGCCCGAAGTTCAGGGTGTAGTTCTTGATTTCGGCTGGCATGCTCACAGGCCCCCGTAGTTGTCTTCGCGGATCACGCGCGGCGTGATCTCGCGCGGCTCGATGGTCACCGGCTGGTAGATCACGCGCTTCTGCTCGGGGTCGTACCGCATCTCGACATGGCCCGTCACCGGGAAGTCCTTGCGCATCGGGTGGCCGATGAAACCGTAATCGGTCAGGATGCGACGAAGGTCTTCATGACCCTCGAAGATGATCCCGTAGAGGTCGAACGCTTCGCGCTCGAACCAGTTGGCGGCATTCCAGATCGGCGTCACGGCCGCGACCGACGGGAAGTCGTCCTCCGGCGCGAAGACCTTCAGGCGCAGGCGCCAGTTCTTGTTGATCGACAGCAGGTGGGTGACGACCGCGAAACGCGCGCCTTCGTAGGCGCCGTCCTTGTAGGCGGAGTAGTCCACGCCGCACAGGTCGATCAGCTGCTCGAAGCGCAGCTCCGAGTGGTCCCGCAGCAGCTTGGCGACGTTGAAGTAATCCTTGGCCGCGACGGTGATCGTGATTTCACCCAGCTCGCGCTTGAACGCGACGATCTGGTCGCCCAGCACGCTGTGCAGGGCCGCCTGCAGGGTGTCGAGTTTGATGGTCATGGGGGTCTGCCTGCTTCTGCTCAGCGAGCGATGGTGTTCTCGCGGCGGATCTTGGCCTGCAGCTGCAGGATGCCGTAGAGCAGCGCCTCGGCGGTCGGCGGACAGCCCGGGACATAGACGTCGACCGGGACGATGCGGTCACAGCCGCGCACCACCGAATAGCTGTAGTGGTAGTAGCCGCCGCCGTTCGCGCAGCTGCCCATCGAGAGCACCCAGCGCGGCTCGGCCATCTGGTCGTAGACCTTGCGCAGCGCCGGCGCCATCTTGTTGCACAGCGTGCCCGCCACGATCATCAGGTCGGACTGGCGCGGGCTGGGACGGAACAGCATGCCGAAGCGGTCGATGTCGTAGCGGGCGGCGCCCGCGTGCATCATCTCGACCGCGCAGCAGGCGAGACCGAAGGTCATCGGCCACAACGAACCGGTCTTGGACCAGTTCACCAGCTTGTCCAGCTGGGTGGTCATGAAGCCTTCCTTCATTACGCCTTCGTTACCCATATCGAATTCCCATCTTTCGAGATCAGCGGAGAAGGCGCGTCGGACTGCGGTCGTCGCATTAACGCCGCGTTGACGCGTTGCCCTTCCCTAACGGACACGCGCCCGAAACGGGCGCCGTGTCTTCATGCGTTCACGGATCCGGCGCGTCATCGCGGATCCGCGGTCAGGTCGTCACTCCCAGTCGAGCGCGCCCTTCTTCCATTCGTAGGCGAAGCCCACGACCAGGATGCCCAGGAAGATCATCATCGCCCAGAAGCCCGTCGGACCGATCTCGCGCAGCGAGACCGCCCACGGGAACAGGAAGGCGATTTCCAGATCGAAGAGGATGAAGAGGATGGCGACGAGGTAGTAGCGCACGTCGAATTTCATGCGCGCGTCCTCGAAGGCCTCGAAGCCGCATTCGTAGGGGCTGTTCTTTGCCGCGTCAGGGCGACGCGGACCCGCCAGGAAGCCCAGCACTTGCGGAGCGATACCCACTCCGCAACCGACCAGGATGAAAAGGATGACGGGCAGGTATTGTTCCAGGCTCACGACTTGCTCTCGTTGTATGGCCGGGATCAGATACTGCCGACCTTGAGCGGCAAAACCATTTCCCGGCGTGTCACCGAAGATTGGCGGGCCAGGGCCGACCAAAGATTCGGCAAAAGCAACGGGCGCGCCGCCAGCGATTATCCAATCGCTCACGGACCGCGCCCGCCTTGTCCTCCGAAAATTCGCACACCTGATGTGCGCCTGAATTTCCCGAGTCCTCAACCTGCTTGATCACATTCGATCCGGCTTTCCGGCTAGATCGCGAAGATCCTGGCAGGCCGATTGATTCTGGTGCCGACGGCGAGACTCGAACTCGCACAGCTTTCGCCACTACCCCCTCAAGATAGCGTGTCTACCAATTTCACCACGTCGGCTTGTCGTCACCTTTCAGTGACTTTGTCTTGACGGCTTGCGCTTCAGACAGCCTCGAATTCTATAGTGCTTTTCAAGCTCCAAAAGGAAACCAAAGCAATTTTGTCGAGGTGCTTGCGCTTGCCGCCCAGCTCTGTCAGTTCGACGCGCCAGAAGCAGCGGCCGAAGGCGCCGCCTGAGGAGCGATCGAGGCACCTGGCAGCACCGCGGCCGAGGCCGGCGCGGACGGCACGGCCGCACGTTCGAGCAGTTGCTCGCCCGCCGAAGGACCCGAACCGATGCCGCCGTCGCGGTGGCTGCCCATGTAGGCCAGCGCCAGCGTCGACACGAAGAAGATCGTCGCCGCGACGGCCGTCGAGCGCGACAGGAAGTTCGCGCTGCCGGTGGCGCCGAACAGCGAGCCGGAGGCGCCGCTGCCGAACGACGCGCCCATGTCGGCGCCCTTGCCGTGCTGCACCAGCACCAGGCCGATCATCGCCAGCGCTGCAATCAGCTGCAGCACCAGGACCAGATTCATCATCACTTGCATTGCTTTTTTCTCCAGGAACCTTGAACGCCGGACTTCAGCCGGCAGCGCGGCAGATCGCCGCGAAATCGGCCGACTTCAGCGCGGCGCCTCCGATGAGGCCGCCGTCGATGTCCGTCTGCGCAAACAGTTGAGGGGCGTTGTCGGGTTTGACGCTGCCGCCGTACAGGATCTGCATCTGATCGGCCTTCTGCGTGGCCGCGCGCAGTTGCTGGCGCAGCAGCGCGTGGACCTGCTGGGCCTGCTCCGGCGTGGCCGTCAGGCCGGTGCCGATCGCCCAGACCGGCTCGTAGGCCACCACGATCTCGCCGATGCAGTGCGTCAGCGTGTGGATGACCGCCGCGAGCTGACGCTTGACGACCTCTTCCGTGCGCCCCGCTTCGCGTTCGGCGAGCGTTTCGCCGACGCAGACGATCGGCGTGACGCCATGCGCCAGCGCGGCCTTGGCCTTGTCGGCGACCAGTTGATCGCTCTCGGCGTGGTACGCGCGGCGCTCCGAATGGCCGACGATGGCGTAGCGGCAACCCAGGTCCGCCAGCATGGCCGACGACACCTCGCCGGTGTAGGCGCCCTGCTCGTGCGTGGACACGTCCTGCGCGCCGTACACGACCTGCGTGCCGGTCAGCGCGAGCGCCGTGTCCGTGATGTACGGGAACGGCACGCACACGGCGACCTGGGCGTTCCACGGACCCGCTTCCTTGAGGCCCGCCAGCAGCACGGCGTTGGACGCACGGGTGCCGTGCATCTTCCAGTTGCCGACCACCAGTTTCTTGCGCATCAGATCAACTCCCTTGAATCCGAAAAATCCTGCCGATGAGCGGACCGCTCACCAGCTCAGCACGATCTTGCCGACGTGCTCGCCCGATTCCATCAGCGCATGCGCCGCGGCGGCTTCCGTCGCGGGCAGCTGCTTGAAGATCACCGGCGAGATCGTCCGCGACTCGAGCAGCGGCCACACGCGCTCGCGCAGCGCGCGGGCGATGCCGGCCTTGAAGGCGATCGGGCGCGGACGCAGCGTGGAACCGGTGATCGTCAGCCGGCGGCGCAAGACCTGACCCGCATCGAACTCCGCCTTCACGCCGCCCTGCACCGCGATGATCACGGCACGGCCGTCGTCGGCCAGGCACTGCACATTGCGCGCGACATAGCTGCCGGCCACCATGTCCAGGATCACGTCGACGCCGCGGCCGCTCGTGGCCGTCTTCACTTCCTCGACGAAATCCTGGTCGCGGTAGTTGATCGCGACATCGGCGCCGAGCGCCAGACAGGCCTTCGCCTTGTCCGCGTTGCCGACGGTGACCAGCACCGTCGAGCCCAGCGCCTTCGCCAGCTGGATCGCCGTCACGCCGATGCCGCTGCTGCCGCCGTGGATCAGCAGACTTTCGCCAGGCTGCAGGCGGGCGCGTTCGAAGACGTTGCTCCAGACGGTGAAGAAGGTTTCCGGCAGGCTCGCCGCCTCGACCATGCTCCAGCCCGCGGGCACCGGCAGGCACTGAGCCACCGGCGCGACGCAGTGCTCGGCATAACCGCCGCCCGCAACGAGCGCGCAGACCGCGTCGCCGACCTTCAGGCCGGCGGCGGCCAGCGCCTGGGCATCGCCCGACTCGACCGTGCCGGCGACTTCCAGGCCTGGAAGATCGCTGGCTCCGGCCGGCGCCGGGTACGCGCCCTTGCGCTGCAGCACGTCCGGCCGGTTGATGCCGTAGGCCTGCACGCGGATCAAGCACTCGCCCACCCCGGCGACGGGGTCGGCGCGCTCGACCAGCTGCAGGACCTCGGGTCCGCCGGGCTGGGTGATGGCGATCGCCTTCATGACGTGACCTGCCGGATGACGCCGCCGATTACTCGGCCGAGCCTTCGCCGTGGTGCTGCGGCGCCGGGGCGTCGCGGTCCAGCAGCGCCTTCATCGACAGCTTGATGCGGCCCTTCTCGTCGGTCTCGAGCACCTTGACCTTGACGATCTGGCCTTCGCTCAGGAAGTCGGTGACCTTCTCGACGCGCTGGTGCGCGATCTGGCTGATGTGCAGCAGGCCGTCCTTGCCCGGCAGGATGTTGACCAGCGCGCCGAAGTCCAGGATCTTGGTGACCGCGCCTTCGTAGACCTTGCCGATCTCGGCTTCCGCGGTGATCTCGGCGATGCGCTTCTTGGCGATCTCAGCCTTGGCGCCGTCGGTCGACGCGATCGTGATCGTGCCGTCTTCGCCGATGTCGATCTGTGTGCCGGTCTCTTCGGTCAGCGCACGGATGGTCGCGCCGCCCTTGCCGATCACGTCACGGATCTTCTCCGGATTGATCTTCATCGTGTACAGGCGGGGTGCGAACTGCGAGATCTCGGTGTTGGCCGAACCCTGCGCGCCGACCATGGCTTCCAGGATGTGCAGGCGGGCTTCCTTGGCTTGCGCCAGGGCGACCTGCATGATTTCCTTGGTGATGCCCTGAATCTTGATGTCCATCTGCAGCGCGGTGATGCCCGTGGTCGTGCCGGCCACCTTGAAGTCCATGTCGCCCAGGTGATCCTCATCGCCCAGGATGTCGGTCAGCACGGCGAAGCGGTTGGCGTCCTTGATCAGGCCCATGGCGATGCCGGCGACGTGCGCCTTCAGCGGCACGCCGGCGTCCAGCAGCGACAGGCAGCCGCCGCAGACCGACGCCATCGACGAGGAGCCGTTGGACTCGGTGATTTCCGAGACCACGCGGATCGAGTACGGGAAATCTTCCTTGGTCGGCAGCACGGGGACGAGCGCGCGCTTGGCCAGACGGCCGTGGCCGATTTCGCGGCGCTTCGGGCTGCCCACGCGACCGGTTTCGCCGGTGGCGAACGGGGGCATGTTGTAGTGCAGCATGAAGCGCTCGGAGTACTCGCCAGCCAGCGCGTCGATGGTCTGCGCGTCGCGGTCGGTGCCCAGCGTCGCGGCGACCAGCGCCTGCGTTTCGCCGCGGGTGAACAGCGACGAGCCGTGGGCGCGCGGCAGCACGCCGTTGCGGATCTCGATGGCACGCACGGTGCGGGTGTCGCGACCGTCGATGCGCGGCTCGCCGGCCAGGATCTGGCCGCGCACGATGCGGGCTTCGATCTCGAACAGCAGGCCGTCGACTTCGACGCCGTCGAAGTCGGTGCCTTCGGCGGTCAGCGCAGCCTTGACCTTCGAGTAGGCCGAGCGGCAGGCTTCGGTACGGGCCTGCTTCGAACGGATCTGGTAGGCGGCGCGCAGCTCTTCCTCGGCCAGGGCGGTGACCTTGGCGATGAAGGCTTCGTCCTTGGCCGGGGCGACCCAGTTCCAGGACGGCTTGCCGGCGTCGCGGACCAGGTCGTTGATGGCGGCGATGGCGACCTTGCCCTGGTCGTGACCGAAGGTCACGGCGCCCAGCATGATGTCTTCGCTCAACTGGTCGGCTTCGGACTCGACCATCAGCACGGCGGCTTCGGTGCCGGCGACGACCAGGTCCAGCTTGGAGTCGATCAGCTGGGTCTTGCCCGGGTTCAGCACGTATTCGCCGTTGACGTAGCCCACGCGGGCGGCGCCGATCGGGCCGTTGAACGGGATGCCGGAGATGGCCAGCGCGGCGCTGGTGGCGATCAGGGCGGCGATGTCGGCCTGGACTTCAGGGTTCAGCGACACCGTGTGGATCACGACCTGGACTTCATTGAAGAAGCCTTCCGGGAACAGCGGGCGGATCGGGCGGTCGATCAGGCGCGAGGTCAGGGTCTCGAGCTCGCTCGGACGGCCTTCACGTTTGAAGAAGCTGCCGGGGATCTTGCCGGCGGCGTAGGTCTTCTCGATGTAGTCGACGGTCAGCGGGAAGAAGTCCTGGCCGGCCTTCGGGGAGGACTTGGCGACGACGGTCGCCAGCACCACGGTGTCCTCGATGTTCACCAGCACGGCGCCGGAGGACTGACGGGCGATTTCGCCGGTCTCCATCACGACTTGATGTTGGCCCCATTGGAAGGTCTTCACGACCTTGTTGAACATGCTCATTCGAGTTCTCCTCAGTTCAGGGATGCGCCGCTCACGGTGCGGCACAAGGACCGGGAGTGAAACTGGGTTTGGCGGGATGCCATTCCAGAGCGGCTGCGGGTCCCGGCTGCTGCCGGCGAACGCATGGCAATCGCTTTGGAATGACACATCGGCGCCACGTCAGTTCAACTCCGTTGTGTGACCGGCCCACTGACCGGTCGGGCCGCCGGGCCGGAACACTCCGGCCGACGGCACGCAGAAGCATGCAGAAACGACAAAGAGCCTGTTGGAGTCAGACCAATCAGGCTCTTTGCTTTCATGCGCCGATTACTTGCGCAGACCCAGCTTCTGGATCAGGGCGGTGTAACGGTCGGCGTCCTTCTTCTTCAGGTAGGACAGCAGGCTCTTGCGCGCATTGACCATCTTCAGCAGACCGCGACGGCCGTGGTGGTCCTTGGCGTGCAGCTTGAAGTGGGGGGTCAGCTCGTTGATGCGCGCGGTCAGCAGGGCGACTTGGACTTCCGGCGAGCCGGTGTCGTTGGCGCTGCGCGCGTTGGCCTTGACGATCTCGGCCTTGTTTTGGTCGAAGCTGGACATGATGCGTTCCTTGTTCCGGAATGATTCGGAAGGTCCGCCGGCATGCCAGTGAAGGCGTCAAATGCGCAGACGGTTTCCGAGGTTTGACTTGCGATCACAGGTGAAACCGACCCGTGTCGTGCTGATTGCCGTCGCCAGGCAGAACCTGGCAGGACAGCCGCGGAGTATAGCCGCAAACGATGGTTTTCAGAACGGGCGCGCCATGCGGCAGCGGGCAGGCTGCTCCGCCTGCCCGGCATCGAGGTAGCGCAGCGTGCGGAAACCGTAGCCGGAGCCTTCGTTGTCGTGGGGTGTCCCCGCCTCGCCGGCACGGCGCATGACGCTGACGTACAGCGGTTGCTGGAGCTGGTGGTCCGCGGGCCGCATCCAGCCCTGGTGCGCGATGCCGAGCGGCCGGCCGTCGAGCTTGAGCCCCTCCAGCGCGAGCGCGACGGCCTTCGGATCGGTGCTCCCGGCCTTCTCCATGGCGGCGACCAGCATCTCGATCATGAGCTGCATCCGCGCATGGAGGTAGTCGTGCTCCGGCTTCGGGAAACGCTGGCGGAACGCGGCGTAAAAGCGCTCCGAGTCCGCCGCGCCGACGTTCGGGTGCCATTCGGCGACCGCCAGCACGCGGTCGACGCCCGCCTCGCCGAGCACGCCGGGCACGCCCAGCGCGTTCCCATAGAAGGTATAGAAGCGCGCATCGAGCCCGATGTCCTTCGCCGCCTTGATCAGCAGCGTCAGATCGTTGCCCCAGTTGCCGGTGAGCACCGCCTGGGCACCGCTGGCGCGGATCTTGGTCGCGTAAGGCAGGAAGTCCTTCACGCGGCCGAGCGGATGAAGCTCATCGCCGACGATGTCCAGATCGGGCCGGCGCTGGGCCAGCACCACCCTCGCCTGCTCGCGCAGGTGCTGGCCGAAGCTGTAGTCCTGCCCGCTCAGGTACAGCCGCTTGAGGCCCCGATCCTGGGCGATCACCTCGATCAACGCAGCCAGCCGCATGTCGGTGTGCGCGTCGAAACGGAAGTGCCAGAAGCTGCACTGCGCGCCGGTCAGCGCCGGATCGACGGCGGCGTAGTTGAGGAACAGCGCACGACGGTCGGGTTCGCGCGCGTTGTGCCGGTCGAGCGCGCCGATCAGCGCGCTCGCGACGGCGGAGCTGTTGCCCTGGAGGACCACCGGGATGCGCTGGTCCGTCGCCGCGCGCAGCATGGCGAGCGACTCCTCGACGGAGCCCTTGCTGTCGAAGCGGACGATCTCCAGCCAGCGCGCGCCGCCAGGCAACTTCACGCCGCCGCGGGCGTTGACGCGCTCGGTCGCCCAGAGGAGGTTGCGGAACACCGCCTCGCCGCCGTTGCCGAGCGGACCAGACAGCCCTTCGATCAATGCGAGCCGGATCGGAGGCGACGAGGCATTTCCAGCAATGCCCATCGGGGCCTGGGCCGGCGTCGCTTGAGCCCACACGGCGCCAGCCGTCAGCGCGGACATGACGACCGTCGCGGCGGTCCAGGCGACCACCGCCCTGCTCGTCCAACGCATCAGAGCTGCGCCGGGCTGGCGAGCTGCGACAGGTCCCAGCGCGGCTTGACCTCGAAGCCACCGCCGCGCGTGAGGCTCGCCATGTCACGCTGCAGGCGCAAGCCGGCCGCGAGCGCGATCATGGCGCCGTTGTCTGTGCACAGGTGCAGCTCGGGATAGTGGACGCGCACGCGGCGCCTCTCGCAGGCCGCATCCAGCTGCTCACGCAGGCGCTTGTTGGCGCCGACGCCGCCCGCCACGACCAGGCGCTTCAGGCCGGTTTCCTTCAGCGCCAGCAGCGCCTTCTTGACCAGCACCTCGACGATGGCAGCCTGCGTCGACGCCGCAAGATCGGCGCGCTGCTGTTCGGTGATGCCCTCAGGCTGCGCCTCGAGCTTGCGGACCTGCGTCAGCACCGCCGTCTTCAGACCAGCGAAGCTGAAGTCCGGCTTCCCGCTGTGCATGAGCGGGCGCGGTAGCGCGAAGGCTTCCGGATTCCCCTGCTCCGCCAGCTTGGACAGATGTGGGCCGCCGGGATACGGCAGGCCGAGCAGCTTGGCCGACTTGTCGAAGGCTTCACCCGCGGCGTCGTCGATGGTCTCGCCAAGCAGTTCGTAGCTGCCGACGTCGTCGACGCGCATCAGCTGCGTGTGGCCGCCGGACACCAGCAGCGCGACGAACGGGAATTCCGGCGGATCCGCCGAGAGGAACGGCGACAGCAGATGGCCTTCGAGGTGATGGATGCCCATCACCGGCCGATCGAGCGCCGCGCCCAGCGATGCGGCGACGCCGGCACCGACCAGCAGCGCGCCAGCAAGTCCCGGCCCCTGCGTGTAGGCGACCACATCGACATCCGCGAGCGACAGCCCAGCGCTCGTGAGTACCTCGCGGGTCAGGGGCAGCACGCGGCGGATGTGGTCACGCGAGGCCAGCTCCGGCACGACGCCGCCGTAGGCCTGGTGCATCGTGATCTGGCTGTGCAGCGCGTGCGCGAGCAGCGTCGGCACACCGTCGCCGGACGCGTCGACCAGGGCCACGCCGGTTTCGTCGCAGGAGGATTCGATGCCGAGGACGCGCATGGGATCAGTCGTTCCGCTTCGCAGGGCGAAGGCTCAGTGATTCTCTTTGGCGTGGTTGATCGAGTACTTGGGGATCTCGACCGTCACGTCCTTGTTGGAGAGGATCGCCTGGCAGGACAGGCGCGAGTTGGGCTCCAGGCCCCAGGCACGGTCCAGCATGTCCTCCTCGTTCTCTTCCATCTCGGACAACGACGCGAAGCCCTCGCGCACGATCACGTGGCAGGTCGTGCAGGCGCAGACCTGGTCGCAGGCGTGCTCGATGTCGATGTGGTTGTCCAGCAGCGCCTCGCAGATCGTCGTGCCGGAGGGGGCCTCGATCGACTTGCCCTCGGGCGCGTATTCGGGATGGGGAAGGATCTTGATGACGGGCATGGGGAGGTGTCCTTGAGGCGGGCGAGCTGAGCGTTTCCGGCTGGGCGTCGGCTTGCGATCAGACCTGATCGATGCTGCGGCCGGTGAGGGCCTGCTGGATGCCGCGGTTCATGCGCGCGGCGGCGAAGGCCTCGGTGCCCTTGGCCAGCGCCTCGACGGCGGCGTCGATCGCATCGGCGTTCGCGGCCGCGTCATCGGCCTGCGCCTTCGCGAGCAGGTCCGTCTGCAGGGCGGCGATCTCGGCGCGTTCAGCGTCGCTGAGCAGGTCGCCGTCGGCACGCAGCGCGGACTGCGTCGCGAGGATCATCCGCTCGGCCTCGACGCGCGCTTCGCGCAGCTTGCGGGCGACCATGTCGCCTTCGGCGCTGGCGAACCCCTCGCGCAGCATCGTCGCGATCTGGTCGTCGGACAGGCCGTAGCTCGGCTTGACCTGCACCGCCGCTTCGACGCCCGAGCCCAGTTCGCGCGCAGAGACGCTCAGCAGGCCGTCGGCGTCGACCTGGAAGGTCACGCGGATGCGGGCGGCGCCGGCCACCATCGGCGGAATGCCGCGCAGTTCGAAGCGCGCCAGCGAGCGGCACTCGCTCACCAGCTCGCGCTCGCCTTGAAGCACGTGCACCGCCAGCGCGGTCTGGCCGTCCTTGAAGGTGGTGAAGTCCTGCGCCTTGGCCACGGGGATGGTGGCGTTGCGCTCGATGATGCGCTCGACCAGGCCGCCCATCGTCTCCAATCCCAGCGACAGCGGGATCACGTCCAGCAGCAGGATCTCGCCGTCCGAGCTGTTGCCGGCCAGTTGATTGGCCTGGAGGGAAGCGCCGAGCGCGACCACTTCGTCGGGATTCAGATTCGTCAGGACCTCGCGACCGAACAGTTCGCCGACGATGCGGCGCACGATCGGCATGCGGGTGGAACCGCCCACCATCACCGTGCCCTGGACGTCCTCCGCGGCGACCTTGGCATCGCGCAGCACGCGGCGCACGGCCAGCAGCGTCTTGTTGACCAGCGGCTGGGCCAGCCCATCGAACTGAGCGCGGGAGACCTCGACGTTCAGCGCGCCGGCGTCGAGCGCGGCGCTCAGCGTCACGCGCTCATGATCCGTCAGCGCCTCCTTGGCCTCACGCGCGGCCACCAGCACACGGCGCTTGTCCGCCGCGCTGTCGACGCTCAAGCCGCCCTGGGCCAGCGCCCAGTCGGCCAGCAGCCGGTCGAAGTCGTCGCCGCCGAGCTGCGCATCGCCGCCGGTCGCGACCACTTCGAAGACCCCCTTGGTCAGTCGCAGCAGCGAGATGTCGAAGGTGCCGCCGCCGAGGTCATAGACGGCGTAAAGGCCCTCGCTGCCGTTGTCGAGCCCGTAGGCGATCGCGGCGGCAGTCGGCTCATTGATCAGGCGCAGCACGTTCAGGCCCGCGAGCTGCGCGGCGTCCTTGGTCGCCTGACGCTGCGCGTCGTCGAAGTACGCGGGCACCGTGATGACGGCGCCGAACAGATCGTCGTTGAAGGTGTCCTCGGCGCGCTGGCGCAGCGTGGCGAGGATCTCCGCGCTGATCTCGACCGGCGACTTCAGGCCCTCGCGCGTGACCACGCTCAGCATGCCGGGCGTGTCCTCGAAGCGGTACGGCAGCTTGCCGCGGTTGACGATGTCGTCGAGGCGGCGCCCCATGAAGCGCTTCACCGAGACGATGGTGTTCTCCGGATCCTCGGCTTGCGCGGCGAGCGCGTCGTAGCCGAACTGGCGGCGGCCTTCCGGCATCACGCGCACGGCCGACGGCAGGATGACACGTCCCTGATCGTCCGGCAGGCACTCGGCGACGCCGTGACGCACCGACGCCACCAGCGAATGCGTCGTGCCGAGGTCGATGCCCACCGCGATGCGGCGCTGATGGGGATCGGGCGACGCGCCGGGTTCGGAGATTTGCAGCAGGGCCATGGTGTGTTGTCTTGTTCTTCGGATGTCGATGTGGCGATCCTGGGCGCTCGTGGTCGTGCCCGCCTCAGGAATGCTCGAGCGTGTCGAGCCGATGGTCGATGTCCGAGCGGAAACGCGTCAGGAACATCAGCGCGCGCACCGATTCGGCGGCGCCGGCGGCGTTGTCCTCGTCGTCGAGCTGGCGGCCGGCCTGCGCCAGCAACGCACGTTCGCGGTCGGCGACCTGCTTGTCGATGGCGAGGATCGCGTCGGGCGTCTTCGCTTCGTCGAGCGACTCACGCCATTCCATCTGTTCCATCAGGAACGCCGCGGGCATCCGGGTGTTCTCGTTGGCCTGGATAGGCGCGCCGCGCAACTCGCAGAGGTAGGACGCGCGCTTGAGCGGATCGCGCAGGCGCTGGTGCGCCTCATTGACGCGCAGCGCCCATTGCATCGCCAGACGCTGCGATGCCGCGCCGTCGGCGGCGAAGCGGTCCGGATGCACCTTCGCCGCGAGCGCCTTCCAGCGCTCGGCGATCTCGGCGCCGTCCTGCGCGAAGCGCTGCGGCAGGCCGAAGAGGATGAAGTCGTCGTCGTCGAGTTTCATGAACAAAAAAGCGCGGCACCGTGGCCGCGCCCTTTCTCGCGTATCGAGCTCAGACCCGGAAGGATTCGCCGCAGCCGCAGCGGTCCTTCTCACGCGGATTGCGGAACTTGAAGCCCTCGTTCAGGCCTTCGCGGACGAAGTCCAGCTCGGTGCCGTCCAGGTAAGGCAGGCTCTTCGGGTCGATCAGCACCTTCACGCCATGGCCTTCGAAGATGACATCCTCCGGGGCCACGTCGTCCGCGTACTCCAGCTTGTAGGCCAGGCCCGAGCAGCCGGTGGTCTTCACGCCCAGGCGCACGCCCACGCCACGACCGCGCTTGGCGATGTAGCGCGTGACGTGCCTGGCGGCGGCTTCGGTCAGGGTGACGGACATCGCGGACCTCAGGCGCTGGCGGTCGCGCCGGCTTCGGCGTGCTGACCGTGCTTGGCGCGGTAGTCGTCCACCGCGGCCTTGATGGCATCCTCGGCCAGGATCGAGCAGTGGATCTTCACCGGCGGCAGGGCCAGCTCTTCCGCGATCTGGTTGTTCTTGATGGTCAGCGCCTGGTCCAGGGTCTTGCCCTTGACCCACTCGGTGACCAGCGAGCTGGACGCGATGGCCGAGCCGCAGCCGTAGGTCTTGAACTTGGCGTCCTCGATCAGGCCGGTCGCGGGATTGACCTTGATCTGGAGCTTCATCACGTCGCCGCAGGCCGGCGCGCCGACCATGCCGGTGCCGACGGACTCGTCGCCCTTGTCGAAGCCGCCCACGTTGCGGGGATTCTCGTAGTGGTCGATGACCTTGTCGCTGTATGCCATGTCTCGTTCTCCAACAACTTTGTTCGTGATGATCAGATGGCGGTCAATCCGCCGCCATCAATGAGGGGCGCTCAGTGCGCTGCCCATTGGATGGTGCTGATGTCGACGCCTTCCTTGTACATGTCCCACAGCGGGGACAGGTCGCGCAGCTTGGCGACCCGGTCCTTCAGCAGCGAGACGGCGTAGTCGATTTCCTCTTCGGTCGTGAAGCGGCCGATCGTCATGCGCAGCGAGGAATGCGCCAGCTCGTCGCTGCGGCCCAGGGCGCGCAGCACGTAGCTCGGTTCCAGGCTCGCGGACGTGCAGGCCGAGCCCGACGACACCGCGATGCCCTTGATGCCCATGATCAGCGACTCGCCTTCGACGTAGTTGAACGAGGCGTTGACGTTGTGCGGCACGCGGCGGGTCAGGTCGCCGTTGATGAAGACCTGCTCGATGTCCTTCAGGCCGTCCAGCAGACGCTGCTGCAGCGCCTTGATGCGCGGCAGCTCGGTGGCCATCTCCTCGCGGGCGATGCGGAAGGCTTCGCCCATGCCCACGATCTGGTGCGTCGGCAGCGTGCCCGACCGCAGGCCGCGCTCGTGACCGCCGCCGTGCATCTGCGCTTCCAGGCGCACGCGCGGCTTGCGACGCACGTACAGGGCGCCGATGCCCTTGGGGCCATAGGACTTGTGCGAGGCCAGGCTCATCAGGTCGACGGGCAGCGTGGCCAGGTCGATCTCGACCTTGCCGGTGGCCTGCGCGGCGTCGACGTGGAAGACGATGCCCTTCTCGCGGCACAGCGCGCCGATGGTCGGGATGTCCTGGATCACGCCGATCTCGTTGTTCACGAACATCACCGAGATCAGGATCGTGTCCGGGCGGATGGCCGCCTTCAGCACGTCCAGGTCGATCAGGCCGTCCTCCTGGACGTCGAGGTAGGTGACCTCGAAGCCCTGGCGCTCCAGCTCACGCGTCGTGTCGAGCACGGCCTTGTGCTCGGTCTTGACCGTGATCAGATGCTTGCCGCGCGACTGGTAGAAGTTGGCCGCGCCCTTGATGGCGAGGTTGTTCGACTCGGTGGCGCCGGAGGTCCAGACGATCTCGCGCGGGTCCGCGCCGATCAGCTTGGCGACTTCGACGCGCGCCTTTTCCACGGCCTCTTCCGCCTCCCAGCCCCACGCGTGACTGCGCGACGCCGGATTGCCGAAGTGCTCACGCAGCCACGGAATCATCGCGTCGACGACGCGCGGGTCCACCGGCGTGGTGGCGCCGTAGTCCATGTAGATGGGGAAGTGCGGGGTCATGTCCATGGGAACGTTCTTCTTGTCGACTACTGAATGGTTGACGTGGACCGGAGGGCCGGAATCACTTGCTCATCGCATTGCCGAGCGCGAACACGGAATTCGGCGCGGTGATGCGGATGGGCTTGACGACGGGGGTGCTCGAGATGGCGCGCTTGATCGGCGCTTCCTCGACGGTGACGCCCTTGGCCAGCTGGTCGTCGACGAGCTTGCGCAGCGTGACCGAGTCGAGGTACTCGATCATCTTGTTGTTGAGCGCCGTCCACAGGTCGTGCGTGATGCAGCGGCCGGTGTCGTCGCCCATGCAGTTTTCCTTGCCGCCGCAGCCGGTGGCGTCGATGGGCTCGTCGACGGCGACGATGATGTCGGCCACGGTGATCTCATCGGAGCGGCGGCCCAGCGAGTACCCGCCGCCGGGACCGCGGGTGGATTCGACCAACTGGTGGCGGCGCAGTTTGCCGAACAGCTGTTCGAGATACGACAGCGAGATCTGCTGGCGCTGGCTGATCGCCGCCAGCGCGACAGGCCCGCCGTTTTCGCGCAGGGCCAGATCGATCATCGCGGTGACGGCAAAACGACCTTTGGTGGTGAGACGCATCGAACTTCTCCTTGGCGCCCTTGTCGGGCTACAGGACATGGAGGCAGCGGCTCGGCTGACGCCGGGTCGACTCACGGAGCAGGGTTAACCCCGGCTAAGTCCGACCATTTTACTCAATTAAGAAGAAGCTTGCTCGGGTTACCCCGGACAGGGGTTGAGGGGGCCTATCCAGGCCAGTCGGCGGGCCGCGATCTGGGCCAGACGCCCGCGTCCGGACTTCCCCAGATCGAGCACCTGCTCGAAGCCGTCTGCACCGCCGTCATACGCATCCGGTCCCTCGATCTCCCTGGGAAGCAGGGACATCCTGTGCTGCAGCGCAGCAGGACAACGGTGGCGGAGCTTCCGCAGATGGCCGCCGTCCATGTCGACCAGCAGGACGGAGCGTTCGAAATCATCGGTGCGAACCGCGCGCGCCCGATGATCGCGGAGCTCATAGCCCCTTTTTCGGGCGGGGTTTTGGGCCATTCAGCGGAATCGCCATCGGCAAGTCATCCGCCTGGGATCAGAATTTGCTCACCAACGCTCAACCCCACCCTGGAGTGCAGCCATGAACCTCTCGCAGATCGAAACCATCCGCGCCGCCCGCCTGCAATTGATTGACCTCGGTGACGAAAAGACCGCGGCGCTGCTGGAGTGGGCCTTGAGGACGGATGTCCCCCCCTCACCGGTCTCCGACACCAAACCGGAGCGCAATGCTCCGCAGGCCAGCTGACGTCCCCCGTCGGCAATGCCGAAGCGGAGCGCGTGTATCGATCCTCGCTTTGCTTCCTTCCTCTCCCCGGTCCGGATCCGTAGTCTGCGGCGTTCCCCTGTTTCGCGCTCGACTCCGAGCCCGCCGCCATGGTTTCTCCGCGTATCCAGACCTCCCGCCGCCGCTGGCTGACCCAGGCCGCCGCCCTCGCCGGAGCGACCGCCCTGCCCGCGCTTACTGTCGGCGCCGCCGAGGCCACGACCCTGCGCATCGGCTATCAGAAGTCCAGCACGCTGACGCTCTTCCTCAAGTCGCGCGGCGTCCTGGAGAAGGCGCTGGCACCTCACCAGGTCACTGTCAGCTGGCATGAGTTCACCTCCGGCCTGCCGCTGCTGGAGGCGCTCAACATCGGCGCGCTCGACCTCAGCGCCGACGTGGCCGACGCCGTCCCGCCGTTTGCGCTCGCCGCCGGCGCCAAGCTCACCTATTACGCCATCGAGACGCCCTCGCCCACCGCGCAGGCCATCGTGGTCCGCAAGGATTCGCCGATCACCAGCGTCGCCCAGCTGAAGGGAAAGAAGATCGGCTTCGCCAAGGGCGCCGGTGCGCATTACCTGCTACTGGAGGCACTCAGCCAGGCTGGCCTCTCGATCCGGGACATCGAGCCCGCCTACCTCAATCCCGCCGACGGCCGCTCGGCTTTCGAGAACGGCGCCATCGCCGCCTGGGTCGTCTGGGATCCGTTCCTGGCCGCCGTGCAGCGCCAGTCGGGTGCGCGGATCCTGGTGGACGGCACCCGCATCGCCGCCTATCGACGCTTCTATCTGGCCGCCACCCCATTCGCGCAACAGCATCCGGAAGTGCTCCAGCGCGTCTACGACGAACTCCAGCGCGCCGGCGACTGGGTCAAGAAGAACCCCACCGCGGCGGCAGAGTGGCATGCGCCGGTGCTCGGCCTCGACGCTGCCATCGTCGCCGCCGCCAACGAACGCCGCAGCTACGCGGTCCGACCGGTCGACCCGGAATCGCTGACCGAGCAGCAGCGCATCGCCGACGCCTTCAGCGGCGCGCAGATCCTGCCGCGCCGCATCTCGATCCAGGAATCGCCCGTCTGGCGCCCGGCTTGACCACCGCCCCGACCCCCGACCCGCACCGCCCCGGTCCGATCGCAAGGAGCAACACCATGTCCGTCCTGAACCCCGAGACGGGAGCCGCCCAGGGGCTGTCCCGTCCGCCAGTCCCGAAGCACCCCGCGCCGCTGCCGACCCGCACCCCCGCCGACGTCCGCGCCGCATTGCTGGCGCGCGTGGAGATCGCGCTGCTCGACGTCCGCGAGGAAGCCGCCTACGCCGAGGCCCATCCGCTGTGGGCCGCCAACCTGGCGGCCTCGCGGCTGGAACTCGACGCGTGGGGCCGCCTGCCCCGGCGTGAGGTGCCCATCGTCGTCTACGACGACGGCGAAGGCGTCGCGGCGCCGTCGGCGCGCAAGCTGCAGTCGCTCGGTTACACCGACGTCGCCCTGCTCGCGGGTGGCCTGAACGCGTGGCGCGACGACGGCCTGGAACTCTTCCGCGACGTCAATGTGCCGAGCAAGGCGTTCGGTGAACTCGTCGAGGCGCGCCGGCATACGCCGTCTTTGCCGGCGGAAGAGGTCCAGGAGCGACTCCTTCGCCGCGACAACCTCGTGCTGCTCGACGCGCGGCGCTTCGACGAGTACCGCACGATGAGCCTGCCAGGCTCGATCAGCACGCCCGGTGGGGAGCTCGTGCGTCGCGCGCGCGACCTCGCACCGGATCCGTCGACGACGATCGTCGTGCACTGCGCCGGCCGCACCCGCAGCCTGATCGGCGCGCAGTCGCTGATCGACGCCGGCGTGCCGAATCCCGTCGCGGCGCTGCGCAACGGCACGATCGGATGGACGCTCGCCGGCCTCGCGCTGGCGCAGGGCCAGGGTCGCTCGCACGAGGATGTGCCGGTCGGCGATCTGATCGCCGCGCGGGAAGGCGCGGCCGCCCTCGCCCGCCGGGCGCGCGTGCAACGCATTGACGACTCGGTCCTCGCGGAGTGGCTGGCCGATGCGCGGCGCTCGACCTATCGTTTCGATGTCCGCAGCGCCGCCGAATATGGGCGGGGACACCGCCCCGGTTTCCGCAACGCACCGGGAGGGCAACTCGTCCAAGAGACCGACCACCACGTGCCGGTGCGGGGCGCGCGCGTCGTGCTGGCCGACGACGACGGCATCCGCGCGCCGATGGCGGCGGCCTGGCTCGCACAGATGGGCTGGGAAGTCGCCGTGCTCCCGCCCGACGCCGCTGCCCACACCGAGACCGGCCCCGACCTCCCGCCGCAGCCGCTGTCGCCGCCGGTCGCGACCGTCACGCCCGCCGAGCTGGCCCGCTGGCGCGCCGAAGAGTCGGATCGCGAGCAGCCCGACACCGTCGTCGTCGACGTGGCGCCCAGCATCACCTACATCGTCCGGCACATTCCGGGTGCGTGGTGGAGCCCGCGGGCCCGGCTCGCGGACGCGCTCAAGAACGTGATCCCGCACGCGCGACGCGTCGTGCTCACCGGCAACCTGGGCGTGCTGCCGCGATTCGTCGCGGCGGACCTGGCCGCTGAACTTGCGTCGGAAGGACGTGAGCTGCTGGTGCTCGAAGGCGGCACCACGGCCTGGTACGACGCCGGCCTGCCGATCGAATCGGCCAATCCGCGCCTGGCCTTCCCGCGCGACGATCGCTACCGCCGGCCTTACGAGGGCACGAACCACGCGCGCGACGCGATGCAGGCCTACCTCGACTGGGAGTTTGGGCTAATCGCCCAACTCGACCGCGACGGCACGCACTTCTTTCGTGTGATCGACACCGACGCCACGACGCCGAACCCGTAGTCAACGGGCCTCCGTGGGGCCGGAATGGGGCTTGGGGTCCCTGGAGGGGCGCCCCATGCCCCATGGAGAGCCCGCGCTTGACCGATCGAAGTCGAGGAACTTCGACTGGAAACGCTCTACTTCCCCTTGCCCGCGGTGATCGGCACGATGTTGTCGTGCACCGCCGCGCCGAACGCCTGTTCCTTGAGCTGAGACAGCTGGTCGCGCAGCCGTGCGGCCTTCTCGAACTCCAGGTTGCGCGCGTGCTCCAGCATCTGCTTCTCCAGCTGGGTGATGCGCTTGCTCAGGTCCTTCTCGCTGAGCGCCTCGACCTCGGCGGCGTCGTGGATCACCTTGGCGTCGTCGCGGCCCGGCTTGTCGCTGTAGACGCCGTCGATCAGGTCGCGGATGCGCTTGACGACCCCACGCGGCGTGATGCCGTTGGCCGCGTTGAACTCCACCTGCTTGGCGCGCCGGCGTTCCGTCTCGCCGATGGCCTTCTTCATCGACTCGGTCATGCGGTCCGCATAGAGGATCGCCTTGCCGTTCACATTCCGCGCGGCCCGCCCGATGGTCTGGATCAGGCTGCGCTCCGCGCGCAGGAAGCCTTCCTTGTCCGCGTCCAGGATCGCCACCAGCGACACCTCCGGGATGTCCAGGCCCTCGCGCAGCAGGTTGATGCCGACGAGCACGTCGAAAGTCCCGAGCCGCAGGTCGCGCAGGATCTCCACCCGCTCGACCGTGTCGATGTCCGAGTGCAGGTAACGCACCTTCACGCCGTTGTCGCTGAGGTATTCAGTGAGCTGCTCGGCCATGCGCTTGGTCAGCGTCGTGATCAGCACGCGCTCGTGGATCTCGACGCGGTCGCGGATCTCCTGCAGCACGTCGTCGACCTGATGCACGGCCGGCCTCACCTCGACGACCGGATCCACCAGCCCCGTCGGTCTCACCAGCTGCTCGACCACGTTGCCGGCCTGACGCTTCTCATAGTCGCCCGGCGTCGCGCTGACGAAGATGGCCTGGCGCATCTTGCGCTCGTACTCCTCGAACTTCAGCGGCCGGTTGTCCATCGCCGACGGAAGTCTGAAGCCGTACTCGACCAGCGTGCTCTTGCGCGCCCGGTCGCCGTTGTACATGCCGCCGAACTGGCCGATCAGCACGTGGCTCTCGTCCAGGAACATCAGCGCGTCAGGCGGCAGGTAGTCCACCAGCGTCGGCGGCGGATCCCCGGGCGCCGCCTGCGACAGGTGGCGCGTGTAGTTCTCGATGCCCTTGCAATGACCGACCTCCTGGAGCATCTCCAGGTCGAAGCGCGTGCGCTGCTCCAGCCGCTGGGCCTCGACCAGCTTGCCCTCCTTGATGAAGAAGGCGACGCGCTCGCGCAGCTCCTCCTTGATCGTCTCAATCGCGGCGACCACGCGGTCGCGCGGCGTCACGTAGTGGCTCGAGGGATAGACCGTGAAACGCGGGATCTTCTGCCGGATCTGGCCGGTCAGCGGATCGAAGAGCACCAGCCCCTCGACCTCGTCGTCGAAGAGCTCGATCCGCAGCGCCAGCTCCGAGTGCTCCGCCGGGAACACGTCGATCGTGTCGCCGCGCACGCGGAAGTGGCCGCGGGTGAATTCCATCTCGTTGCGCGTGTACTGCATGCGCGCCAGCTGCTGGATCACGTCGCGCTGGCCGACCTTGTCGCCCACCCGCAGCGTCATCACCATCTGGTGGTAGTCACTCGGGTTGCCGATGCCGTAGATCGCCGACACCGACGCCACGATCACCACGTCGCGCCGCTCGAGCAGGCTCTTCGTGCAGGACAGCCGCAACTGCTCGATCTGCTCGTTGATCGCGCTGTCCTTCTCGATGAACAGGTCGCGCTGCGGGACGTAGGCCTCGGGCTGGTAGTAGTCGTAGTAGCTGACGAAGTACTCGACGGCGTTCTTCGGGAAGAACTCGCGGAACTCGCTGTACAGCTGCGCGGCCAGGGTCTTGTTGGGCGCGAACACGATGGCCGGGCGCCCGAGCCGCGCGATCGTGTTGGCCATCGTGAAGGTCTTGCCGGAGCCCGTCACGCCCAACAAGGTCTGGAAGCTCTCGCCGTCATTGACGCCGTCCACCAGCCCCTGGATCGCCGCCGGCTGGTCGCCCGCGGGCGGGTACGGCTGGAAGAGCTGGAACGGAGAGCCTTCGAAAGAGACGAATTCGCCCTTCGGCGGCTCGCCGGCGCCGGCGGCATCCGCCTCTGGCAGGGCAGGTTTCTCCCCCTTGGCGACGGAGGTTTCAGGTTTGGCGACGGTAGAACGGCTCATCAGGGTTTCCCAGGGGCAACGCATGTTCCCTGCCTACAATCGGCGGGCTTCGCTGGGCGCTCAGGAGGCGCCTCGGGCGTCAGGACGCGACAGCGTAGCGCAGTCCTCTCCACCGTTTGTCAGGAAAGCCTCCATGTCCTTGTTCGCCGCCGTCGCCATGGCCCCTCGCGACCCCATCCTGGGTCTGAACGAGCAATTCAACGCCGACCCGAATCCCGACAAGGTCAACCTGGGCGTCGGCGTCTATTACGACGACAACGGCAAGCTGCCGCTGCTGGCCTGCGTGGCCGCGGCGGAAGCGCAGATGCAGACCGCCCCGAAGCCGCGCGGCTACCTGCCCATCGACGGCATCGCTGCCTACGACCTGGCGGTGCAAGGCCTGGTCTTCGGCCCCGACAGCGAGGTGCTCAAGAGCAAGCGCGTGGCGACCGTGCAGGCCATCGGCGGTACCGGCGGCCTGAAGATCGGCGCTGACTTCCTCAAGCGCCTGAATCCGGATGCGAAGGTCCTGATCTCCGACCCGTCCTGGGAAAACCACCGTGCGCTGTTCACCAACGCCGGTTTCCCGGTCGAGACCTACCCGTACTACGACGCCGCCAACCGCGGCATCCACTTCGACGGCATGCTGTCGGCGCTCAATGCCGCACCAGCCGGCACGGTCGTCGTGCTGCACGCCTGCTGCCACAACCCGACCGGCTACGACCTGACGCCCGCGCAATGGGCGCAGGTGGTCGAGACCGTCAAGGCGAAGCAACTCGTCGCCTTCCTCGACATGGCCTACCAGGGCTTCGGCGAAGGCATCGCCGAAGACGGCGCCGTGATCCAGCAGTTCCTGGCCGCCGGCCTGGACTTCTTCGTGTCGACCAGCTTCTCCAAGAGCTTCTCGCTCTACGGCGAGCGCGTCGGCGCGCTCAGCGTGGTCTGTGCGTCCGCCGAGGAGACGGTGAAGGTCCTGAGCCAGCTCAAGATCGTCATCCGCACCAACTACTCGAACCCGCCCACGCACGGCGCCCAGGTCGTGGCCACGGTGCTGTCGAACCCGGCGCTGCGCGCCCAGTGGGAAGAGGAACTGGCCGGCATGCGCGTGCGCATCAAGCAGATGCGCGAAGCGCTGGTGACCGAACTCCAAGCCGCCGGCATCACCGACGACCTGAGCTACGTCACCCGCCAGAAAGGCATGTTCAGCTACAGCGGCCTGTCCGCGGAGCAGATGCAGCGCCTGCGCTCGGAGTTCGGCGTCTACGGCGTCGACTCGGGCCGGATCTGTGTCGCCGCGCTCAACAGCAAGAACCTGAAGCCGGTCGCCGCCGCGATCGCCGCGGTGAAAAAGGGCTGATCCGCCGGATCTACCTGCCGACACCACACTTCGATGCGCTGATCGCACGATCGGCCTCCGAACACAGGGCCGGACCCGCCGCAAGCGGGCCGGCCCTGCGCATTTATGGCGAAATGCGGGGGTTCGAAGCCCCTCCTTCCGCCTTGCACGGCGCACTGGCGACACACACTGCCTGAAGCCGGGACCTAGAATTGCTGCAATGCACAACGGGTGCCAGCCTTCGCCTCACTCCCCCTCGAGAGGTTCGCCAGATGCTCTACCAGCTTTATGAAACCCAACGCGCGCTGCTGAGCCCGTTCTCCGAATTCGCCAGCGCCACGGCCAAGCTCTACAGCCACCCGCTGTCGCCCTTCGCCCATACGCCGCTGTCGCACCGGATGTCGGCCGGCCTCGATCTGATGCACCGCCTGGCCAAGGAATACGAGAAGCCGGAGTTCGAGATCAACAGCGTCGAGGTCGACGGCGTCGACGTCGCGGTGCAGGAACTGGTGGCGCTGGAGCAGCCGTTCTGCCGCCTGCTGCGCTTCAAGCGCTACACCGACGACCAGGCCGTGCTGGCCAAGATGAAGGCGCAACCGACGGTGCTGGTCGTCGCACCGCTCTCTGGCCACCACAGCACCCTCCTGCGCGACACCGTCAAGCAGCTGCTGAAGGACCACAAGGTCTACATCACCGACTGGACCGATGCCCGCATGGTGCCGCTGGCGGCCGGGGCCTTCCACCTCGACGACTACATCTATTACGTCCAGGACTTCATCCGCCACGTCGGCGAGGACTGCCACGTGATCTCGGTCTGCCAGCCCACCGTGCCGGTGCTGGCCGCGATCTCGCTGATGGCCTCCAAGGGCGAGACCACGCCGCGCTCGATGACGATGATGGGCGGCCCGATCGACGCCCGTCGCAGCCCGACGGCCGTCAACAACCTGGCGATGAACAAGAGCTACAGCTGGTTCGAGAACAACGTGATCTACCGCGTTCCGACCAACTTCCCGGGCGCGGGCCGCGAGGTCTATCCCGGCTTCCTGCAGCACACCGGCTTCGTGGCGATGAATCCGGACCGCCACCTGAGCTCGCATTACGACTACTTCCTGGACCTGGTGCGCGGCGACGACGACAGCGTCGACGCCCACCGCCGCTTCTACGACGAGTACAACGCGGTGCTGGACATGCCGGCGGAGTACTACCTGGACACGATCAAGACGGTGTTCCAGGACTTCGCGCTGGTCCACGGGACCTGGGAAGTGGGCGGGGATCTGGTACGTCCGCAGGACATCACCCAGACGGCGCTGCTGACGGTCGAAGGCGAGCTGGACGACATCTCCGGCGCCGGGCAGACCAAGGCCGCGCACGAGCTGTGCAGCGGCATCGACGCGAAGGACCAGGCCCACTACGACGCGGTCGGCGCCGGCCACTACGGCATCTTCTCGGGCCGGCGCTGGCGCGAGAAGGTCTATCCGGTGATCCGGGACTTCATTGCGAAGTACGATGCGGCCCCGTTGCACAAGCCCGCTGCGGCCAAGCGTGCTGCCGCCCGTCCGGCTGCGGCGCGCCGGCCGCGCAAGCCGACCGAGTGAATCCCGCCGCTTCCGCCTCCGCTGAACCGACCCCCGCCACGTTCGACGATCTCGTCGAACGCCTGAACCTGGCCCTGCCGCAGACGCAATGCACGCGCTGCGGCTATCCCGACTGCCACTCGTACGCCCATGCAATCGCGCGGGGGGAGGCGGCGATCAACCAATGCCCGCCCGGCGGCGCCGAGGGCATCGCCCGCCTGGCCTTGCTGACCGCCCGCGAGGCCTTGCCGCTGAATCCGGACAACGGCATCGAGGGCCCCAGGCGGCTCGCCGTCATCGATGAAGGCTGGTGCATCGGCTGCACGCTGTGCATCAAGGCCTGCCCCGTGGACGCGATCATCGGCACCAACAAGCAGATGCATGTGGTCATCGACGCCGACTGCACCGGTTGTGAACTCTGCATCCCGGTGTGCCCGGTCGACTGCATCTCCCTGACCGACGCGACGCCGGGGCGCAGCGGCTGGGCGGCGTGGAGCGCGCCGCAGGCCGAACGTGCCCGCGAGCGCTATCGCTGGCATGAGATCCGCGTCGCGCGCGACCTGAGCGAGCATGACGCGCGCCTCGAAGCCAAGGCGCAGCACAAGCTCGACCATCTGGAAGCGGAAACGCGCCTCACCGACGTCGCGCAGATCGATCGCAAGCGTGCCGTCATCGAGGCCGCGCTGGCGCGGGCCCGCGCCAAGCGCGGCGTCTGAACGAAGCCCCAAGCTCGCCATGAACTCCACGCAAGTCCGCGAATTCTTCGAGATCCTCCGCCGAGCCAATCCGTCGCCGCAGACCGAGCTCGAATACGCCAGCGTCTTCGAACTGCTCGCCGCGGTGCTGCTGTCCGCCCAAGCCACCGACGTCGGCGTCAACAAGGCGACGAGACGGCTGTTCGTCGTCGCCAACACGCCGCAGAAGATCCTGGACATCGGCGAAGCGCGTCTGGCCGATTACATCAAGACGATCGGGCTCTACAAGACCAAGGCGAAGAACCTGTACGCGACCTGCCGCCTCCTCGTCGAGCAGTACGGCGGCGCAGTGCCGCAGAGTCGGGAGGCGCTCGAATCGTTGCCCGGCGTCGGCCGCAAGACGGCGAACGTGGTGCTCAACGTCGCCTTCGGCGAAGCGACCATGGCCGTGGATACGCACATCTTCCGCGTCGGCAACCGCACGGGGCTCGCACCCGGCAAGAACGTGCTCGAGGTCGAGCAGCAACTGCTCAGGCGCGTGCCGGAGGAGTTCCTCGTCGATGCGCACCATTGGCTGATCCTGCACGGGCGCTACGTCTGCCAGGCGCGACGCCCACTGTGCGAACGCTGCGCCGTCGTCGCGCAATGTGACAGCGCGCCGATGGCCGCGGCCCGTTGAGCGAACCCCGCCCTCTACAATCTGCGCGTTCATCCGTCAGGGAAGCCATGTCCAGCATCAACGACCTAGTCGACCGCGTCGAGCGCCTGCTGGTGCGTCACGAGGAACTCAAACGCACGAACGGCTTGCTCGAGCAACAGGTCCAGGCACTCACCCTGGAACGCGACAGCCTGCGCTCCAGACTGGCCGCGGCCCGCGCGCGCGTCGACGCCCTGCTGGACCGCCTGCCGCTGGAAGCGGTCGATCTCCTTGAGAGCGGCGGCGACGGCTCTGACACCTCCGATTCTCGAAAGACGGGCGCATGAAGCAGATGGAAGTCACGATCATGGGCCAGAGCTACCTGCTCGGCTGCCCCGAGGGCGGCGAAGCCGCGTTGCAGAAGGCCGTGGGCCGGGTCGACAAGGAAATGTGCGCGATCCGCGATGCCGGCCGCATCAAGGCGCGGGAGCGGATCGCAGTGCTGGCGGCACTGAATCTCGCCTACTCGCTCACCGATTCGGGCACCGGGGCGGCGGGTGTCGGCGAGGCAACGAATGCAAGCGCCGGTGACGCGCGCAGCGCGGACGCCGACGCCCCCCTACCCGATCTTGAAACGCTGATGAAGCGACTCGATGAAGCCCTTGTCCAAGATGGGCAACTGCTGTGATGACGGCACCGCCGCGCGTAGAATCCACCCCGTCCACTGCGTTCGCGTGAGTTTTATATTTCCTTGAACCGATGCTTTCGCGAGCAAGGGCTTGGAACATTGCAGAGCTGGTGTGAGCGTCTCGCGTCAGATGAACCCGAAGCCCTGCTGACCTCGCCCACCTGTACCCCTAGGGTTCAGGAATGCGGCTCACGGTTCGCCGTGGACACCTCTTCCCGAAACCGCGCCTGATCCTCGTCACGCGCGGTTTTTTCATGGTCGGCCCCTGTCGGTCATCGTCGTGAGGATTTCGCCTTGAGCACAGCAGCGCATGCCGGCCCGCAGTACTGGTTGATGAAGTCCGAACCGGATGAAGCCTCGATCGACCATCTGCAGTCCGCGGGAGAGCTCCCCTGGACCGGCGTCCGCAACTATCAGGCACGCAATTTCATGCGCGAACAGATGCGCATCGGCGATGGCGTGCTGTTCTATCACTCCTCATGTCCGGAGCCCGGCATCGCCGGTTGCGCGGAGGTCAGCAGCACCGCGTATCCGGACGAGACCCAGTTCGATCCCGCGAGCCCCTACTTCGATCCGAAGTCCAAGCGCGAAGAGCCGCGCTGGCAGCACGTCGACGTGCGCTTCGTGCGCAAGACGCGCTTGCTGAGCCTGGCGGAGATGAAGCGCGATCCGGCGCTCGCCGACATGCGCACGCTGCAGCCCGGCAACCGGCTGTCGATCACGCCGGTGACGCCGGCGGAGTGGCGACACCTGCAGAAGCTGCTCGCCTGAGCGGCGGGCTACGGGTGAACGCGACGGGTGAACGTGACGGACGGACGCGGAGCAAGGCCCTGCGGCGGCGTCAGCCGCCCATCCCGAACGGGATAGACGCCAGCACGACCTGATTGCCGCCGCGGCGCTGGGCTTCCTTGACCGCCATCTCGGCGGCGCCCAGCAGTTCTTCCTGACGTGAGGCGGTATGCGGGAAGCTCGCGACGCCCATGGACAGCGACAGGCCGATGTCCTGCCCGTGCAGCACGACGATCTGGGAATGGCACTGGCGACGAAGCTGCTCCATGCGCGCATGCGCAGTCGCCAGGCCAACGCCCGACAGCAGCACGGCGAACAGGTCGTCGCCGATGCGGCAGGCCGCGTCCATCGCGCGGGTGTTGGCGCGCAGCATGCGCCCCAGGCCCTCGAGCAGGCGCTGACGGGCCTCTTCACCCAGGCCGGCCTCCGGCGACACCGGATCCAGCGCGATCAGCACCAGCGTGAACTCGCGGTGCTCCCGGGTCGAGAGATCGATTTCCCGCAGCAACTGGTCGTCGAACTGCGCCCGCATGTAAAGGCCGGAGACCTCGTCGCGTCCGCTGCCCTGCTGCAACTCGCGGCGCATCTGCTCGAGCGACTTCTGCTGCTGCTCGAGCTGCTGCAGCGCGCGCTGCAGGTGCGTCTCGCGATGACGCTCCTCGGTCTTGTCGCTCCACAGCGCCATCACGTGTTCCGCGCCGAGGGGCACGCGCATGACCATGAACTCGCGGCGGCGGCCGCCGATCTCCAGCCGGTGTTCCGAACTCACGACGCCGCGCTGCGCCAGCGTCGCCTGTTCAGAGCGGCGCATCGCCTGCACCTCGTCGCCGCGCATGAGTTCGGCATCGGCGGCGCCGACGATGCCGGCCTCCAGGCGGCCGAAGAGTTCGCTCATGCCGGCGCTGGCGAAGACATACCGTCCGGTGGCCATCGACTTCACGGTCAGGCAGGCACCCGTCGGCTCCAGCAGGCTGAGCAAGCCGGCCGCAACGGGCGTCTGGGACGTTCCGGACGACTCCAGCCAGGCATCGAAACTGGCAGGCGCGGGCGTCGCGGCGGCTTGTAAGTCCATGGGTCAGGCCGGGCCAGGGGGGAGACCCCTCGCGGTCGAATGGTGGTGGATCGAATGTAGTTGGGCGTCCGTCGCCGGGGCAAGTGCCGTCGGCAGCGCAGAGGCGCCACTCCCCCTAAGCTTGGGGTGCGGCATCCTAGCGTGCCCCGGGTCGGGCCGAGGGCGATGCACTTCGCCCAGGCAGGCGGCCCTGCGCTCGGACGGGGGACAAGGCGTGAAAATGTCACACCCGCCTGCAGCGGCACCATGGGGCCTTCACAGGGGACACGCCTCCCGGCGGAAGACGTTGTGTCTTGCGCAGCGCGGATGAGCGGCAGCAGATGGCGAACGGTCAAAAATAAGGCTAGAATCCGCGTTTTGCTGGCAAACCCTGCGCGTCGATTCGGAAGTGGAATCCGGATACTCCGCTTCGAAGGCAAGCCCTTCCTCGCGAACACCGAGCGCTATTTGAAGGAATTTCATGACCACCATTCGCGTCAAAGAAAACGAGCCGTTCGACGTGGCCCTGCGCCGCTTCAAGCGCACGATTGAAAAGCTGGGCCTGCTCACCGAGCTGCGCGCCCGCGAGTTCTACGAGAAGCCGACTGCCGAGCGCAAGCGCAAGAAGGCTGCGGCCGTCAAGCGTCACTACAAGCGCGTGCGCAGCATGCAGCTGCCCAAGAAGCTGTACTGATCGACTGATCGGACCGCTTCGGCACCGGGGACCCGTCCACTGACGATCCCCACCGCCGGAACAGCACAGAAAGCCCGCGCAGGACGCTGCCGCGGGCTTTTCTGTTTCTGCGCGACATTACGACATCTCTCATCTCTCCCACCTCTCCCTCGAGACCACGAATCAAGGAGCCCTCATGAGCCTGAAGGAACAGATCACCGAAGACATGAAGACGGCGATGCGCGCCAAGGACAGCGAACGTCTGGGCACGATCCGCCTGTTGCTGGCCGCGGTGAAGCAGAAGGAAGTGGACGAGCGCGTCGAGGTGGATGACGCGATGCTGGTGGGCATCGTCGACAAGCTGATCAAGCAACGCAAGGACTCGATCAGCCAGTTCACGGCCGCCGGCCGCATGGATCTGGCCGACAAGGAAAGCGCTGAGCTGAAGGTGCTGGAGGTCTATCTGCCGCAGCGACTGAGCGAGGCCGAGATCAAGACTGAAGTCGCCGCGATCGTGACCGAGCTGGGCGCCAAGGGTCCGGCGGACATGGGCAAGGTGATGGGTGCCGTGAAGGGCAAGCTGGCGGGCAAGGCCGACATGGGTCTGGTCTCGGCGGCGGTGAAGGCTGCGCTGGCGGGCTGAGCGCCCTCCTCGCTTCGATTCAACGACAGGAGCACGCGATGGAACTGACCGTCCAACAACTGACGCCCGATTTCTGCGTCGCGCCGCAGCTGACGCCTGAGGCGATGGCTGCGCTGGCCGAAGCCGGCTTCAAGTCGGTGATCAACAACCGCCCCGATTTCGAGCACGGCCCCGATCAACCGACGAGCGAGCAGATCCGCGCCGCGGCTGAAGCCGCCGGGCTGACCTACCACCACCTGCCGGTGCAAGGCGGCTACCAGTCGCCGGAAGAGATCGCCGCGATGCGCGCGCTGCTCGACGACGTGCCGAAGCCGGTGCTGGCGTTCTGCCGCTCCGGTGCGCGTTCCACGCGCCTCTTCGCCGCCGCCACCCAACTCTGATCCGACGCGTGGTCCTCGGTGCCTCGGATCGAGGCGACCGGGGGCCCTTTCCGGAACTTAAGGAGGGAATTTGCTTGCCGGGAGGCAAGCAAAGGAGGGAGATGGAGGAAAGGGCCGCCGGTCGCCTCGATCAGCGCTCCCTCCGCGGCATGTCGGGGCTTTCCCGCAACCCCTCCCGAATTCAGCTTTCCGACAGCCCCCGCTGGCTACAGTCCACGTCTACACACAAGAACCGAGAGCCCTCCCGTCGGGGTTCGAGATGGAGACCTGGACTCGTCGATGAAAGCCCTGCTTGCACTTGCCAAGGGCATCGACTGGCTGACGGACCGGTTCGGCACGCTTGCCGCCTGGGCTGTCCTGCTGTCGTGCTTTATCAGCGCCGCGAACGCGGTGATCCGCTATGGGCTGGACATCAGCTCCAACGCCTTCCTTGAGATCCAGTGGTACCTGTTTGCCGCCTGCGTGATGGGTGGTGCGGCGCAGGTCTTGCGGCTCAACGAGCACGTGCGCGTCGACATCGTCTACACGCGGCTGCGCGGCCACGGCAAGGTCTACGTCGACCTGTTCGGGCTCATCGTCTTCCTGATCCCCGTGATGGGGTATGCGGGCTGGCTGTCGTGGGACTTCTTCCTGGTGAAGCTCACCACCGGCATGCGCGCGGATGACACCGTCGCCGCGCTCGGCTACGGCGGTTATGCGTGGAAGCTGTTCACCAGCGGCGAGGTGTCGGGCAACGCTGGCGGCCTGATCCGCTGGCCGGCTGCGTTGACGCTGCCGGTGGGCTTCGCGCTGGTGTTCCTGCAGGGGATCTCGGAGGTGATCAAGCGCATCGGCTACCTCGCCCATCTTGTCGAGATGGACACCCACTACGAGAGGCCGCTGCAATGATCACGATGGAGCAGTTTCCCCCGCTCATGTTCGCGGGGCTGATCATCATCATGCTGATCGGCTTCCCCGTGGCGTTCTCGCTGGCCGCGCTGGGCCTGGCCTGCGGCTTCTTCGCGGTGAGCCAGGGCTGGTTCCCGCCTTCGTTCATGTCGGCGCTGCCGCAGAACGTCTTCGGCATCCTGTCCAACGACCTGCTGCTCGCGATCCCCTTCTTCACCCTGATGGGCGCGTTGCTGGAGAAATGCGGACTCGCCGAGGACATGCTCGATTCGATGGGCCAGCTCTTCGGCCCGGTGCGCGGCGGTTTGGGCTACTCGGTGATCATCGTCGGCTTCATCCTGGGCGCGATCACCGGCACGGTCGCGGGCCAGGTGATCGCAATGGCGATGATCTCGCTGCCGGTCATGATGCGCTACGGCTACAATATGCGCTACGCCACCGGCGTGCTGGCGGCCTCGGGAACGATCACGCAACTGGTGCCACCCTCGCTGGTGCTGGTGGTGCTGGCCGACCAGCTCGGCAAGCCCGTCGGCGACATGTACAAGGGCGCATGGGGACCGTCGATCCTGCAGGTGCTGATCTTCGCGCTGTACACCTTCCTGGTGTCGCGCATCCGGCCGGAGCATGTGCCCGGTGTGCCCAAGGAGGCGCGCACCCTCAACGGCTGGGCGCTGTGGAAGAAATGCCTGCGCGGGATCATCCCGTCGGCGATCCTGATCTTCGCCGTGCTGGGCTCCATGGGTGGATTGCCCGGCATCGACACAGCGGTCTGCACGCCGACCGAGGCCGGTGCCATGGGCGCGGTCGGCGCGTTCATCCTCGCGGCGTCGCACCGGCGGCTGAACTGGCCGGTGGTGAAGGACGCCATGATCGGCACGATGCGCATCACCGCGATGGTGGTGTTCATCCTGATCGGCTCGCGGACCTTCTCGCTGGTGTTCCAGGGCGTCGAAGGCGGCAAGTGGATCGAGCACCTGCTCTCGAACCTGCCCGGCGGTCAGATCGGCTTCCTGATCGTCGTCAACCTGTTCATCTTCTTCCTGGCGTTCTTCCTCGACTTCTTCGAGATCGCCTTCATCATCCTGCCCCTGCTCGGTCCGGTGGCGGACAAGATGGGCATCGACCTGGTGTGGTTCGGCGTGATGCTCTGCGTGAACATGCAGACCAGCTTCATGCACCCGCCGTTCGGGTTCGCGCTGTTCTACCTGCGAGGGATCTCGGACACGCTCTTCAAGAACGGCGCCTTGCCCAGGCGCGTGCTCTCGAGCGACATCTACCTCGGGTCCATCCCCTGGGTGGTGATGCAGCTGATCCTCGTGGCCATCGTCATCTTCTTCCCGGTCACGGTGACGGCATTCCTCGACAAGGCGGAGGCGGTCGACATGGACAAGGCGACGGAGATGCTCCAGGGCATCGATGCCGGCCAAGCCGATCGCACCGACCCCAATGCGGACACGAACGCGCTGTTCGGCCTGCCGGCGGAGGCGGCATCTTCGCCAGCCTCCGCAGCTTCGGAAGGCGCGCCCTAGCGTGTCGACGGCGGCATGTTCGACGACTCCTTGACGCGATCCCAGGCGTCCTTCACCGCAGGCTTGGCCCTCGCCCATTCCAGCGAGGAGCCCTGGCGCTGGTTGCCCCAGTCGCGGTGAAGTTCGGCTTCGAAGTCCTCGAAGTCGCGATCGGGATATCGGGCAAACGCATCGACCCCGTAGGCATACGCGGGACCGAAGTCGTCGTGCGTGTCGCCTTGTTGGATGTAGGGCCGCTTGGCGTAGTTGTCGCGCCAGTAGGTGGCCTCCTGCTCTTGGTCGTAGGCCTTGTCGCGGGGCTTGTCGAAGTCAGGCATGGCAGTCTCCAGAAAGTCTCGATGACCTTCGTCGGCAAGTGCCATGCCCTGCCGTCGCTACAGTCGGCCTCATGCGCACACGCCCCTCCGCCCTCTTCCGATCAAACCCTGCCACCCGCCTTCACGCGTTGCTCACGTTGGCGATGGCGGCGGTGCTCAGCCCATTGGCAGCGCAGGCGGCCGAGGCCTGCGACAAGGGCGCGTGGCGTGGCACGCTGGGCACCACGGCGGTGTCCATGGAACTCAATCCCGCAGAGAACGAGCGCCCGGCCATTGGCCGCTACTACTACCGCGGCGCGCTCGGCGACCTCACGCTGATGCTCGACGCCAAGAGCGGCGAGTGGCAAGAGCGCGACGCCAGGGAAAAGCAGACGGGCCGGCTGAAGCTCAGTTGCGATGCCCGCACGCTGAGCGGCGAATGGCGCTCCATCGACGGTACGAAGACGCTGCCGATCGCCGCCGTGGCGATCAAGGAGAGCGACTACAACGCGAGCCGCAAGGCCGCGCTCAAACCGATCTCCGTGAAGGCCGCCCAGATCGGAGGTCGCCGCTACGAGGCGCTGACCTTGCCCATGCCAGGAGGCCGCAACGGCTCCAGCGACGCAACACCTGACACCACGCAGGTTGGCGTCCGCCTGATTGGCACGACGCCAGCCATCTCGACACTGAACGCCACGTTGTGGGACAAGGCCGCAGACGCGGTCCTCGACCATGTCGACTGCATGGCGCAGGGCCGGCGCGAGCGCGGCCCCGAGGCCGGCTACGAGGCCTCGCAAACGCAGAAGGTCGTCGCCTGGAACGCCGCCTTCGTCGTCATCGACACCTGGAACGAGGGCTACTGTGGCGGCGCGCACCCGTGGCACGGCAACAGCGTCACCACGTATCGCCTGGACACCGGGACGGAGGCGGACGTCGCCTCATGGCTGAAGTCCGAATTACGCAAAGAGATCCCGAAGGACTCCCGACTCGGCAAGCTACTGGTGAAGGCGTATGCCGACAGCGGCGGCAACGGCGAGGACGCCGAATGCCGCGACGAGGTGAGCTGGATGGGCAGCTCGATCCATCCGGAACCGAAGCAGCTCGTCTTCCATACGCAGGCCTCGTACGCGATGACACCGTGCGCTGAAGACGTCGCGCTGCCGATCGATGCCGTCTGGCCCTATCTGACGCCGGCGGGCCAGCAAGCGCTCAAGACTTTCCGCTGATCCTCGGTCCTGCCGCTGTGGCCGCCGCCGCGCAACGCGGGCGGCCCGTTCACTGCGACGAGAACATCTTCAACCCGATGATGCCCACGGCGATCAGGCCGATGCACGCCAGCCTCGCCAGTGACGCCGATTCGCCCAGCAGCACGATGCCCGCGATCGCGGTCCCGACGGCGCCGATGCCCGTCCACACCGCGTAGGCCGTCCCTACCGGCAGGTGCTTCAGCGCCCAACCCAGCAGCACGACGCTCGTGACCATCGCCGCCACCGTGCCCATCGTCGGCCACAGCCGGGTGAAGCCGTCCGTGTACTTCAGGCCGACGGCCCAGCCGATCTCGAACAGCCCGGCCAGAAACAACACGCCCCACACCATCGCCATCTCCTTGAAAGTGAATGGAGGCCACTCTATTTCTGTCACATTGATAGTTAAAGTCAGCATCCATCAGCTCCACTGACAGATCGACCCTCGTGCCATGGCCTTCGACCTCGACAATCTCCGCGTCTTCCTCGCTGCGATCGATCACGGCTCGTTTTCCGCCGCCGCGCGCATGCTGGGACGCGTGCCCTCGGCCGTCAGCATGACGATCGCCAACCTCGAAGCGCAGCTGGACCTGGCGCTCTTCGACCGCGCCGGCCGGGAGCCGGTCCCCACCGCGCAGGCGCTCGCGCTGGTGCCCCAGGCGCGCCTTCTGGCCGAGCAGCTCGGCCAGTTGAACCGCCACGCGCTGTCAATGACGCAGGGACTGGAGCCCTCGCTGACGATCACCGTCGTGCCCGAACTCGTCGCCGCGACGCCTTGGAGCGACGCGCTGACGACGCTGTCCGCCGAGTTCCCGCTGCTGGACGTCGAGGTGTTGACCGCGCCCCAGGCAGACGCGCTCGCCATGCTGAAGTCGGGCCGCGCGCAACTGGCCCTCGTTTTCGAGCGCCAGGGGCTCGATCCCTCGGAGCAGTTCCAGGAAGTGGCGCGTGAGACCTTGATCGCGGTCGCCGCAGCCTCGCATCCGATGCTCGCGCGCGAGCCGTCGGCGCTCCGCGACGAGCACCTCATCGCCGAACGCCAGATCCTCGTCGCCGGCCGGGACGCCTGCGACGTCGACAAGCGGATCGCCGTGTCCCGGGTGCAATGGCGTACCGACAGCCCGGTGGCGGCGCTGCGGATGGTGGCCGCGGGGCTGGGGTGGGCGTGGTTGCCCTCGGGCTTCGTGCGCGCGGCGCTGGCCTCCGGCGAACTGGTGCAGATCCCCGCCGGCAACTTCACGACGGCGCTGCAGCTCTACGTCGACGTCGTCTGGACCCAGACACGGCCGCTGGGTCTCGCCGCGCGGCGTTTCGTGGCACTGCTGAACGGCCGCGAGGGCTGCTCAGGCGCGGTCGCCGGAGAGCGCTCGGTGGCTGACACGACCACCGGCGCGAAGGCCGGCCCGTCGCTCAGCGGTAGCGCTCCGGATCCGGCGAGTCCGTCGGCTGCGCGACCACGCGCCGGAAAGCGGCGTTCATCGGCAGCTTCAGGTTGATGCCCGTCGGCGGGAGCGGGGACTCGAACCAGCGCTTGTAGATCGCATGGATCTCGCCGCTGCGATACAGGCCGATCAGCACGTCGTCGACCATCGTCTTGAACATCGGATCGTCGCGGTTGAGCCCGATCGCATAAGGCTCCACCGTCAGCGCGCGATCGGAGATCACGTAGTCGTCCGCCGAGACCGCCGCCCCCTGCTGCGCCAGGAGCGCGCGGATGATGACATCGTCCATCATGAACGCGTCGGCGCGGCCGCTGCGCAACAGCTGGAACGCATCCGGATCGTCCAGCCCGGCGACGATGCGGATGTTCAGCCCCTGCTGCTCGCTGACCTTGGCCAGGTGCTGGATGCTGGTCGTCCCGATGGTGCTCACCACCGGCCGGCCGCGCAGGTCGGCCAGACTCTGCACCTTCTCGCCGTGACGCGTCATGAGCTTGGTCTCGGCCACGAAGATCGTCACCGAGAACGCCTGGCTGCGCGCACGCTCGGCGGTGTTGGTCGTGATGCCGCACTCCATGTCCAGGGTGCCGTTGCTCACCATGGGGATGCGCGTGGCCGAGCCGACCGCGACGCGTCGCACTTCCAGGTCCGGCAGCTTGAGCTTCACGCGCAGCGAGGCGATCACGCGCTCGCAGAGCTCGACGGAGTATCCCGTCGGTCGCAGCTGGGCGTCGAGGTACGAGAACGGCGCCGACGCCGGCCGGTAGCCGATGACGATGACCCCGGTCTCGCGGATGCGCGTCAGCGTCGGGCCCTCCGGCGGTTGCGCGGGACGTGAGGCCGACGGCGCGACAAGCCCGGGTCTGACCGGCGCAGCGACCGCGGACAGCGCGCCAGCCGCCGCTGCCAGCGCCAGGATCAACGCCGCCACGACGCCGGGGATCCGCGTGCCCATCGATCAGCCCTCGCTGTCGTCGGCGATGCCGGCCATGCCGGCGGTCCCTCCGTGCGCGCCGGCATCGTCCTGCCCGAGCGCGCCGGCATCGAGCCGCCTCAATTCGTCGAGGCGCGCGCCGATCTTGATCTCCAGGCCGCGCGGCACGGGCTCGTAGAAGCGCTGTTCCTCCAACCCGTCGGGCAGGTACTGTTCGCCGGCCACATACGCGCCGGGGAAGTCATGCGCATAACGGTAGGCCTTGCCGTAGCCGAGTTCCTTCATGAGGCGCGTCGGCGCGTTGCGCAGGTGCACCGGCACCGGTCGCGAGCTGTCCTGCTTGATCAGCGCGCGCACCTGGTTGTAGGCGTTGTAGACGGCGTTCGACTTCGGCGCGATCGCCAGGTAGACCACGGCCTGCGCCAGCGTGAGCTCGCCTTCCGGCGAACCGAGGCGCTCGTAGGTCTCCGCGGCGTCCAGGCAGATCCGCAGCGCGCGGGGATCGGCGTTGCCGATGTCCTCGCTCGCCATGCGGATCAGCCGTCGCGTGATGTAGCGCGCGTCGACGCCGCCATCGAGCATCCGCACCAGCCAGTACAGCGCCCCATCAGGATTCGAGCCGCGCACGGACTTGTGCAGCGCCGAGATCACGTCGTAGAACTGATCCCCACCCTTGTCGTAGCGCCGCAGCTGCTCGCCGAGCGTGCGTTCCAGCAGCGCCTCGTCGATCTCGGTCGTGCCGGGCGGCGTCAGCTGCGCCACCGTCTCCAGCGTGTTCAACAGACGCCGCGCATCGCCGTCGGCATAACCGATCAGCCGCAGGGTGGCCGCCTCGCTCACGGGCGGCGCGCCGAGCGCCTCCCGCCCGCGCGCCAGCAACTCCCGCATGTCCTGCTCGTCGAGCGACTTCAGCACGTGCACCGTCGCCCGCGACAACAGCGCCGAGTTCACCTCGAACGACGGATTCTCGGTCGTCGCCCCGATGAAGCTGAACAGGCCCGACTCGACGTGCGGCAGGAAGGCGTCCTGCTGGGCCTTGTTGAAGCGGTGGACCTCGTCGACGAACACGATCGTGCGCCGGCCCTGCCCCGCCGCGACCTGCGCGCGATCGACCGCCTCTCGGATGTCCTTCACGCCGCCCAGCACCGCCGAGATGGCGATGAACTGCGCGTCGAAATGCTGGGTCATCAGGCGCGCCAGCGTCGTCTTGCCGACGCCGGGCGGCCCCCACAGGATCATCGAATGGGGCCGACCGCTCTCGAGCGCGACCCGCAGCGGCATGCCTTCGCCCAACAGGTGGCGCTGGCCCACCACCTCGTCAAGCTTGCGCGGACGCAGCCGCTCGGGCAGCGGCGCATGCTTGCCCGGCGCTGCGGCCAAGGGCGTTCCGCCGGGGACGGACTCGAACTCGTCCGGAAAGAGCGACGCGTTGCTCATCGATGCAGACTCGGGCCCCGCTCAGGGCTGGCGCGCGATGTCCGTGCCGGGCGGCGGCGTGAAGCGGAAGCGGTCGGCCGGCACCTTGGCGTTGGGCTCGATCGCGCTGAACTGCATCACCGACTGCTGCCCGAAGCCGTCGACGATCTCGAGCGCCGCCAGCTCGCGGCCCTTGAAGCCGAGCTTCAGGCTCTGCAGGCTGCTGTCGTTGCGCTTGGGCGTGGCCTGCACCCAGTCCAGGCCATTGGCCGCGGGCAGGGACTTCAGGCTGAAGTCCTTCGACAGGTCGCCGCCCGCGAGCAGCGACACCGGCGTCGCGCCCAGCGCCTGGTCCATGTTGCGGACGCTGGCCTGCTGCAGGTCGGGGTCGTAGATCCACACTTCCTTGCCATCGGCCACGATCAACTGCTCGGCCGGTTTTGCATAGGCGAAACGGAACTGGTTGGGACGCTGGAACTCGAAGGTGCCGGTGGTCGTCTTCTTGCGCTTGCCGTCCGGCGCGGTGACGGTCTGCGTGAAGGTCGCGCGACCGCTCTTCACTTCGCTGACGAACCGTTGCAGCGCGCTCGCGCCGTCGGCATGCGCAAGGGTCGTGAAGCAGACGGCGATCGCCGCGACGCCTCGGATCAGGATACGGAACATGGAAAAAGCCTCAATCATTCGTCGCGATCAGTCGTCCCGCTTGGGCACGATGATGTCGCGGTTGCCGTTGGTGGCCATCGCCGAAACGACGCCGGACTTCTCCATCTGCTCCAGCAAACGGGCGGCCCGGTTGTAGCCGATGCGCAGATGCCGCTGCACCAGCGAGATCGACGCCCGCTTGTGCTGCAGCACGATCGCCACGGCCTGGTCGTACATCGGGTCGGACTCGCCGTCGCCGCCCGCGGTCAAGCCGGGCAGGCCGTCGCCGCCGCCATCGCCGTCCAGCACGCCGCCCTCCAGGATGCCCTCGATGTAGTTGGGTTCGCCCTGTTCCTTGAGGTATTCGACGACGCGATGCACCTCGTCGTCGCTGACGAATGCGCCGTGGACACGCACCGGCAGTCCGGTCCCCGACGCCATGTAGAGCATGTCGCCCATGCCCAGCAGCGCCTCGGCGCCCATCTGGTCGAGGATGGTCCGCGAGTCGATCTTGCTCGACACCTGGAAGGACAGGCGCGTCGGGATGTTGGCCTTGATCAGGCCGGTGATCACGTCGACCGACGGGCGCTGCGTCGCGAGGATCAGGTGGATGCCCGCCGCCCGCGCCTTCTGCGCCAGCCGGGCGATCAGTTCTTCGATCTTCTTGCCGACGACCATCATCAGGTCGGCCAGTTCGTCGATCACGACGACGATGTGCGGCAGCCGCTCCAGCGGCTCCGGCTCCTCCGGCGTGAGACTGAACGGATTGGGGATCTTCTCCTCGCGCTCGGCCGCGTCGGCGATCTTCTTGTTGAAGCCCGCCAGGTTGCGCACGCCCATCTTGGACATGAGCTTGTAGCGGCGCTCCATCTCGTTGACGCACCAGTTCAACGCGTTGCTGGCCTGCTTCATGTCGGTGACGACGGGCGCGAGCAGATGCGGGATGCCCTCGTAGACGCTCATCTCCAGCATCTTCGGGTCGATGAGGATCAGGCGGACGTCGCGGGCCTCGGCCTTGTAGAGCACCGACAGGATCATCGCGTTGATGCCGACCGACTTGCCCGAGCCGGTCGTGCCGGCCACCAGGCAGTGCGGCATCTTGGCCAGGTCGGCCACCACCGGCAGGCCGACGATGTCCTTGCCCAGGCCCATCGTCAGCGGCGACGCGGCGTCGGCGTAGACCTGCGAGCCGAGGATCTCGGACAGGCGGATGGTCTGGCGGCGCGCGTTCGGCAGCTCCAGCGCCATGTAGTTCTTGCCCGGGATCGTCTCGACCACGCGGATCGAGGTCAGGCTGAGCGAACGCGCCAGATCCTTGGCCAGGCCGAGGATCTGCGAGCCCTTCACGCCGGTCGCCGGTTCGATCTCGTAGCGTGTGATCACCGGCCCCGGCGACGCCGCCACCACCCGCACGTCGACGCCGAAGTCCTTCAACTTCTTCTCGATCATGCGGCTGGTCATCTCCAGCGATTCAGGGGTCACGGTCTCGATCCGAGGCGGCGGCGCGTCCAGCAGGTCGACCTGCGGCAGCTTCGCGTCGGTCGGATCGGTGAACAGCGTCTGCTGGCGCTCCTTGATGACGCGCGTGGACTTCGGCTGCTCGACCACAGGCGGCTCGATGACGATCGGGATGTGGTGCTCTTCCTCGACCAGGCGCTCGACCTCGACGACGGCCTCCCGCTCGCGCTTGGCCTCCTTGCCGACGCGCTTGTCCTCGGCGATCTCGCGGCGCACTTCGCGCTTCTCGATCAGGCGCTCGATCGCCGTGCCAATCTGCTCGGACAGACGCAGCCAGGAGAACTTCAGCGCCAGGGACACGCCGGCGACCAGCGCCGCGATCCACACGACGCCCGAGCCGGCGAAGCCCAGCAGCTTCATGCTGGCAGGTCCGAGCAGATAACCGAGCACGCCGCCCGCATGGCCCGGCAGATGCGACTCCCAACCGTAGAGCCGGGTCCATTCGAGCGCACAGCTCGCGGCCATCAGCAGGACCAGGCCGCCCACGGTCGGCAGGCGTTCCTTGAACGTGAGCATCGGACCGCCGTCGGCGCGCAGCATGCGTGCCAGGCCGCTGAGCCACGCGCGCAGCGAAATCAGCATCAGCCACCAGCACGAGTAGCCGAAGCCGAACAGCATCAGGTCGGAGATCCACGCGCCCAGCGCACCGACGCGGTTGTGCGCCGGGGCGGAGGTGCCGGCGGTGCTGAAGGCGGCGTCGACACGGTCATGGCTGACCATCGCGAGCAAGACCAGGCACCAGACCAACGCGCCGATCAGCAGCCACAGCGGCGTGCGCAGCGGGCTGGGGGGCGTGGGTGGGGCGGCCGGCAGCGCGGCCTTCTTGGACTTGCGTGCCGGCGCGGGGCGCTCGGTCGGGGCGGCGTCGTCACCGCCGCCCAGCAGGGAACCGGGAAAACTCATGCCCCGATTGTGACGCACAAGCCCCGCGTCCCGGACGCGAGGCTCCCCGCCAAGGTGAAGAAACGTTGAAGCGTCGGTCGCCTGCGACTCAGTCGTGCTGCAGCCGTTCCTTGATGACCACGGAGCCGTTCTCGAGGGTCTCGATCACGCCCTTGTCCTCCAGGTCCTTCATGACGCGGCTGACCATCTCGCGCGACGCGCCGACGACCTTGGCCATGTCCTGCCGCGACACCTTGCCGCGGATGATCTTCACGCCCTTCTCCTCCTCCGCCATGTCCAGCAGCGTGCGCGCGACGCGGCCGTAGACGTCGAGCAGCGCGAGCGACTCGATCTGGCGGTCCGCATTTCTCAGCCGCGCCACCAGGCCGCGCAGGATGCCGTAGGCCAGGCTGGAGGACTCCGGCAGTCCGCGCCCGAAATCGGCGCGGCCCAGCACCAGCATGTCGGTCTGCACCTCGGCGCGGACCGTGGCCGAATGCGGCTCGTTGTCGATGAGGCTCATCTCGCCGACATAGTCGCCGGGTTGCAGCACGGCGAGGATGACTTCGCGGCCGCGGCTGTCCGCGGTCAGCACGCGGGCGCGGCCGTTGAGCAGGATGAAAAGCGCGTTGGACTTGGTGCCCTGCTCGACGATCAACTCGCCGCGTTTGAAGCGCCGCTTGACGACGCTGTCCGCGATGGACTGGGCCTGGTCGGCGGTCAGCAGGGAGAACAAGGGAACCCTGCGGATCAGATCCAAATTGGACAACATGGCCATGAAGGGATGCCTCCTGTGGAGTGTTAGGGTCAATCGTGGTTGTCAGGATGGCAGAGGGCCCGCCACCTAGAATGGCTGCATTGTGCCAATTTGTTCACGGCTGTTCATAGGGTCAACGCCATGAGCGGCGCGCCGGCCCCCTTAGGCTGTCGTCCCTTGCGTCCGCTGAACGCATCCCCACCTCCCCCGTCATGAGCCAAAACACCCGCCACGCCCAACTGTTGATCCTCGGTTCCGGCCCTGCCGGCTACACCGCCGCCATCTACGCGGCGCGTGCCAACCTGAAGCCGCTTTTGGTGACGGGCATGGCGCAAGGGGGTCAGTTGATGACCACGACCGAGGTGGACAACTGGCCCGCCGACGTGATGGGCGTGCAAGGGCCCGAGCTCATGCAGCGTTTCCAGGAACACGCGGAACGTTTCCAGACCGAGATCGTCTTCGACCACATCAACAGCGTCGATTTCTCCAAGCGGCCGTTCACGCTGACCGGCGACAGCGCGGTCTACACGGCCGATGCGGTGGTCCTGGCCACCGGCGCGTCGGCGCAGTACCTGGGCCTGCCGTCGGAAGAGTCGTTCATGGGCCGCGGCGTCAGCGCCTGCGCGACCTGCGATGGCTTCTTCTATCGCGAGCAGGAAGTCTGCGTCGTCGGCGGCGGCAACACGGCCGTCGAAGAGGCGCTCTACCTGTCCAACATCGCGAGCAAGGTGCACCTGATCCACCGCCGCGACAAGTTCCGCGCGGAACCCATCCTGGTCGACAAGCTGATGGACAAGGTCAAGGCCGGCAAGATCGAGCTGCATGTGTTCCACACGCTGGACGAGGTGCTGGGCGACGCCAGCGGCGTGACCGGCGTGCGCATCAAGAGCACGCAGGACGGCACGACGACCGACGTCAAGCTGCAGGGCTGCTTCATCGCGATCGGCCACAAGCCCAACACCGACATCTTCGAGGGCCAGATCGAGATGAAGGACGGCTACATCCGCACGAAGAGCGGCCTCGAAGGCTTCGCCACGATGACCAGCGTGCCGGGCGTGTTCGCAGCGGGCGACGTGCAGGACCATGTCTATCGCCAGGCCATCACCAGCGCCGGCACGGGCTGCATGGCCGCCCTGGACGCACAGCGTTTCCTGGAACAGGAATCGGCCTGATCATTTCTCCGACCGCGGCCCCCGTCGAGGGGCGGCCGCGGCAGGACCCGACCGGCCCGCCTTTGCGCGGGCCGGTGTGTTTCTGCTACACTCTTCGTTTCCCCGCGCCATCAACCTGTGAAGGATCTTGACGCGAGGAAGATGGGATACCGCCACCCTATGGCGAGGTGAGGCCGCCGCCCGCGGCTCGACAGCGAGGTCGAGTCGGTTGGGACGGTCGCCGGATGACAAGTATCGGAGTGTCCTCATGGCACGCGTCTGCGAAGTCACGGGCAAGAAGCCCATGGTCGGGAACAACGTTTCCCACGCCAACAACAAAACCAAGCGCCGGTTCCTCCCGAACCTGCAATACCGCCGTTTCTGGGTCGAGAGCGAAAACCGCTGGGTCCGTCTTCGCATCAGCAACGCAGGTCTGCGTCTGATCGACAAGAAGGGCATCGACGCCGTGCTGGCCGACCTGCGCTCGCGCGGTCAAGCCTAATCACTGAACCAGGAGCGACACCATGGCATCCAAAGGCGGACGCGAGAAGATCAAGCTGGAATCCACTGCCGGCACCGGTCATTTCTACACCACAAACAAGAACAAGAAGACCACGCCCCAAAAGCTGGAATTCATGAAGTTCGACCCCAAGGCACGCAAGCACGTGCTGTACAAGGAAACCAAGCTGAAGTGATTCAGCCCGGTCCTTGAAAAAGAAAACCCGCCTCTCGGCGGGTTTTTTCATGGGCGATCGAAGAACGGCTGCGTCCGCAGCCGTCGTGATCAACGCGTCGGCGCCAAGCGCGTCTTGCCCAGCAGCTCACGCGCCATCCAGTCGTCGATCATCTTCTTCTCATAGCGCAGCGGCTCGGAATCGAAGTAGCGGTTGCCGCCGGCATCCTGATAGTTCATGTCCTTCAGATCGGCCTTGCCGGACTTCAGGACCTGGCCGTTCTCGCTGAGGGTGTACGTGAAGCTCATGCGCGGAATCGTCACCGAACGGAGGATACGGACACGATCCATGCGGACGCGCGGCTCGACCTCCCCGGCCAGGTCGACGTCGGTGACGTCGATCTTGAGCTGCTTGCCGGGCAGCTCGCGCGCCGCGAGCGCCTTGAAGTGCTCGTCCAGCTGCTTCATGGCGTTGTCGCGGTCCACGCTGGCCCAGCCGATGTCGGCGAAGTTCTCCGGCTTGATGAAGTTGACTTCCGCCTGCGCCTGAGCGGCCGCGGCGATTGCGCCCAGGCTCACGCTCGTCAGGCCGAACAGCACGGCGCGCTTGAAAAAGGTCGAGGCCATCATGTCAATCTCCTTGTCTGAGAGTCCAGACAAATTATGGGCGTCACCAAGAAAAAAGGCGCCCGGTAGGGGCGCCCTTTGCATTGCTTCATCTTCACCTCGGTGATGGCCGTCACTCTGGACAGCCGCCGGGTCTGATGACTGATTGCCTTCTGATCAGACGCGCACCGCGCGCAGGCCCGTGGCGAAAGCCCTGAGCTCGGCGATGCCGCTCTCTTCGGCCTTGCGGCACCAGGCTTGCAGGTCGTGCACCAACTGCTCGGCCGACACGTTCGTGCGGGTCCACAGCTGACGCAGTTCTTCGCGCATGGTCACCAGCTTGTCGAGCACGGGGCTCGCCGCGCGGGCGCCATCCAGCTGCGCCTGGTAGGCGGCCGGGATCTTCTCGGCGTCGCGATGCAACCAGCGCGTGGCCAGCTTGAACTGGTGGAACTTCACGCTGTGCTGCTCGCCGGCCGCCTTCAGCTGGGTCAGCTCCGCCTTGCAGACGCCGCGCAGACCGCGCGCATAACGTGCCATCACTTCATAGCGGTTGGCAATGATGGCCTCCAGCGTGTCCTTGTCGGCCACGGCCTTCAGCTCGCCCGTCTTGATCTGCGGCGCGGTCTTGCGGACCTTCGCCCAGCCGATCATCTCCATCGCGCGGATGTAGCCCCAGCCGATGTCGAACTCGAATGGCTTGACCGAGAACTTGGCCGACGTCGGGTAGGTGTGGTGATTGTTGTGCAGCTCTTCGCCGCCGATGATCACGCCCCACGGCGACACGTTCGTCGACGCATCCTGCGCCTCGAAGTTGCGATAGCCCCAGTAGTGGCCGACACCGTTGATCACGCCAGCCGCCCAGAACGGGATCCAGGCCATCTGGACCGCCCAGACCGCCATGCCGGCCACGCCGAACAGCGCCAGGTCGATGATCATCATGAGGGACACGCCCCACACCGAACGGCCGGTGTAGACGTGGCGCTCGATCCAGTCGTCCGGCACACCATGGCTGAACTTCTTGATCGTTTCCTCGTTCTTCGCCTCGGCGCGATACAGCTCGGCGCCGCGCGTCATCACCGTCTTGATGCCACGGGTGACGGGGCTGTGAGGATCGTCCTCGGTCTCGCACTTCGCATGGTGCTTGCGATGGATGGCCACCCACTCGCGGGTCACCATGCCGGTCGTCAGCCACATCCAGAAGCGGAAGAAGTGCGACGGGATGGGACCCAGGTCGAGGGCCCGGTGCGCCTGCGCGCGGTGCAGGAAGATCGTGACGCCAGCAATGGTGATATGCGTCACCACCAAGGTGAAGACAACGATCTGCCACCAGCTCGCGCCGGTGAGGCCATCGATCATCCACGCCAGGATGGCGTCGTGCACAGACATCAATACGTTCATTCGGTCCTAACCCTGCTCGCGAAGAGCCAGTTGTCCACAGGAAGCCCGCATTGTAGGCGACTCACTCTAGAAATCGCCTCGATGTGAGCGGCTTTCCCGACGGTCTTTTGACGCTTAACGACTGGAAGACCCTCAAGCGGTGATCGATCGGACACTGTGATCAGTTCGCATCAAAAACAACCGTCTTCCAAGGTCCTGGAGACGGTTTCCGCCGAGCGCCTTATTTCTTCCGTTCCCACACCGCGGCGAAGAAGCCGTCGCTGTGGTGCCGGTGCGGCCACAGCCGCAGATAGCCGTTGTCGGACAGTTGTGCCGCCTGGGTCTCGTCGACCTGCGCATGCGCCAGCACCTCCTGCGCGGGCATCAGGACGAAGTCGGGATGCGCCTCCGCGAACGCCTGGGCCACCGACTCGTTCTCGGCATCCAGCAGCGAACAGGTGGCATACACCAGGCGACCGCCGGGCTTGAGCAGACGCGACGCGCTGTTCAGGATCGCCAGCTGCTTGTCATGCAGCTCCCGGACGCTGTCCGGCGACTGGCGCCATTTCAGGTCGGGATTGCGGCGCAACGTCCCCAGGCCCGAGCACGGTGCGTCGACCAGCACCCGGTCGATCTTGCCGGCCAGGCGCTTGACGCGCTCGTCGCGCTCGTTGCTGATCTGCACGGGGTAGACGTTGGACAAGCCGCTGCGCGCCAGACGCGGCTTGAGCTTGTCGAGGCGGTGGCCCGACACGTCGAAGGCATACAGCCGTCCGGTGTTGCGCATCGCGGCGCCCAGCGCCAGCGTCTTGCCGCCGGCACCGGCGCAGAAATCGACGACCATTTCGCCGCGCTTGGCTTCGGTGAGCAGCGACAGCAGCTGGCTGCCCTCGTCCTGGACCTCGACCTGGCCGCTGGTGAAGACATCGAGCTTCTGCAGCGCCGGCTTGCCTTCGAGCCGCAGGCCCCACGGCGAGAACGGCGTCGGGGACGCGGCGAAACCCTTGTCCTTCAGCGCGGCCTGCACGTCCTCACGCTTGGCTTTCAGCAGGTTGACGCGCAGGTCCAGCGGTGCCGACACGTTGACGGCGTCCGCCAGTTGCCAGAATTCCTCGTCGCCGAGGCGCTCCTTGAGCGGCTGCACCAGCCAGTCGGGCAGGTTGTGGCGCAGTTTTTCCGGCAGCTTGCTGCGGTCGACCTTCTCCACCTGCTTGAGCCAGTGCTGCTCCTGATCATCGGTCGCAGCGCGGAGAAAGGCCTCGCTCCCGGCCCATGCGAGGATCGCCAGCCGTCGCGACATCGGGCCGCGGCCCGACTGGGCCAGATGCTGCAACACCGGACGCTGACGCAGCACGGCGTAGGCGGTTTCGGCGATGGTGTGGCGCTCGCGCTGGCCGAGCGCCTTGTGCGCGCGGAAGAAGTCGGAAACGAGGGCGTCGGCGGGCTTGTCGAACAGCAGCAGGCTGTCCACCAGTTCGGCGCAGAGTTCAAGAAGGGCATTAGGATGCATCGCCCGATTATCCCTGGCTCCGGGGCCGGGTCCGCGCCCTGCCCTGTTTCCACCGTCACGCCCTCCTCCAATGAGCGATTCCACTTCCAGCCTGGCCCCCGCCGCGCACGGCGCCGGCGACCCGTTGCCGCCCTTGCCGCAGGCCCCGGTCGGCCGCTACCGCCACTACAAGGGCGGCGAGTACGAGGTGCGAGGCGTCGTGCGTCACAGCGAGACGCTGGAGGCGCTGGTGTTGTACGCGCCGCTCTACAACGACAGCGGCCTGTGGGTCCGTCCCTACGACATGTTCTTCGGCACCGTCGAGATCGACGGCGCGGTCCAGCCCCGCTTTGCCCTGATCCGGGATTGAGCGTGGATCGATCGCCTGCCGAGCCCGCCATGCCCTTGCTGCACCAGATCAAGAGCCGCCCCCGCCTGCTGATCGGCGCGGCCACCGGCGCCTTGCTGGCGGCCGCCTGGCCGGTCGAACTGGCCTGGCACACGCGCACGCTGCTGGGCTGGAGCGCCGGCGTCTGGACGTATCTCGTGCTCATCGGCTGGATGATGTTCCGCACCGACGCGGACGACGTCGAGGAACAGGCCCGCGCCGTCGCCGACAGCGCGCCCACGGTCCTGGTGCTGGCGATCCTGGGGGCCGCCGCGAGCATGGCGGCGATCGCATTGGAACTGGCCCAGGTGAAGGAGTCCGGCCTGCTGCAGGCCTGGCCGCACCTGCTGGTGGCGTCGGCGACGCTGACCGGCTCCTGGCTGCTGCTGCCGGTGGAATTCGGGCTGGCCTACGCGTCGCTGTTCCACTGCGGTCCGAAGGCGCCCCACGGGCTGGAGTTCCCGGGCGACGAAGACGCTCCCGACTACCTCGACTTCTTCTACTTCGCGGCGACGGTCGCCGCGACCTCGCAGACCTCGGACGTCGTCGTCAGCGCGCGACCGATCCGGCGCCTGGTGCTGGTGCAGGCGATCCAGGCCTTCGTGTTCAACACCGTGGTGCTGGCGCTGACGATCAATTTCCTGGCCGGCATGCTGGGCTGAACGCCGGATCGACGGTCAACTGAACATCTGCGGCTCACCGCCGCGATGGAGGACGCGGGCGCCCTCGGTCGCCAGTTGCCCTTCGACGAACCAGCGCACGGCGCTGGGATACATGCGGTGCTCGAGCTTGAGCACCCGCGCGGCCAGGGCCGCCTCGTCGTCGTGGTCGAGCACCGGCACGACCGCCTGCGCGACGATCGGCCCGTGGTCGAGTTCCGCCGTCACGAAATGCACCGTTGCGCCGGCCACGCGACAACCCGCCTCGATCGCGCGCCGATGCGTGTGCAGGCCCGTGAAGGCGGGCAGCAGCGACGGATGGATGTTGAGCATGCGGCCCGCGTAATGGCCGGTGAACCCCGGCGTCAGGATGCGCATGAAACCGGCCAGCACCACCAGATCGGGCGAGAAACCGTCGATCACGCGCTGCAGTTCCGCGTCGAACGCGACGCGGGCCGCGTCGCCCTTGCCGAAGGCCTGGTGGTCGACCACTGCGGTCGCGATGCCGTGCGCCCGCGCGAATTCAAGTCCGGCGGCATCCGGCCGGTTGCTGATCACCGCGGCGATGCGGGCCGGCCAGCCGCCGGCGGCGCAGGCCTGGACGATGGCCTCCATGTTGGAGCCTCGCCCGGAGATCAGGATCACGATGTGCTTCATGGGCCGGCAGTGTAGCCAAGGGCATGGGCATGACCGACGCCGACCGGGCCGCGGCTCCCTACAATCGCCCTCCCGCCGTCGCATGGCCGGCCTCGTTCCGAGACCTTCGCGCGCCTCGCGGCCACCGTCCAGCCTCCCGCCCCGCCCAGACT
>CBIHMU010000009.1:0-92321 GCA_966211105.1 uncultured Burkholderiales bacterium
GCACGTTGGCGAAGATGATCATGATCAGCGCCTTGGTCTGCAGCAGCCAGCCGATGATGCCGGCCTCGCCGGGCGCCCATCGGAGGATGCGACCGGCCAGGTGCGTGCCCAGCAGCTTGCCGCTGACCGACGCCGCCAGCAGCAGCGCGGCCGCGGCGAACACCATGCCGCCCTCCAGCCCCCACTGCGTCCGCAGGCCCGTGCTGAGGAAGAAGACCGGCATGATCACCAGCAGCACATGATGGCGCAGCGCGTCCATCTGCTGCTGCTCGAACCATTCCGCATCCATCACGACGCCGGCCAGGAAGGCGCCGACCATGTAGTGCAGCCCCGACCAGTCGGCGCCGAACGCGATGACCGCCAGCCAGATCAGGCCCACGTACCAGCGGTCCCGCGCGGGGATCGCGCGCATCAGGCGCCGGAAGAGCACCGTCGCGATGGCGAATGCGGCCAGGAACAGCCCCTGCTTGCCCACCCGCGACCAGTCCATCAGGATCACCGCCAGCACGCCCCAGATCAGGATGTCGTCCAGGCTGGCGTAACGGAGGATGCGCTGGCCGATCGGCTGGCGCAGGATCTCCAGCTTCTCCATCAGAAGGATCAGGATGGGCAGCGCCGTCACTGCGCAGGCCATGCCGACGCCGACGACGAACTGCCAGGTCTGCGCCCGCGGGCCCATCCACTGCGATCCCATCCCCAGCAGCAGCACCGCCGCGGCCGAGCCGAACACCATCGGCACGCCCAGCGCGAGTCCAGCGGTGATGCCGCTCTCCACGCGGTGCGCCCACATCTTCCTGAGATCGAGTTCGACGCCGGCGATCCACACGAAGATCATCACCGCCCACCACGCCACGCCATTGAGCGACTGCACGACCGCGGGGTTGAAGACGAACTGGTAGTACTCGGGAAAGGCCCGGCCCAGCACGCCCGGACCGAGCAGGATGCCGGTGATGATCTGCACCACGACCAGCGGGGCGAAGTAGTCCGTGCCCCCCAGGCGCCAGACCAGGTAGGGGACGGTGAAGATGATCGCCATGGCGATCAGGAAGATCTCGGTGGTGCTCATGGGCGGCTCCGCTGCGCTGCCCGCCGTCCGGTGCGCCGGGACGCCCGACCGATCGATGACAACGTTGTCTATCGGGATTCCGATTGTGGGGGGCCAGCCCCCGCAATCACCGCCCTCGCTTTCCCTATGCCTTCATGAAAGCGGTTTCAGTGGATTTCACTGCGGCAGTCCGGCGCCGGCAATAGGGGCTCTCCCGCTGGTCGCGGCGATCAGGCCGAGCACGCGGCCCGGCTCGGCGCCGACCATGTCCCAGGTGAAGCGCCATTCCCAGTTGCCGCCCAGCACGCCGGGGACGTTCATCCGGTGCTCGCTGCCCAGGCCCAGCACGTCCTGCAGCGGGTAGACCGCGACGTTGGCCACCGAGTTCGCGCAGGCGCGGATCATGGCCCAGTGGATGTCGCGGTCCTCGGCGGGCAGGTAGGCGGCCGCGAAGGCGCGCTCATGGGCGCTGGCCTGGTTCCACCAGCCGCGCACCGTGTCGTTGTCGTGCGTGCCGGTGTAGCAGACGGCCGCGCGCGGCCAGTTGTGCGGCAGGAACTCGTGCCCGCCGTCGCCGCCGAAGCCGAACTGCAGGATCTTCATGCCGGGGTAGGCGAGCGCGTCGCGCAGCTCGTGCACGTCGGGGGTGATGAAGCCCAGGTCCTCGGCCACGATGGGCAGCGTGCCCAGCGACTTGGCGATGGCGTCGAACAGCGCCTTGCCCGGGCCGGTCTTCCAGACGCCGCGCGTGGCGTCGGGGCTGTCGGCGGGGATCTCGTAGTAGGCCGCGAAGCCGCGGAAGTGGTCGATGCGGAACACGTCGGCCGAGCTCAGCATGCGCTTCACCCGCGCGGTCCACCAGGCGAAGTGCTCGTGGGCCATCTTGTCCCAGCGGTACATCGGATTGCCCCAGCGCTGGCCGGTGGCCGCCATCGCGTCCGGCGGCACGCCGGCGACGACGGTGGTCTGGAAGTTCTCGTCGAACTCGTACAGGTCGGGGCGCGCCCAGCAGTCGGCGCTGTCGTGCGCGACGAAGATCGGCAGGTCGCCCATGATGTGGACGCCGCGCGCATTGGCGTAGGTCTTCAGCGCGCCGACCTGGACATCGAAGTTCCACTGCACGAACTGCCAGAAGCCGACCTCGTCGGCGTACTGCTCGCGCGCGGCGTCGAGCGCGCCGGGCTCGCGGGCGGCCAGGTCCCGCGGCCACTCCCACCACGCCTGGCCGTGGCGCGACGAGCGGACCGCCATGAACAGCGCGTAGTCCGGCAGCCAGTCCCGTTGCGACTCGCACCACAGCTCGTAGCTCGCGCGGTCCGCGGCCGTTGCCTTGGCGAAGAAACCGGCCGCGGCGGCGCGCAGCTGCTGTTCGCGCCACGGGAGGACCTTCGCGTAGTCGACGCGCCTTGCATCGAAGCCGCCCTCGGGCAGCACCGGCGCCGCGAGCCAGCCCTTCTCCACCAGCGGCTCGAAGGCCACCATCCAGGGATTGCCGGCGAAGGCCGACACGCCCTGGTAGGGGCTCTCGCCCGGGCCGATCGGCGTGCTCGGCAGCCACTGCCAGAGGGCCTGGCCGGCCGACTGCAGCCAGTCGACGAAATGGAAGGCCTCGGGGCCGAAGTCGCCCGCGCCGTTGGGGCCGGGCAGCGAGGTGATGTGCAGCAGCACGCCGGATTGGCGCTTGTTCAGATCGATCGTCATGGTGTCGCTCGAGGGGTCGGTATTCGGAATATCAGGAATGCTTGGAAGCGGCGGCGAACAGCAGCAGCGCACGCGCCGGCGCGATGAGCGCATCCTCGCTCAAGGTCGCCGGGGCAAGTTCGCCGCTGCTGTCGATCAGCAGGCGCCAGGACGATGCGCCCTCGCCTGCCGCGGGCCATGCGATGCGGGTCGGCGTCGCGCCGGGATTGACGATCAGCAGCAGCCGTTCGCAGGGGTCGCTCAGCAGCGCGCTCAACGCGAATTGTCGGTCGTCGCTCCAGTCGTGCTCGCGCATCTCGTGCCCGTCGGGATGGAACCAGCGCAACGCGCTCGCGCCCTGCGGCGAGCCGTCCGATCCGGATTCAGGCGCGCAACCCGCCACCGCGAACCACTCGGCATGACGCAGCAGCGGATGCGCACGCCGCAGTCGTGCCAGTTCGGCGGTGAAGGCGATCAGCGCGTCGTCGGCATTCGGCCAGTCGAGCCAGCCGATCTCGTTGTCCTGGCAGTAGGCGTTGTTGTTGCCGCCCTGCCCGTTGCCGAACTCGTCGCCCGCGTACAGCATCGGCGTGCCCTGCGACAGCAGCAGCGTCGCGAGCATCGCGCGGCGCGCGCGCTCGCGGGCGTCGCGGATGGCGGGATCGTCGGTGGGCCCTTCGACGCCGAAGTTGCCGCACAGCTCGCCGTCGCGGCCGTCACGGTTGTCCTCGCCGTTGGCCTCGTTGTGCTTGCGGCTGTGGCTGACGAGATCGTTCAGCGTGTAGCCGTCGTGCACGGCCAGGAAGTTGATCGAGGCGAGCGGCGAGCGCTGGCCCGGCTCACCGCACGGTCCCGGCGGATGGAAGACATCGCTGGATGCGCCGAAGCGCCGCGCGAACTCGCCGCGTGTGACGGCCTTGCCGTCCGGCCCGTGACCGAGCCAGAACCCGCGCACGCCGTCGCGGAACTTGTCGTTCCACTCCATGAAGCGGCCGGGAAAACGACCGAGCTGATAACCGTCCGGACCGGCGTCCCAGGGCTCGGCGATCAGGTGCACCTGCGCCAGCAGCGGATCCTGCCGCAGCGCCGTGTAGAACGCGGCCTGCGGATCGTGGCCCGCGGCCGTGCGCCCGAGCACCGGCGCGAGATCGAAGCGGAAGCCGTCCACGCCCATGTCGCCGACCCAGAAGCGCAGCGAGTCCAGCACCAGTTGCGCCACGCGCGGGTGCTCGACATTGACCGTGTTGCCGCAGGCGGTGAAGTTCTCCATCCGCGACGGATCGTCGGCCTGCAGGCGGTAATAGCTCTTCTGGTCCAGCCCGCGCAAGGACAGCGTCGGGCCCCACTCGTTGCCCTCGGGCGTGTGGTTGTAGACGACGTCGAGCACCACCTCGAGTCCGGCGTCGTGCAGGGTCCGGACCATCGCGCGGAACTCGTCGGCGACCGCGGCCGGATCGTCGCGCGCGGCAGCGGACGCGAGCCGCGGATCGGGCGCGAAGAAGCCCAGCGTGTTGTAGCCCCAGTAGTTGCGCAGGCCGGTGCCGAAGAGGTGCGGCTCGTCGACGGCGAACTGCACCGGCAGCAGCGACAGCGTGGTCACGCCCAGCCGTTTGAAGTGGGCGATGGCCGCCGGATGCGCGAGCCCCGCATAGCTGCCGCGCAGCGCCTGCGGGATCTGCGGATGGCGCATCGAGAAGCCCTTCACATGGACCTCGTAGAGCACCACGTCCTGCGGCGCATGGCGCGGCGCACTGGCGCGCGGGCTCGGGCCGGCGGGCGGCGCGGCGACACGCGCCTTCAGGGCGGTCGCGCCGTTGTCGCGCCCGTCCAGCGCCATCGGCCCGTCGGGGTGGCCGAAGGGATAAGCGTGGTCCTCGGGCAGGTTGCGGAACTCGCCGACGATCTCGCGGGCGTACGGGTCCAGCAGCAGCTTGGCGGCGTTGAAGCGGTGCCCTTCGCGCGGCGCATGCGGGCCGTGCGCGCGCAGGCCGTACAGCTGCCCCGCCCGTGCACCGGACAGGAAGCCGGTCCACACGCCGTCGACGGGGCCCTGCAGCGCGTGGCGCGCCAGTTCGGTGGTGCCGGCATCGTCGTACAGGCACACCTCCACGCGGGTCGCATGCGCCGAGAACACCGCGAAGTTGACGCCGCCGTCGCGGACGGTGGCGCCCAGCGGCTCATGGCGGCCGGGCATCAGGACCCGCGCCGCCGACGATGCGACGAGGGAGGCCCTCTGCGGATCATTCGGCGATGCGGACAGGTCGGAAGGAGCGCTCATTCGAAACGTCGTTGAAAGGTCGTCGCCGGCTCAGGCCGGCACCAGGAAGATCGTCGCCAGCGGCGGCAGCGTCAAGGTGATGGCGGGATCATCGTCCGGCGCCGATGCCGGTGCGCCGGTCGCGACCCCGCTGCCACCGTAGAGGGCCGCGTCGGTGTTCAGCACCTCGCGCCAGGCGCCGCCATGCGGCATCCGCAGCCGGTAGCCGACGCGCGTCACGGGCGTGAAGTTGCAGACGGCGACGACGCTGCCCCGTTCCGTCCCCGCGCCGCCGTGGCGGACCCACGCGAAGACCGAGTGCGCCACGTCGTCCTCGACCAGCCACTCGAACCCGTCGCGCTCGCTGTCGAGCCGATGCAGCGCGGGCCAGTCGCGATAGCGCCGGTTGAGATCGCCCACCAGGCGCTGGACGCCGGCATGGCGCGGATCGTCGAGCAGCGCCCACGGCAAGGTGCGCTCGAAGTGCCATTCGTCGCGTTGCGCGAATTCCTGGCCCATGAACAGCAGCTTCTTGCCGGGGTGCGCCCACATGAAGCCGAAGTACGCGCGCAGCTGGGCGAAGCGCTGCCAGTCGCCGCGGACGGCGGCCTCGCTCCCAGGGCCCTCAGCGCCCTCATTCCCCCCAGCCCCTTCCGCGCCGTCAGCGCCGTCAGCGCCTTCAGCGGCTTCAGCGGCTTCAGCGGCTTCAGCGGCTTCAGCGCCGGGCATCTTGCCCAGCAGCGAGCCCTTGCCATGGACCACCTCGTCATGCGACAGCGGCAGCTGGAAGTTCTCGCTGAAGGCGTAGACGAGGCCGAAGCTCATCTTCTCGTGGTGCCACGATCGGTGGATGGGCTGCTCGCGCATGTAGCGCAGCGTGTCGTTCATCCATCCCATGTTCCATTTGTAGTGGAAGCCCAGGCCGCCGACCGAGGTCGGCGCGGACACCAGCGGGAATGCGGTGGACTCCTCGGCGATCGTGATCACGCCGGGCGCTTCGCAGCCGAGCAGCTCGTTGAGGCGCTTGAACAGCGCGATGGCCTCGAGGTTCTCGGTGCCGCCGTGGATGTTGGGGATCCACTCGCCGTGCGGACGCGAGTAGTCGCGGTACAGCATGGACGCGACCGCGTCGACGCGCAGGCCGTCGATGCCGTAGCGCTCGGCCCAGAACAGCGCGGCACCGCACAGGAACTGCCGGACCTGCGGCTTGCCGAAGTCGTAGATCAGCGTCCGCCAGTCGCGATGCCAACCCTCGCGCGGGTCGGCGTATTCGTAGAGCGGCGTGCCGTCGAACTTCGCGAGGCCATGCGGATCCTCGGGGAAATGCGCCGGGACGAAATCGAGCAGCACGCCGAGGCCGGCCGCGTGGCACGCGTCGACGAAGCGGTGCATCCCGTCGGGAGCGCCCAGCCGCGCGGTCGGCGCATGCAGGCCCAGGGTCTGGTAGCCCCACGAGCCGTCGAAGGGAAACTCGGTGATCGGCATCAGCTCCACGTGCGTGAAGCCGAGCCCGGCCACGTACGGCGGAAGTTCGCGCGCGAGGAAGTCCCAATCCGGAAACGCGGCGCTGCCGCCATGGTTGCCGCCGTCGTCCCCGCCGTCGCGGACCTTGTCTCGACGCCAAGACATCGCGTGCACCTCGTACACGCTGATCGGCGCGTCGCGTCGATTGAGCGCCGCGCGGCCTTCGGGCAGCGCGTGCGGCGCGGGCAGGCCCTCGACGATGCTCGCGTTGTCCGGCCGCAGCTGGGCGCGGAACGCATAGGGATCCGCCTTCAGCGGCTGCACGGTGCCGTCCGGCCCGGTGATCTCGTACTTGTAGAACTGGCCGCGCGACGCGCCCGGCACGAAGACTTCCCAGATGCCGGCGTCCAGCCAGTCCGGCTCGTCCCGCGTCGCACGGCGCCGCATCGGATGCACCGCGCCCGACCACCCGTTGAAGTCGCCGACGACGGCGACCCGCGACGCGCGCGGCGCCCACACGGCGAAACGGACGCCGGACGCGCCCGCCACGACCACGGGATGCGCGCCCAGCCACAGCCACGGGCGCGGATGCTCGCCGCGCGCGAGCAGCGCGAGGTCGGCATCGGGCAGCAGCGTCGTCATCGAGGCAGTCCGCGACCCGAGCGTCAGCCCAGGCTCTTGACCGACCAGACGCGCTCGACGTATTCCTCGATCGTGCGGTCCGCCGAGAACATCCCCATGCCGGCGATGTTCAGCGCCACGCGTTCGGTCCAGGCGGCTGGCTGGCGGAACAGCGCGTCGACCTCGCGCTGCGCGCGCAGGTAGTCGGCGAAGTCCGCCATCAGCAGGTACTGGTCTTCGCCCAGCAGCTTGTCGATGAGCGTGCGGTAGCGGCCCGGGTCGCCCTGCGAGAACTCGCCGCGCGCGATCGCGTCGATGACGTCGAACAGCGCCGGGTTCTGCTCGACGACGCGACGCGGCTCGTAGCCGGCCCGCCGCAGCGCCTCGACCTTCTCCGTCTTCAGGCCGAAGGTGAACATGTTGCGCTCGCCGAAGGCCTGCGCCATCTCGATGTTGGCGCCGTCCCAGGTGCCGATCGTCAGCGCGCCGTTGAGCGCGAACTTCATGTTGCCCGTGCCCGACGCCTCGGTGCCGGCGGTGGAGATCTGCTCGGAGAGATCGGCGGCCGGGATGACCAGCTCGGCCATCGACACGCCGTAGTTGGGCAGGAAGACCAGCTTGAGCCGATCGCCGACGCGCGGGTCGCCGTCGATGACGCGGGCGACGTCGTGCGCGAGCTCGATGATGGCCTTCGCCGCCACGTAGGCCGACGCGGCCTTGCCCGCGATCACCACCGTCCGCGGCACCCAGTCGGCCGTCGGGTTCGCGACGATCGCCTGGTAGCGGCTGATGACGTGCAGCAGGTTCAGCAGCTGGCGCTTGTATTCATGGATGCGCTTGATCTGGACGTCGAAGAGGCTGTCGACGTTGAGCGTCACGCCCAGTTCGCGCTGGACGTGCGCGGCCAGCCGCTGCTTGTTGCCACGCTTGACGGCGCGCAGCGCCTCGCCGAGGCCCGCGTCGGCGGCCAGCGGGCGGAGCTGCGCCAGCTCGTCCAGGCGCCGGCGCCAGCCGGTGCCGATGCGATCGTCCAGCAGCGCCGACAGGCCCGGATTGGCCTGCTGCAGCCAGCGGCGCGGCGTCACGCCGTTGGTCACGTTGTGGAAGCGGCCCGGGAAGATCCGCGCGTAGTCCGCGAAGATGGTCTTCACCATCAGGTCCGAGTGCAGCGCCGCCACGCCGTTGACGCGGTGCGAGGCGACGATGCTCAGCGCCGCCATGCGCACGCGGCGCTCGTTGCCGCGGGCGTCGCCCTCGTCGATCAGCGACACGCGGCGCAGCAGGTCGATGTCGCCGGGGAAGCGCTGCTTCACGGTCTCCAGGAAGCGGTGGTTGATCTCGTAGACGATCTCGAGGTGGCGCGGCAGCAGCTGCTCGAACAGGCGGACCGGCCAGGTCTCCAGCGCCTCCGGCATCAGCGTGTGGTTGGTGTAGCTGACCGCCTCCCGCGTGATCGCCCAGGCTTCGTCCCAGCCCAGGCCGTGGTCGTCGAGCAGCAGCCGCATCAACTCCGCCGGCGCGAGCGCCGGATGCGTGTCGTTCAGGTGGATCGCATTGGTGCGGCCCAGGCCCGCGAGCGTGCCGGTCTCGCGCAGGTGGCGCGCGATCAGGTCCTGCATCGACGCGCTGACCAGGAAGAACTCCTGCTTCAGGCGGAGCCGGCGGCCGGCCTCGGTGCTGTCGTCGGGATAGAGCACCCAGTTGAGCGCGTCCGCCGCGACGCGGTGCGCGGCGGCGCCGTGGTGGTCGCCGCGGCAGAAGGCGTCGAAGTCGATCGGCGCCGCGGCCTGCGCGTGCCACTGGCGCAAGGTCGACACGCGCTCGCTGTGATGCGCCGGGACGATGAAGTCGTAGGCCTGCGCGATCAGGTGCTCGGTCGGCAGCCAGCGGCGCGAGCCGCTGGGGTCGACCGCGACGTGGCCGCCGAAGCCCACCGGGTAGCGGCACTCGGGGCGCGGCACTTCCCAGGGATTGCCCAGCGCCATCCAGTCGTCGGGCGACTCGACCTGGCGGCCGTCCCGGATGCCCTGCGCGAACATGCCGTACTGGTAACGCAATCCGTAGCCGAAGGACGGCAGGCCCAGCTCAGCGAACGAATCGAGGAAGCAGGCGGCCAGGCGGCCAAGGCCGCCGTTGCCGAGCGCCGCATCGCTTTCGCGCTCCAGCACGTCGGGCAAGGACTGACCCTCCCCGGCCTGCGCCGCGAAGGCCGCGCGCAGGGGCTCCTCCAGCTTCAGCGCCGCGAGCGCGTTGCCCAAGGCACGGCCCATCAGGAATTCCATCGACAGGTAATGCACCCGGCGCACCTCGGCCGCCGCGCCGCGCGCCGCGTCCGCCGCCTGCGTCGAGGCCCACCGTCGGTCCAGCACGTCGCGGCAGGCACCGGCGGCGGCGCGCATCATCGCGTGCAGCTCGGCGCTCGTGGCGCGGGCCCCGGCGGGCATCACGGCCGCGGCGGCGGCGACCGCGGCGGCGGTCACAGCGGCAGGGCTGGCCAGGGGGCGTTCACGTCGCAGCGCCTGCTCAAAGGCGGCGACCCGGTCGAGAGAGGCGGTCGTCATGCCGCGAAGTATCCCTCAAGCGCTTGAATTCTTGTAGTTTCACTACATCGGGTAATCCCGAGTTGGATTGCAAGTCCTTGATTACATGTGATTCATCTGATCAACACCGGGTGTCGCCGCGTTGTGGATCGTCAATCAGACATGTATATTCTCTACAAACAAGGAGACACCCCGTGGCGGACGTGAAGCTGCAAGCCGTGGCCAAGGCCTATGGCGAGACCAAGATCCTGCATGGCATCGACCTGGAGATCCGGGACGGTGAATTCATGGTCTTCGTCGGACCCTCGGGCTGCGGCAAGTCCACGCTGCTGCGCACGATCGCAGGCCTGGAGGACATCACCGGCGGCGAGCTGCGCATCGGCGGCCGGCTGGTCAACGACGTGCCGCCGGCGGAGCGCGGCATCGCGATGGTGTTCCAGAGCTACGCGCTCTATCCCCACATGAACCTGTACGACAACATGGCGTTCGGGTTGAAGCTGGCGAAGGTGCCCAAGGACGAGATCGAGCGCGCCGTGCGTTACGCCGCACGCATCCTGCACATCGAGCACCTGCTGGAACGCAAGCCCAAGGACCTCTCCGGCGGACAGCGCCAGCGCGTGGCCATCGGCCGCGCGATCGTGCGCAAGCCCGAAGTGTTCCTCTTCGACGAGCCGCTGTCCAACCTCGACGCCGCACTGCGCGTGCGCATGCGCTACGAGTTCGCGAAGCTGCACGAGGACCTCAAGACCACGATGGTCTACGTCACCCACGACCAGGTCGAGGCGATGACGCTGGCGGACCGCATCGTCGTGCTGAGCGCCGGCACCATCGAGCAGGTGGGCACGCCGCTGGAACTCTACGAGCATCCGGACAACCTCTTCGTCGCCGGCTTCATCGGCAGCCCGAAGATGAATTTCATCGAGGCCGAGGTCGTGACCGCGGGCGCCGATCACGCGACGGTGCGCCTGGGCGACGGCGCGATGATCCGCACGCGCGTCGACGCCTCGCGCGCCCGGGCCGGCGACAAGGTGACGCTGGGCCTGCGCCCCGAGCACTTCGAGGTCGGCGGCGACGCCAACCTGATCGCGAGCACCGTCACCTTCGTCGAATCGCTGGGCGGCGTCACGCATGCGTACTGCGCCTACCCGGGCGTCGAGGACGCGCTGACCTGCGAATTCGACGGCAGGACGCGGGTGCGCGCCGGCGACACGCTGCAGCTGCATCTGCCGCCGGACCTCTGCTACCTGTTCGACGCCCAGGGCCTGGCCTTCAAGCGGCTCGGAGCGGCGGCATGAAGCGTTCCCTGAAGCGCGCGGCCACGCGCTCGGCGCTGTCCCGCGGCGCATTCGCGGCGGTGGCCGCCGTCGCACTGCTCGGCGGCTGCGAGAAGGTCGCGGCGCAGACGCCGCCCAAGCTGCTGGTCTGGATCAACGGCGACAAGGCCTACAACGGCCTGCAGAAGGTCGGCGACGCGTTCGAGCGCGAGTCCGGCGTGAAGGTCGTCGTCGAGCATCCGGTCGACGCGCCCGAGAAGTACACCCAGGCTGCCGGCGCCGGCAAGGGCCCGGACGTCTTCTGCTGGCCGCACGACCGTGTGGGCGAGTGGGCCAAGGCCGGGCTGCTCACGCCGGTGCAGCCGCGCCAGGCGCTCTACGACGAGGTCGAGCCCGCCGCCTGGCAGGCCTTCCGCTACCAGGGCCGCCTCTGGGGCTACCCGATCGCGATTGAGACGACCGGCCTGATCTACAACAAGGCGCTGGTGGCCAAGCCGCCCGCGACCTGGGATGAGGTGATCGCCGTCGACAAGCAGCTGCGCCAGCGCGGCAAGCACGCGATCCTGTGGGACTACAACAAGAGCTTCTTCACCTGGCCGATGTTCGCGGGCGCCGGCGGCGTGATCTTCGAGCGTGACGCGCAGGGCGACTTCGACGCGCGGCAGGTCAAGGTCAACAACGACGGGGCGCTGGCCGCGGGCCGGATGCTGGAGCGCCTGATCACCGACGGCGTGATGCCGCGCGGCGCGCGCTATTCCGAGATGGAATCGGGCTTCGCGCGCGGCGAGGTCGCGATGATGATCTCCGGTCCCTGGGCGTGGGAGAACGCGCGCAAGGCCGGCATCGACATCGGCGTCGCGGCCATCCCGGCGGTGGTGGCGGGCAAGCCGTCCAAGCCCTTCGTCGGGGTACTGGGCTGCATGATCTCGGCGCCGTCGAAGAACAAGGACCTCGCGCGCGAGTTCATCGAGCGCCACCTGATGCGGCCCGCGTCGCTGCAGGTGCTCGACGCCGACGTGCCGATCGGCGTGCCGGCCAACAAGGCCTTCTACCAGCAGCTGTCGGTGAACCCGCTGATCCGCGCCAGCATGGAGAACGCCCGCGCCGGCGAGGCCATTCCCAACATCCCCGAGGTGGGCCGCTTCTGGACCGCGATGGACGCGGCGCTGGAGGCGATCACCAACGGCCTGCAAAGCCCCAAGGACGCGCTGGACGGCGCGTCCGGCCGGATGCTGCTGAAGCAATGAACGCCACCACCGCATCGACGTCGACGCTGGCCGCCACGCTGCCGGGCTCGCCGCTGTCCGAGGCCTACACGCGCCAGCCGCCCGGCGCGCTGGACCGGCTCACGAAGGCGCTGTACTGGCCGACGATGGCCGTGATCGCGCTGGGCGCGCTCTACCTCGTCTTCATGCTGTACGCGGCCGGGCTGACGAGCTGGGCGCTCGGCGTGCTGCTGCTCTTCGGCGCCGGTTTCGCCGTCTACCTGTCCAAGGCCGGCTTCGCGTATCGCTACCTGTTCCCCGGCGTGGCCGGGATGCTGCTGTTCATCGCGTTCCCGCTCGCGTACACGACGCAGATCGGCTTCACCAACTACTCGTCGGCCCATCTGCTCAGTCAGGAGCGCGTGCGCGAGTTCCTGCTCGACCAGCACGACACCGCGCTCGAGGCCGTGCGCGACTACAGCGTGCACGGCGCGGGCGGCGACTTCCGCGTGGTGCTGCGCGACCCGGCCACCGGCGCGGCGCAGTTCGTGTCGCCGCCGCTGGCGCTGCGCCAGGGCTCGAAGCCGGTCGACGTCGCGATGCAGGCGACCGGGCCCGCGGACGCGACGCTGGGCACTGCGCTCACGCTGAAGGAACTGGTCGAGCACCGCCAGGCGCTGGCGCAACTGCGCCTGCGACTGCCGGGAGAAAGCGGCGGCACGGCGGCCACCGGCGGCACGGGCGAGGCCTCGACACTGCGCTACCTCGGCCTGCGCGAGTTCGGCCCGATCCGTCCGCACTACGAGGAGCAGCCCGACGGCGCGTTGAAACGCGTCGCCGACGGCGCCCTCTTCCGTCCCGACGCGAGCACCGGCTACTACGAAGGCCAGGGCGCGGCGGCGGGCACGCACCTCGCGCCCGGCTACAAGGTCATGGTCGGCGCGCAGAACTACAAGCGCATGCTGTTCGACGCGGAGTTCCGCGGTCCCTTCCTGTCGATCTTCAGCTGGACGGTGGTGTTCTCGCTGCTGACGGTGGTCTTCGCCACGGCGATCGGCATGATGCTGGCGGTGCTGCTGAACTGGGAAGACCTGCGCTACCGCACGGCCTACCGCACGCTGCTGTTCCTGCCCTACGCGGTGCCGGGCTTCATCTCGATCCTCGTGTTCAAGGGCTTGTTCAACCAGAACTTCGGCGAGATCAACGCGATCCTGGACGCGCTCTTCGGCGTGCGGCCGGCGTGGTTCGCGGATCCGTCGCTGGCGCGCACCATGCTGCTGATCGTCAACGTGTGGCTGGGTTACCCGTACGTGATGATCCTGTGCACGGGCCTGCTGAAGTCGATCCCGTCCGACCTCTACGAGGCCTCGGCGCTTGCGGGCGCGGGACCGCTGACCAACTTCTTCAAGATCACGGCGCCGCTGATCATCAAGCCGCTGTCGCCGCTGCTGGTCTCGGCCTTCGCGTTCAACTTCAACAACTTCGTGCTGATCGCGCTGCTGACCGACGGGCGGCCGGACTACCTGTCCACCAAGATCCCTGCCGGGCAGACCGACATCCTGGTCAGCTACACGTATCGCATCGCTTTCCGCGACTCGGGGACGGACTTCGGTTTGGCCGCGGCCATCTCGACGCTGATCTTCGTGCTCGTCGCCGGCATGTCGCTGCTCAACCTGCGCCTCATGCGCAACGCCAACCGCTGAGGACCTCACCATGGCCATCGTTCGAGGCAAGCAGGCGCGCTGGCGCGTCATCGCGGCACATGTGATGCTGTGGATCTTCCTGGCGGTCACGCTCTTCCCGCTGCTGGCGGTGGTGTCGATCTCGCTGCGGCCGGGCAACTTCGCGACCGGCAGCCTGATCCCGACGACCATCAGCCTGGAGCACTGGCAGCTGGCGCTGGGCATTCCGTACCAGGCGGCGGACGGCTCGCTGGTGCAGCCGCCCTTCCCGGTGCTGACGTGGCTGTGGAACTCGATCAAGGTGGCGACGATCTCGGCGGTGCTGATCGTGGCGATCTCGACGACGGCGGCCTACGGTTTCGCGCGGCTGAAGTTCCCGTTCAAGGCCAGCATCCTCAACAGCATGCTGCTGCTGCAGATGTTCCCGGCGGTGCTGGCGCTGGTGGCGATCTACGCCATCTTCGAGACCATCGGCACCTTCGTGCCGTGGCTGGGCATCGAGACGCACGCGGGCGTGATCGTCGCCTACCTGGGCGGCGTGGCGACGCACATCTGGACGATCAAGGGCTACTTCGAGACCATCCCCGTGGAGATCGAGGAGAACGCCAAGGTCGACGGCGCGTCGCACTGGCAGGCGTTCCGGCTGGTGCTGCTGCCGATGGCGGTGCCCATCCTGATGGTGGTGTTCGTGCTGGCCTTCATCGGCTGCATCATCGAGTACCCGGTGGCGTCGGTGCTGCTGCGCGAGGAATCGAACCTCACGCTGGCGGTAGGGTCAAAGTACTTCCTGCACGACCAGCGCTTCCTGTGGGGCGACTTCGCGGCCGCGGCCGTCCTGTCGGGCCTGCCGATCACGGCGGTGTTCCTGCTGGCGCAGCGGTGGATCGTGTCGGGGCTCACCGCGGGTGGCGTGAAAGGCTGAGCCCCTTTCCGCCCACCCCCGCGCACAAGAGATCTTCCGGCACGCGGCGCCTGGCGCTGCGAAGCGCGCGGCGTTCCATCCGCGGATCTTCTCCCTGTCCATGGCGAACTTTCATTTGTCAGTCGACAACTGAAGGACGACATCAGCAGCCAGGGAGATGTCGTGCCTCCGTCGACCATTCAGCGCGCTCCGCAGCAGGACGCCCTTGCCCTTTTCGAAGGGGCCGAGTCCTTCCAGTCGTACCTGAACCGATACGCGCATGAGCTTCCCCGCCTGACACCAGGATCGTTCATGGAGAAAGCGCGCGGATCTCCCGACTTGAATTGCCACTGCTATGCGATCGGCATGGAGAGCGGATACGAATCCCCAGCGGAGCGCTTGACGAAGGGCCTGTCGCGGATGGAATGTCTGCAGCGCATCACCGCATGGTTCCAGGATAGAGGCTTCGTTCCGATCGAAGCAGCCAACCAGCAGGAACTCACGCGCCGCGACAAGAGACACGAGAAGGTCGTCGTCTATGGGATCACCGGTTCACAGGCACGCGAGTTCCTGAGGGAAAGAACCAGCAGGATCAGCGAAGACCTCAAGAGCACGTTGGCGGTCGCCTTCAGTCATGGCGACGATGCCCTCTATCCCACGCACTCCATCGTGCAGCACTTCGACGGCCAATGGGAATCCAAGATGGGGTCCGGCCCGGTCATCCGGATCGATTCACCCGAGTGTTTCAGCGGTGGCGTCTACGGAATGCCGGCGCTGGCCTTCCAAAGGCCTCGAAGGCGTTTCGGGTGAACGCGTCGTCCTCGTTGGGGCAACGCCAAGCCGCGTGCGACCCTCATTCCGTTTCGGGCGTGCGCCTCGCTTCACGTAACTTTGCGAAGCGCGCGAGGCCTTGCGGCGCAAGGGCCCTCACGCGGCCTTGACGACGAGTGACACGGATCCGTCATGCGTGATTTCTAGAGTGCGCGGCGTTTCGACCGGTCCCCTTCCGGGACCTTCGAGCACAGCCATCGCCACCACTCCAGGACTCCCATGCGACCCAGCAAAACCACCGCGCTGAACGTCTCGCTCACCCTCGTTGCCGCGGCCATCCTGGCCGCCTGCGGCTCCGACAACGACACCGCCTCGCCGAGCGTCACGATCAACGGCGTCGTCACCGCCACCAGCTTCACCGCCGGCAGCGCCACCGATCCCACGATCGCCCCCGCCTACTACGTCGGCGCCAAGGTCTGCGTCGACACCAACGGCAACGGCGTCTGCGACACCACCGAGAACCCGGTCGTCACCGACGCCAAGGGCCACTTCTCGCTGACCGTGCCGGCCAACGCCGCGCTGATCGCCGACATCGGCACCGACGCCACCCTGTCCACCACCGGCGCCAAGGTCGCCAGCCGCGACGTGCTGCGCGCGTCGCTGGACCAGGTCATGGAGCAGGCCGGCAACGTCGTGATCAGCCCGCTGTCGTCGGAAGTGCAACGCCTGGTCGAAGCCAACGGCAGCAGCTACGCCGTCGAGAAGCAGACCGTGGCCACGCGCATCGGCGTGTCGCTGGCCAACGTGCTGACCGACGTGAACACCGTCACCGGCGCCGACCAGGCCGCCATGCTGGCCGAGTCCAAGGCGCTGGACAACCGCTTCACCTACGCGATCACCAAGCTGGACCGCGGCGACCTCTACCCCGACGCGCTGGCCGCGCCCGGCGGCGACCCGCGTCTGGCCGGCGCCGCCAACGTGAGCGCCGCCACCGCGCCCACCGGCACCGACACGCGCACCAAGATCACCTTCGTGCAATCGCAGCAGGCCGCTTTCGCGCTCGAAGGCGTGCCGCGCTACGACCACCTCTTCATCGTGATGCTGGAGAACAAGGCCACGCTGTCGATCAAGGGCTCGCCCTGGGCGCCCAAGATCAACGCCCTGCTCGCGTCCGGCAACCAACTGACCAGCTACTACGCCACGGGCAACCCGTCCGAGCCGAACTACACGGCCCTCGGCGGCGCCGACGACTTCGGCATCACCGACGACAGCCAGTGGAATTGCGACGCCACCGGCGCCAACGCGGTCCAGGATCTGCCGCTGCCGGACAAGACCCAGCCGGGGCTGGCGAGCTCGCCGTTCGCCGCCAGCTGCACGCAGACCGCTGCGGTCAACCACAACATCGTCGGCAAGCCCAACCTGTTCAACGCGATCACGGCCGCCGGCATGACCTGGCGCACCTACAGCGAGTCGATGAACCCGGGCCAGGACTTCCGCACCGACTCGGTCGCCGACGCCGCCGTCACGGCTGCCGACAACGTCTACGCGCCGGGCACGATCAACGGCAACACCGTCGCGGTCGGCACCGCCGGCCTGACGCTGCCGATGCCCGCCGGCCTGTACAAGACCAAGCACCATCCGGGCATGGCCTACCAGAACGTCCGCAGCGCGCCGGAGTTCAAGTACAGCAACCGCACCATGGGCGGCGGCCAGTGGGACGCCAACCTCAAGAGCAGCTCCGCCTACGCCATGCCGGCCAACTACGACGTCGACCAGCTCGGCACCGACCTGGCCAGCGGCAAGGTCGGCACGCTGAACTTCCTGGTCCCCGACCAGTGCGACGACATGCACGGCATCAGCGTCAGCGGCAAGCTGGCCAACGGCACGACCGCCCCGGCCAGCGACTGCGGCAGCGTCGCCAACAACGTGGCGCAGAGCTCGGCGGCCAACATCATCACGCGCGGCGACAACTACGTGGACGCGCTGGTGAAGAAGATCCAGGCCTCGGCGCTGTGGAAGAACCCGGCCAAGCGCGTCGCCATCGTGCTGATGTTCGACGAAGGCAGCGCCACCTCGGGCTTCAACTCCTGCTGCGGCTGGAACGTGTCCAACAGCGCGGTGTCCAAGCCGGTGGTGGTCGATGCGAAGACCGGCGCGGTCACCGTCGACGCCAGCATCAACAACTACACCAAGGGCAACCGCGGCCACGGCCAGAGCATCTTCGGCATCCTGACCAACCAGGCCGACGCGCCCAAGGGCGTGTCGGACGGCGATGCCTACAGCCACTTCTCGTTCGTGCGCACGCTGCAGGACATGTTCCAGCTGGCCGACCCGGCGGTGGACGCGTCGTACATGAACCGCTCGAAGTACACCGAGAAGTTCATCGCGGCCAACATCCTCAACCTGCCGGAGTACGCCGGCAGCGCCGACACCCACTTCGACTCGGTGCGCGCGATCAACCATGCGTGGAAGGCCCCGGCCAACTACACGCAGAAGCAGTCGGCCGACGTGAACACGGCCGCGCAGATCGGCGCCGACGCGGTCCAGACCAACGTCTGGGCGTTGAAGAAGTGATCGCCGTCCTCCGCGCCGGCGTGGCGCTCGGCGTCGGCCTGCTGCTGGCCGGCTGCGGGCCGTCCGGCAGCGACGACACCGGGAGCGCTGCGTCCGGCGCGGAGGCGGCCTCCTCCGCCGGCACCGCGCTGAACCCGGTCACGACGCTGAGTCCCGTCGCCGAGATCGGCCGCAAGATGTTCTTCGACACGACGCTGTCGGGCTCCGGCCGCATGGCCTGCGCGACCTGCCACGATCCGAAGAATGCCTACGGCCCGCCGAACGACCTGTCGGTGCAGCTCGGCGGTCCCGCGCTGAAGAGCGCCGGCCTGCGCGCCGTGCCGTCGCTGCGCTACAAGGACGCGACGCCGCCCTACGCGGACCTGCTCGACAACCCCGATGGCGTCAGCGTGCCGGGCCCCGGCGGCGGCTTCGCCTGGGACGGTCGCGCGGCGACACTCGCCGAGCAGGCGGTCCTGCCGCTGCTGGACCCCAACGAGATGGCCAACGCCAGCGCCGCCGACGTCGTGAAGAAGCTGCAGGCCGGCCCGTATGCCGAGCAGTTCCGGCAGGCCTTCGGCGCGACGATCTTCGACAACGCGGAGCAGGCCTTCGCCGCGGCCGGCAAGGCGCTGCAGGCCTTCCAGCTGGAGGACGTGAGCTTCCATCCGTATTCGAGCAAGTTCGACCTCTACATCGGCAACAAGATCGGCGGCGTGCTGACGGCAGCCGAAGCGCGCGGCCTGAAGGTCTTCGCCGATCCGAACGGCGGCAACTGCGCGTCGTGCCACTACCAGGGCGCCGGCCTGAACGGCAGCACGGCGATCTTCACGGACTTCTCCTACGAGGCGATCGGCGTGCCGCGCAACGCGGCGATCCCGGCCAATGCGGACGCGAGCTACGCCGACATCGGCCTGTGCGGCCCGCTGCGCACCGACCACGCGCCGGTGAAGGGCAACAGCTTCTGCGGCATGTTCAAGTCGCCGACGCTGCGCAACGTCGCGACGCGCCGCAGCTTCTTCCACAACGGGATCTTCCATTCGCTGGAGCAGACGATCCGCTTCTACAACACGCGCGACACGATGCCCGAGCTCTGGTATCCGACCGAGGGCGGCACGCCCAAGGCGACGCCGGATCCCGACTTCCCGACCTACGGCCTGATCACCACGCAGTACGTCGGCGGCCAGGTGCGCAAGTTCGACGACCTGCCGAAGGCCTTCATCGGCAACATCGACACGCAGATGCCGCTGGACGGCCGCGCGGCGCACAGCAAGCCGCCGATGTCGGAGCAGGACATCGCCGACCTGCTCTGCTTCCTGAACACGCTCAACGACAAGGACACCCAGCCGGCGAAAGCGCCCGCAGCGGGTGCCTGCACGTCGTGATGCTCTCTTCCGATTTCTCCATGTCCATCTTCCGCATGTCGTCCGCTTCCCCTCCTCATCGCGCCATGCGCGCTGCCCGCGTCGTCGTCTCCGCGCTCGCGCTGACCGCGCTGACCGCCTGCTCGCGGTCCGGCGAGCCGTCGGCCTCGACGGCGTCGACTGAGCCGACCGCGGATCACTTCGTCGCCGGCATGCAGGACTACCTCGCCAAGCGCGGCGACTTGTGCCTGGCCAAGAACGAGTGGCCCATCGATCTGACGCAGCGCGAGATCGACGCCGGCGCGCGCAACGCGCTGCAGATGCCCGTGCTGGAGCGGCTGGGGCTGGCGAGCTCGACGGTGGCCGAGGTCGACGTGAAGGACGACAACGAGGTGTCGCACCACATGAAGGTCCGCCGCTACGCGCTGACCGAGACCGGCAAGCAGTTCTACGTGATGCGCGAGCAGCTGCGCCCTGACGGCGGCAAGGAGACGCGCGGCGACTTCTGCGCGGCCAGGCTGAGCCTGGACAAGGTGGTGCATTGGGAGCTCGGCGGCGAGGGCAAGGAACGGCACGCGATCGTCAGCTACACCTACCAGGTCAAGGCTGCGCCATGGACCGGCGATGCCGAGCTGCAAAAGGTGTTTCCCGTCGTGGCGCAGGTGATCCGCGGCGCCGGCAGTGCGCAGCTGCAGGAGACGTTCAAGAAGACGGAGACCGGTTGGGTCGCCGTTGACCTGCTCTGAGCGGCACGCCGTCATGACGACCGTTGTGCGCTTTCCTTCCGCGCTGGGGGACTGGGTCCGCCAGCATCTGGACAACGGCGTGGCGCCGGGCGAGCTGCGAGGCGCGCTGCAGGAGCGCGACATCGCGGCCGAGGCGGCGCAGGCGATCGTCGAGGCCTTCGTGCGAGCGCATCGCGGCGAGCGCGCGATGCCGGTGGATCAGGTCGAGCTTCAGCCCGGTTCGACGTCGATGGGAAGCTCGCCGGTGACGGGGACGTCGATGGGGACGTCGATGCAAATGTCGACGGGAATGTCGATGCCATCGGCGATCGACGGCGCCCCGCCCTATCGATATGAGACGCCGCGTTTTCGCCCGGGCACATCGATCGAGACGGGCGACCGCGTCGTACGCGTGGCCGCGCGCGCGGAGCGACCCATGCTGGCCGTGCTCAACAGCGTCTTCAGCGCCGACGAATGCGAGGAAGTGATCGCGCTGGCGCGAGGGCGGCTGCGGCCATCGACGCTTGTCGACCCGCGCACCGGGCGCGACGTCGTGAGTGGCCTGCGAAGCAGCCTCGGCATGTTCTTCCGCCCGGCGGAGACGCCGCTGATCGCGCGCCTGGACCGGCGCATCGCGGAGATCATGAACCTGCCGGTCTCGCACGGCGAAGGGCTGCAGATCCTGCACTACCCCGAGGGCGCCGGCAGCGCGCCGCACTACGACTTCCTCGTGCCGTCGAACCCGGCGAATCAGGCGTCGATTGCGCGCAGCGGGCAGCGGGTCAGCACGCTCGTCACCTACCTGAACGACGTACCCGCCGGCGGCGAGACCGTGTTCCCTGCAGCGGGCTGGGCGGTCTCGCCGCAGCGCGGCAACGCCGTCTACTTCGAGCACGCCAACTCACACGGCGAACTGGACCACGCCTCGCTGCACGCCAGCAGCGCCGTCACGCGCGGTGAGAAGTGGGTGGCGACGAAGTGGATGCGGCAGCGGACGTTCGTCAGCGCCTGAATCGGCGCGTCCGCATCCGCAGGGTCAGGCCTTGCGCGCCGCCCGCAGCCTTCGCATCACCGGCTCATTGAGCTGCTTCGTCAGCGCATTCCACTTCGCGCTGACCTTGTCGATCCTCGCCAGCAGCGGCTGCGCAGTCGCATCGTCGCCGCGGCCAATCGCCCAGATCGCGTATTCCGCCCAGGCTTCGACGCTGCCAAAGCGTTCCGACGCGGATTCGAATTCCGCGCGCGCCTCCGCAGGGCGGTCCAGCGCCGCGAGCGATCGTGCCGTCAGCAGTGACACCGCCTCGGCGCGGAAGTTGTTCTTCTCGGCACGCACCGAGGCCAGGTGCGCCAGCGCCTGCGTGGCTCGACCCGCCGCGAGGAAGGCGCGAGCCGCGCCGAGCCGGATCTCCAGATCCTTCGCGAACGGGCCGCGCAGGCAGGCCTGGAACTGCTCGGCGGACTGCGCCGCCTCGCCGGCATCCAGCAGCGCGGTGGCCAGACGCATCTGGTTCTGCGCGGTCGGGGTCTCGTCGAAGGCGATGCGCGCCTCGCGAAGCTCCCGGCCGGGATCCATCGCCCGACCGGCTGCGCGCATGGCGCGCTTGGCGCTGCGCTCGACCCGCGAGTGCGGCACCACGAACACCAGCAGGTAGACGAGGCTGCCCAGCAGCGGGAACGAGAACAGGATGATCAGCCAGTACAGCTGTCCCCCGTTGCGCACGACGTGAACGGCGCAGAACAGCGCCAACAGGATGTGAACACCCAATCCGACGAATGGCATCGCCTTTTCCTCCCGAGTCCGATCGCCTTGCCGGCTGTTTTTTGCGACGGCGATTCTGCCTTCGGCAAGAGAAGGCGCCAAGATGCCAGAAGGTAAGCGTTCGTCCGCTTCAGCAGTGTTCCCAGAAGCGCTCGTTCCACGGACGGAGGTCCAACTCGCTTGTCCACGCGGACTTCGGCTGCCGATGGAGGAACAGCAGTGTCTCCGCGATGTGATGGGGCTCCGATTGGGGATGCGATCGCCCTTCCTGCTCCCGGATATCGGCGTCGATCATCACGTGAGCCACATGGACGCCGCGAGGCCACATCTCGCGTGCGAGCACCTGAGCCATCCCACGCTGCCCGAATTTTCCTGCAACGAGGTTCAAGTGCTCTGCCCGCCCAATGATGGACGAGGTCGAACCGACCAGCAGCAGCGTGCCGTGCCCCGCCTCCGCCATCGCGCGGCATGCCTGCCGCGAGACCAGGAAGGCGCCGAAGCAGTTGTGGCGCAGTCCTTCCTCGAAGGCAGGCACCTCGATGTCGTTGATCGTGCCGGGGCCGAAGCTTTGCAGCGCATAGATCACCAGCGAAGGGGCACCGAACTCCCGCTTGAATTGCGAGAAAGCCTGGTCGACGGATGTCTCCAGCGTGACATCGCAGGCATAGGCGCGATGGTGGCGGCCGCCTCCCGGCAATCGATCCAGCAACCCTTGCAAGCGCCCGGCATTGCGCGACACGACGCCGAGCCGAAAGCCTTCAGCGTCCAGTCGCTCCATGAGCGCCTCGCCCAGACCAGGCCCGACGCCGAACAGCAGCGCACTGGGCGGCGTCGAGGCTTCGGCAGGCCGCTCGTTCGACGCCAAGGGCTGTCGCGGCGTGCCGGCATCCAACGCCGGTCTGCCGGTTCTCCTCGTCCTTGACCTGACCAGCCGCGTCGACTTCCCCCATTGGAAGGTCAACATGAGCGGACCCATGGCCACCCTGCGCTGAATCTTCAGCGCCCTCCAGATCGTCGTGAGCATGATTTTTTCGCTCCATCCCTGACGACCTCAGCCTAGCGAACCGACCCGGTACACGCCACGCTCAATCGAGGGGAAGGCGACGTGCCGTCGAAGAAAGGCGTCCAACGACGTCCGGGAAGCGCGCCGACAACGACAAAGGCGCCTCACGGGCGCCTTCGTTTTGGAAGCGGGGAGCGGGAAGCCGGCTCAGTGCACCAGGCCGATCCACTCGCCGCGACGCTGGTAGGCGTCGAACAGTGCCTGCGCGGCCGCCTGCAGCTGCCAGTCGCCGCGAGCGTATGCGGTGTTGAGGCGCTCCAGCGCGTAGAGGCGGTCGTACAGCATGCGGGTCGGTTGCAGGGTCAGGCCTTGTCCGGCCATCAGGTCCTGCAGCGCGTACAGCTCGTCCATGCCGGCCGAGCCGGCCACCGTCAGGCCGAGATCCGGCACCAGTCCCCAGGGAGCCTGGGCGGTTTCGGGCATCAGGTGCGGCGGGATGGCGGTGGTGTGCATGGCGGCCTCGGAACGATTCATGTCGGCGTGGGAGGGATCATGAATCGAGCCGAAAAAAACTTGAGCGGGAAAAGCGGGGGGTTTCCCCGCCAGTTCGACGGATCACCCGTCGGCGCGAGCTCAGGTCCGGGGCTTGGCGATGAAGCCCGACAGGTCGGTGCACCAGACCGCCGCCGGCACGTCGAGCTCGTTGAGCGCCAGCACGTCGATCCGCGCATCGGTCAGCATCTTGGCCGAGGCCGCGTTGAGGCCGATCTGGTGGTCCTTCTTCTCCAGGTAGACCACGCGCTGGATGCCGACCTGGATGATGGACTGCACGCAGCGCGGGCACGGGTACTGCGTCGTGTAGATGGTGCTGCCGGTGAGCGGCAGCACGACGCAGTTGAGGATCGCATTGACCTCGGCGTGGACGATGTAGCTGTGGCGCGAGTTGGCCGGATCCGCGTCGTCGTCGGACCAGTAGGCCGGATCGTTGTCGTCGCAGCCGCGCGGCAGGCCGTTGTAGCCCACCCCGACGATCTTGTAGTCGGAGCTCGCGATGCAGGCGCCGTTGCGCTTGCGGCTGTCCTTGGAACGGGCGCCGGCCAGCAGGGCCACGCCCATGAACATCGAATGCCAGTCGATCAGCGGTTGGTTGTCCATGACGGGGGAACGCGAGGGTCCAGGAAGGCGGAGAAGTGTAGTGGAGCGGTCGGGGCGCCGTGGCACGCGGAACGTCGACGCGGCGAAGCCATCGCGGAGCGGGCGAACCGCCGTGTCGGTTTTCTACAAGACCCGGCGGCGCCCTTGTCCGACAGTGAGGCCATCCCCACCGCACCCAGGAGCCGCCATGAACACCGCCATCCATCCGTTCCGGATCGAGATCTCCGACTCGCAGATCGACGACCTTCGCGCCCGCCTCGCCGCCACGCGCTGGCCGCAGCCGGTCGTGCGCGATTTCAGCCACGGCCAGTCCGTGTCGCTGGTGCAGGAGCTCGCCGACTACTGGCGCGACGGCTTCGACTGGCGCGCCCAGGAAGCGCGTCTGAACGCGCTGCCGCAGTTCACGACCGAGATCGACGGCCAGACGATCCACTTCATCCATGTGAAGTCGGCGGAAGCGGACGCCTTCCCGCTGATCCTGACGCATGGCTGGCCGAGCTCGCCGGCCGAGTACCTGGACCTCATCGGACCGCTGACGGATCCGCGCGTCCATGGTCGGGTCGGCGCTCCGGCCTTCGATCTGGTCATCCCCTCGGTGCCGGGCATGGGCCTGTCGTCGCCGCTGGCGTCGGCCGGCTGGGATGCGGCGCGCACCGCAGCGGCCTGGGCCACCTTGATGAAGCGCCTCGGCTACGAGCGCTACGGCGCGCAAGGCGGCGACGTCGGCGCCCTGGTCGCGCGCGAGCTGGGCATCCTCGCGCCGGAAGGCCTGGCGGGTGTCCACGTCCAGCAGATCTTCGCGTTCCCCTCCGGCGCCCCCGACGAGATGCAAGGCCTGACCCCGTTCGAGATGGCGGGCTTCGAGCGCCTGGACTACTTCCGCAAGTACGCCGGCTACGTCGACATCCAGTCCAAGCGGCCCGGCACCCTCGCCTTCGGTCTGACGGATTCACCGGCCGCGCTGCTGGCCTGGAACGCCGAGCTGTTCTTCGGCTTCGAAGGGGAGCGCGTCACGGAAGTCGACCGCGACCGCTTTCTGACGCACCTGTCGCTCTACTGGTTCACCGGCACGGGCGGACAGGCGGCCGAGATGTACTTCGCCAACGCCGCCAGCGGCGCCGGCTATCGTGACCTGCCCAACCCCACGCCGACGGCCGTGGCCGTGTTCCCCGACGACTTCCGCTCGGTCCGCAGCTTCGCGGCGCGCTCGCACACCCGGCTGCTACAGTGGACCGAGATGCCGCGCGGCGGCCACTTCGCCAACGAGACGGACCCGCAACTGGTCGTCGACGACCTGCGCCGGTTCTTCGGCGCGCTGCAGGCACCCGAGTCCCAATCACCCCGAGAAGGTCTGGATGGAAGGACCGATCGCTGAAGAGGAACGTCCGGCGGACTCGCCCCTGGTGGCGAAGATCCGCCGTGTCCGCCATCTCGCGGACAGTCGGGAGACGACACTCCCCGACGGCTCCTGGGACCTGCTCTTCGTGCGCCGCGGCGACGGTCCCGCGACGGTGATCCAGACAGGCCAGATCACCGCCCCGCTCGCGATAGACAACCGCGCGGGCGACGAGGTGCTGAGCATCGCCTTCAGAACCGAGGTCTACATGCCGCGCCTGCCGGGACGGCTGATGGTCGGCCAGGGCGTGGTCTGCCCGACCGACCGGCAAGGGCGCTTCTACATCGGCGAGGAGCGTTTCGAGATCCCCCGCTTCGACAACGCCGAGCAGCTCGTGACGGCGCTCGCGCGCCAGGGCGTGCTGGAGCGTGATCCGGTTGTCCTCCGGGCGATGCAGGGCGCGCGCCAGCGGCTCGACGACCGCAGCATCCAGCGGCACTTCGCGGAGGTGGCGGGGCTCGGTCTCAAGACGCTGCAGCAGATCGCGCGCGCGCATCAGGCCGCCGAACTGCTGCGCCAGGGGTGGACCGCGTCGCAGGTCGCTGCCGAGCTCGGCTTCTCCGATCAGGCGCACATGAGCCACTCGCTGAAGCGGTTGCTCGGGAAGACGCCGAGAGAGATCGCGCAAGGATTGCCGCCAGCGGTACGTTGAATGCGCCCATCCACTCCGGGATCTTGCATTTCCTCGGTACCTGCGGACCTGTACATGGCGTTTCCAACACGCGCACGCCCATCGAGCGACCTCGGCAGCGCGCCATGGCGCTGCGCTGCTGGACAAGCGCGCGGCCTACTTGGCGACCAGCACACCCTTGTTCGCCAACGCATCCGCGCGCTCGTTGCCCGGATCGCCGGCGTGGCCCTTGACCCAGCGCCACTCGACCGTGTGCAGCTTGCGCAGCGCCTCCAGGCGTTGCCACAGGTCGGCGTTCTTCACCGGCTTGCCGTCCGCCGTCTTCCAGCCGCGGCGCTGCCAGCCCGAGATCCACTCGGTCATGCCCTTGCGCACGTACTCGCTGTCCGTGTAGATCACGATGTTGCAGCTGCGCTTGAGCGAGGTCAGCGCCTCTATCACCGCCGTCAGCTCCATGCGGTTGTTCGTCGTGTTGCGCTCGCCGCCGAACAGCTCCTTCTCGTGGTCGCCGCTCTTGAGCCACGCGCCCCAGCCGCCCGGGCCCGGATTGCCCTTGCAGGCGCCGTCGGTGTAGATGACGACGGGCGGCTTGGCGATCTTCGGCGCGGCGGGAGCGGGAGCGGGAGAGGCAGAGGATTCGGTATCGGTCATGAAGCAGTCGGAAAGGGAACGGGGAAGGTCGACCTCAAGTCGGCTCAGGTGAGGCTCAGGTGCGGCTCAAGTGGAGACAGCATGGAGATCAATCGACCTCGACATCGTCGCGATGATGATGGTGATGATGCACCGCCGCCACCGCCGGCGCGGTCTTGGCGGCGCGCTTCTTGTGGCGTGCCAGCCCGATCAGCCGCATGCCGTGCACGCGCTTGACCGCGATGACGCCGTACAGCGCGCCCAGCACCGTCCACCACTTGCCGCCGGGCTTCTCGATCCATTGCCAGCGCGCGAGCCAGGCATCGCTCAGCAGCGGCGGCCGGTAGCAGCCGAACTGCGCGCGCTCGACCTCGAAGGACAGCAGCCGCAACCAGTCGCGCAGCCGCCAGTAACCCAGGTACTCGCGCTCCTCCGGCAGGTAGAGCCGCGGCGGGCGGCCCAGCATGCGACCGTTGACGCGGGCGAGATTCTGCCTCACCGCCCAGAGGCTGGCCGGGTTCAGACCGAGGATCACGACGCGTCCCTCGGGCCGCAGCACGCGCTCGACCTCGCGCAGGCAGCGGTGCGGATCGGCGGCCTGCTCCAACGTGTGCGGCAACAGCACCAGGTCCAGGCTGTTGGCCTCGAACGGCAGGGCGTCGAACTCGCAATAGACCGCCGCGCGACCCGCGCCCTCCAAGCCCGGGGCCAGCTCGGCCTGGGGCTCGGGCTGGTACTCCAGCGGATGCGCGATCACGCCCTGCCGCGGCGGCCCGGCGACGCCGTCCTCGAACGGCCCGTGGTTCAAGGCCAGCCATCGGTTGCTCATCCGGTTGGTGCGCAGGCCCTGCAGCTGCGGGAAACCGAGCTGCAGCGCGTGGTACCCGAACCAGTCGATCACGGCCGCGTCGATGAAGCGCTGTTCCCACGCCAGCAGGTAGCGCCCGGCGGGCGTGCGCAACCAGTGCGCGAACTCCGCCGCGGCGGTGTCCGGCCGGAAGTGCGCCTCTACAATCGGCGACTTCCCGGCGCTGTCGTCGCTTGTGTCGTTGTCCTGGCCCGGAGTCTTCATCGCTGGGACCTGATCCCCTTGCCTGCATGAACCTGGTCGCCGTTCCCGCCTTCTCAGACAACTATCTCTGGCTGCTGCATGACGGCCGGTCGGCACTCGTGGTCGACCCGGGCGACGCGGCACCGGTGAAGGCGGCGCTGCGTTCGCTGGGACTGGACCTGCGAGGCATTCTAGTGACCCATCACCATGCCGATCATGTCGGCGGGCTGCGCGAATTGATGCCCTTGCTGACCGAGGGCGCAAAGGTCTGGGGGCCGGCTGGTGAATCCATGCCGGTGACCGTCGAACCCTTGAGCGAAGGCGACCGGTTCGAAGTCCTCGGCCAGGTCGTCGACGTGCTCGACGTCCCCGGCCACACCGCCGGTCACATCGCTTTCGTGTTGAGGCGCCCCAGCGACGGCGGCGCGCCTATCCTGTTCTGCGGCGACACGCTGTTCTCCGCGGGCTGCGGCCGGCTCTTCGAGGGCACCCCGGCGCAGATGCACGACTCGCTGTCCAAGCTCGCGGCGCTCCCCGCGGACACCCGCGTCTGCTGTGCGCACGAGTACACCTTGTCGAATCTGCGATTTGCTCGCACAGTCGAGCCCCAGAACGAGGCGGTCGCGCGCCACGAGGCCTGGTGTCTGGCCCGGCGCGAGCAGTCGCTGCCCACCCTGCCCTCCACCATCGCCGTGGAGCTCCAGATCAACCCCTTCCTGCGCTGCGCGCACGCCGACGTCCGCGAGGCCGCCCAGCGCCACGATCCGAGCGTGACGTCGCAGCCGGCCTCCGTCCTGGCCGGCCTGCGTCAATGGAAGAACGAATTCCGCTGAGCCTCCGATGCATCGACACCAGAACCCGACCTCCCTGCCGTCCCGTTCTTCCCGCGCCGCGACCGGCGCGGAGGCCGCCTCCACAGTTCCCCCCGCCGGCGCCGCCGGCTCCTCCAAGAAGCGCCCCGCGCTGACCTTGATCGCCGCGCTGCTGCCGCTGGTGCTGGCCGCCTGCGCGACGAACGCGCCGCGGGCCGACAACCAGGAAGCGCAGGCGGTCGCGCAGCAGACGGTGCAGGCGGTCGAGGCCGCGGCCTCCGCCGTGCCCTCCCCGGCCACGCCGGTGGCGCGCGTCGCCACGGCGCCGGAAGAGAAGCTGGACGTGCTGCTCGAGGACAACCTGAACCCCGGCGAGAAGGTCGACCTCGACGCACCGAAGACGCACGTCGACCTGTGGGCGCGGATGCGCGCCGGCATGGCGATGCCCGAGCTCGACAACGACCTGGTCCGCAAGGCCGAGGACTGGTACAGCAGCCGGCCCGACTACGTCGCGCGCATGACCGGCCGCGGCAGCCTGTACCTGTACCACGTGGTCGAGGAAGTCCAGAAGCGCGGCATGCCGATGGAACTGGCGCTGCTGCCCTTCGTCGAGAGCGCGTTCCGCAACGACGCGCAGTCCAGCGCGAAGGCCGTCGGGATGTGGCAGTTCATGCCCGCCACCGGCCGCGACTTCGACCTGAAGCAGAACATCTTCCGCGACGATCGTCGCGACGTGCTGGCCTCGACCAAGGCGGCGCTGGACTACCTGCAGCGCCTGAACAAGCTGTTCGACGGCGACTGGCAGCTGGCGCTGGCCGCCTACAACTGGGGCCAGGGCAACGTCAGCAAGGCGGTGGCGCGCAACCAGAAGGCCGGCCTGCCGATCGACTACGACAGCCTGCGCATGCCCGACGAGACGCGCTACTACCTGCCCAAGCTGCAGGCGGTGAAGAACATCGTGATGCGCCCCGAAGCCTACGGACTGGAGCTGCCGGCGGTGGCGAACCACCCGTACTTCCTGTCGGTCAACATCGACCGCGACATGGACGTGACGCGCGCCGCGCAACTGGCCGAACTGGACGAGGAGACCTTCCGCCAGTTCAACCCGTCGATGAACAAGCCGGTGATCCTGGCGGCCAGCAGCGGGCAACTGCTGCTGCCCTACGACAACGCCAGCACCTTCGTCGCCAACCTGGAGAAGCACCGCGGCCCGCTGGCGTCGTGGACGGCGTGGGTCGTGCCGAAAACGATGAAGCCGGCGGACGCGGCCAAACAGGTCGGCATGAGCGAGACCGGCCTGCGCGAGATCAACCGCATCCCGGCGCGCATGCTGGTGACCAAGGGCTCGACGCTGCTGGTGCCGCGCACCGCGGAGCGCGATCGCGACGTGTCCGAGCATCTGGCGGACAACGCCAGCATCGGCTTCGCGCCCGACGTGCCGCCGATGCGCCGCGTCACGCTGAAGGCCAACAAGGGCGACACGGTGGCCAGCGTCGCGCGTCGGTATCGACTGGGCACGACGCAGCTGGCGCAGTGGAACCGGGTCAGCACCAAGGCCAGCTTCAAGCCGGGTCAGCAGGTCGTCGCGTATGTGCGCGAGGGTCAGCAGCTCGCGGCGGTGGAATCGCCCGCCGCATCGTCGAAGGCCTCCGCGAAGACCACGAAGACCACGAAGACGGGCAAGGTCACGAAGGTGGCTTCCAGCGCAGCGAACAAGCCGGCCAAGAGCGGCGCGAAGACGCGCAGCGCCAAGGTCGCCGGCAGCAGCGGCAAGGGGGCCCGCACCGTGGCCACCAAGACCGCCCTGCGCTGACGCCGCTCAGAAGAAGAGCGCCACCGAGAGCGCGACGCCGACCGCCCACGCGAGGCTGCGCAGGCTGGCCTGATCGGCGAGGTAGAGCGCCACGAACACCACACGCGTGACGATGAAGGCGATCGCCAGCAGGTCGATGCGCGACTGCGCATGCTGCATCTGCTGCGCCGCCAGCACGCCCGCGATGAACAGCGGCAACGCCTCGAAGCTGTTGGCCTGCGCCGCATTCGCGCGGGCCTGCCAACCGCTCTGCCGCGTCAGCCAGCCGCGCGGATCATGGTTGTCGAAGCCGCCGTCGCGGCGGCGCTTGCCGAAGCCTTTGGACTTGGCCAGCGCGGCACACAGCACCGGCATCAGGCAGGCGACGATCAGGCAGTAGTTGGCGATGGTCATCGGACCTCCTTCACCGGGTCAGCCGGTCGATGGGGCAACAGATCAACAGATCAACGAGTCAGGGAGTCGACGGGGCAACGGTTCAACGCGCCCGCCCGCCAGCGGCCCGGCGGATCAGGTCGACCGCCGGTCCACCAGCGCGTGCGCGATGGTGCCGAGGTCCACGTATTCGAGTTCGCTGCCCACCGGCACGCCCCGCGCCAGCCGCGTGCTGCGCAGCCCGCGCGCGCGCAGCGCCTCTGCCAGCACGTGCGCGGTCGCCTCGCCTTCGGCGGTGAAGCTGGTGGCGAGGATCACCTCCTCCACCTGTCCGTCCGCCGCCCGCGCCAGCAGCTGGTCGACGCCGATCTCGCGCGTCGACACGCCGTCCAGCGGGCTGATCCGCCCCTGCAGCACGAAGTAGTAGCCGAAGTAGGACGCCGTGCGCTCCATCGCGGCCTGGTCGGCCGGCGACTCCACGACACACAGCAGCCGCGCGTCGCGCTGCCGGTCCGAGCAGATCGGGCACAGCGGCGCCTCGCTGAAGGTGTGGCAACGCTCGCAATGGCGCACGTTGCTGGTCGCCGACTGCAGCGCGCGAGCCAGCGCGTCGGCGCCGGCGCGGTCGTGCTGCAGCAGGTGGTAGGCCATGCGCTGGGCCGACTTCTGGCCCACGCCGGGCAGTCGCCGCAAGGCCTCGATCAGTTGCTCGAGCGCGGTCACCGCGATCCGATCAGAGCGGCGGTCAGAACGGGAACTTCATGCCCGGGGGCATCGGCATGCCGGCGCTCAGCTTGGCCATCTTCTCGGAGCTGACCTGCTCGGCGCGGCGCACGGCGTCGTTGAACGCGGCGGCGACGAGGTCCTCCAGCATGTCCTTGTCATCGGCCAGCAGGCTGGGGTCGATGGCGACGCGCTTGACGTCGTGCTTGCAGGTCATGGTGACCTTCACCAGGCCGGCACCGGACTGGCCTTCGACCTCGATGTTGCCGAGCTCGTCCTGCGCCTTCTTCAGGTTGTCCTGCATCGCCTGCGCCTGCTTCATCAGGCCTGCGAGTTGACCCTTCATCATGATCGTGTTCCTTGTTCAGAGATTCGAAGGATCGGCGGAGGGCCGATCCAGAGATGACCCGGAGGTCGATGCGATGGGCACGATTGTCGCCCACGGCGCGCGCCTGCGCTGGCGCCCCATCGTGCATCCGGCGGTCGACGACCGGCTCGTCAGACGGACCCGTCAGACAGACCGGTCAGACAGACCCGTCAGACAGACCCGTCAGACGGGCTTGATCGAGCCGGGCAGGATCCGCGCCGTCTTGAACTGCGCGAGCAGCTGCTGGACTTCCGGATCGCCCAGGATGATGGACTCGGCCTGCCGCTGGCGGGACCGCGTCGCCTGCGTGTCGCGCAGCGCCGGCGAATCGGTGGCGCGGCCGGCCTCGATGTCGACCCGCACCGCTTTGCCGGCAAAGCTGGCGAGCACCGACTGGAGCTTCTCCAGCAGACCCGGCTGGCGCAGCGATTCGCGCTCGACGCGGAAGCGCCAGCGTTGCGGCTCGACGGACTCGTCGATCTCCAGGCACTCGGCCTGCAGCGCCAGCTCGCGCGCCAGCGCGTTCAGGCCGAGCCGGGGGACGATGGCGTACCAGCGCTCGCCCAGCGCCGTCGGCACCAGTTCGACCTCCTCGATGGCGGTCGAGACGTAGATGCCGCCGTCATTGCCACTGCCGCTCCGGCCGCCGGATTCGGCGGACGACGGCATCGGATCGTCCATGTCGGCCAGCGACATGCCGACGGACGCGTCCTCGTCGGACGGCGGCGGCACGTCCATCCAAGGGGGCGGGCCATCCTCGTCGTGCGGCGGGGACAGGTCTTCCGGCTCTTCGTTCTCGGACTCGGCCTTCACCTCTGCCGGCGGTGCCCCGCGCGGGCGCAGGCGTTCGCTGAAACGGGTCGCCGGCGCGCCCGCCTGGGCGGCTCGCAGAGGACCGGAGGACGCGCGGGGAGCCTGCGCCGGCGGTGCTCGCACAGGCTCAGGGGCAAGCGCTGGCTCACGGGCCACGGCAGGCTCATGGGCCACGGCAGGCTCATGGGCCACAGCAGGCTCAGAGGCAACGACGGGCGCGGGCGCTGCTTCGAGCAACGGCGCCGCTGCGGGCGCTTCCGCAGGCTCGGGTTCGGGTTCGGGTGCCGCCGCTTCGGCCACACGCGGCACGGCAGGCGCTGGGGACGGCGCGGGCGCGGGCGCGGCCGGCACCGGCGCGGCAGCTTGCGGCGCGGGCTGCGGGCGAGCCACCGGCGCGGCGCTCACGGCCGGCGCCGGCGTGGCACGTGCGGAGCCTTCGGTTGCAGACGGCTGACGCGCGCCCTGTCCGTTCGGCCGGAACGCCATCATGCGCAGCAGGACCATGGTCAGACCGGCGTACTCGTCCGGCGCCAGCGGCAGTTCCTGGCGCCCGTGCAGCGCCATGCTGTACATCAGCTGGACCTCGTCGGCCGGCAACTGGCCGGCCAGCGGCAGCAGCTCGGCGAGGTCGGGATCGCCCGCATCGAGCGCACCCGGCGCCGCCTGCGCGACCGCCAGGTGTTGCAGCGCGACCGCCAGATCCTCGAGCGTGCCGCCTGCGGACAGGCCCATGTCGCGCAAGCGGTCCGACGCGCCGACCAGCGCGGCGCCGTCGCCCGCGATCAGCGCGTTCAGGATGCCTAGCACATGGCCGCGATCGACGCTGCCCAGCATCTGGCGCACGCCGGCTTCCTTGAGCTCGCCGGAACCGAAGGCGATCGCCTGATCGGTCAGCGACAGCGCGTCGCGCATCGAGCCGCGCGCGGCGCGCGCCAGCAGGCGCAGCGCGCCGGCCTCGTTCGGGACGCTCTCGTTGGCCAGCACGCGCGTCAGGTGCTCCAGCACCGTCTGCGGGGCCATCGGTCGCAGGTTGAACTGCAGGCAGCGCGACAGCACGGTCACCGGCACCTTCTGCGGATCGGTGGTCGCCAGCACGAACTTCAGGTACTCGGGCGGCTCCTCCAGCGTCTTCAGCATCGCGTTGAAGGCGGTGTTCGAGAGCATGTGCACTTCGTCGATCATGTAGACCTTGAAGCGCCCGATGACCGGCTTGTAGACGGCCTGGTCCAGCAGCTGGGAGATCTCCTCCACGCCGCGGTTGGAGGCGGCGTCCAGCTCGACGTAGTCGACGAAGCGGCCGGCGTCGATGTCGCGACAGGCGTCGCAGACATTGCAGGGATGGGCGGTGATGCCGCCGGTACCGTCCGGGCCGACGCAGTTCAGCGACTTGGCCAGGATCCGCGACACCGAGGTCTTGCCGACACCGCGGGTGCCGGTGAACAGGTAGGCGTGGTGCAGACGCTGTTGCGTCAGCGCGTTGGCCAGGGCCTGGACGACGTGTTCCTGACCCATCAGCTCCTCGAACGTGCGGGAGCGGTACTTGCGTGCGAGGACCTGGTAGCTCATGGCGAGGCATTCTACGGGGGCGGTCTCCCCCGACCGGACGGCCCGCGGGCGGGGCGCGTCCGGGTTTGTCAGGAGAGTCCGTCAGCACTGACGGATAATCCGCGCCCATGAGCACCCCGCACGATCCCTCCTCCGGCACGCTGAGCTACGAACAGGCCGGCGTCAACTACGACCTGATCGACCCGCTGAAGATCAGCGCCCAGCGCGCCGCGGCCGCGACCGCCGGCCACCTGAGCGCCCACGGCTTCACCGAGGTGAAGGCGTCGCGCGGCGAGTCGGCGTACGTCGTCGACGTGGGTCCGTTCTACATCGCGTCCATCGTCGAGTGCCTGGGCACGAAGACGCTGGTGGCCGACGAGATGGCCACGCTGACGGGCAAGAGCTATTACGACGGCATCGCGCAGGACACGATCGCGATGGCGGTGAACGACCTGATCACCGTCGGCGCGACGCCGCTGGTGGTGCAGGCCTACTGGGCCGCGGGCGGCTCGGACTGGTTCGGCGACGCGCAGCGCGCGCAGGCGCTGGTGGCCGGCTGGAAGAAGGCCTGCGACGTCTGCCAGGTCGCCTGGGGCGGCGGCGAGACGCCGGCGCTGGCCGGCATCGTCGAAGGCGGCCGCATCGACCTGGCGGCGTCCTGCACCGGCCTGATCAATCCGAAGGAACGCCTGTCGGTGGGCGACAAGCTGGGCGCGGGCGACGCGATCGTGCTGCTGGCCTCGTCGGGCATCCACGCCAACGGCCTGAGCCTGGCGCGCAAGCTGACGGAGCGCCTGCCCCAGGGTTACCTGACCGAGGTGCAGCCGGGCCTGAGCTACGGCGACGCGCTGCTGGCGCCGACGGCGCTGTACTCGCCGGTGACCGAGGCGCTGTACAAGGCGGGCATCACGCCGCATTACTGCGCCAACATCACGGGGCACGGCTGGCGCAAGCTGCTGCGTCATCCGGGCAAGTTCACCTACCGCATCCACACGGTGCCGCCGGTGACGCCGGTGCTGAAGTTCATCCAGGACCACGCGCAGCAGGACGACCGCGAAGCCTATTCGACGCTGAACATGGGCGCGGGTTTCGCGATCTTCGTGAAGGCGGACCAGGCGGCGAAGGTGGTGGAGATCGCCAAGTCCTGCGGCATCGATGCGTGGGACGCGGGGCGCGTCGAGGACGGCGAGAAGCAGTTGCTGATCGAGCCGCTGGACATCCGCTTCGGGGACGATGATCTGCAACTGCGCTGAGCGGGGTCAGGTCTGAAGGGAATGAAGGGCGCTGAGGCGCCCTTCTTCGTTCCTTCGTGCTCAATGCGAATCGGCCAGAACGCCCAGCCCCGTTCGATACCTGATCCGGCCCGCGATTCGATTCAAGGCGGCCCGAGTACGTCGACATGTTTTCAACGCCTCAACGCTCTGGCGCATGGAGACCTTGAGATTCGTCTTGTAGTCCGCAACGTTCCGCTGTCGCCGCAACTGTCGCAGACCATCCGCGACCTCCCCCTCTCCGCACTCGACGTAATGCTTCCAAGTATCGAAATGCGCCGTCGGACTCTCGTCGTCGATATCCGCCAGGTCTCGCGCAAACAGGAATACACCGTAGTACGCGCGGGAGATGACACTTCGCGCGCTGGCCTCGCCTTCCAGTGACGAGAGGTACTCTGCCAAGTCGATGACCTCTCCTGGATTGAAGACTTGGATCCGCATGTCTCAACCCCACTCCGACACATGGCGGTCCTCGAAGGAGCCTGCCCTGAAGGACACCATCACGACCTCGTACGAGGGATGCAGCAGAGGCGACGCGCGACACGTGTCGCGGAACGTGTCCATCATTTGCTCTTCATCGTCGGAGACCGCCTTGTCGAATCCCCAGACCAGGAACCAGGGGAGGCGCTCTTGGGTATCCATGTCGTGATAGATCTCCACGCTGATCTGCCGATCACCGACGCAGTGCACCAATTCCTCGACCAGGCGATCCAGATCAGCGCGGGACACCGCCCGATATCGATTGCAGTACCAAGCGAGGATGTCCGCGTAGTCCTCGGTTCCTCGCAGCGCCTGCAAGTTGTAGGGCCACTCGTGCGGTGAGCACGGATCCATGCACGGTCGGAACTGGTAGGGCGCCTGCCCCTTGCTGTAGACCCAGACGAACCTTTGGCTCGGCCAAGAGCACCCCGCCTTGGGCACCGCAGACCCCACAGGCGGCGTTACCTCCTCAAACTCGACTCGATTCAACATCGTCACTGCCTTTCGACCACCGACCCACGTCGATGCCATGCGCTCATTTTCGGAATCGAAACGCGTTGTGCCATGACTCAAAGTTGTGGGCGGCGGGGGATGTGGAGAGGGCCCTCTTCCGGGGGAAATCGGAGGACTTGCCGAGCGCCCTGCCCGGCTCGCGTTCCCCAGGTTGACATCCCCCCGCCAGGTGACGAAGCTCCCCGTTCATGGATTGGTTCTACAGCCCGATGGTCAAGATGCATGCGCTGCTGGCGTGGTGCAGCATCGGACTGTTCCTGGTCCGCGGGCTGGCGCATCAGTTCGGCGCCGCGTGGGTGACGGACGAGCGGCTGCGCACGCTGGTGTTCAGCAGCCACGTGCTGATCGTCGTGTCCGGCCTCAGCCTGTGGGGGGCGCTGCACCTCGACCCGCGCTACGAGCCCTGGATGACGGCGAAGTTCATCGCGCTGGGGATCTACTTCGCGACGGGGCACTGGGCCTTCGGGCGCGGGGAGTTCCGCCTCCTCGGCTACGTGCTCGCGTTGGTGGCGCTGGCGTATGTGATGGCGGTCTCGGTGACGCGCCAGGTCTTGCTCGGGCTCTGAGACGCGTCTCGATCGGTGGCGGGATCGACCACGGATGGTCGATCGGTCGACGGGCGATCACGCCCACGACGCGGGCTTGACGCCCCCTCGCGCCGTCGGGCGTAGGATCATCCGATGCCCTCGAACACGTCCATCCACGATGCCGCGCAGCGCGGCTACACCAGCGCCTCCGACAACTACCAGCGCGGTCGTCCCGAGTACCCCGACGCCCTCGCTGGCTGGCTGGGCGAGTCGCTCGGCGTCCAGGCGGGCGCGCGGGTCCTCGATCTCGGCGCGGGGACCGGCAAGTTCACGAAGCTGCTGGCGCGCACCGGCGCGACGGTGACGGCGGTGGAGCCGGTCGATGCGATGCGCGCGCGGCTGTCGGACAGCCTGCCCGATGTGCGGGCGCTCGCCGGCACCGCGGAGGCGATCCCGCTGGCCGACGGCGACGCCGACGTGCTCGTCTGCGCCCAGGCCTTCCACTGGTTCGCGAACGCACAGGCGCTGCGCGAGATGCATCGCGTGCTGCGCCCGGGCGGGCGACTCGGCCTGATCTGGAACGTGCGGGACGAGTCCCGCGACTGGGTCGCCGAGATCACCGAGATCGTCACCCCCTATGAGGGCGACGCCCCGCGCTTCTACAAGGGCACGTGGAAGCAGCCTTTCGAGGGACAGACGCTCTTCGGGCCGCTGCAGCGGACGGTGCTCCCGCACAGCCATGTCGGATCGTTCGAGCAGGTGGTGCTGGACCGCATCCTGTCGGTGAGCTTCATCGCAACGCTGCCGGAGGCGGAACAGGCGCTGGTCGCCGACCGGCTGCGCGCGCTGAAGGATCGCTACCCGGAACTGCGCGAGCCGACGATCGCGTTCCCCTATGCGACCGAGGCCTGGCTCGCGGAGCGGCTCGTCACGGCGTGACCGCCGCCACACCGGCGGTGATGAAGGTGGGATTGTCCAGCGGCCGGCAACCGCGTCCTCGATGGTCGGACACATCGACTCCAGCACGACGGCGTCGATCCGCAACTGGCCCGAGGATCCGCGCCAGCCATCTCATCGGCATCCGATCAGACCAGCTTCCAGCCGGCCAGCCAGAGTTGGTGGACGGCGGCGGCGTGGAGCTCGCGGCGCAGCGCGGCGGGACGTTCGCCGGGCCGCGAGACGCGCGGTGCGCTGAGCCACTGCGGGCCGACTTCGCGCGAGAAGCGGGCGCGGCCATGGCGATCGGCGCGCAGCAGCGCCAGGCGCCAGGCGGCGTTCAGGCGCCGGGCCTGGCCGTCATCGGCGAGCGGACCGATCCAGTCGTCGGCCTGGAGGCGGTGGGCGGCCTTGAGCAATTCGAGGTCGGACGGGAAGCGGGAGAACTCGGCGACCGGCTCGCCCCAGGGATCGCGCAATGTGCGCGGGGCTTGGACGGGCGAAGTATTGGCCGTGGTGGAGGTGCGAGCGGCGCGGCGGCGGGACAGCAGCGAGTCGAACTGGGCCAGACGAGCAGACATGAAAAAACTCCGAGAGCCCACAGAGATCACCGGCGTTTGCCGGCCCGGGGGCAATCGGAGCCGCAACGCTTTAGCCGCATTTGTTGATCGCCCGCAAGTAGTTGGTAAATCGGCGATGGCACTGGAGGGCTGAACGCCCGCGAGGTCCGGGATGGATTTAACCACAGGCGCGACAGGTGAGTCGACGCTGGGCCGGCGTTGTTCGGACGCGGGTCGCACGCCGAGGGGCGCACGAGGAGGGATCGGGGGGTGACTCGTCCGGAGCCCCTCGAAAGCTCGGATAGAATGCGAAGTGACGGGCCTCCTCGCATGGAAGCGCGGCCAACCGGGTCAGATGGGGAACCAAGCAGCCCTAACCGTTGTGACCAGTGCCGAGGGTAAGGCTCGTCAACCTTCTTTCTCTTTGTCCTTGTCCGTCAACAACTTACGGCGAATCAAGGACTTAGAACGGCTGGTGTGTCAGTTCAGTGTGTCACCTGAGACAAAATCTGAACATGACGGACAGCACCATGCCCAAGCGTGAGACTGGGGTTTATTCGATCAAGGCATCGAAAAACTACCAGTGGCGGATTAAGACCCCAGACGACCTCAAGGCCCAGTACCCCAGCGAGTGGGCGCACCGCTGCTCCCTGGGCACGCCTGATCTTCTCAAGGCCAACGCAAAGGCTTCGGTGCTTCGTGCCGAGTGGCTGAACCGTTTTGAGACTCAGCGCAAGAAGCTCAATCCAACGTACATCTCCGCGTTCACGCCTGACCTCGTTCAGCGGCTCCACGATCAAGAGCTTCACCGGATCGTCCGAGGCGACGAAGCCCGCCGCTTCGACGTGGCCCACAGCGGTCCGGTCATCCGCGATCTTGTCACCCATGGCGTCCTGCCAGCCGACACTCCAGATCCCACGCTCACCGGCCCTCTTGGCGGCGTCCCGCAGGACTATCTCGATTGGGACAAGCGCACCCGACAGGCAGGCGCCGAAGAGAGAGCACGGCGCCTTTCTCGTGGCGACCTGAATCTCGTATTCATGGGTGCCCAGTGGACCGCCGAATCTCTCGGCTTCACGTTCGATGAGAAGACCGAGGGGGTGCGGCCAGCCCTGCTTGAGTTCGCCAAAGCGCACCGACAGGCTCAAGCACTCATGGCACAGAGGGATCAAGGGGAGATCGTCGATACCCCTCCCCCGCCCGACACCACGACCAAGCTCAGGGCACAGGCTGAGTCCTGGACCCGTTCTCAGGCTATGACCCTCCGTTATGTCTTCGAGAAGTGGGAAGTCGCTGACGTGCGCGGCAAGGACGCCACGAACGCCTGTGGTCGTGCACTGAAGCTCTTCGAAGAAAGCATGGGCGGGACCGTGCCTCCGGTCACCGAGATCACCCGGGCACACGGAGCCGACTTCAAGGGTTGGCTCGTCGCGAAGATCGCTGCTGGAGAGATGTCGAGCAAGACAGCCCACGACCGCCTCACGAGCGTCAAAGGATTGCTCCGCTTCGCCTGCGACGAGTTGGAAGCCATCCCGAAGCATCCATGGCGAAGCCTGGATATCAAGCACAAGACTGAGAACCCGCGCCGCCCCTGGACCCATACGCACCTTCAGACGATGGTGGGCCTCCCGCTGTTTGCCGCGTATGAGCTTCCTAGCGCTGTAAAAACGGCATGGAAGGGCGGAGGTGCTGCCGCGTACTGGGTGCCGCTCCTGGGCCTGTTTACGGGCGCCACGGTGTCCGAGCTTTGCCAGCTTCGCACCAACGACGTCGAGATCGCTGCGGACGGCTCCGGTCTCATCCACGTCACCGAGGACGACGAAGGGCAGCAACTGAAGAACTTCGAACACCGCCGCCGCGTCGTGCCAATCCACAGCCAATTGGTGCGTCTTGGCTTCCTGACGTATTTCGCCAAGCTCAGCCCCGGTTCGCTCTGGCCGGACATGAAGTTCCGCAAGGGCAAGCCTGGGGCGTACTTCTCGGACTGGTTCGGCAAGTACCGCAAGCCGACGCCTGAGGCTGAGCCGCTGTTCCCCGCCATGCCAATAGCAGCCTTGCCGCCTTCGGCGCCTCCATCCGCCATCGCCGCCACGGCGTCGTCACCCCGTCCTCCGGTTCCGAACCCCCCCTTTGGACGCGTTGCCCGCGAGTTTGCAGCCATCGTGCCCGGCGAGCGCTAAAGCAGCCTCTGGAGGCGCTCACAAGCACTTGGAAGGGGACCAGGCACGGCTGCTGCGACAACTCTCCCTGACCTTGAGTCAGTTCGTACTGCTCCGTCTCACGGAGGCGATCAAAGCGTCGCCATGACTCACGCATGTGGCGCCCGCTTAGCGTTGGCGTGACGTTGGCCAACATCCCATGAGGGACCACAAACGTCTTCATGAGCGACCACCACGGCGTTTGAAGCCGATCCTGTCGGCCTCTGCAAGTTCAATCCAAGCGATAGCTGTTAGCATCCGCCCCCGGACTGTGTCACCTGACTGATGCACCCGCCGAAGATCGATGCCCCAGAACCACGATGAACACTAGGTTCTCTCTTTTGCTAGCAAAGGGTAAGGCTCGTCAACCTCATTCAAGTAAAAAACCGCCGGGAGGCGGTTTTTTCGTTTGAGGACGCACCTATTTGTTGCAGGCGCAGCCGCCAGTGATATGGCAAGTTTCTGTCGCGGCGATACACGAATCGCCGCACGCCTTGCCAGTGCTGCAAACCCGGCAACAGCTGCCACCGTCGTCACCTCCGCCTCCGCAAGCAGAGAGCGGGATGGACGCCGTCACAGCCAGCGGCGCCGTCAAGACTGCAAGACGGGCGAGCACGAGCAATCGGCGGATCATTTCCGCCACCCCGGGCATTTGCCGTTCTTGTCTCTGGGTCCTCCCGGGCCACCTCGCGAGCCACATCCGCCGCCATTGCCTCCACCTGGACTCGACGGTACATGACGTCGACTGCCTCCTCCGCCTCGACGACCCTTCGCCTCAACAGTGCCGACGGCTATCGCCAACAGGCCGCCGAGCAGCAGACGGCGGCGGGAAATGGTCTGTGCCATATCGCTTCTCCCTCCCTGGAGATTGCAGTCTCCGTTCCCGGGGAGGCGCTGGAATCGGTAGAACCCTTGGGTTCCCCGCTGAATCTCATCAATCCAGAGGAAGATCCGGTTCCGAGAAAGATCGCCGGTACGACTTGCTCGAGTTCGAAAGATGCAAAGGAATGAAGCAGATATGTCTTCGCCTCACGACCTTCAACGTTTCCTGGACGCTCAAGCTCCTCAAATCGGCGACGTCCTCACCGAACTGACACGCGGCCGCAAGCTCAGCCACTGGATGTGGTACTTCTTCCCGCAGCTGCGCGGGCTGGGCGTGAGCAGCACCGCTCAGTTCTACGGGATCCAGTCGCTGGATGAGGCGATCGCCTATCTCGACCACGAAGTCCTCGGGCCGCGTCTGCGCGAGTGCGTCGAGCTGATGAACACCCACCGCAACAAGACCGCCGAGCAGATCCTGGGCGTCGTGGACGCGATGAAGTTCCGCTCGTCGCTGACGCTCTTCGCGAAAGCGTCGGGCGATGAAGCTGTGTTCATCGAAGCGCTCGATCGCTACTTCGGCGGCCAGCCGGATCAGCGCACACTGGATCTCCTGCGCTGACGACGCTCTGCCACCTCCGGCATCAGGCTTCTTTCCATGACTATCGACCGCCCCTTGCGCAACATCGCTCTGCTGATTGCGGCCGCCTGCTGCGCCACCTTCGTACACAGCGCCCCGACGACGGCCGCCGAGCTGGCCGCCAGCACCTGCAACTTCGGCGCCTTCGTCGCCGAGACCGATCCCGCCGGACTCAACGTCCGCGCCGCGCCGAGCGCCGCCGCCAAGATCCTCGGCAAGCTGCCGCCCACCTTCGTCGAAGCCTCGATGAATTACGGCGTGCGCGTCGAAGTCGAGGTCGTCGGCGCGCGCAATGGCTGGTTTCTGATCCGCAACGCCAGCGACAACGAGGCTTTGACCGACCGTCCGGCGCGTCCGATGTTCTCGGGCGAAGGCTGGGTCAGCGGCAGCAAGCTGACCGTGAAGTCGCAGGCCGATGTCGGTCGCGCCTGGCCGAGTCCGAAGGCGGCCGCCGTGCTGCGCATCGGCGACAACGAGACCTTCGACAACGACGTCGTCGTCGAGGCCGGACGCCTCGCGGACTGCAACGGCAAGTGGGCCCAGGTGGAGTTTGCCGACCTGCGTTTCCCCGCCAAGGATCGAAGCTCGCTGAAGATCGACGCCGCCGCGCGCGCCGGCCTGCCGCCGGGGCGGTTCCGGGCCTGGGTGGACCGGATCTGCGGGATCCAGGAAACCAGCTGTGACGGACTCGCCGCAGGCGACCCCGCGCCCTGAGGTCGGCGCGGGCCGGGGTTGCTAGAGTCGCAGCATCCTCCGCGCCACGCCATGCCCGCCTTCATCCGCCTCCCCTGCCCGCTCGCCGGCGTCGACATCGTCGCCGCCGACAGCGCGAAGGCGTTCCCGCGCCACATCCACGATGAATTCGGCATCGGCCGCATCGATCGCGGCGCGCAGAAGACCGCGAGTGGCCGCGGCATGGTCGAGTCCGTCGCGGGCGATGTCATCACGGTCAACCCCGGCGAGGTCCACGATGGCCTGCCGCTCGGCGATCACGGGCGCGCTTGGCGCATGCTGTACCTGTCGCCCGAGTTGATCGGCGATCTCGTCGCCGACATCGCGGAGGGCCGCGCCATCGGCGACGTCGAGTTCCACCGCCCCACGCTGCACGATGACCGCATCGCCGGGCGCTTCGAGGCGCTCTTCCATGCGATGGCCGGCACGCCGACCAGGGCCGCTGACACGCTCCGCATCGACGGCGCCCTGCTCCTGCTGCTGCAGTCGCTGCTCCAACCGCGCGCGGTGAGCTTGCCCGCGATCCCCGCAGGCATCGCGATCGCCCGCTCGCGCCTTGACGACGACCTCACCGCGCCCGTCAGCCTCGCAGAACTCGCGCAGGCAGCCGGCCTCAGCCGCTTCCAGTTCCTGCGCAGCTTCACCCGCGCGACCGGGCTGCCGCCTCACGCCTACCTCGTGCAGCGACGCCTGCAACACGCGCGCCGGTTGATCGCCATCGGAACGCCGCTCGCAGATGTCGCCGCCGCCAGCGGCTTCTTCGACCAGAGCCATCTGACGCGCCACTTCGTCCGCTGCTTCGGCATCGCGCCGGGCGCGTACGCTGCCGCTCTTCGCTAAGGCGGCTGAGGCGGCTGAGGCCGACAGGCTCACTGGCCCGCCTGCAATTTCATCCAAGACGCGCCGCCGGTACGGCTCGACGATCACCTCCCCGCCTTCACCGCACCGAGGTCCGTCGTGCCCTTCTCCTCGCTCTCGAATCCCGAGTTCCTGATCACCTCGCTGATCGTCGTCGCCTCGCCCGGCACCGGCGCGCTGGTGACCCTCGCCGCCGGCCTGTCGGGCGGCGCGCGCGCTTCGCTCCAGGCCGCCCTCGGCTGCACGATCGGCATCGTCCCGCACATGCTGGCCGCGATCACCGGCCTGGCCGCGCTGCTGCACGCCAGCGCCCTCGCCTTCGACGCGGTGAAATACGTCGGCGTCGTCTACCTGCTCTACATGGCCTGGATGTCGCTGAAGGACAGCGGCCCGCTCGCCGTCGACACCGACAGTCCGCCACGCTCAGCGCGCGAGATCGTCACCCACGCCGCCCTCGTGAACCTGCTCAACCCGAAGCTCTCCATCTTCTTCCTCGCCTTCCTGCCGCAGTTCATCGCCCGCGACGAGCCGCACCCGACGCCGCTGATGATCGAGCTCTCCCTCGTCTTCATGGCGATGACCTTCGCCGTGTTCGCGGTCTACGGCGTCTTCGCCGCCGCGATGCGCGACCGGGTGCTCACCCGACCGCCGGTGCTGCGCTGGATGCGCCGCGGGTTCGCGGCCGCCTTCGTGGGCCTGGGCGTGAAGCTCGCCTCGGTCCAGCGCTGAGCTGCGCGGCTGTCCGGTCCTAGCCGGCCGCGCCCGCGGCCGGCACCACGCCGTCGAAGTCGAACAGCTCCACTTTCTTCGGCTGCCCCGAGCGCCGCTCCACCTTGTGCTGCGGGCCGAGCTCGCGCAGCAGCAGCATCGCCTCGACGTGCTGATGGGTGAGCAGGCCGGGACCTCGGCGGCGACGCTGACCGCGCCACAGCGATCCTTGCCGTCCTCGCCCGCCGCGCATTTATCTTCGTCTTCGTCGTCTTTGTCGTCCTCGTCGTCTTCGCCGGCTTCGCGCGTCTCCACGTACCGAGTGCCCTCGCTGCCCGGCGATCTGACGCCCGCGAGGCTGATGCGCCGCCGTCCCGACGTCATCGCCGCCGAGCGCCAGCTCGACGCCAGCCAGGCACGCATCGGCGTGGCGACGGCCGAGTACTACCCGCGCCTGACGCTGGGCGGCGTGCTGGGTGCGTCCAGCCTGCACGGCGGCCTGTTCAGCTCCGAGGCCTTCCAGCCTCAGGCGTTGCTCGGCCTGCACTGGCGGCTGTTCGACTTTGGCCGCGTCGACGCCGAGGTCGCGCAGGCACGCGGCGCGCGGGCGGAAGCGCTCGCGCAGGTGCGCCAGCGCATGCTGCGCGCGACCGAGGACGTGGAGAACGCGATCGTCACGCTCTCCGAGCTCGAGCAGCAACGCGGCGACCTCGCGCAGGAGGTCCGCGCGCACCAGGTCGCGCGCGACGCGGCCGAGGACGCCTACAAGGGCGGCGCGGCCAGTCTGATCGAGGTGCTGCAGGAAGACCGGCTGCTGCTCGCCGCGCGCGATCAGCTCGCGCAGCTGGACGCGAACCACGCCCGCGCGGCGGTATCGGCCTTCCGGGCCTTCGGCGGCGGCTGGGACGCTGCGGAAAACCCGACGCGCTAGCCGCCCGGTCCACGACGCGGCCTCGTTAGCATCGGGTCCCTATGAGCACGCCGCCCGCTTCGTCGTCGCCGACGTCACCGTCGCCCAAGCCCCCCACCCCGCCCGCGCACGGCGCGGGCGGCGCCGGCGGCCTGTTGCCCCTGCTCTTCGTCGCCGTCTGGAGCACCGGCTTCATCGGCGCGAAGTTCGGACTGCCGGACGCCGAGCCGCTCACCTTCCTCTCCTGGCGCTACGCTGCGGTCATCGCGCTGATGCTGCCGGTCGTGCTGGTGCTGCGCGCGCCCTGGCCGCGCTCGATGGCCGCCTGCGCGCACATCGCGGTGACGGGTCTGCTGGTGCACGGCGTCTACCTCGGCGGCGTGTTCACCGCGATCGGGCATGGACTGCCGGCGGGCATCACCGCGCTGGTCGTCGGCCTGCAACCGCTGGTCACGGCGCTCGGCGCTCGCGCGTTCCTCGGCGAACGCATCGACCAGATGCAATGGCTGGGCCTGGCGCTGGGCTTCCTGGGCGTCGGACTCGTCGTCGCGCAGAAGATTGCGGCAGTTCCCGGCAATGCGCTGATGACGATGCTACTGCCGGCCGTGATTGCATTGATCGGCATTACCGCCGGCACGCTCTACCAGAAGAAGTTCTGTCCGTCCTTCGACTTGCGCACCGGCTCCATCATCCAGTTCGTGCCGAGCCTGCTTGTCACGGCCGCACTGGCCGCGATGACCGAGACGATGCAGGTGCGCTGGACCGGCCAGTTCGTCTTCGCGCTGGCTTGGCTGGTGCTCGTGCTGTCGCTGGGCGCAGTCAGTCTGCTGAACGTGCTGATCCGCCGCGGCAGCGCGGTCAACGTCGCCAGCCTCTTCTACCTGACGCCGCCGACGACCGCGCTGATCGCGTGGGCCCTGTTCGGTGAAACGCTGACGGGCCTCGCGATGGCCGGCATGGCGCTGGTCGCGATCGGAGTCTGGCTGGCGCGCAGGACGCGCTGACGGCGCCCACACCGTAGCGCAGCAATCGCGCTGCCGTCGGACGTACGGCGTCGAGCGGCCATCTCCGAAGCGCCCAAGAAAGCGCCCACGAAAAAGGCGGCCACGTGGGCCGCCTTCCTCGGTGGTGAGCGCGGGATCAGTTGCGGTCAGCGCGTGCCGGCAGCGTGCTGTCGGTGTTGGTCGTCGACATGTCGGACGAAGAGGTGCCGGCAGCCGGCGCGCTCATCGGCATGGGATCGGTCTGCGTGCGGACGTTCGGATCCTGGCGCTGATCGGTCGACATGTTGTTGCCGTTGTTCTGGCTGCTGGTCGCCGGCTGGCTGTTCTGCCAGTCGTTCGTCGTCGCAGGCTGGCCCGTGCTCGGATTGGCGGCCGGCGTTGCAGGCGGCGCCTTGTTCTGGTCGTTGTTGTTGGACAGCGGATCATTGGTCTGATCGCGCGCGCCGACAGAGCCGGAGCTGCCGCCCTGGCCGCCGCTCTGGGCGTGAAGGAAGCCGACGCCGGAAGCCAGCGCAATCGCCATTGCCACGGTGGTGATCTTGGAACGGGGGTTCATGGTGGATCTCCTGGATGATGTGGATGGAAGGTCTTGCCGGGGGCCCGCCGCTGGTTCGCGATGCGTCCTATTGCATCTCAAGCCTTCGCAGCACCCTTGCAAGGAAAGACTGGCAATCCCGATGCCCGCTGGCTTTCCGATCAGCCCTTGACCGTCGCGGTCTGCACGGTCGAAGGCTCGAGTTCATCGAGCACGGCGCGGATCGCGACCGGCGCGCCGGAGGCGATCGGCATCACCAGCTCCTGCGCCAAGGGCTGCGCGAGCGCGCGGGCTTGCGCCGCGCCGCGCGACTCCGTCGGCGTCGCGAGGCGTCGCAGGCGTTGCTCGATGGCATCGAGGCTCTCGGCCGCCGCGTCGTCATCGGCCTGCGCGTCGAAGACGTCCAGACTGATGCGCTCGGGAGAGAGGCCGAGCCCCAGCGCGTGGAAGTAGCTGGCCTCGCTCACGACGCTGAGTTGGCTGGCGATCAGGCGATGGACTTCCAGGTCCGGCATGTCCAGTTGCTGGCCCTGCACCGTGGCGAGCACCGGCGTACGCGTGATGCCGCCGGCCAGGCCCGCCAGGCGATGCGCATTCGGCAGATGCGCATGCAGCACCGCGGCCTGCTTGTTGCGGATGAGCCCGATGAGCACCTGGATCGCATGCCACGGCGGATCGTCGGGCATGGCGACGATCACGGTGTCGGCGCCGAGTTCGCGCAACCGTTCCGCGTACGGTCCGTCGGCAGGACAGACGACGGTGAAGCGCAGGTTGCCGCTGCGCCCGTGCCGTTGCACGAGTTGCTCCACCAGCCGGGTCGCGCCGAGCCGATCCGCGGCGGACGTGAGCGGGCACGCCTCATCGGGCGCTTCGTCCGACGGCACGGCGCCGACGATCTCGACGACATGCAGCGAAGGTACGGGGTTCCCGCTCGTCACGGCGGAAAGCGTCGGCGTCGCGCCGGGGCGTCGTTGTGCAGGGCGGTCCATCGCGTGCCTCTTGAAACCGCGTGATGCGGTGAACAGGCATGGCAAGGCCCATACCCGCCGGCACCGCAGTCCTCACAAGGGCTTCAGCGACTGCAGCACGGTGGGAAGCAGTTCGCTCACCGTCGGATGGATGCGCACGCCGCCGGCAATGACCTCGGTGTACGGTCGCTTCGAGGCAATGACGTCGAGCAGCGACTGCACCGCCTCGTCGCCGTCGACGCCCAGCACCATCGCGCCGAGAATGGCCTTCGTTGTCGCGTCGACGAGGATCTTGATGAAGCCCTCGGTCTCGCCTTTCTCGATCGCCCGGCCGACGCGCGTCATCGGCCGCGTGCCGATCAGCGCGGGGCGGCCGCTCGCGCGCACCTCCTGCTCGCCGAGACCGATTCGCGCCAGCGGCGGGTCGGTGTACAGCGCGTAGGTCACGACGCGGTCGCCGACGCCGCGATCGGCGCCGTCGAAGAGGTTGGCTGCCGTGACCTCGAAGTCGTTCCACGACGTGTGCGTGAAAGCCCCGCGGCCGTTGCAATCGCCCAGCGCCCAGATGTGCGGCACGCTGCTGCGGAGCTGGTCGTCCACGACGATGTTGCCGCGCTCGTCCACGCGCACGCCGGCGCGGTCCAGGCCCAGGTCGTCGGTGTTGGGCTTGCGGCCGGTCGCGATCAGCACGTGGCTGCCGCGCACCTCGGGCTCGCCGGTCTGGCAGTTCACCTGGACGGCCACGCCCTCCTCCGCCGGCGCGAGCTTCACGCATTCGGCGCCGGTGCGGATGGTCAGGCCCTCGCGTTCGAGGATGCCGCGCAGGGCTTCGGAGACATCGGCGTCCTCGCGCGGCACGAGCCGCGGACCGCGCTGCACGACGGTCACCTCGGACCCGAAGCGGCGGAACATCTGCGCGAATTCCAGCCCGATGTAGCTGCCGCCCACGACGACGAGATGCCGAGGCAGCTCCTGAAGCTTCATGATCGATGCGTTGGTCAGCCAGGGCACGGTGTCCAGGCCCTCGACACCCGGCTGCGCGGGACGTCCGCCGACGTTGATGAAGAAGCGGTCCGCGCGCAGGCGACGCCCGTCGACGTTGACGGTGTGCGCGTCCTCGAAGCGTGCATGACCCAGGACCAGCTCGACCTTGGCCATGCCACGCAGCCACTTCTCGACGCCCTCGCGCGACTGGCCGGAGATGCGGTCCTTGCGCGCGATGACGGCCGGCAAGTCGATGCCGAGCGGCTCCGGCGCCCGCACGCCCCAGCGGGCGGCTTCGCGGACGACCCAGGCGGCATGGGCGCTGGCGACCATCGCCTTGGTGGGGATGCAGCCGGTGTTGACGCAGGTGCCGCCGACGCGCGAGCGCTCGATGACGGCCACGCGCCAGCCGGCCTGCGACATGCGCTCGGCCAGTGGGGGTCCGGCTTGGCCGGCCCCGATGACGACGGCATCGAAGGCCTCGGGGGACTGGAGGGATTCACTCACGGCAACGCTCCTGGAGAGGGATCGTCGCGGAGTCTGCCATCCTCGCGCGGTGCGTCAATGCGCACCCGCTCTGCATCAATGCGCGTCGAGCAAGGCACGCAGCCGTTCGTCGCGAACCTCAAGCACGTCGAACAGTCCCAGCTCGCGCAGCGCGGGCAGCGCTGCCACGATGTCGCGTTCCGCCTCGGCGCGGCAGTGGGCATCGATGGCGGGATCCCTCCACGCCTTCGCATTGACGAGGAACGCGCCGACCGTGCCCTTGCGGATCACGGTGCCGTTGCGTTCGATCTGGTTCTGCCCGTCGGGCAACATGTCTTGAGCCTTCATGCGTCTGCTCCTGGTGATGAAAGGATGGACGGATCGTAGGCAGCGCCATCTGGCCTGGGTACGGCATTCAAGACATACGATAGTCCGATGACGCCACGCCGATCCGCTCCGTCCCGACGCGCGAAATCCTTCGACATCGCCGCACAGGCGGATTCGCTGCTGCTGCGCGCGGTCGAGCAGACCTCCCCCGACGGCCGTTCGACGCGTCGCCATCGGCATGCGAGCGGACAGATGCTCGGCGCGATGCAGGGCCTGCTCACCGTCGACGTCAGCGACGCGCGCTGGGTCGTGCCCGCGACGCACGCGTTGTGGATTCCGCCGGACATCCCGCACGGCCTGCGCTCGCACGGCCCTTTCGCCGGCTGGAGCGTCTACGTCAGTCCCGAGGGCAGCGCAGCGTTGCCGGCGGAACCACGGATCGTGGCGGTGACCGGCCTGCTGCGCGAGGCGGTCGCGCGTGCGGCGATGTGGCCGGAAACCGCCACCGCGCTCGACCCCATGCAGACGCGACTGGCAGGCGTGATCCTCGACGAGATCGCGGCCGCGGCGCCGGTGGCGCTGGGGCTGCCGATGCCTTCGGATGAGCGGCTGCTCAAGATCGCCCGTGCGTTGTCGACCCGGCCCGACGACGAACGGCGGCTCGACGCCTGGGCCGACTGGGCCGGCATCGCGCCGCGCACGCTGACGAGGCGCTTCGCCGAGGAGACCGGCTTCAGCTTCACCGCATGGCGCCAGCGCGTCCGCCTGCTGCGCGGGCTGGAGCTGCTCGCCGCCGGCAAACCGGTGACGACCATCGCGCTCGAGCTGGGCTACGACAACGTCAGCGCCTTCATCGCGCTGTTCAAGCGCACGTTCGGCGTGACGCCAGGGAAATACGTCGGCCAGGGGCCGGACCGCTGAGATCGGCTGGGTCGCCGGGATCGAGCGCGGCGAAAGGGGCTGACGGCGTGGCGCCGATCAGCTCGCTCCGTGGCGCCGCCGGATCGCGGTCAGGGTACCGCGTTGCTCCAGCACCTGGATCGCCTGATCGAAGCGGGCGAGATCGCGCTCATCGAGCCGTCGGCGGCTCAGCATCAAGCACACGGGCTGCACGCTGTGGCCGAAGGGCTGGCGAAGCAGGCGCACGCCCGACGCGCGCGCCTGGGCGTGGACGTCCAGATCGTCACCCAGGATCAGCGACGCGCGGCCGAGCCGCAGCATGTCGACGCCCTGGCGGGTCGTCTGGTAGGGCAGCAGCAGGCCGGCGGCGGCGAGGCGTTGACGCCAATCCTCGAAGTCGGCGCCCAGACCTTGCGCGTCGACATGCAGCAGGGGGATGCGCCGTTGCAGCACCTGCTCGAAACCCTGCAGCCCGTCCAGGCGCGGATCGCGGCGATCGGTTGCCGCGACCATGAAGGTTTCGTTGCGGTAGGGCCGGCTGTACATGACCGGCCGCTCGCGACCGGGCACCGGTGTCGCAGAGAAGATGACGTCGAACTGGTCGTTCAGCAGTTCGCGGAAGCGTCGCTTGCGCCATTGCGGCGATCCGCGGATCCACTGGAGCTCGAACCCCGCCTGCCGGCAGATCGCCGCGAGCAGCTCCGCATCGAGGCCGTGCACGCTGCCGTCGGTGCCGGGCTCCAGGTAGGGCGGCCAGGATTCCACCAGGGCCCGCAGGACGCGCGGACGCGCGCTCGCCCATGCGGCGCCCCCCCAGGCGAGTGCCAGCCCACCCACGATGGAGCGACGCCTGAGCCCTCGAACGGCGGACGGGCCGGATGGAGTCATTGCCTCTTGGAGAGCCATCGCGATGGGGAATCAAGCCAGTGTGCGCCTGGCTGAAGGTCGCCACAAGGCGGGAGGGACGCGCGCGTCGACGACGCCCCTCGGATGGGGGCTGGTAGCGGACGGGGTCCAAAGAATGTCACGTGGGCACGCAACTGCTCGGTTTCCCACATGGTTTTGTCAATTCCAAAAGCACAAAATTGATACATGAAAGTTGTTCTTGTCGAAGACTCCCCGCTGGTCCGCAAACACCTGTTGGCGGCCCTGAAGGAACAGCACTTCCTGTCGGTGGTCGGTCTGGCCGCCACCGAGGCGGAGGCCTTGTGCACCGTCGGGCTGACCCGGCCCCACGTCGTCGTGCTGGACCTGTCGCTGGCGTCCGGCTCCGGCCTGGAGGTGCTGCGCAAGCTGCGCCTGGCCGGCTTCGGGGGGACCATCCTGGTGCTCAGCAATCGCGATTCGGAGGTCTACGGCCCGCTGTGCGTGCGCAACGGCGCGAACGCCTTCTACGACAAGGGCCGCGAGTTTGAAAAGTTCCTCAGCGACTTGAACGTGCTGGCCGAAGCGCCACGGCTGGCGGCCAGCCAACCGATGAGTTTGCGTTCGCTGCATGGGCGCTAAGAACCCACCGCCCCGCTCCCGCGCTCGCCACGCATCTCCGGCGAGAGTTTTGGAAGGGAGGGGCGGAAACTGCCGCCAAGTCGCGCAGGAAAAAGAAAACCCGCTCTGGGCGGGTTTTCTAAGTGCTTGATCGAACAAGCTTTTCTGGAGGAGAGGGGGGGATTCGAACCCCCGAGACGTTTCCGTCCGCCTGATTTCGAGTCAGGTACATTCAACCACTCTGCCACCTCTCCGGTATTCGGTGATCGCTGTAGTTGTTAGCGACTAAGCCTAAGAGTATAGCGAGGTTTTCAGGACCTTGGCAAGAACTCGCGTGAGTTTGTGCGAAAGCCGCCGTCCCGCTCGCTGTTTCCGCTCAGGCCTTCAACACGTCCTTGCCGCCCAGGTAAGGACGTAGCGCTTCCGGCACCGTGATGCTGCCGTCGGCCTGCTGGTAGTTCTCCAGCACCGCGACCAGCGTGCGTCCCACCGCCAGGCCCGAACCGTTCAGCGTGTGCACCAGTTCGTTCTTGCCTTGCGCCGTCTTGAACCGCGCCTGCATGCGGCGCGCCTGGAAGGCGCCCATGTTCGAGCACGAGCTGATCTCGCGGTAGGTGTTCTGCGCCGGCAGCCAGACTTCCAGGTCGTAGGTCTTGACCGAGCCGAAGCCCATGTCGCCCGCGCACAGCAGCACGGTGCGGTACGGCAGGCCGAGCTTCTGCAGCACGGCTTCGGCGTGGGCGGTCATCTCGTCGAGCGCGGCCATGCTGTGCTCGGGCTGCTCGATGCGGACCATCTCGACCTTGTCGAACTGGTGCTGGCGGATCATGCCGCGCGTGTCGCGACCGGCCGAACCGGCCTCCGAGCGGAAGCACGGGCTGTGCGCCGTCAGCTTGACCGGCAATTCATCGACCGTCAGGACGCTCTCGCGGACCGAGTTGGTCAGCGAGATCTCCGAGGTCGAGATCAGGTACTGCTCGTGCTGCTCGTCGTCGCCGCCGCGCAGCACCCAGAACATGTCTTCCTTGAACTTGGGCAGTTGGCCCGTGCCCTCGAGGATCTCGCGGTTGACGATGTAGGGCGTGTAGCACTCGGTGTAGCCGTGCTCCTGCGTCTGCATGTCGAGCATGAACTGGGCGAGCGCGCGGTGCAGGCGAGCGACCGGGCCCTTCAGGAAGGCGAAGCGCGACCCCGACAGCTTGGCACCGAGCTCGAAGTCCAGGCCCAGCGGCGCGCCGAGGTCGACGTGGTCCTTGACCGCGAAGTCGAACTCGCGCGGCTGGCCCCAGCGGCGCACCTCGACGTTGCCGGTCTCGTCCACGCCGGCCGGGACGCTGGCGTCAGGCAGGTTGGGGACGCTCATCAGCATCGTGTTGAGCTCCACCTGGATCAGGTCCAGCTTCTCGGCGCCGGCCTTCAGCTCGTCGGCGATGCCGGCGACCTCGGCCATCACGGCGCTGGCGTCCTCGCCCTTGCCCTTCAGCATGCCGACCTGCTTGGACAGCTGGTTGCGCTTGGCCTGCAGCTCCTCGGTTCGGATCTGCACCTGCTTGCGCTCGGCCTCCAGGGTCTTGAAGCGCTCGACGTCCAGGAACGGTTGGGGATTCTTGCGCTGTTGGAGGCGCTCGATGACGGCGTCCAGATCCTTGCGCAGCAGGGTGATGTCCAGCATGGTGTGTCTTTCGTGTTCTGCGCCGACGGCGACCCTCTTCGGAGGGGCGTCGGCGATGAAGGGGGAATGTCGATCAGCGGGCGCTCGACGGAGAGCTCATCCGGAACTGGGCGGCGCCCCTCTGAAGAGGGTGGCCGCGACGATCAAGATCGGCCGCTGGTGACTTCGGCCATGGACTTGTCGCCCAACCCCATGGGCAGCGGGAAGCGCACGTGCTCCTCGACGCCGGGCAGCGTGCGCACCGTGGTCGCCCCCAGCTCGCGCAGGCGCGAGATCACGGCCTGCACCAGCACGTCCGGCGCCGAGGCCCCCGCGGTGAGGCCCACCTTCGAGCGGCCGTCCAGCCATTCGGCCTGCACGTCCTCGGCGGCGTCGACCATGTAGGCCGGCGTGCCCAGGCGCTCGGCGAGCTCGCGCAGGCGGTTGCTGTTGGAGCTGGTCGGGCTGCCGACCACCACCACCACGTCGACCTGCGGCGCCATCACCTTCACGGCGTCCTGGCGGTTCTGCGTGGCGTAGCAGATGTCCTGCTTCTTCGGCTCGCGGACTTCGGGGAAGTGCTTCTTCACGGCGCGCAGGATCTCGGCCGCATCGTCGACGCTCAGCGTCGTCTGCGTGACCACCGCCAGCCGGCTCGGATCCTTGACCCGCACGTGCGGCACGTCCGACGCTTCCTCGACGAGGTAGATCCCGTCGCTGAGCTGGCCCATCGTGCCCTCGACCTCGGGGTGTCCCTTGTGGCCGATCATGATGAATTCGTAGCCCTCGCGGTGCAGCTTGGCGACCTCGACGTGGACCTTGGTCACCAGCGGGCAGGTCGCGTCGAAGATCTGGAAGCCGCGCTCCTGGGCCTCCTTGCGCACCGCCTGGCTGACGCCGTGGGCCGAGAACACCAGCGTCGCACCGGGCGGCACTTCGGCCAGATCCTCGATGAAGATCGCGCCCTTGGCCTTCAGGTCGTTGACCACGTAGGTGTTGTGCACGATCTCGTGCCGCACGTAGATCGGCGCGCCGAATTTCTTCAGCGCGCGCTCGACGATCTCGATCGCGCGGTCCACGCCGGCGCAGAAGCCGCGCGGCTCGGCCAGCACGATGTCCTTCATGTTCACGTCCATCGCCGTCATCACAGCACCCCGATCAGCTGCACCTCGAAGCTGACGGGCTGTCCCGCCAACGGATGATTGAAATCGAACAGCACCCAGTCCTCCCCCAGCTCGCGCACCACGCCGGCGTACTGGCCCTGGCCGTCCGGCGTCGGGAACTGCACGACGTCGCCGACGTGGTACTCCTCATCCGGATCGCCCAACTGGCGCATCAGCGCGCGCTTCACGCGCTGCAGCAGCTCAGGATTGCGCTCGCCGAAGGCCTCGCCCGGCGCCAGTTCGACGCGGGTGTGCGTGCCCTCGGCCAGGCCGACCAGGCGCGCCTCGATCGCGGGCGCCAGCTCGCCGGCGCCCAGCGTCAGCGTGGCCGGCAGCTTGTCGGCGAACGTGTTGATCAGGTCCTGGCCGTCCGGCCCGCTCAGCCGGTAGTGCAGGGTCAGGAAGGATCCGGGTTGAACGAGGGTCACTAGTCAGGGGGATTTTGGGAATCGAAGCGTGATTTTAGGCTGTAGCGCCAAGGTCCTTCCGCCAGGAGCCGCCATGCCCCTTTCAGACCTGCCTCCCGAAGTCCGTCCGCGCGAACGGATGCTTTCCCTCGGCCCTGCCGCGCTGACCGACTGCGAGTTGCTGGCCATCGTCTTGCGCACCGGGCTTCCCGGCGAATCCGTCCTGCATCTGGCCATCAGGCTCCTGAAGCACTTCGGCGGATTCGATGGGCTGATGAGGGCGGACGATGCGGCGCTGAAACGCATCAAAGGCCTGGGGCCAAGCAAGCGCAGCCTGTTGCTCGTCATCATGGAAGCGGCACGCCGCTCTCTGCGTAAGCCCCTGGCGGACAAGCCCGTCTTCGAATCCGCGGAATCCGTTCGAACCTACCTTCGACTGCAGTTTGACGACATGAAGCATGAATGCTTCGCCGTCATGTTCCTGGACATCCAGAATCGGCTGATCGCCCTGGAGACCCTGTTCCATGGCACCCTTTCCCATACCATTGCCTATCCCCGCGAGGTGGTGAAGCGCGCGATGGCCTTGAACGCCGCCGCCGTCATCCTGGTCCACAACCATCCGTCCGGCAGTACCAACCCGTCCCCCGAGGACGTCAAGCTCACCCACGTGATGCTGCAGTCGTTGGCGCTCGTGGATGTCAAGGTGCTGGATCACTTCATCGTCGGCGCGGGCGACGCCGTACCGTTGACCGACCTGGGCCTGCTGTGACCGACCGACTGCGCAGCCTGCAAGACCTGCAGACGCTGCACCGAGAACTGAAGCTCCGCCAACGCGCGGAGGAAGAGCGCCGCGAGCGCGAGGCCGCGCTTGCGCGGCTGCGCGACGAGGAAGCCCGCATCTTCGAGCGCACCGTCGGCAAGGTCGTGCCGCTGCCCGAGACCAACCGGGTGATCCTCAACCTCGGCAGACCCGAACCCGAGCCGCGCCAGCGCGAGCTCGACGAGCAGATGGCCTGGAAGCAGGCGCTGTCGGACGATTTCGACGTCGATTCGCTGCTGGAGACGGACGAGACGCTGTCGTTCCGCAGACCGGAGATCTCCGCCGACTCCGTGCGCAAGCTGCGACGCGGCCATTGGGCGCTTCAGGCGCAGATCGACCTGCACGGCCTGCGCCGCGATCAGGCGCGCGAGGCGCTGGGCACGTTCATCCACGACAGCGCCAGACGCGGCCTGCGCTGCGTGCGCGTGGTCCATGGCAAGGGCAACGGCTCCCCCGGGCGGGAGCCCGTACTGAAAGCGCGCGTGCGCCGCTGGCTCGTGCAGAAGCAGGAAGTCCTGGCCTTCGTCCAGGCCCGCGCCAGCGATGGCGGCAGCGGCGCATTGATGGTCCTGCTCAACAGCTGAGCGTCGCCCCTCTCCCCCTCTCCGCCCACACGGGCTTTCCCCTCCCCCGAAGCGCGTTGTTTTCCGGAACACGCGATTGCATCGCCATGCCCGCGTGGCTAGTCTGCGGACATGCCGGCGTAGTCGAGAACCGTTCTCAACAAATCTCAACAGATTGAGTCTTTTCAACCACGCAGCCATCGTTTCGATGGGGAGGGAACACGCATGTCCATCCACGCTCCGAACGCCCGCACCACCGGGCTCGTCCTGGTCGGCCTCGTCCACCTGCTGATGGTGGGCGCCCTGGTCAAGGGCTTCCAGCATCACGCCGCCGAGGCGCCGCCGCCCATCCTGGTCAAGACGATCGACGAGCCCGACAACAAGCCCAGGCCGGTCGAACCGCTGCGCATCCCCGAACCGGCGATCCCGATGCCGCGTGTGGTCGAGGTACCGATTCCCCCCGTGGACATCACCCCGACGAAGGAACCGGTCGTCGTCGCCGTGGGGGTCTCCGATGGGCGGACCAACACCCCCTTCGAGGTGAAGGACACCGGCCCTACGCCGGAAACGATCCCCGTCAAGACGCCGCCGGTGACCCCCATCAAGACGGCCGGCGCCATCTGCACGCAGATGGCGGCGCCGGAGATGCCCACGGTGAACTGGACCGGCGAAGCGCTGTTCCGCGCCGTGGCCGAGGTGCAGGGCGGCCGCGTCGTCTCGGTGCAGCTCCAGGCGCTCGGCGGAGCCATGGACGCCCGCACGCGTCGCGCGTTCTCGAACGCGATCGAGGGCACGCTGAAGTCGCGCTACGTCTGCCCGGGCGAGCATCGCTTCCAGCAGGACTTCGCGTTCCGCATGGACTGACCCCGCAATGAAAAACGCCGGTACGCAAAAGCGTCCGGCGTTTCGTTCTTCCGAGGGATCGAAGCTCCCTCGTCAGTCGGTCCTCAATGCAGCATCAGGCTGCCGTACGGCGAGACCGGCGTCGTGAACGCCATCAGCAGCCGTTCCGGGCGGAACTCGCCGACCGTGTCGGCGCCCTGCCAGTGCGTTTCGATCGCATGCTCCAGCCCCTTCAGCACGCAGAACGACATGAAGGCGTGCTCGGCCTCCTCGCCGTCCATGTCCACGTGCTGCAGTCGCACGCAGGCCGCGCGCAGGAAGTTCAGCATCTGGATGGGGCTGTCCGTGTCCGGGCAGTAGCCGGCGCAGACCTCGATGTCTTCCCGGGCGTCGTCGGACAGCCAGAGTCGGCCGTCGTCGATCCGGACATGCATCAGGTCGGGATTGGCGTCGATGCCGACCTCATCGTCGTGGAGCATGGTGTTCATGGTGGATCGGACGGTAGACGAAGGCGTACGCCCGTGTTCATCGGCTCCCCCGCCGGGAAGGGCGCCAGTGTCAGATATGCACGCTGCAGGCACCGTTTACATCATTTCGCGCCGCCCTCGTGCCACGTCGCGCGGCGATCGCGCAGTCACCGATCGACGCACCTCGACACAGGCCGCTGACGGCCCCCTGCCTACAGTCCGGCCACCTCGACGCCCATGGCGGCGTCCCTGCCGGAGAGCCCCTTGACCTTGTCCCGTCGCACCTTCCTCGGCAGCGCCGCCGCCGGCGCTGCCGCCGTTTCCTCGCTGCCCTTGGGCCAGGCCGTCGCCGCCAGTCCGGTCGGCGACGTGGTCGGCAAGATCACCGTGGGCTACCAGGGCTGGTTCGCCTGCGCCGGCGACAACGCGCCCATCAACGGCTGGTGGCATTGGGCGCTGGACTGGAGCCGCACGCCCTCCCCGAGCAACCGCGCGATCCTCTCGTGGCCCGACATGCGCGAGTACGCCGCCGGCTACGCCACGGCCTTCTCCCGGCTCGGCAACGGCGGGCCTGCGACGCTGTTCTCGTCCTACGACCAGTCGACCGTCGACACCCACTTCCGCTGGATGCAGCAGAACGGCTGCGACACCGCCGCGCTGCAGCGCTTCAACCCCAACGGCGGCGAAGGCGCGACCCGCGACGCGATGGCCCTGAAGGTGCGCAGCGCCGCCGAGTCCTACGGCCGCAAGTTCTACGTCATGTACGACGTGAGCGGCTGGCGCACCATGCAGCCCGAGATCAAGGCGGACTGGCTGAACAAGATGTCGGCGCTGGTCGCATCCTCCGCCTATGCTCGGCAGAACGGCAAACCGGTCGTGGGCATCTGGGGCTTCGGCTTCAACGACGACAACCATCCCTGGTCCGCCGCCGTCTGCCTGGACGTCATCACCTGGTTCAAGAGCCAGGGCTGCTACGTGATGGGCGGCGTGCCCACCTATTGGCGGGAGGGCAAGAACGACTCGCGTGCCGGTTACCTCGACGTCTATCACGCGTTCAACATGATCTCGCCCTGGATGGTCGGCCGCATCGGCGACGCGGCCGGGTCCGACTGGTTCTACCAGAACGTCAACCTCGGCGACCAGGCCGACTGCAACGCGCGCGGCATCGACTACCAGCCCTGCGTGCTGCCCGGCGACCTGAGCGCGCGCCAGCGTGCACACGGCGACTTCATGTGGCGCCAGTTCTACAACCTGGTGCGCCTGGGCTCGCAAGGCCTCTACATCTCGATGTTCGACGAGTTCAACGAGGGCAACCAGATCGCCAAGACCGCCGAGACCGCCGCCTTCGTGCCGTCGGGCTCGGGCATCCTCGCGCTGGACGAGGACGGCACGGCCTGCTCGTCGGACTACTACCTGCGCCTGACCAACGACGGCGGTCGCATGCTGAAGGGTTTGTTGCCGCTGACGCCGACGCGCCCGACGCAGCCGGTGGTCGGCACCACGCCGCCCATCACGCAGGTGGTGACGCTGCGCGCCCGCGTGAACAACCGCTACGTGACCGCAGAGAACGCCGGCGCTGCGGCGTTGATCGCCAACCGCGACGCCATCGGCGGCTGGGAGCTGTTCGAGCTGCTGGAGGCCGGCAACGGCAACATCGCGCTGCGCGCGAGGGCGAACGGCAAGCTGGTCTGCGCCGAGACCGGCGGCGGCTCCGCGCTGATCGCGAACCGGACCGCGATCGGTCCGTGGGAATCGTTCAAGCTGATCCGCAACTCGAATGGCTCGGTGACGTTGCAGTCGCTCGCGAACAACCGCTACGTGACGGCAGAGAACGCCGGCGCCGCGTCGCTGATCGCGAACCGGACGGCCATCGGCCTGTGGGAACAGTTCGATCTGATCACGCCCGCGCGCTGAGGCGCGGCTCGCCTCAGACGTTCCGCATCCAGTCCGCCGTGTTGGCGAACGAGGCGGCCAGACGCCGCTGCAGCTCGACGTCGAGTTCGCACTCGGCCATCGCCTGCGTCATCGCCGACATCCACTGGTCGCGCTCGGCGATGCCGATGCGATAGGGCATGTGGCGGGCGCGCAGGCGCGGATGCCCAAAGCGCTCGACGAAGTGATCGGGACCGCCCAGCCAGCCGCACAGGAACCAGAACAGCTTGTCCCGCGAACCGTCCAGCGTCGTCGGGTGGATCGCCCGCAGCTGCGCGAAGCGCGGCTCCAGGTCCATCAGGTCGTAGAAGCGGTCGACGAGGCGTCGGACCGCGTCCTCGCCGCCCACCCACTCGAAAGGGGTAGCGGGCGCGGCGGCCTCGGGCGTGCCGTCGGCACCGGTCTCGGTGGAATCAGTCATCAGGGGGACAGGGGACGGGAAACCGGCAGTATCAAGCGTGTCCAGCGGAGTATTCCAGCACCTTGGTCGCGAGCCCGCGGATCCCCTGCGCCGCGTCGCAGCCGGGATAGTGTTCCAGCAGCAGCTGCCGCTTGAGCACCGCCTGCCGCACCATCGGATCGTTCTTGACCTCGCCGAGCAGTTCCAGCTTGAAGGTCTGGCCCGGCGTCGGGCCGATGAAACGCTGCAGCACCTGCTGCAGCTGACCGCAGATCAGCTTGCCTTCGCCGGGCCGGTTGGCCTGGTTGACCACCAGGCGCACCAGGCGGCGCTCCTGCTGGGTGGCCAGCACCTTGATCGTGGCGTACGCGTCCGTCAGCGAGGTCGGCTCCGGCGTCGCGACGACGAGCACGTCATGCGCCATCGACACCGAGAACAGCACCACGTCCGAGATGCCGGCGCCGGTGTCCAGCAGCACGTAGTCGAAACGCGGCCGCACCACCTCGACGATGTGCAGCAGCTTGTCGCGGACGTCGGGCGTCAGCCGCGAGTACTCGACCATGCCCGAACCCGCCAGCAGCACATGGAAGCCGCCCGGCGCGGGCAGGATGGCCTGGTCCAGGGTGCAGCGTTCGGTGAAGACGTCGTGCAGCGTGAGCTTGGGGTGCAGGTTCAGCACCACGTCCAGGTTGGCCAGGCCGAGGTCGGCATCCAGCACCAGCACGCGCTCGCCGCGCGCGGCCAGGGCCGCCGCCAGGTTGGCGGTGACGAAGGTCTTGCCCACGCCGCCCTTGCCGCTCGTGACGGCCAAGGTGCGAGCGCCTCCGCGGGCATGGGGTGCAGCAGGAGCTGTTGTATTGCTCATTCACTATCCTGTTGCGTTACGGCGAACAACATGCCCTTTTCCTCGGCGCTCACCAGCGAGTCCACGTGGCTCTCGAGGCAGGCGCGGTTGCGGCCTTCGGCCTTGGCACGGTAAAGCTGACGATCCGCCCTTTCCGTCCAGATCAATGTCGACGACCGCACCCACTGGGGCGCGAACGCCCCGCCGATGCTGATCGTGCAGGTCAGCGGCGGCTGCCCGCCGCCCGCGCTGATGGCCAGCGCCTGCACCCGCTGCCGGATGCGTTCCGCGACCGTCACCCCGAACGAGGTCGGACAGTTGGGCAGGATGATGGCGAACTCTTCGCCGCCGATCCTCGCCACCGTGTCCATCGGCCGCACCGTCTGCGCGATCGACTGCGCGACCGCGCGGATCACCAGGTCGCCGGCGGCGTGGCCGTGCTTGTCGTTGACCGCCTTGAAGTGGTCGATGTCCAGCATCAGCAGCAGCGCCGGTTCGCCGGACCGCGCCACGCGGTCGACCTCGCGCGCCAGCGCCATCTCGAAGCTCCGGCGGTTGACCAGGCCGGTCAAGGCGTCCTTGCTGGAGAGATCGCACAAGGCGTCGAGGATGCCCTGCAGCCACGGCTCCGAATACGGCTCCGCGTCGGGCAGCATCGCACCGGCCTGCTGCAGCAGCTGCAGGGCCAGGTCCAGGCGCAGCTTGTGGGCTGCAATGAGACTGTGCGGAGCGTCCAAGGTCGATTCGGGCAATTTCGGGGCAGTCTAGCGGCTTCCCCCCCAAATGAGCGCGCAGAAAAGAGGGGTTCCCCCCACCTCTTTCACACATCAAATGGACCAAACCCAATCAAACTAGATATTGTCGACAATGGCGATCACCCGGTGCTACGGCATCTCCTCTTCGAAGAAAACCAGACAGCCCCATGCGCCCAGGTCAACCGGTCTCGCTCGCGGCCCCGTCGCCGGTAGAGGCGATCGATCATGAGTTCAGCTTCAGCAAAGCCGACTTCGAACGCGTCCGCCAGCTGATCTATCAGCACGCCGGCATCTCGCTGCACGACGGCAAGCATGCGATGGTCTACAGCCGGCTGTCGCGCCGGCTGCGCGACACCGGCTACAAGAGCTTCGCCGACTACCTCCAATGGCTGGAGGGCGTCTCCGGCCCGCAGGGCGACCAGGAGTGGCAGGAGTTCGTCAACTGCCTGACCACCAACCTGACCTCGTTCTTCCGCGAGGACCACCATTTCCTGTCGCTCACCGACGACCTCAAGACGCTGACGGGCAAGCCGATCCGCATCTGGTGCTGCGCGGCGTCGACCGGCGAGGAGCCCTACTCCATCGCGATGACCTGCCAGGAATCGCTGGGCGCGAACAGCGGCGTGCAGATCGTCTCCAGCGACATCGACACCAACGTGCTGAACACCGCCCGCAAGGGCGTCTACGCGGCCGAGTCGCGCGGCCTCTCGCCGCAGCGGCTCAAGCAGTTCTTCCTGCGCGGCACCGGCGCCAACGAGGGCCGCATCCGCGTGCGCCCCGAGCTGGCGAAGATGATCGATTTCCGGCCGCTGAACCTGATGCACACCACGTGGTCGCTCGGCGATCCCTTCCACGTGGTGTTCTGCCGCAACGTCATGATCTATTTCGACGCCCCGACGCAACGCAAGGTCCTGGAGCGCATCCACAAGGTGATGCGTCCGGGCGGGCTGCTGTTCGTCGGGCATTCCGAGAACTTCACCGATTCCCGCGATCTCTTCCGCCTGCGCGGCAAGACGATCTACGAACGCGTCGGCTGATCGCCGCCAACGATCCGCCGTACGACGATCCGAAGAACCTCCATCCATACCCACCCTCATGACCCTGCCCTCCGCCTCCTCCGCGATGCAGCAAAGCGCGGCGCTGGCCAGCGCCGGCGCGGCCCGCGTGGCCCAGCTCAAGTCGGTGACGCGCAAGAACGGCGAGGCGTCGTTCTTCTTCTACGAAGCGCATTTCAAGAACGCCGCGGTCAAGGTCCTGCCCGGCGAGTATTTCGTCGACAACGACGACCTGCTGGTGATGACCACCCTGGGTTCGTGCATCGCCGCCTGCCTGTGGGACCGCCATGCGCAAGTCGGCGGCATGAACCACTTCATGCTGCCCGAAGGCCAGGGCGACTCGGGCCGTTACGGCTCGTTCGCGATGGAACTGCTGATCAACGAGATGATGAAGCGCGGCGCGTCCAAGAGCCGCATGGAAGCGAAGATCTTCGGCGGCGGCGCGGTGATCGCCGGCATGAACACGATCAACGTCGGCGAGCGCAACACCAACTTCGTCATCGACTTCCTGAAGCTCGAGCGCATCCCCATCGTGTCCAAGGACGTGATGGACGTGTATCCGCGCAAGGTCTGCTTCCTGCCCAAGAGCGGCAAGGCGATGGTCAAGCGCCTGGCGCCGACCAACACCGACGCGCTGGTGCAGCAGGACAAGGCCGCCGCCCAGCAGGCGCAACCGGTGGCGAGCACCGGCGGCTCGATCGACCTGTTCTGACGCGCACGCATCACTGAGACCACATCGGGGCGGCACTGAGGCAGCGAGAACGCCGCAGCGGACCCGGCAGTACCGAGGAGTAAAAGACATGGCCAAGACCACCGTCGTCGTCGTCGACGATTCCGCGCTGGTGCGGAGCATCCTGACGGAGATCATCAACCGCCAGCCCGACATGCAGTGCATCGGCGCCGCCAGCGATCCGCTGGCCGCGCGCGAGATGATCCGCAACCTCAATCCCGACGTGATCACGCTCGACGTCGAGATGCCGAAGATGGACGGCCTCGATTTCCTGCAGCGCCTGATGCGCCTGCGGCCGATGCCGGTCGTGATGGTGTCGACGCTGACCGAGCGCGGCGCCGAGGTCACGCTGAAGGCCCTGGAACTGGGCGCGGTGGACTTCGTCGCCAAGCCCAAGATCGGCGTGGCCGACGGCATCCGCGCGCTGGCGCAGGACATCACGGACAAGATCCGGATCGCGGCGAAGGCGCAGATCCGGCGCCTGCACGCCCCGGGACCGGCCGCGGCGCCGGGCGCGCCCGGAACCCCCACCGCGACCGGCGGCGCGACGCCGCCGCTCAAGCCCGCCTCGCCGATCGCGAGCCTGGGCCGGCTGTCGACCGAGAAGATCATCTTCATCGGCGCGTCGACCGGCGGCACCGAAGCGACCAAGGACGTGCTGATCAACCTGCCGGCCGACTGCCCGGCGGTCTGCATCACGCAGCACATGCCGGCGGGCTTCACCCGCAGCTACGCCGCGCGGCTGGACGGCCTGTGCAAGATCCGCGTGAAGGAAGCGCAGGACGGCGAACGGATCCTCCCCGGCCACGGCTACATCGCGCCGGGCGGCATGCACTTCAGCGTGGAGCGCTCGGGCGCCAACTACATCGCCCGCGTCCAGGACGGCGAGGCGGTGAACCGCCACAAGCCGTCGGTGGAGGTGCTGTTCAATTCCGCCGCGCGCGTGGTGGGCCAGAACGCCCTGGGCATCATGCTCACCGGCATGGGCGCGGACGGCGCCAAGGCGATGAAGACGATGAAGGACGCGGGCTCCTACAACCTCGTGCAGGACGAGGCGACCTGCGTCGTCTTCGGCATGCCGCGCGAGGCCATCAACGCCGGCGCCGCCGACGAGGTCCTGCCGCTGCACCAGATCGCCACGCGCCTGATCGAACGCCTGCGCAGCACGGCCGGCATGTCGATGAACCGCGTGTGATCACCGGTCCTTGCGCCGGTTGACGACGGGCAGCGCATGCGCCGGCGCCGGCGCCGGCGCCGGTGCGGCGCTCCGACGATCGTTGGCCGCGGCGACCAGCGTCGCCTGCCGCGCGGCCTGCTCACGGGCGAGCCGCTGCGCCTCCACGTTCGCGATGCGCTGCTCGCGGGCCGCGATCTGCAGCTCGGCGTTGACGTCGTTGAACGCATGGGCGTTGGAGACCAGCGCCAGCGCGGAGAGGATGGCGATCAGGACCGTCAGCGCCGGTCCGATCACCGGGAAACACGCCCACGGCGAGTAGGCGTCGCACGGTGCCTGCGGGGTCACCCGGGGGCGGAGGCAGGCGGTGATGTCGGGCTCGTTCATGGTCGTTCCTTCGTTCATCGGGGGAGATCAGCGGGAATGCTGGATCAGTGCTGGTAATGCTAGGTGCCCAGCAAGCGCTCTCCAAACGCTATATCCTTGCCTCCTTGAGTAGCCAAACTTTCCAACAAGTCGCTACAGTCGCCTTCGCTTTCCTTTCCCGTTCTGCCGGAGGACACCCGATGCGACTCCCCCGCCTGCCGCTCCAGTACCTGGCCGCCTTCCGGGCCGCCGCGCTGCACCAGAACCTGCGCGCCGCGTCCGAGGAACTCAACCTGACGCACTCCGCCGTGAGCCAGCAGATCCGCGCGCTGGAGCTGCAGCTCGGCTTCCCGGTCTTCGACCGGCAGGGGCGACGCGTGGTCCTCAACGCGGCGGGCGGCGCGCTGCTGCGCGGCGTGGAGCGCGCCTACCAGGAACTCGACCAGGGCCTGCGCGCCGCGACCTCCGCGCACGGCGTCGGGCAGCGCAGCCTGCGTGTGACGGTGCTGCCTTCCTTCGCGCAGCGCTGGCTGCTGCCGCGGCTGGGCCGCTGGCACGCGCGGCATCCCGAGGTGACGATCGAGATCGAGGCGACGGCCCGGCTCGTCGACCTGGAGCGGGAGAAGTTCGACATCGCCTTGCGGCAAGGCCTCGGCCCCTGGCCGGGCCTGACGAGTGAACCGCTCTTCGACCTGTCGATGCTGCCGGTGGCGTCCCCCGCCCTGGCGCACCAGTTGATCGGCCAGCCGCTGGAGGCGCTCGCCCAAGCGCCGTTGCTGGGCGATCCGGCGCAGTGGGAAGACTGGTTCTCGCAGGCCGGACTGCGGCGCCAGGTCGTGCCTGTGGCGATCTTCAACGACTTCGGCATCCTGCTGCAGGCAGCCGAGCAAGGCATGGGTGTCGGCCTGACGCGCGAGCTGCTGGCTGCAGATGCGCTGCTCGACGGCCGCCTCGTGCGCGTCGCCCCGCGGCAGGCCATGCTCAAGGAGCCGCAGCGGTATCACATCGTCTACGCGCCGCCGTCGCGCGAGGAACCCGCCGTACGCGCCTTCATCGACTGGCTGCACGAGGAAACCGCGCAGTCACGCGCGGCGCTGGACGGGTCCATGACCTGCCTGGCGACAGGCCGGGTCACGGGCCCCGCGCCCGGCAAGGTCACGATGCCAGAAACAGTTCCTGCAGATCGCTGAGGAAATCGAAGCCGCGCGGCGTCGCGCGGATCACGGCCGGATCGGGATCGAGCAGGCCCTTCGCGCGGCCCTGCGCCATCGCCTGGGCGATCGCCGACGGCGGCAGGCCGGTGCGTTCGAGGAAGCTCTGCATCGTCACGCCCTCGCGCAGACGCAGCGCGTTCAGCATGAACTCGAAGGGCAGCTCATTGCGGGCGACCTCGTTCTCGTTGGACACGGCCTGACCCTCGGCGGCCTTCTGCATGAAGGTCGCGGGATCGCGCCAGCGGACCTGACGCAGCAGCCGGTGCGCGAAGCTGAGCTTGGTGTGCGCGCCGGCGCCGATGCCGAGGTAGTCGCCGAACTGCCAGTAATTGGTGTTGTGCGTGCAGCGGTGGCCGTCGCGCGCGTACGCCGAGACCTCGTAGCGCGACATGCCTTTCGCGCCGGTCCGGGCGGTGATCAGGTCCAGCATGTCGCTGGCCAGGTCGGGATCGGGCAGGTGCGCCGGCGGCGAATTCGCGAAGCGCGTGTTGGGCTCGATGGTGAGGTGATAGACCGACAGGTGCGGCGGATCGAAGGCCAGCGCGATGTCCAGGTCCTGATCGAGTTCCGCCAGCGTCTGCCCCGGCAGCGCATACATCAGGTCGATGTTGAAGGTGCCGAACGAGCGCGCCGCTTCCTCGATCGCGGCGCGCGCCTGCGTGCCGCTGTGGATGCGGCCGAGCGCATGCAGCTTCGCGTCGTCGAAGCTCTGCACGCCGATGGACAGCCGCGTCACGCCGGCCTGCGCGAAGCCGGCGAAGCGGTCCTTCTCGAAGGTGCCGGGATTGGCTTCCATCGTGATCTCGCAGCCCGGCTCCAGCGGCAGGCGCGCGCGCAGGTCGGAGATCAGTTCGGCGATCTGCTCCGGCGCGAACAGGCTGGGCGTGCCGCCGCCGATGAAGATCGACACGACGGAGCGCCCCCAGATCAGCGGCAACGCCGCTTCCAGGTCCGAGCGCAATGCGGCGAGGTACTGGCGCGCGGTCTCGACGTCGAGTTCGCGCCCGTCGCGGTATTCATGCGAGTTGAAGTCGCAGTACGGGCACTTGCGGATGCACCACGGCAGATGCACGTACAGCGACAGCGGCGGCAGCGCCGACAGCGTCAGCGTGCCGGGCCGCATCATGCGGATGATGTCAGCCAAGGTGCCAGCTCTCGCGCATCTGGCGCAGCAGGTCCTGCGACGCGAGCGCACGATGGCTCAGGCGGTTCTTCGCCTCGGCGCCCAGCGCCGCGACGCTTTTCCCGAGCTCGGCGATGAACAGCAGCGGGTCGTAGCCGAAGCCGCCCTCGCCTTCCTGCGCACGCAGGATCTCGCCGTGCCAGCGGCCCATCGCGATCAGCGGTTCCGGGTCGTCGGCCGAGCGCACCGCCACCAGCGCGCAGACGAAGCGTGCGCGCCGATCCTCGATGCCTTCGAGCTTCTCGAGCAGCACGCGGTTGTTCTCTGCGTCGCTCTTCTCGCGGCCGAACAGCGTCGCATAACGCGCCGACAGCACGCCCGGCATGCCGCCGAGCGCGTCGACCGCGAGACCCGAGTCGTCCGCCAGCGCCGGCAGGCCGCTGGCTTTCGCCGCATGCCGCGCCTTGGTCAGACCGTTCTCCACGAAGGTAAGGAAAGGCTCTTCCGCCTCCGGGATGCCGAGGCTGCCCTGCGTGACGAGTTCGATGCCGAGCGGCTCGAACAGCGCCTGCAGTTCCTTCAGCTTCTTCGCATTGTTGGAGGCCAGGACCAACTTCATCACTTGCTCCAATCGACGGAGGGAACGGAAACCTTCATCCCCGGGGATTTCACTTCAGGCCGAGCGCCTCGCGCTGCGCGACGAGCAGCTCGCGGATGCCCTTCTCGGCCAGGTTCAGCAGCACGTCGACTTCGGCGCGCGTGAACGCGACGCCTTCGGCCGTGCCCTGCAGCTCCACGAAGTGTCCCGCGCCGGTCATGACCACGTTCATGTCGGTGTCGCAGGCGGAGTCCTCGACGTACTCGAGGTCCAGGAGCGCCTGGCCGTCCAGGATGCCGACCGAGATCGCGGCGACCGCGTCCTTCAACGGCGAGTCGGTGATCTTGCCCTGCGCGATCAGCCAGCTCACCGCGTCGTGCGCGGCCACGTAGGCGCCGGTGATCGCCGCGGTGCGCGTGCCGCCGTCGGCCTGCAGCACGTCGCAGTCGATCTGGATGGTGCGCTCGCCGAGCTTGGACAGGTCGAACACCGCGCGCAGCGCGCGGCCGATCAGGCGCTGGATCTCCTGCGTGCGGCCGGTCTGCTTGCCGCGCGCGGCCTCGCGGTCGCTGCGGGTGTGCGTGGCGCGGGGCAGCATGCCGTACTCGGCGGTGACCCAGCCTTCGCCGCTGCCGCGCTTGTGGGGCGGCACCTTCTCTTCGACCGACGCGGTGCACAGCACCTTGGTGTCGCCGAACTCGATCAGCACCGCGCCTTCGGCGTGGCGGGTGTAGTGGCGGGTGATGCGGACCGGACGCAAGGCGTCCGCCGCGCGCCCTTGCGGGCGGGTGGCGCTGCTGCTCATGAGGAAATCCTTTGGTGCCTTCAGTGGGGCTTCTTGCCGGCCTTGCGGATCGCGTCCTGGATCTCGCGCACGGCGGAATCGATCTCGGCCTCGTCGAGCTGCACGTCCTGGGTCGCCCCGTGGATCGTGGAGGCGAAGCCTTCCTGGTCGAGGTCCTGGGTGGAGATGGAGTCCGGCGCGTCGCCCTCGCCTTCCCACTCCACGGCCAGGGCCGTCACATTGTCGCTGCGCGCGCCGGCCTGGCGCAGCGCCTGCTCGACGAGCTCCGGCACCGCGTCGCCGACCGAGCGGCTGTCGGCCATGTGGCGCAGGATGTCCACGTCGCTGACCGAGCTCCACAGCCCGTCGGAGCACAGCAGCATGCGGTCACCGTTCTGCAGCAGCACCGGGCCGTTGACGTCGATCATCGGCTTGCCGGGGCTGCCCAGGCAGGTGAACAGGACGTGGCGGTTGAAGCGCTCGGCGCCGGTCGCGTGGCGGCCCAGCGCCTCCTGCAGCTCGCTGTAGGAATGGTCGCGCGTGCGGGCGATCAGCTCGGTCTCGCGCAGCAGGTACATGCGGGAGTCGCCGCAATGCGCCCACCAGATCTGGCCCTGCTGCATCAGCCCGACGACGATGGTCGTGCGCGGCGTGTCGTTCATGCCGCGCTGCTGGGCGTAGGTCAGCAGCTGCTGGTGCGCGAGCAGCACGGCGGTCTCGAGGAACTGCGACGGCGTCTTGATCACCGGCTGCGCGTCGCGCTGGAACAGCGCCGCGACGTTCTGGAGCGCCAGATGGGCGGCGACTTCGCCGTCCGGATGGCCGCCCATGCCGTCGGCGAGGGCGAAGAGACCGGCCTCGCGGGTATAGCAATACCCCATGCGGTCCTCGTTCTTCTCCCGTCCGCCCCGGCGGCTCACCTGATAGACGGAGAACTTCACGCCTTGGCCCCGGTCTTCAGGTTCTCCAGCTGCAGCTTGAGGCGCTCGCTGAAGCTGAGCTTGGTGTAGCGGCGCTCGGTCTCGCGCGACAGTTCCTTCTGCAGCGCGAAGACGCTCTGCGGACGGGTCAGCGGATCGAGCGACATGCACCACTCGGTCACCTCGAGCAGGTTGTCGGAGTACACGTTGCGCAGGCGCGAGAGCGACAGCCCGAGGCGGTCCTTCTCCAGGCGCTGCGGCGCGTCGTTGGGCGGATAGCCCTGCATGCAGGCGTAGATGCAGGCGCCGATCGCGTAGATGTCGGTCCACGGGCCCAGCGAGCCGTCGCGTCTGTACATCTCGGGCGCGGCGAAGCCGGGCGTGTACATCGGCCGGATGAAGTTGCCTTCCTTGGACAGCACTTCGCGGGCCGCGCCGAAATCGAGCAGCACCGCCTTGTTGTCGTTGGTGATGAAGATATTGGCCGGCTTGATGTCCAGGTGCAGCATCTTGTGCTGGTGCACGATGCGCAGGCCCTTGAGGATTTCGTCGAACAGCGACCGGATGGTCGATTCGCGGAACACCTTGTCACGCTTCAAATCGCGTGCGGTCACGATGAAATCCTGCAAGGTATCGCCTTGCAGGTAATTCATGACCATATAGACGGTCTCGTTCTCGCGCAGGAAATTCAGCACCGAGACGACGCTCGGATGCGAAATCTGCGCGAGGGAGCGGCCTTCCTCGAAAAAGCTGCGCAACCCCAGGCGGTACAGGGGTTGTTTTTCCGGTTTCACGCGGGGCGTGAGTTCTCCGGGAGATCGTTCTGCAAGGGACGAGGGGAGGTATTCCTTCAGAGCGACCAAGTGGTGGTCGGGGTCTTCGGCGAGATAAACGACGCCGAATCCACCCGCAGCCAGTTTCTTGATGATCTGATAGCCCCCCACCACCGTGCCTGCGGGCAAGGGCGCCGGTTTCGGCTTTGACATAATCGCGGTTCGATTGTTCTACCGATAGCTGATGCCAGTTTACAGCATGACCGGTTATGCCAGCGCCACGGCACAACCCGCGAACTCCGGCGAAACCCCTAGCCCGGCCCCCCACCCCGCGGTCACGGTGGAGGCGCGCTCGGTGAACGGACGTTTCCTCGACCTGAGTTTCCGCATGCCCGACGAGCTGCGCTCGCTCGAGGCCGCGCTGCGCGAGCTCGTCTCGGGCAGCGTCAAGCGAGGCAAGATCGAACTGAGGATCAACACCCACAAGGACTCCGACACGTCCTGGCCGAACCCGCAGCCAGAGCAGCTCAGCCGGCTTTCGCGGCTGGAATCGCAGGTGCAATCCTGGCTGCCGAAGGCGCAGGGATTGAGCGTCCACGAGGCCTTGAACTGGTGCAAGACCGGCGCGACGGGCGCCTCGGCGAACGACGAGACGGTGCTCGACGCCGCGCGTCAATGCATCCAGGGATTCCTCGAGGCACGGGAGCGCGAAGGCGCCAAACTGGTCACGATGCTCAAGCAGCGCGTCGCCACTTTGCGGGACCTCGCCACACAAGCCGAGCCGCTGATCCCGGCCGCGGTGCAACGCCAGCGGGAGCGTTTCCTCGAACGCTGGCAGGAGGCGCTGAGCGCGACCGGCGCCACGCAGACCATCTCCGAGCAGTCGCTGCACGAGCGCGCCGTCAACGAGGCGGCGGCCTATGCGCTGCGCATCGACGTGGCGGAGGAGCTCACGCGGCTGCGCGCCCACCTGGACGAGATCGAGCGCCTGCTCAAGAAGGGCGGCGAGGTCGGCAAGCGGCTGGACTTCCTGATGCAGGAGCTGCACCGCGAAGCCAACACGCTGGGCTCGAAGGCCGCGGCCATCGAGCTGACCAATATCTCGGTCGAGATGAAGGTCGCCATCGAGCAGATGAAGGAACAGGTGCAGAACATCGAGTGAGCACGCGGCGGCGCCTGAGCGAAGCCTTCCGCCGCCGATTCGCCGGACCCGGACCCGGACCTGCAGACCGGGTCGCGGGTGAAGCGGACCCTGCCGAGCCCCCTATCGCCAGGGCATCCCCCCAGTTCCTCAATTGACCCGCCCAGGGCGGTGGCCTAGCTTGGCCACTGGAACACCGAGGCACCGCGCCCGGTCATACGAACAGACAGGCACACAGGCACACGGGCACACGGGCAACATCCGGGAGGAGTGATGGTGAAGCGAAGTTCGCGGGCACGGCGAGGTCGCCACGCCGTGGCAGGAGCGTGCCCATGCTGAGCGAACGCTCGCCCCAGCTCGTGGGCCGCGCGCCGGCCTTCCTGCAGGCGCTGACCCTGATCGAGCGCATGGCGCGTTACGACGCGCCCGTGCTGATCGTCGGCGAGACCGGCACCGGCAAGGAGTTGGCTGCGCGCGCGATCCACTACCAGTCGGAACGGCGCGACGCGCCCTTCGTGCCGTTGAACTGCGGCGCCGTGCCGGAGACGCTGATCGAGAGCGAGCTCTTCGGCTGCGAGCGCGGCGCCTTCACCGACGCGCGCCAGGCCCGCAGCGGCCTCATCGCGGCCGCCGAGGGCGGCACGCTCTTCCTGGACGAACTCGATTCGCTGCCGCTGCGCGCGCAGGTGTCGCTGCTGCGCTTCCTGCAGGACTTCCGCTACCGGCCGGTCGGCGGCACGCGCGAATGCCGCGGCGACGTGCGCGTGGTCGCTGCGGCCAGCCCCCGGCTGCATGAACTGCTGGAGACCGGCGCCTTCCGCGACGACCTGGCCTTCCGCCTCAACGTGCTGCTGCTGGAGATGCCGCCGCTGCGCGACCGGCCCGGCGATGCGCAGGTGCTCGCGGCGCACTTCATCGCGCGGCATGCGCGGCAGCACGCGCTGCCGCCGCGTGCGCTCGCGCCCGGCTGCGTCGACTGGATCGCGCGTTACGCGTGGCCCGGCAACGTGCGCGAACTCGACAACCGCGTGCAGCGGGCGCTGATGCTGTCGGACGGCGAAGAGCTGGACCTGCGCCCGTGTGCGACAAGCGCGGTCGGGGCGGTCGGGGCGGTCGGGGCGGTCGGGGCGGTCGGCGCGGTCGGCGCGATGAGCGCGATGGGCGCGACCACTGCGAGCGCTGCGAGCGCTGCGAGCGGCGAGATCGTCCCCGACGACCGTTCACGCGCCGGCCTTTCCGACCGCCCCGCCTCCCCCGGCGACCTCCGTGCGTTCAACGATGCGCGCGAGGAAGCGATGCGGCACTTCGAGCGCAGCTACCTCGAACAGCTGATGCACTCGGCGCACGGCAACGTGACGCACGCGGCGCGACTCGCCGGCAAGGAACGCCGCGCGCTGGGCAAGCTGCTGAAGAAGCACGGCCTCGAACGCGACGGCTTCGAGGCGCCGAACTGAGCCTGCCGCCGGGTCGGCGCCGACCCGGCGGGTGGCGGGCAGCGGGTCCGCCATCACCCACCCGGCCGCCTCCGCCACTCGCCGCTCCTCTGGAGACCGCCGTCGCAGCCTCCCCGCATCCCCTGGCACGTTCCTCGCATTGAGGGCTCACAACGTTGCTGGAGACGCCGTTGTGCGAAGACGCAGGCACGAGAAGACGGCGAGCGGAGTCGGCCATCCTGGCCCACCTCGCCCGCCATCCGCTCGCCGCCGACACCGAGCAGGGCATCGCGCAATGGTGGTTGGGTTCGCAGGGCGTGGACGTTCCGCTGGTCGACGTGCGGCAGGCGCTGGAGGCGCTGCAGCGCGAGGGCCGCATCGAGCGCGCCACGTTGCCCGACGGGCGCGCGATCTTCCGCGCGCCGCGGTCGGGCGGCCCGTGATCCGGCGACGTCAACCGTCAGGCGCTGCCACGTCATCCCGAGGTTTTCAGAGGACTTCAGCCGCATGGCCAACATCCAGGCGATCCACTCGGTCGCACACTCGATCGTGACCTACCTGCGCAACACCTACCCGGCCGATGCCGGCGGGTCGGCGATGCCGGAGTGCGACGTCGCGCTGGTGTCGTCCGGAGAACTCGCGGGACCGCAGGACGACACGACGCGGCTCACGCTGTACCTGTACCGCGTCACCGTCAACGAGCACCTGCGCCAGCACCGCCCCGACCGCATGTCCGGCGAGCAGCAGGCGCCGCTGGGGCTGGACCTGCATTTCCTGCTGAGTGCCTGGGCCAACAACCCGCAGGACGAGCTGCTGCCCTTCGCCTGGGCGATGCGGCAGCTCTACGAGCATCCGCTCCTCGACGCCTCCGCGCTGTCGCCCGAGGCCGGCTGGGGCCCCGACGAGGTGATCCAGATCATCCCGTCCGAGCTGCCGACCGAGGACATGATGCGCATCTGGGACGCGCTGGAGCCGGCGTACCGACTCTCCGTCTCCTACATCGCGCGCCGCGTGCGCCTCGATCCGGACACGCTCCTCGACGCCACGCCGGTCGTGGCCACGCGCTTCGGGTACGGCACGGCCGCGCCTGCAGGGACTGCATCGCCGGGCGTTGCGTCGGGAGCCGCGCCATGACGCTGCTGATCCGAGAGCTGGAGCGCATCGACACGCGCGTGCTGGGCGCCCTGCGCTGCATCGACGCGGCCACCCGCGCGCAGGTGGACACGCCGCTGGACGTGCGCATCGAAGGCGCGACGGTGCGACGCAATCGCAGCGGGCTGTACGTGATCGTCCGCGCCGAAGCGCTCCCCGCGCTCCCCGAGCTCCCCGGACTCGCGGCGCTCGCAGCCCACGAGGCCGCCTTCGACAACCCGCCCGCCACGCCCGCCGTCGGCGAGGTGACGCTCGCCCTGACCGTCACCGATCCCGCCGGCCGCTATCTGCCGCGCCGCGCGGCGGTCGCCCTGCCACGCGATCCGCAGCCGGGCCATGCCGCGTCGCCCGATTCGCTGTTCCGCCCGGTCGAACTGCCGCTCTATCCGTCCGCCATCGCGCCGACGGGCATGAACTGGTCGGTGCTGCGCCTGAGCGTGCACGAGACCGGCAGCCTCGACGCGCTCGGCGGCGCCCTGCTGCTCGCCCGCGCCGGCGGCAAGGTGCTGGCGCGCGCGCTCACCGACTGGCGCGGCGAAGCGCTGCTGCCGGTGCCCGGCGTGCCGGTGACGACCTGGTCCGACGACCCCGACGAGGTCGTCGTCACCGAACTCGCCGCGCGCATCGAATGGTGCTTCGACGCCGCTGCCGGCGCGGGCGGCACCCGCACCCCGGCGGCCCAGGTGCGCGCCGGCCGCGTGCCGTCGGTCCTGCCGCTCGTCGATCCCGACGAGCTCGAATCCCGCGCCGCCGCGCTGCCTGTCGCCACGGTGCCCATGGCCACGCTGGACGTGGCGCTGGCGGCGGGACGTTCGCAGTCTTTTTCGCTTCCCCTCGCACTGCCATGAAGGACTTCCTGAAGGCCCCGCGAGTTGTTCGTCACGGCGATTCCCACCGCGGCCCGGTCCGCGGTTGCGCCTTCAGGCAAAGGAGATAGGCCATGCCCGAATACCTGGCACCCGGCGTCTACGTCGAAGAGACCAGCTTCCGCGCCAAGTCCATCGAGGGCGTGGGCACCAGCACCACTGCCTTCGTCGGCCCGACGCGGCGCGGCCCCGTCGACGGCGTGCCGGAGATGGTGACCAGCCTCACCGACTTCGAGCACGTCTACGGCAGCCTCGAGAACCTCGGTCTGAGCGACGTCACCGATGCGCGGCGGCGGCTGAACTTCGTGGCGCACGCGGTGCGGGCGTATTTCGACAACGGCGGCTCCCGGCTCTACGTCGTGCGCACCGCCAACACCGCCGGCACGGCCGCGGGGCGGCTGCGCGATCCCGGCGGCACGCCGGCCGAGGGCGCCTTCATCCGCGCGCGTTTCCCCGGCGCGGCCTACAACGGCCGGGTGATGTTCCGCGAGTCGCGCCGCCCCGCGACGCTGCGCACCATGGGCACGGCGCCGGCGGGCAGCATCCTCGCGGTGACCCCGAACGGCGGCTCCGAGACGCTCTACACCGGCAGCGGCGCCACCTGGGTCGACTCCGCCGCCGCCGCGCTGTCGCTGGCGGGCCTCGGACCGGACGACGTGCCTGGCGGCGCGGGCGCCACGGCCACCCTCGTGACGCTGGCGCTGGACGTGATCGATGCCGACGGCGGCGCGCAGACCTGGGAAGACATCGGCGTGGCGCGCACGCATCCGCGCTGGCTGGGCGCGGTGCTGGCGCGGACGCCGGCCAGCCGCGCGGAGGCGCTCGTCAACACGGTCTGGGCCGACATCGGCGACGCGGTCGACGGCTTCGAGCTGCTGGCCGCCATCCGCGCCTTGCCGCTCGTGCCGGGCGATGCCGACGTTCGTCGCGCGCTCGCGCTGGGCAGCGGCGTCGGCAGCGAAGCGGGCAGCGACGGGGTCGCGCCGGTCCTCGGCGCGGAGACCACCTCCGGCAGCTATGCCGCGGCGCTCGCGATCCTGTCCGGCATCGAGGACGTCTCCATCGTCGCCGCGCCCGGCAGCAGCGCCTACGCCGAGGCGCAGGCCGTGCAGAACGCGCTGATCGCGCATGCCGAGCGCCGGCGCGCCTACCGCATCGCCGTGCTAGACAGCGCGCCCGCGCAGACGCCCGGCGACATGCGCGTCGCGCGCGGCCGCGTCGACTCGAAGTACGCGGCGCTCTACTACCCCTGGGTCATCGTCGCCAATCCGCTCTCGCGGCCCGGGCGCGACGACATCCCCAAGGAGATCGCGCTGCCGCCGTCGGGTTTCGTCACCGGCATCTACGCGCGCAACGACATCCAGCGCGGCGTCTACAAGGCGCCGGCCAACGAGGTCGTCACCGGCGCGCTGCGTTTCGAGGCCGACATCAACTTCGCGCAGCAGGAGCTGCTCAACCCGCTGGGCGTGAACTGCCTGCGCTACCTCAGCGGACGCGGCTACCGCGTCTGGGGCGCGCGGCTGGTCTCCAGCGATCCGGAGTGGAAGTACGTCTCCGACCGGCGCTACTTCAACTACGTCGAGGCCAGCATCGACCGCGGCACGCAGTGGGCCGTCTTCGAGCCCAACGGCGAGCGGCTCTGGGCCAACGTGCGCCAGACCATCTCCGACTTCCTCTACAACGAATGGCGCAACGGCGCGCTGCTGGGCAGCACCGTGGAGCAGGCCTTCTTCGTGCGCTGCGACCGCAGCACGATGACCCAGAACGACCTCGACAACGGCCGCCTGGTCTGCCTGATCGGCGTGGCGCTCATCAAGCCGGCCGAGTTCGTCATCTTCCGCATCGGCCAGAAGACGGCCGACGCCGCCTGACCCCCGGGCCCCGACGCTTAGGAGCACCCCACCATGGCCAACCGCACCACGCCCTACGGCGCCTTCAACTTCCTCGTCAACTTCGACGGCGGCGAGGTCTTCGGCGGCTTCTCGGACGTCTCCGGGCTGGGCACCGAGCTCACCGTGGCCGAGTACCGCTTCGGCAACGACAAGGAGAACCACGTCCGCAAGGTCGCCGGCGTGCACAAGGTCTCGGACGTCACGCTCAAGCGCGGCATCCTCAATTCCAAGGCCCTGTTCGACTGGATCGGGGAGGCGCGCGTCAAGGGCCCCGCCGCGCAGAAGAGCGTCACCGTCACACTGCTCGACGAGGCGCAGAAGCCCGTGCAGTCCTGGGTGCTGCGCGGCGTGATCCCGATGAAGTACACGGGCCCCACGCTGGCCGGCAAGGGCGGCGGGGACGTGGCGATCGAAGAGGTCGTGCTGTCGGCCGAAGCGCTGGAGCTGACGGTGTGATCGTCATGACTGCCACCGCCGCGGGCCCTCACCCCCACCCTCTCCCGCAAGCGGGAGCGGGAGCCAGGGAGCGCTCATGAGCCTCGTCTTCGAACCTGCCGCCCCGGCCGCGCCGCCCGATGCGCAGCGCGCCGACGTCGCCTGCTTCGTGGGTTTCGTCGGCCGCCGCGCGGGACGGCCGCTGCCCGACGCGCTGCGCGCACAGCTGGACGCGGGCGGCTGGGTGACCGGCCCGTGGGCCCGCCCGGCCGCTCAGGTCGACGCCCTGCTCAACCTGCCGCTCGTGATCGACAGCTGGCACTTGTTCGACCGCTTCTACGCGTGGGACGAGCGGCTGGTCGACGTGCCCGCAACGCCTGACCCTCTCGACCCCAACCCCCTGGCCGAAGCCACACCACGCCGTTGCGCCACCTACCTCGGCGCCGCGGTGCGCAGCTTCTTCGCGCGCGGCGGCAAGCGCGCCATCGTGATCCGCGTCGGCGATCCGTGGCCTTACCTGGAAGACGCCGCGCAGCGTGCCGCGCAACGCGGCGCGCGCCTGGCGCTGCTGCTGCCCGGCATGGTCTCGACGTCCGCGCCGTTCGCGCCGCACGAACCCGCCACCTGGCAAGGCGTGCAGCACCTCCACGGCCTGCCGGACGACAGCCTGCTGCTCCTGCCCGACCTGCCGGACGCCATCGCCACCGTGCCGCCGCCTCCCGATCCGGGCCGGCCGCCGGCACCGCAGCCGGAAGGCTTCGCGCCGTGCGACGCGGAAGCGCCGACGCCGCGGGACACCGCGCTGCTCCGCATCCCCGCGCCGCGACTCGACGATGCCGGCTACACGCGCTGGCGCCAGGCAATCCGCGACACGCGCGACTTCCTCGACCGCCGCCAGCGCGCCGCGATGCTGCTGGTCGCGCTGCCGCTGCCGCTCGCAGGCAGCCTCGCCGCCAAGGGCCTGCACGCGCAGGCGGATCCGCGCACGTGGCTGGAACAGACGCAGATCCTGCGCAGCGCCTTCGACGAGGACACGCCGCAGGGCCGCCCGGCCGAGGCGCTGTCGCAGCTCGCCTGGCCGTGGCTGCGCACGCGCGCCGCGGGCGCCGACCTGCCGCAAGGCCTGGAACCGCCGGACGGCGTGCTCGCGGGTCTCATCGCACAGGGCGCGATCGCACAAGGCACCTTCCGCTCGGTGGCCGGCGACCTGTCGCTGCCGTTGCTGCGCGACCTCGGCGGCGCGGAACCGATGCCCGCCTGGGGCCTGGGCGACGACAGCCCGGCCGGCCGGCTCGCGCAACGCGTGTGCGTCTTCGCGCCGGGCGCCGACGGCTGGGCCTTGCAGTCCGACGTCACGACCTCGGCGATGGACCCCTGGCGCTTCGGGGGCGCGAGCCGGCTGATCGGCACGATCCTGCGCGCCGCGCGGCGCGCGGGCGACGGCGCCGTGTTCGAGCCCAATGGCCCCAAGCTCTGGGCGCACCTGCGCGGCACGCTGGAAGACCTGCTCGCGGGCTTCTGGCGCGAAGGCGCGTTCAACGGCGGTGCGATGTCCGAGGCCTTCGAGGTCCTCTGCGACCGCACGACGATGACGCAGAGCGACCTCGACGCCGGCCGGCTCGTCGCCTCCGTGCGCGTGCGCCCGGCGATGTCGATCGAACGCATCACCGTCGTGCTCCAGCTCGGCCAGGCGGCCGGATCGGTCAATGCCGCCGTCACCGGCAACGTTTCCCACCGGGAGGCCGCATGAGCGCCGACGACCTCTTCATCGGGCTGCACGTCTTCCGCTTCGAGCTCACCTTCAAGCGGGTCGGCGCCGGCAGCGGCCCCGTCGAGGTCTGCGGCGGCGCATTCTCCGACTGCACCGGCCTGGAAGCCACGATGGAGCCCAAGCTCATCAAGGCCGGCGGCGCCAACTACGGCGCCACGCAACGCGCCGGCACGGTGAGCTTCGCCACGGTCGTGCTCAAGCGCGGCTTCACCCGCAGCCGCGACCTGTTCCGCTGGTTCCAGACCGTGGGCGGCGGCGGCTACGCCTATCGCCTGGCGGCCGAGATCGCCGTCCAGGACACGCAGGGCCGGACCGTGCTGACCTGGGGACTGGACCGCTGCCTGCCGGTGAAGTTCAAGGCCGCCGACCTCAACGCCAAGGGCACCGACATCGGCATCGAGGAACTGCACCTGGCGCACGAAGGCCTGCGCCTGCTCGACGCGGGAGGTGCGTGATGCCCTGGCTGCCCGACGCTCCGACCGTGGCCGCGGCCACGTTCAAGGTGCTGGAAGGGAACGGCGCGGGCGGACCCGCGTTCGACGTGCAGTTCAACCCGGCGTCGCTCGAGTACACGATCAGCAACGAGTTCGACGACCGCAACGGCAACAACGGCGCGCGCCAGTTCGTCAAGAAGAGCACCGCCAAGCTGACGATGACGCTGATCTTCGACACGACCGAGACCGGCGCCTCGGTGCGCGACGTCACCGCCAACATCGCCGGGTTGCTGGAGCCGGCCAAGGACGGCGCGAAGAAGTTCGCGCCCAAGGTCGAATTCGGCTGGGGCACCTACGCCTTCAAGGGCGTGGTCGAGCAGTTCAAGGAGACGCTGGACTTCTTCTCGCCCGAGGGCGTGCCGCTGCGATCCAGCATCAACCTGACCCTGGGGAGCCAGGAGGTCGAGTTCCAGAGCAGCAGGAACCCCGCGCCGGCGGTCGATCGCAACGCGCAGCCCGAGCCCGTCAGCGCGGCGCCCGGCGCCGGCGCGGCCGATGTCGCCAATGCGCTCGGCGATCCGCGCGCGGCGCGCGCCATCGCCAGCGCCAACGGCGCGGCCAGCCTGCGCTTCGGCGCGGCCGCCGGGCTGTCGGTGGGCGGCAGCATCTCGCTGTCGGCCGCGGCGGACTTCTCGGTCGGCGCGAGCGCCGGTGCGGGCATCGCCATCGGCGGGGGTGCTGGCATCAGCGGCGGGATCGGCATGGGCCTCAGCGGCGGCGCCAGCGCCAGCGCCAGCGCTGGCATCGGCGTCGGCCTCGGCGCGGGCGTCTCAGCGGGCGCCAGCGTGTCCCCCGGAGGCGGCGTGTCCGCGAACACCGGCTTCAACGTCGGCGCGGCACTCACGGCGACGGCAGGTCCGGCCTTCGCCGACCTGCGTCTCTCGCCGCCCAGCCTCCAGGTCGACGTCCTCGACGCCCGCGCCGCCCTGCTGACCGCGCCACGGGTGGCCGGCGCCGCGAGCTTCAGTCCCGGCGGTCGCGCCGTGGCGCAGGCCGGCGGCAGCCTCAGCGCCAACGTGGGCGCCAACGTCGGCGCCAACGTGGGCGCCAACGCGGACCTGCACGGCCGCATCCGTTTCGGGAGTTGATCCGTCATGCCCATCACCTTCGAGGAAGTCACCGCCGACATCCAGCGCGAGCCGCAGGAGCGCGGCACCGGCGCACCGGCCCCCGCCGCCGATGCGGCGTCCGACCTCGGCGAGCAGATCGAGCAGGCGCTTCGGCTGCGCGCCGAGCGCGCCGCACGTCTCTGCGATCTCTGAACACCCGCCGTCGCCATGACCGAAGCCAGCGTCAGCCGTTCCGCCATCTTCAGCGCGCGCCCCACCTTGCGCATCGCCGGGCAGGCGGACGAGCGCCTGTCGACGCTGATGACCTCGATGAGGATGGAGGAGCGCGAAGGCGGCATGAGCGCGCTGGAGCTGCACCTCACCAACTGGGTGGCGACCGACGACGGCCGCGCCGAACTCGCGTTCAACGGCGCTTCGTCGCTGAAGCTCGGCGCCGAGCTCGGCGTCTATGCCGGCGACGAAGCGACGCCGCGCGAGATCTTCAAGGGCAAGGTCGGCGCGCTGGAGATGGTCTGCCACTACGGCGCGCCGCCGGAGCTGGTCGTGCTCGCCGAGGACGGCCTGAGCGCCGCGCGCCGCGCGCGCCGCAGCAAGGTCTACGCCGACATGACGCCGGCGGACGTGGTGAACGCGATCGCCGGCGGCCTCAGCCTGACGCCGTCCGTCACCGGCCTCACCGCGCCGCAAGGCACCTGGGCGCAGCTGGACGAGACCGACCTCGGATTCCTGCGCCGGCTGCTCGCGCGCTTCGACGCCGACCTGCAGGTGGTCGGCACGGCATTGCAGGTTTCGCCGCGCAAGGACGTGCAGCGCGGCACGATCGAACTGACGCTCTACAGCCAGCTCGCCCGCGTGCGCATCACCGCCGACCTCGCCGACCAGCCGACCGCCGTGAGCGTGGCGGGCTGGAACGCGAAGGACGGCTCCGCGGTCAAGGGCGAAGCGAGCGCCGTCGCCAACGCCGGTCCGGGCCAGGGCCGCACCGGCGTCGCCTGGGCGGGCGAGGTCTTCGGCGATCGCCACGAGCACCTCGCCGCGCCGGCGGTCTACAGCAGCGACGAAGCGCGCGCCGTGGCTGAAGCGGCGCTCGACCAGCGCGCCCGCCGCTTCGTCCGCGCCGAGGGCGTGGCCGAAGGCAACGCGCAGTTGCGCGTCGGCACCTGCGTGACGCTGGCCGGCGTGTCGCCGCAGTTCGACAACACCTACTACGTGGTCCGCGCCTGCCACCTCTTCGACATGAAGCAGGGCTACCGCACCGAGTTCAGCGCGGAATGCGCCTACCTCGGGACCTGACGCCGCACGCCACAGGCCACACGACAAGCATCAGACACCCGACACCCCAGACGACTCCAGACGACTCCAGACGACCCCACGAGATCCTGTCATGCAACGCGACCTGCCCTCCCCGCTGCCTTTCGGCGTCCCGCTGCCCTGGGCCGCGGGCGCCCAACTGGCCAAGGTCAGCTCGATCGACGATCCCGAGCGGCTCAACCGCGTGCAGGTGCGCCTGCTCGCCTTCGACGACACGCCCGGCCAGGACGCCGCGATGTGGGCGCGCGTGGTCGCGCCCTTCGCCGGCGACGACCGCGGCACCTTCTTCGTGCCCGACGTGGATGACGAGGTGCTGGTGGTCTTCGCGCAGGGCGACCCGCGCCACCCGCTGGTGCTGGGCGGCCTGTGGAACGGCAGCGCCGCCGCGCCGGCCGACATCCAGGGCGGCGGCCTCAACCGCTACAAGCGCATCAAGTCGAAGAACGGCATCGTCGTCACGCTGGACGACCAGAGCGGCCAGGAGACCCTGACGCTGGAGACGCCCGGCGGCTGCAGCCTGACGCTCAAGGACGGCCCCGGCACGGTGACGCTGGAGGACAGCAACGGCAACAGCATCAAGCTCGAGACCTCCGGCATCACGGTCCAGGCCGCCGCCAAGGTCACGGTGCAGGCCAGCCAGGTCACCGTCACCGCCGGCATGGTGAAGGTGGATGCGGCGATGTCGGATTTCTCCGGCATCGTGAAGTGCGCGGTGCTGCAGACCAACGCCGTCATCAGTGCCAGCTACACGCCGGGCGCCGGCAACGTCTGGTGAGGACACCGACACCATGTCCCATCCCCACCATCCCGTCATCGTCGGCGCACCGCGCGGTCTCGCCCGCAGCACGCAGCCCTGGCTGATCCAGCGCAGCGACGACGACTTCATCCCCGCCACGCTGGACGATCTGCGCGGCGCGAGCGCCGCAGGCCGCATGAACAGCGCGAACGGAGCGAACGCAGCGAACGGAGCGAACGCAGCGAACGCAGCGAACGGCCCGGACGGACTCACGCGGCTGCGCGAGCTGCGTGCGAGGGCCACGGACAAGAACGGCACGCTCAAGCTCTTCCAGCCCATCCAGCGCCAGTTCCACCTCGCGCTGGTCGAGGCCTGGTGCGACGTGCCCGGCGAGCCGCGCGTCGATCCGGCCAGGATCGAGGCCGCGGGCCTGGTGCTGCGGCGGCTCGGCGCCGGCGGACAACCCGAGGGCTGGATGAAGTCCAACGGCCGCCTCCGCGGCTGGGTGCCGATATCGCGCGTCGGTGGCGCGGATGCCGACCCCGCGCCGGCGCAACGCGCGCAGCGAGCTCTCACCGGCGTGGCCGACATCGATCGCCAGCTCGTCGCGTTCTCGCGCGAGCAGCCCGACACCGTGCTGGAGGAACAGACGATCCCGCTGTACCTCGCCCCGCCCGACGTCTGCGCCGAGGCCGGCCAGACGCTGTACTACGGCCTGGTCCCGACTGTCAGCGGCGAGATCAGCGAGACGGACGCCAGCTTCGGCGCAGCCGCTGGTTTCGACTTCGGTCCGTCCTCATCGGCCTTCCGGGGCCATCTGGTGCAGGCGCTGCGCGGCGAGTCGATGACGCTGCCCAAGGTCGGCCAATCGGTCAGCCGCGGCTGGCTGAAAGAAAGCGAGCAACCCGGCGCCAACAGCAACCTCGTCCGCTTCGTGCTGATGCTGAGGCAACTCGCGGGCGAGTTCGACGCGTTCGGTCCCTCCGGCGCGGCCATCCTGCAGGTGCTGCATCCGCTGCAGTTGCCACTCGTGCGCCGCAACGGCGAATGGCCGCAGCGCACCGTGCGCGCCGATGAGTTCCTGACGAAGGCCCACACGCTGATCCTGGCGCAGGGCAACGTCGCCAGCACGGTGGAGATGCCCGAGACCTGGCCCGCGATGAGCACCGGCCAGACGCAGCAACTGCTGGGCGCCATGCACGCCGCGATGCGCGCGCGCTTCGCGGCGATGAAGGCCAAGACCGGCCGCTTCGACGAACCCGACGCGCGTTATCAGCTGCGCGCCTTCGTGCGGCTGAAGGCCGACGGTCCCTGCCCGGCCCGCGTCGTCTGGAGCGCGCCGAGCGAGCCCTTCGTGATCGCCGCCTGGTACGAGGGCGCGGGCGCGCCGCCGGTGCAGATCGCCCTGCCCGATCCGGCCGACAAGCAGCTGCTGGCCGCGCTCAAGCCCAACGTGGCCTTCGTCGTGCCGCCGTCGCTGCAGAGCGTGCTGATGGGCTCGGCCAAGGACCTCCTCGACGGCAAGAAGCCGCCGCCCATGAACCCGGCGCTCACGTGGATCTGCGGCTTCAACATCCCGATCATCACGATCTGCGCCTTCCTGGTGCTGAACATCTTCCTCTCGCTGTTCAACCTGTTCTTCGGCTGGCTCTTCGCGATGAAGATCTGCCTGCCCTTCCCCAAGATCCCGCCGCAGGAGTGACGCGATGACCTCCGCACTCATCGGCTGGCCGCTGCTGCCGCTTCCGGGCGACGACGGCGGCCTCGCCTGGCCCGACCTGGCGCGCAGCGTGCGCGACGGGTTGCGCCTGATCCTGAGCACCCGCCCCGGCGAACAGCTGATGCGGCCCGAATTCGGCGGCGGCCTGGACCGCCTGCTGCACCAGCCCAACACGATCGCGACACGGCGCGAGATGCGCGACCTGGTGCGGGACTCGCTCGCGCGCTGGGAGCGCCGCATCCTGCTCGATGCGGTCGAGGTCTGGGAGGTGCCGGGCGCGCCCGGCCAGGTGCGCGTCGAAATCGCCTACCGCCTGGCGCGCACCGGCGATCCCGGCGCGATGAACGTCACCGTGGACCTGGAGGGCTGACGCCATGGCTATCCTGCCCCCCTCGCTCGACGACCGCCGTTTCGACGACCTGGTGGAGGAGCTTCTCGCCCGCATCCCCGCGCACACGCCGGAATGGACCAACCCGCGCCTGGGCGATCCCGGCCGCACGCTGATCGAGCTGTTCGCCTGGCTGGGCGACGCGCTGCTGTACCGCGCCAACCTGATCCCGGAGCGGCAGCGGCTGGTCTTCCTCAAGCTGCTGGGCCTGGGCTTGAAGCCGGCGTCGCCGGCCCGCGGCATCGTGAGCCTGTCCTTCGCGAAGGACACCGAACGCGGCGCCCACACGCTGGCGCCGGGCGCGACGCTGAAGGCGCCGATGCCCTTCGAGACGCTGTCGGAAACGACCGTGCTGCCCATCACCGGCGAGGCCTACATCAAGCGTCGCCTGAGCAGCACCGAGACCGCCCGCCGCAGCGACGTGCTGCAGGGCCTGGCCCGCATCCATCGGCTCAGCGGCGCGTTGAAGGCCTACGAGACGACGCCGGTGTTCGCGCAGGGCCGCGCGGTGCCCGACGGCATCGACGTCTTCGCGCAGAGCGCCGATCGCGCGCTGTGGATCGCGCTGCTCGCGCCCAAGGCGCCGCAGGCCGACCAGCAGGACGCCGTGAACGAGGCGGTGAAGTCCGCGCTCGGTGGCGGCGACGCGGCGCTGCCGCCGCTGCTGTCCATGGGCGTGGTGCCGGCGCTGAGGGCCCCGGCGCTGTTCGAGGACGTCACCGCGCCGACGCCGGTCCCGGTCCTGTGGGAGATCACCACCCGCGGCCGGACCGACTTCGACACCGACTACCTGACGCTGCCGGTGCAGCCCGGCACCGACACCAGCAACGGCCTGTCGCGCGCCGGCACGCTGCGCCTGCAGATGCCCGACGAGCGCCAGATCTGGGCGCCGAAGAACGACGTCGGTCTGAATCCGCAAGCCGGCGTCGGCGACGCGCCGCCGCGGCTGGACGATCCCGAGCGCGCCGACCGGCTCGTGGCCTGGCTGCGCCTGCGGCCGCAGCCGGGTCTCGCCGGAACAAGCTCCGCGACGTCGTCGGCTTCATCGGGCTCATCCTCCGCTGCGTCCGCTGCTTCCGTCGTGTCTTCGGCGGCCACGGGCGCGTCCGCCCAGGCGGCCTCGGTCCAGCATCTGCCGCTCGCCTGGATCGGCGTGAACGCGATCGAGATCGACCAGCGCGCCACGGTGACCGGCCGCGTGCTGGGCGTGTCGACCGGCGCGGCCGATCAGCAGTTCCCGTTGCCGATGGGGTCCGTCGATGCCACCACCCTGCAGATCGAGGTCGAGGCGCCCGGCCGCGGCTACCAGCCGTGGACGCGCGTGGACGACCTGGGCGCGCTCAGCGCCGACCCCGACGTCGCGCGCGACGCGACGGCCTACGAACTCGACGCCGAGGCCGGCACGCTGCGCCTGGGCGACGGGATGCGCGGCAAGGTGCCGGAGTCCGGCATGCGCGTGCGGCTCGCGCTGGGCCGCTTCGGCGGTGGCCGCGCGGGCAACCTGCCGCCGGAATCGCTGGCCGAGCTGAACGCGCGCCGCATCGACGGCCAGCCCGCGCCCCCGATCAAGGTGCTGCAGCCGCTCGCGCTGAGCGGCGGCGAGGACGCGGAGACGCTGGCCGTCGCCGAACGCCGCATCCCCGCGCGCCTGCGGCACCGCGACCGCGCGGTGACCGAAGAGGACTACCGCCGCCTCGCGCTGGAAGCGCCCGCGATCGACGTCGGCCGCGTCGAGGTGCTGCCGCGCTTCAAGCCGCGCGACCGGCGCTTCCATGTGCCCGGCGTCGTCAGCGTGCTGGCGCTTCCGGCCGCGCCGCTGGCGCCCGCGCCCAACCCGCGGCCCGATCGGCCGTTCATCGAGCGCCTGCATGCCCACCTCTCGGTGCGCACGCCGCTGGCCACGGAGCTCTACGTGATCGGCTGCGACTACGTCGCGGTCGGCGTGTCCGTCGCCGTCGCGATCCGCGACGGCTTCGCGCGCGACCAGGTGCTGCTCGACGTGCGCGAGGCGCTGCGCCGCCTGCTGTGGCCGCTGGCGCCGGGCGGCCTCGACGGCCAGGGCTGGCCGCTCGGCCGCGCGGTGCGCAGCCGCGAGCTGGAGGTCGAGGTCTCCCGCGTGCCGGGCGTCGACGAGCTGCGCGGCCTGCGCCTGTTCCGGCAGGCGGGCACCGAGTGGCAACCGCTGCCCGCGATCGCCGTCGACGGCGCGCAGATCCTCTCGCTGCAGCCGTGGCAATTGCCCGAGCTGCTGTCGGTGGTGGCGATCGAAGGCGACGCCGCGCCGACCGACCTGCGCGCCCTGCCCAACCCCTTCGCCGAGGCCGACGCCGTCGCGGTGCCGGTCGTGCCGGAGCTGTGCTGATGGACGCGAACGGCCTGCGCTTCTGGCTGCTCGGCGATGCCGCGCATTTCCCCGCCGTGCAGCATGCGGTGTGGGACGGCGGCTGCCGGCGGCTGCGGCTCGCGTCCGAACGCACGCTGGTGCCGGCGATGTCGCCCGCCGATGCGTTCGCCGCCGCGCAATCGGCGCTGGAGCGCGTGCCGCGCGCGATCGACGCGCTCGAGTGCGTCGCCCGTTGGGACGCGGGGACGACCAGCGTGCTCGTCAAGAGCGTGCTGCCCGAGGAGGCCACGCTACTGGTGCTGGACGACACGCCCACCGACCTCTGCGCCGCGCCGGACGGCGTGCTCTACCTCGCCCTGCCGAACGCCGCCACGCCGGCGGTGCGCCTGCACGACCTGCGCGGTCGCTGGAACGACGTGAACGTGTCGCTCGCGGGCTTCGTGCCCTGGCGGCTCGCGCCCGCGGCCGACGGCGGCGTGTGGGCCCTGGAGCGCGCGTCGGGTCGCATCGCGCGGCTCACCGGCCGGCCGAGGCGCACGGAGACGCCCCAGCCCGACGACTACGACCCGCGCGTGTTCAGGCCTGACCCCGAGAACGCCTGCGCGCCGCGGCTCGCCTTGATCGGTCCGACACCGCTCGACGTCGCCGAGACGCCCGTCGCCATCGCCGCAGGGCCGGATGGCGCGCTCGCATTGCTGAGTTGGTCGGGTGGCACGGGCACCGCGCGCGTCCGGCGCTGGTGGGCCGACGAGCGCCGCTTCGCGCCGCCGCAGACCCTGCTCGGCGCGACCTATGCCTACGCGATCGCGTGGCTCGCGCCGGACCGCGTCGCCGTGCGCGTGCCGGGTCGTCGCGATGCGCCGGCCTTCGACCTGGGTGCATCCGGCGCTGGCGGCAGCGGTGGATCGAGTGGATCGAGTGGATCGAGTGGATCGGGTGGATCGAGTGGATCGGGTGGATCCGGTGGATCCGGTGGATCGGGTGGATCAGGCGGCTCGGGGGGTTCTGGCGGAGGAGCGGGCGGCGGACCGTCCACGCCACTGCGCGAGTTGATGCCGCTCGGCGACGTGTACCCGCTGGCCGCCGACGCGATCGAGGGCCCGTTCGCCAACGGCGCGGCGCAGCCGCCGCACTATCCGGCCGGCGCCGCGAGCGCGGAGCCGCTGCACGCGCTGTCGCTGCGGCAGCTCGCGCGGCGCGGCGAGGCGCGCCACTATGCCGACAGCCCCTCGGGCCTCGTCGCCCGCATGATCGACAGCGGCGACGGCGGCACGGTCTGGCACCGTCTCTTCGCCGAAGCCGCCTTGCCCGCCCACACCGGTTTCGTCGCCTGGCTCGCCGCCACCGAGGATCCCGTGCCGCCGGCCGACGACGACCGGCTCGCCTGGCATCCGCACGGCTTCGGGGCGGACATCCCCCAGCTCGACGACGCGATGCGCGCGCCGCAGGTGCCGATCGCGGTCTGGGAGCCCACGCCCAGTGAGCTGCCACATCACCCCGGCCTGCTCGGCGGCGAGCGCGAGGCCGGCGTGCGCGGCCTGTTCTCGGTGCTGGTGCAGAACGCGCGGCAACGCGTGCGCACGCTGTCCGGCCGCTACCTGTGGCTTCGGCTGGTGCTGCACGGCGATACCCGCGCCACGCCGGAGATCGCCGCGCTGCGCGTGTGGGGCAGCCGCTTCTCTTATGCCGACCGCTACCTGCCGCGGCTCTACCGCGAATCGCTGTTCGGCGCCGCCGCGCAGGCGCCCGGCGAGCGCGTCGGTCAGATCGACCTGAGTTTCGCCGCGGCCCTCGATGCCGCCGGCGCGCCCGACGACGCGTTGCGCGCCCGGCTGCGGCTGGAGCAGGTAACGCTCGGCGACCGCGCGGCGGTCGAGGTCGAGCACGCCGGCGACGCCTGGCTGCTGAGCGACGCCAAGCGCGCCTGGCGGCTCCGGCGGGAGCCCGACGCCATCGCCGTCTACCGGCCGCGGGCCACGCCGGCCGACTTCAACGCGCGGATGCTCGCCAGCTTCGAGGGCGTGCTCACACGCCTGGAGGACCAGGTCGCCGCGGCGCACCTGCTGAGCGATCCGAACGTCGTCGCCGATGCGCAGCTCGACTGGCTGGGCAGCTGGATCGGCATCGCCTTCGATCCCGTGCTGCCGGCCGCGCGCCGGCGCGACTGGCTGCGCGCGGCGCCCGACCTCGCACGCTGGCACGGCACGCGCATGGGCCTGCGGCTCGCGCTGGACATCGCCACCGACGGCGCGGTGCGCGGCGGCGAGGTGATCGTCATCGAGGACTTCCGGCTGCGGCGCATCCTGGCCACGCTGCTCGGCGTGGATTTGAGCGACGACCACGACCCGCTGCTGCCCGGGCTGCAGGTCAGCGGCAACTCGGTCGTCGGCGACACGCTGGTCATCGGCGATCGCGAGCAGGCGGCGTTGAGGGCGCTGTTCAATGCCGACGCCGACTTTGCTTCGGGCCGGTTCACTGCCACCGCCGCTGGCCCTCACCCCCACCCTCTCCCGCAAGCGGGAGAGGGAGCAAGGCGCGCCCAGCGTGCCGATGCGGCGCGCGACGTCCATGCGCAGAGCGACGTCGATGCGCAGAGCGACGTCGATGCGGCGATCGATTTCGATGCGCGCCTCGCTTTCCGCGCGACGGTGCTGGTGCACCAGGCGGTGGACCCGCAAGACCTGGCCCTGATCCGGCGCATCGCGCAACTCGAGGCGCCGGCGCACGTGGAGATGCGCGTCGTGTCCGCGACCTGGCCGCTGATGGTGGGCATCGCCGCGCTGGTCGGCGTGGACACCTTCCTCGGTCCGCCTCGCCTGCCCCGGCCGGTGCAGGTCGAACGCAGCGGACTGGGCCTGGGCGACTACCTGATCGGCGCCGCGGTGCTCGACCCGCGCCTGTCCGGCGCGCCGCCGGTGGATCCACCCATGAGCGCGCCGCCGCCGGTGGCCGACGCCGGCCTCGACGCCGTGGCCGCCTCCGGCGCCAGTTTCATCCTCGACGGCCGCGGCTCGCGCGCGGCCTCGGGCCGAGCGATCACCGAGTACCGCTGGCGGCTGTTGCCGCCAACGGATGTTTGACCCCGCAGGAGAGTGGCCATGGCCGAATTCGTTCCCGGCACCGACATCAGCAGCGACGTACCGACCATCGAGGTCACCGTCACCCCCGACAAGCCGCTGCCGATGGGTCGGCAGACCTTCCGGCTCGTCGTCATCGACGACGCCGGCAACGCGTCCAAGCCCGACGAGGTGACCATCATCGTCGCCGACCAGGACGCGCCGACCGCGGTGATCCGCGGGCCGCGCATCGCGGCCTTCGGCAAGAGCTTCGAGCTGGACGGCTCCGCCTCCTTCGACGTCGGCGGCGGCAAGGTCGTGAAGTACGTCTGGACCTACCTGGGTCCGGTGACCTGACCGGAGCGGCGCGATGGCGAAGTTCGCACTCGGCAAGCCGGTGACGACGGAGACCGCGACGGTCGAGGTCGACGCGGGCCTGGCCGTCGGCGCGCACCGCTTCCGCCTGTCCGTCGTCAACGCGGCCGGACTGCCCAGCCGCACGGCCGACGAGGTCGTGGTGCAGGTGACGCAGTCGCGCGTGGTGTTGCCGCCGATCTCGCCCCCCATCGCGCCTCCGATCGCGACTCCGATCGCGACTCCGATCGCGCCGCCGCTGCGGCCCGCCGATCCGAGGCTGCCGCTTGGACCGGCGTCCCCGGTGCCACCGCTTGAACCGATGCGGCCCTCGCTGCCCGCCCGACCCGCGCAGCCGGTCAGGCCCGCGCCGCCGGTGATCCCGGCGGCGCCGACGGCGCCGGCAGGGCCGAAGCATCCGACCGGGCCGATGACGCCAGAAAAGTCGGCGGAGCCCGCCGAGCCGCCGAAGCCCGCGGAAGCGAAGAAGCCGGCGCAACCGGAACGACCCCCGTCCCCACGCACGTCGAGGAGACCCTCATGAGCATCCAGGCGACCAACGCCGATCCGCTGGTGGCGCAGCCGCGCGCGGACCGCCTCGCCTACGCCACCGGCATGCTGCTGGACGCGCAGGACTTCAGCGACGAGCAGACCTACCACCGCGGCCGTCTGGCGCGCGCGCTGGCCTTCGTGGCCGGGCCGGGCACGATGGCGGGGCTGGAAGTGCGCCACGTGCCGGGCTCGGCGACGCAGGTCGAGGAGATCAGCGTCCAGCCGGGCGTGGCCGTGGACCGGCTCGGCCGCCTGGTGGAGCTGCCGCGCGACGCCTGCCTGCGCCTGCCGCGCTGGTACGACGCGCAGCGTCTGGCCGTCTCCGGCGACGGCAGCCCCACCGCCAACGTGCCCGGCAGCGCGCTGACGCAGGCGGCCTACTCGGACCTGGCGCGTTTCGCTTCCCCGCGCATGATCGCGTCCGGCGTCGCGCTGCCGGCGCTGGCCGTCGTGGCCGACGTGTACCTGCGTTTCGCGGCCTGCGCGCGCGGGCTGACGCCGAGCTTCGCCCAGGGCCCGTTCGACGCGCTCAACGCGGTGTCGATCTCGCGGCTGCGCGACGCCTACGAACTGCTGCTGCTCCCGCGCGCGGGACTCGACGACGCCTACAGCGGCCTGCCGCTGCCGCCGGCGGATCCGGTCGCGGGCGATCCGGACGCAACACCGGAAGCCCGACGCGACGCGCTGCAGGACGCGGTGCTGCACGGCTGGACCGGCAGCGGCCACGCGGGCGGCGACGGCGGGCTGGAGCCGTCCCCCGAGCAGCCGCGCAACCTGGACCCGAGCGCGGTGTTCCTCGCCCGCGTCTTCATCCCCGTCGACAACGCGACACCGCCCGCGCGCCTCGCCGCAGTACCGCTGGTGGACAACTGGGGACGGCGCTTCCTCCCGCCCTCCGCGCTCTTTGCGCAGTGGGCAGGGCTGTAGCAAGGCCTGACCCCAGCAGCCCCAGCAGCCCCAAGCCCCAAGCCACCAGGCACCAGCCGCCCCAGCCCCGCATCCGACTCCGCCGCAACGACCCCGACCGCAGC
>CBIHMU010000010.1:0-90914 GCA_966211105.1 uncultured Burkholderiales bacterium
CCTGCAACCCGCCGTCTTCTAGGAATTACTGTCTCGGAAATGCCGAGCAGGTCAGGCATGGAGGCCGAAGTCAGCGGGGTCTCGCCGAGCACCGTCTCACGCATCCTCAACGGCACCGTCGTCGTTTCAACTTGTCCCGTTCGCCGCGTGGGGGCAGGTTTTTGCCAGAATCCGATCGGTTCATCCATACAGCCCGATCAACGGGCGTGCACCCAGGAAAGGGAGTCCATGAAACGCGCATTGACGCAAGGCTTGACCGTCGCAATGGTCTTGACGGCATCACTCCACGCACCCCTGGCGAGCGCCGGCGTGCACTGCACCGAGAAGATCTCGCAAGCGATCCTTCACGAGAACGGCGACATCTACTTCCAGACCGACAACACCTGCAATGGTGCCTGGTGCCAAATCAAATGGGGCACGCCAGAGAAGAACAAGAATGCGCTGGCGATGTTGCTGTCGGCCAAGGTGGCGGACCGTTCAATCACGTTCTACTGGAACGGCTTGACCACCTGCAGCGAGAAGAATCCTGTGTACACATCTCCCGGCTACATGATGCTGAACTGAGGCGATCAGCGCGTGGTCCAGCACGCGAAGTCTGAGCCGGCCCAGCGTCGGCGCCTCTGATTGCCATAGATCAATGATCAAGCGCCGTGAGGTAGCAGGACGCCGTATCTCCCCAAGGGACCGACCGTTCGTCGTCGTAGTAGACGGTGACGGTGCGGTCCTTGTTCTTGGCGCTGAGCAGGTGCGCGAGCGTGTTGAGGTCACCGGCCTCGACGATGAGCCACTGGCACCGCCCCTCGAACGCGACGCTCAACTTGAATGCGGTCACACCTTGCACGCCGTTGGCCTGCACCTTCGGCGTGTGGCCGCGCGTCACTCCGATTTTGCCGGTGGTCACGTACGAGTTGGCGTGCGCCGTCGGCGCAAGCATTAGCGTGCATGCGACAGTGGCCGCGCCCAGAATGTTCCGGAAGATCATCGGGTGCTTGTGATTCACGGCTCTATCAGAGGTACAGCTCGTTGACGTCCTCGCCATCGGCCCAGCGCGTGCAGGTGTTGAATCCGATGACCGTCACCGGTTGCCCCATCGCGCGCGCAGTCAACAAGGTGGCCAACTGCCGCTTGCCTGCGGGAGAGTCCTCGGCCCGGATCATCCAGTAGCTGCCAAGCGCGCAGGCCGGTCGCTCGTTGAGCTGACCGTCGAGCACGAAGTACACGAGCCCGTCCGACGCGCGAATCGTCAGCGACTTGATCTTCCCGACCTGGCTGCCGGCGTGAGCCGGCGCGAGCGCGGCGAACGCCAGCAATGCAGTGGCGATGACTTTGACCATGGTGACTCCTCCCCTTGTTCTTTCTGCTTCGACGGCGTCGACTCAGGGCTGCATCGACACGTAGCCGATCTTGCAGTAGTCCCCGGTACGCTGCGAATAGATGAGCACGGTCTTGTCCATGGCTCTCGCCAGCATCAACAGAGACATGTAGCTCTTGTAGCTCGGGTCGGAACCGTTCACATAGGCCCAGCTCGGGCCGCCGGTGCACATGGCCTGCCCTTCCAGGTAGACGCGGAATCCGAAGTTCTCGGAGGCCGTCACGTCGAGCGTTTTCACCTTGCCCACGGCGGAGCCGTCCCAAGGTTGTGCGTTTGCGCTCAGTGCAAGCGCGCCAAGCGCTGTCGCAGCGAGAAAGCGTTTCATGTCGGGGTCCTTCTGACGCGGGTCACTCGGTGACCAGCACCATCCAATAGAAGTCAGGCAGCCAGAGCCATTCCGGGTAGGCGCCACACGAAGCGTAGGGCGCGGTCTTCGTCGCCACGCGGACGTGCTTGCCGGTCAGCGCCGCCGTCATCAGCGTGGCGTAGATCACCTTGCAGGTCTCGGGCGTGATGCCCTGCGGCGATGTCGAGCGCAGATTGCACAGCCTCGGCCAGCGCAGGTCGCCGATGCCCTGGGCGAGTACGTCGCCGGTCGAAGCTTCCACAGACGGCTGGCGCACCGGGCCTTGGCAGTCGAAGGCATGCGAGGAAACCGGATTTAAAAGGAATGTTGCAACTGCCAAAGCGCCCAGGGGGCGACTGCACCAATCAGTCGTCCACTTCTCCCTGCTCGTCGCCGAGGAAGTTCTTTGACGAGGCGCTGATTCCACTTGATTTAACCTCTCAAAGGAAATTTGAAGGATGGACGACCGCTGAAGGACCGGGCCCCCATAAAAACCTTCAGAGAATTTATCGTTCAGCGATACCAACTGATCAAAGTCCACGCCTTCGAGACAGCAGAACAAAGGTTCCCATCCCGAGAAACGCTATTGCTTCGGCGAGCATGGCCAGCATCAGCAGTGCGCTCAGCGCAACCCAAAGCTGCAATTTATTCGCGGCCTTGTCCGCGGCCGCTTCAGTGCCGTCTGCCCGACAGGCGGCAACTGCGGCGATGCAGGCATCGGCGTCTTCCGCGCCGAGTCGCAAAACCCTCACGCACTCCGGATTTTCTGCCGTCCGCTTCCGCCAACAGTCCCACTGCGCTTGATGAGCGGAGAGCGCTGTAGAGGCTGCTCGCGCCTCCATCAAATGAACACCGGTCCACGCGGCGCCCGTAAGCACAAACAGGACGAATAGAACCGACCAGGTCTTCCTTGTAGCCATCATGCTTCTACGATTACTTGCCTTGAAGCTTGATCAGGTTTTGCACGTCCTGCTTAATCAGTGAAGTGCCGCGATTCTTCGTGGCGAATTCGTACATGACGCTGCGCTCATCTGGGTTGTGTTGCACCAGCCCGAGATGATGTCCGACCTCATGGGTGACCGTGCTCGTATTGAATCGATCCCGCGCAATCGTGCAACTTCCGCCGCCGTACGCGCAGTTCCCGTTGGCGCCGCCCAACGATGCGCCACTTGAGTCCGCGGAGAACAGAACGAGATCCGGTCCCAAGGAAAGGTAGTCCCAGAACGACTCGCCGTAGCGATGTACGTCGACGACAACGCCTGAACCGTCCGAGAACGATGTGGCAAGCTTCCTGATCTGCGTGATCGCAAGATTGCAGACGTCATCTGTCACTCCTCGGCAAGAGACGGTGCCGGATACCACCACCGTACTGCCCTCAAGCTTGTGCTGAAGTGCATTGAAGAGGTAGCCGAAGGCAGCAGTTTCCGCGCCATTGGCGAATTTCCCACCGCCGAGGACCGATGCGGTTCCGCCGATAGTCGCACTCGCTATCGTTCCACCTACTAAACGACTTCCAAGCCTATCGCCCAGATCATTCTTTGAGTCGATGGTCGCCTGCGAGAACGCTGCGCTGAGCATTCCCGGGCCGCATTTTCCACCGCCAGTCACCGACGTAATGCAACCGACCACGCCATGCACAGCGACCGCCTGCCACGATGACTCGCCCCAACCTCCAAAGTCGCTTCCGGCGAAGCCGCCGCTCTGGGTGAGCAGGTCTCCAGCCATGTTGAACATGCCTGCGGAGAATCCTCCTTGCAACGCCCCCTTCAAGTTCCCCGAAGAAATCGCCCCAGCCGAAAAGCCAGCGATGGCCGATCCCATGCTCGTCAGCTCCAATGAGCCAGTCGCTCCCATGACAACGAAGTTCGCCGAATAGTTCGTCAGGTATCCGAGGAGCTCCGGTGCAATGATCGCCACCGCGACGGCGATGATGATCGGCTTGAACTTTTTCCACACCTTCGACAAGAACGAATACCCCGTCGGATCCGTGCAGATCAGCGGGCTGTTGTAGCAGTACCCATACCGGTCGTAGTTCTGCAGGTTGAGCATCTCCTGCACGAATGGATCGGGCTGCATCATCCGCCCGAGGGTCGGGTCGTACAGCCGGCCGTTCATATGGACGATGCCCATGTCGTCCAGGTGCTCGTGGCCGGTGAAGCCCCGGTCGGTGCCGGGGCTGCCGTCGGTCGTCCAGTCCACCACCAGGTTGCCGTACGGGTCGTAGGCGGTGTTGGTGTACCGGCGCTTGCCGAACGGGTCGTAGGCGTAGCGCGCCGTGACGTTGCCGGCGTGGTCCGTCGTCGCGATCAGGCTGCCGAGCTGGTCCTTGTGCCAATACTCGAGCTTCAATGCCGCGACAGCAGCCGGCTCCGCCGGCGCCATCGCCTCGGCGCCCAACGTCGGCAGCGCACCGTTGGTCACCAGCACCGCGATCGCCTGTCCGCCCGCGCTGATGTAGTGCCGGTTGCTCTGCGTGCCGTTGCTCGCGACCTCGCGCTCGAAGCCCAGACCGCCCGCATTGTCCGGGTGCAGGTACCACGTGATCCGGTTGGACTTGGTCTCCTTGATCCGCTGGTGGTTCTCGTCGTACTTCCAGCTGCTCGTCGGTCCCGCGCCGGTGATGACGTCGGCCATGTTGAAGCTGGTGTACGCCACCGAGCGCCACTTGCCGGCCGTGGCCGAGGTCGCATTGCCGTTGAGGTCGTAGCCGAAGGTCTGGCCCTGGTTCTGGATGCCCAGCACCGCATGCGGCCTGCCGTTGGACACGCCCTGCGCCGGATAGACGTAGTTGCCGACGTCGCTCTTGGACAGCAGCATCCCCAGCGCGTTGTACTGCAGCGTGACCGAGCGGATGCTCGTGCCTGCCGCACCGCCGCCCGAGACGTCGTATTGCTTGAGGCGCCCCAGCGCGTCGTACGTGAACGTGTCGAGCGCCGTGACGCCGCTGCCGTCGCCCAGCGCGTCGACGCGCCGCGTCAGCAGCCCGAGGCTGTCCCACTTGTAGCCCTGGTTCGCCACCGCGTTGCTGGTGCCCCCGCCCGCCGTCAGGCCGGCGAGACGCCCCGTGTCCGGCAGGAAGCTCGCCCGGTTGTTGATGCCGTTGCCGTAGCTCGACTGCTCTGCCTTGCCCCAGGCGTTGAAGGTGCCGGCGCTCCACAGCGCCGACCCTGAAGCCAGCAACGTGCCGCCCACGGTCACCTGAGTGTCCAGCACCACGGCGCGCAGGAAGCCCATGTCCGTGTACTGGTAGCGCAGCTTCACGCCCGTCGGATAGGTCTGCGTGAGCAGCCGGCCGTTGGCGTCGTAGCTCACCGCCGTCGCGGCGCTGAGGTCGCCGGCGATGTCGGTGCGCTGTTTCTCGACGCGGCCCAGCGCGTCATACGCGATCTTGCGCGTCACGCCGTGGCTGGTGCTGCTCTGGCACAGCTTGCCCTTGCCCATCGTGCAGCCGTCGTAGCTCCACGAGGAGGTGTATTCCGGCTCCGCGCGGCTGGTCATGCGGCCCAGCACGTCGTAGGCCATCGTCGTCCACGCCGGCACCGCCGTGGCCGTGGTCGACGCATCGACGCCCGGGCAGCCGCCCGGCGAGTGACCGCCCCGCATCGCGGAGGTCTGCTGCGCCTTGAGCTGCCCCAGGGCGTCGTAGCAGTACACGACGACGCCCGCATCCGGATCGTTCATCGCGACCTTGCGGCCGCGAACGTCGTAGTCGACGTTGATCCGGTTGCCCAGCGGATCCTTCGTGATCACCAGGTTGCCGAAGGCGTCGTATTGATGCACGACCTCCGCGCCCATCGCGTCGCGGGTCCGGATGACCTGCCCGTCGAGGCTCTTCTCCTCGGTGCGGGTGTGCCCCTGGTCGTCCGTGGACACCGTCGTCAGACCGTCGTAGCTCACGCTCGACTTCGCCATCTGCCGCGAGCCGCCACGACTGGCGGGCAGCACCACCGAGCCCGCGTTGCCGCCGGCCTGCTGGTCCGTAACACTGGTGTCGACGCTGTAGACCGCCGTGGCGCGACCGAGCGCGTCGTACTCGGTCTTCGTCATGCCATAGGCGATGCTGCCGGATGTGGTCGACGAGGACAGGTTGAGGAAGTACGGCTGCGTCGAGATGATCGCGACGCCGTACTTGTTGTAGTCGACGTCCTGGGCGATCAGCCGCGCGCCGCCGGGCTGCGCGGCACCGTCGAAGCCCTGCGCGACGCTGCGGATCTTGCGTCCCGCGCGGTCGTAGAACACCCGGGTGAAGCCCGAGATGGCCGCGGCGCCCTTCAGCGCGACGGTGTATTCGTATCGCACCGCATCGGCGGGCGCTTCACCCTCGATCGGCGCGACGATCGAGGGCGCGCTGCCGTTGTGGCAGCCCGGGCTGTTGGACGGCGCGCTCGTGGCGCTGGCCGCCTCCATCGCGCCCGTCGCCGGGTTGTAGACCTTGAGCCAGCAGTAGTAGACCGCCGTGCTCGTACCGTCCGCGCGCGTCTCCAGCACCTTGCGGCCGAAGTCGTCGAGCGTCCAGTTCGTCGCCACCGCCTCGCCGTTGGGGCCGACCAGCCGCGTGACGGCGCCGAAGCGCGGGTCGTAGGTGCGCGTCTCCGCCTGGCTCAGCGCGTTGGCCGCGTTCGTCGCGAAGGTGCCCGCAGGCACGATCACGCTCACGCCGCCCACGGTCACCGTCTGCGTGGCATAGGTGACCGACGCGCCGCGCGAGGCGAACTGCGCCGTCGTCGAGGCGCCCGTGCAGTTGGCCGTCGTCGTCGCCGTCTTGTTTCCGTAAGCGTCGCCGTAGGTGTAGCTCGTCGTGACGCACAGGTTGGGCTGGTCGGGCTCGACCGTCTCGCTCTCGAGCAGGCCGTTGGCCTTGTACGTGAACGAACTCGTGCGGCTGTAGCTGTAGGACGCCTCCGCGTGGGCGGACGCCATCCCCGTCAGCGCCAGCAGCCCCAGGCCCGCAACGCGCCAGGCGCGGCGGTGGAACTCCTCGGACATCGCGAGCCGGATTGCGCGCATGCTCTCTCTCCCTGGTCCGATCGGCTCGGACTTGCGGTTCTTGTCGTGGTTCTCGTTCGGGTGCAGCGGGAGCGCAGCGCGCTCAGTCATCCAGCAGGATCTGCAGGATGGCCGACAGCACCGCCGGATTCATCGGCGGGTTGACCGTCTGGTTGCCGCTGGTGGCCGTGGCCGTCGGCGACGTGCCGGCGCTCGCGCTCAGCGTGTCGATGAGCTTGGGCACCGAGTTGCTCACCGTCGCACGGCTGAGACGTCCCAAGATCCAGTTGTCGCCCGCGATCCGGTTGGCGCAGTTCGCGCTGTCGGGCGCGCAATAGGTGTTGGTCGTGGTCTTCGTCGACACCTGGTTGGCAAGACCTGCCACCGTCCCGGTCGTCGTCACCACGATCTGCGTCGGATCGCCGAAGTCGTTGTAGGTGTTGACCGTCGTCACCACCGGCAGCGCGGTGCCGCTCAAGTCCCAGCCCGATTCGACGCTCTGGCGCAGGTAGGGCCGCGTGACCTTGGCCGTGGTCGCGCACGGCGCGTCGACGCTCGCCGCGTCGGGATTCGTGCCCGACGTGCGGTCGCAGTAGACGTTGTCCGTCTGGCTCAGCAAGGCGGCATTCGCGTTGGTCCACACCCCGCGACGGGTCTGCGTGCGCTTGGCCACGCCCGCATACGGCTCTTCCAGAAGGAAATCTGTCCACACGCTCAGCGGCTCGCCGTTGGGCGCGGGGTTCTGCTGCACCGTGCGGCGGAAGCCCAGCAGGCCGCGGCCGTCCACCGCCGCCTTCATGCCGATGTAGCCGTATTCGGTCCTCACCGTCTCGGCACCGACGCCCGACTCCTGGTCCAGCGAGCCGACGATCTGCCCCGGCATCATCACGTCGGTGAACGGGTACTGCGCCTTGAAAGCGGTGCCCGCGTCGTTGACCACGCGGCCGCCGGCCATCGTCTCGTAGTTCACCGTGGTCTTGAGCCCGGTCGGCGAGACGTAGCTCACCAGCCGGTCCGCGCTGGCGACGTCCGACGCGACGAAGAGCTTGTTCTTCTTGCTCAGGTCGCTCAGGTCCGGCGCGTTGCGCGAGATGCGCAGGAACTCCACCGTACCCAGCCCTCGGAAGTCGCCCATCAACAGGTCGTAGGTGCCGTCGCTCTGGCCCAGGATCATCGGCGCCATCTCGCCCAGCGCGCTCATCGGCGCTTCGCCGAAGGTGCCGTCGCCGTTGGACAGGTAGAGCTTGTTGAGCGAGGGGTTGTCGTGCCAGCGGATCAGGTCGTCGCGGCCGTCGCCGTTGACGTCGATCGCGTAGACGCCGTAGTTCTGACCGATCGTGTTGCCGCCGTTGCTGCTCAGGTCCTGGCCCGCGTTCTTCAGGTTGAAGTTGTTGACGAACAGCGTGCCAGCGCTGGAGAAGCCTGCGTAGAGCAGGTTGTTGGCCGCCGTGCTCGGCATCAGACAATCGCTGCGGCCGTCGCCGTTGAAGTCCAGGGAGACCTTGCAGGACGCCTCGCCCGTGTTGGCCTGCGGCGCGAAGTTGCCGCGTCCGTCGGAGGTCCAGTTGCGGTACTTGCGCGGCGCGCCCGCGGCCAGCAGGTCGGCCAGGCCGTCGCCGTTGGTGTCGCGCACGAAGGCCCAGGAGTTCAGCGCGCCGAAGCGCCCCGGATCGGAGTACACCGGGATGTTGTCGATGTTGGTCGGCGTCAGCGCGAAGCGGCCGTCGGCCTGCGCCAGGTAGACCTTGGTGCAGCCGGTGCAGGTCGGGTAGTCCTCGCCGGCATACGGGTCGTCGCGCGGGTCCGCGGGCTGGCGCGCCGCCAGCGTGGTCGTGATGATGTCCATCCGCCCGTCGCCGTTGACGTCCATGAAGTAGTAGGTCGCGCCCGCGCTCCAGCCGTAGCCCACCCAGATCTCGAAGTTGCCGTTCATGCAGTCGTTGATGACGGCCATGATGAGGTCGTTGGATCGGCCGTCGATGTTGGCGGCGGCGACCTGCCCGCAGAACTGGCGCGACAGCGGGTTGGAGACCTGCCGCTTGAACGCGATCTGCGCATTGCCCGTGTCCAGCAGTTGCCGGCTCACGAAGGTGCCGGCGCCCTGGTTGACGAGGAACTCCGCGCGCGCCGTCTGGCCGCAGGAGCCGCCGCTGGCGTTCAGATCATTGAACACGCGGATCACGTCGGGCAGCCCGTCGCCATTGACGTCGGCCACCGTCGACGACACGCAACCGTCGGCCTTGTTCAACGGGCCGGCCGAGGTCAGCGAAGTCGCCACCGCGGTGAACGAGCCGTCGCCGTTGCTCTGCAGCAGTTGCGTCTCGGAGGCGGTCTCGGCCCAGCGGATCAGGTCGGTGCGGCCGTCGCCGTTGAAGTCCCCCGCCATCACGCCGTACTTGCTGTCCATCGACGACAGCTTGTCGGAGGCGAGGTTGAAGCTCGTCGACGCCACGCGCGACGCGCCACCGGTGGCGTAATTGAAGCGCGCCGGCGGCATGCACTGTGTGGCGTTCGGGCCGACGCATTCCGAGATCGCGGCGACACGCGACCGGCCGGTCAGCCCGCCCTGCGTGTAGTCGATGCGCACCCGCTTGACGAAGACGCCGCCCGCAGGCGCGGCGCCCGGTTCGGCCGGCGTCGCGGTCGGCGAGTTGACGTAGGTGTCGATCGCATCGAGGCGTCGCACGCTCACGTTCTTGGATCCCTGCTGATACGACTCGGCCGCATCGCTGGTCCGGTCCGAATACCGGAAGACGACCTTGTTGGCCGGCAACTGGCTGCCGTTGCCGGTGTACTGGATCTCGCGGATGTTCCACTCGCGTCCGGTGCCGGTCTGCGCATAAGCCTGGCTGCCCCAGTCCTTCAGCCGGTTCTCGTACTTGAAGTCGATGTAGTTGCCCACCACATCGCTGATGCGCGCCACGGCCCACACCATCACGGCGCTCTTCCCCTGCGCCAGGACAGACGCCTGCGTGTTGGCGTCAGCCGAGGGCGGCGTGCCGTATTCGTAGATCTGCCCTGCCTTGGTCCAGACCTTGAAGTACTGCGGCCCATTGGCCGCATCGCCGCCGGCGACGCCGTAGGCACGGATACGGGCGTAGCTGTCCTTCTCGGTCCGGTACTCGCGCCAGCCGCTGGACAGGCCCTGGGCATCGGCGGTCTGCGGGAAGGCGGCGACGTTGCCCGAAGCGTCGGTCTGGATCAGCCGCTGACCGTCCAGGCACAGCTTGTCCGAAGGACCGAAGACGACGCCCTGCGGCTGCCCATCCGTGTAGCGCGTGGCCGGGCAGCGCGTGATCATCGAGATGCCCTGCAGCGACCAGCCATGACCGACCGGACCGTTCACGCCGCCGCCGGCGTACATCAGGCTCAGGTTGGGTTGCATGCCACCGATGCCCGGCGGCACGGCGATGGCCTGGCTGTACGCCGGGCTGCCGGAGCTGGACACGCTGATCTGCGCCGCAGCGCCTTCAGCGCCCAATCCGCCCACGATGGCGCACACGAGCGCCAGCCCCGCACGCCTGCGCGCGCCTGCCTTCCAAACCATGCGAAACCTCCCTGTGGCGGTCGACCTCCAGACGAGACCAACCCGGCGGACCGACATGCGGGTCGCATGCCGGTCACGCAGCAGGCGCCAGGCGCCTGCCGCCGCTCACCACGCAACTTCGGACGTTTGGTGAGACGGACCACCGATGCTATTCAGCGCGGATGCCGTTCGCACTAGGGAACTCACTAACCCCCACAAGGGGGGCGCGCATGAAATAACCGCGACGGGGACAGGTCTTGCCTTCAGTCCGACATCTGGATGAAGTAAGCACACAGGGTCCAGACCAGCGATCGATCGGGGACTATCTGCGCATTGCCGTCGTCGACCTCACGGCCACATCGATCGGATCACCGCCTGCCGCCGAGCGCCCGCGGCCTCGGCGCGCACCAGCGTCCAGCGCTGCACGCTCTCGCCCTCGTTGAGCAGCTCGAGATAGGCGAGCAGCGCCTTGTAGTCGTCGAACTCCAGCGTCACGTCGGCGCCGCCGCGCGTGGCATTGAGCTCGATGCCGCTGACGCGCACGCCGTCGACCGCCACGGTCTCCAGCGACCGCAGCACCGCCTGCATCGGGAACGCCGCCGTGCGCGCCACCGTCAGCGCATCGCGCGCATAGGACGGGGGCACAGCGTCGGCGGCCGCCTTGTCCGCACGCTCACGCAGCGCCTCCCGCAGGCGCGCGATCTCGGCGGCGTCGGCATCGGTCCGCGCCACGCGCGTGGCGCGCTCCTCCCACGCCTGCCAGGCGCCAAAGCCCAGACCCACCGTCGCGACCGCACAGATCGCGCCCCAGATCGCCAAGCCCACGATCGGCCGCCGCGCGGGCGCGAAGTCCACCCTCAGCGCTCTCATGCCGCGGCCTCCTTGCGGAAGGGCAGCGTCTCGCCGGCCTGCTGGCCGGGCAACGCGCCGATGTCGAAGTTGATCAGCTCGATCCCGCCCGCCGGAACGTCGTGCGTCACCAACGCGCGGTTGAGCACCGCCGACGCGGACTCGCCGTCGAGCGGATAGGTCTGCGCCACGCGATAGATGTCGCCTTCGGCGACCAGCAGCACGAGTTCATCGCTGTCTGCGATGGCCAGGCCCCGCGCATCCGCCGACGGCGGGGACGACCCCGACGCACCGGATTCGCGCGCCGCCTCGATGGCGACGGCCCACCAGGGCCTCACGCTCTCCAGCGCGCGGCCGCCGAGCGCCAGCAGCTCACGCTGCCAGGCCGCATCGATGGCGACGGCGATCCGCGGCGACGACTGACCGTTGTCCAGCCACACGGGGCTGTCGGCGGACAGTCCCGCGCGGTCCTCGACCATCGACCTCGCGATCGCGATCCAATCAGCCTCGCCAGAGACGCCGGCCACTTCGGGCAGCAGGAATGGGCGGCAGACCGCGCCACTCACCGTGATCCGCAACGGCGTCCCACGCGGCAGCTCCCGCACGCCGGCGGCCAAGGCCGCCATCGCGGCATCGCGCCCGTCGACGTCCGACGCCACCAGCAGCACGCCGCCCAGCGACAGCCGCACCGCGCGCTCGCCCGCATAGGCCACCGCCGTCCGCGCCGACGCGCGCTTACCAGCCCACCACACGCTTGATCTCCTCCGCACTCGACTCCCGCCGGCTCACCATGTCCGCGCCCAGCTGCGACAGCGTCCTCACGCCCTTGCGATAGACATGCTCCCGCAAGGCCGACACCGGCGCGCCGGTCGTGACCAGATCGCGGAAGCCGTCATCGATCGTGTGCACCTCCGCGATCACGCGGCGACCCTTGTAGCCGGTGCCGCCGCAGCGTTCGCATCCCACGGCCAGCGGCATCGTCTCCGGCCGCCCCAACCCCATGTCGACGAACCACTGCTGCTCGCGCGGCTGCGCCGGCCGGTCGCCCACGCAGTGCGGGCAGAGACAGCGCACCAGCCGCTGCACGATCACGCCGTTGAGCGCCGCCATGAAGCCGAACATGTCCAGGTCGAAATGCTTGAAGCGGCCTGTCACGTCGAACACGCTGTTCGCATGCACCGTCGTCAGCACCTGGTGGCCGGTCAGCGCCGACTGCACCGCGATCTCCGCGGTCTCGGCGTCGCGGATCTCGCCCACGAGGATCCGGTCCGGGTCATGCCGCAGGATGGACCGCAGCCCCTTGGCGAAGGTCAGCCCCTTGCGCTCGTTCACCGGCACCTGCAGCACGCCGGCCAGCTCGTATTCGACCGGGTCCTCGATCGTGATGATCTTCTCGATGCCGTTGTTGACCTCGGACAGTGCCGCGTACACCGTGGTCGTCTTGCCGCTGCCGGTAGGGCCTGTCACCAGCAGCATGCCGTGCGGCAGACCGGCCAGCTCGCGGATGTTCGCGGCGCCCGCGGCGTCGAAACCGAGCAGGTCCAGCGACACCTGGTCCGCCGGATCGCGCAGCTGCGCCTTGTCCAGCAGCCGCAGCACGGCGTCCTCGCCGAACACGCTCGGGATGATGGACACGCGCAGATCCAGCTCGCCGCCGCCCAGGGCCACGCGGAAACGTCCGTCCTGCGGCAGCCGCCGCTCGGTGATGTCGAGCTGCGCCAGCACCTTGATGCGAGAAATCGCCTCCTCCGCGCCGCGCGTGCCTTCCAGGCGGCCATGCGGCATCAGCACGCCGTCGCGGCGCAGGCGCACGCTCACGCCCTGCCGGTCGCATTCGAAATGGATGTCGCTGGCGCCGACCTCGTACGCGCGGCGCAAGGCCTGATCGACGAAGGCCACCACGGGCCCGTCCGCCGTGCCCGTCGTGTCGGAGACGCCGGTCTCCTGACCCGGTGTCGCGGCGGGCGTGCCGCACCACGCGTCCAGCTGCACGCGTGTCGCCGCGATCGCGGGCATGCGCCGGCCCGCCGCCTGCGCCGCACGGCGCAGCACGGCGTCGTCCCAGGGGTCTGCCATCGCGAGCCGCAGCCGGTCCGGATCGCCGTCCAGCCTCACAGGAACCGCGCGCACCTGCCTGGCCAGGGCAGCGCCGCCCGCACCCAGCAACGCCAGGTCGGCGACGGCACGGGCCGCGGCGGCGGCGTCCAGCATCTCCATGCCGCCGGTCTCGCGCAGCAGCGCGGGCAAGTCCTGACCCCAGCCGCCGCGCAGCAGCTGATCCAGCACGGCGTCCGCGCCGGCCTGGGCGGCCTGACGCCGCGCGGCCTGCAACGCGGCGCGGAAGTCGGAGCGGGAATCGGCGTTCATCGGGCGGGGGTTCTCATCGGCAAGGAGGTCGGCAAGGGTGGGTGCGGAACGTGGCGCTCAGCGGATGCTGCTCGCGATGTCGAAGATCGGCAGGTACATCAGGACGACGATGCTGCCCACGAGCAGCGACACCAGCAGCAGCATCACCGGCTCGACGATGCGCGTCGCGCGATCCATGAAGGCGGCGAAGTTGCCCGCGTGCCGCTCCGCGATCGTCTGCAGCACGCGCTCGAAGTTGCCCGAGCGCTCGCCCACGGCCAGCAGGCGCTGCGTGACGGTGTCGGTCAGGCCGTGCTCGGAAAAGGCGCTGGAGACGCGCACGCCGCGCGTCAACGCCAACCGTGCGTCGCGCATCGCGTGATCCATGTCGGCGCCGAGCGCCAGGCCTTCGCAGCGCAGCAGCGTCTCGTCCAGCGTGTAGCCGCCGCGGAACATCACCGTCATCGAGTGGTACAGCTTCGCGAGCCGGAACTCGCGCAGCGCGCGCCGCACCGGCGGGATCACGGCGGCCGCGCGCATCGCCGCGCGCTGGATCGCGCCCTGGCGCCACGCCACGACGCCGAGCGCCGCCAGCGCCGCCGCCGCCGCGAGGATGCCGAGCCGGTGTTCCCGCACGAACGTGCTCGCCACCGTCAGCAGATGGGTCGACCAGCTCATCTCGCCGCGCAGGTCGGCGTACATCGACGCGAACCGCGGCAGCACCACGACGATCAGGAAGCCGCTCACCAGCAGCCCGAGGCCGAGCACCAGGCTCGGATAGATCGCCGCGCTGACGACCTTCTTGCGCAGCGTCTCGACCATCTCGTGATACCGCAGGAATTCGGAGAGCGCCTCGGCCAGCGAGCTGCTGCGCTCGCTGGCGCGCACGCTGGCCACCAGCACCATGGGAAAGCGGCCCAGCGCCTCCATCGCCACCGACAGCGCTTTGCCCTGATGCAGTTGTGCCAGCAAGGCGGCCTGGAGCTCGGCGCGCGCGCCGTCGGCGCCGGACTGCGCCTGCAGCGTCTCGATGGCCTCGACAACCGTCATCCCGGCGACCAGCAGCGTGCGCAATTCCTGGCACCACCAGGCGATGTCCAGCGCGCTCGCCCGCGCGCCGGCCGTTCCGGCACCGGCCGTGGCGCCGGTCGCGGCCCGCATCGTGGCGGGCTCGCGCACCGGCTCGGCGGCCAGCACCTTGCGGCCGTCAGGCAGCTGCGTGCCCAGCGCCTCGCGCGAGGCCACCTCCATCAGCTCTTCGCTGACGGACAGGCGCACGGGGTCGAGCAGGCGGACGCGCAGCTTCATGTCAGCGTGGCCTCTCAGAGCTGCACGTCGGCGTCGTCACCGGTGCCGCCGGCCACCCGGTCGCGCCCGAAGCTGAACAGCTCGTAGTCCTTGCCGGGCTGCTGCGACGGGATGCGGTACTGGTACGGCATGCCCCACGGATCGTTGGGGAGTTCACCCTTGAGGTAGGGACCGCGCCAGCGCGGGTCGTTGGCGTCGCTGCGCACCAGCGCGGCCAGGCCCTCGGCCGTGTCGGGGAAACGACCCATGTCGATGCGGTAGGCCTGCAGCGCCTTGTCGATCGCGTCGATCTGCGCCTTGGCCGTGGTGACTTCGGACCGCGAGATCTGCGCCAGGAAGCGCGGTCCGACGATGCCGGTCAGCAGGCCGATGATCAGGATCACCACCAGCAGCTCCAGCAGCGTGAAGCCGCGGGAACCGCGTGAGCGCACGGACCGGACGGAACAGGCGGAACAGGCGGAGCAAGCGAAAAGGGACAAAGGGGGGGCGAGGTGTTTCATGTTGCTCTGGTCTCTCATTGCTCGGAGTCCACGACGAACTTCCAATCCGAATAGCGCTGGGCCGGCGGCAGCAGCAGCCCGGGCCGACGCACGGCGCCTGCGATCAGCGGCGCGTCCTCGCTGAGGCTATGGACGCCGCGCACGCGTCCGTCGTCGCCGCGCACGACGCCCCAGCGGCCGGTGGCGCCCACCGGGTCCGGATAGAGGCGTCGCATGTGCCGCACGGTGCCGACGAAGCGCGTGTCCATCAGCAGCTCGTCCAGTTCCTGCGGCAGGCGCTTGTCGGTGCCCGGCGAACTGCGCCGGTAGCGCTCCAGCGCCTGCACGTAGAGCGTGCCGATGCGCAGCAGCTGCTGCTCCTTCTCGCGCCGGGCCGCGTCGGCCCAGGACTGCGCGGCGACCGACAGCGCGGCCGACGTCAAGGCCACCAGCACCAGCACGGCCACCAGGCCGTAGCCTTGCGTGCGCACACGCATCGGCGAGCGATCACCACGAGGCATAGCTGCTCCCGTCGGACGCGATCTCTCGCGCGCCGCTGCGCACGTCGAAGACGCCTTCGCCGTCGGCGTTGCCCGCGCGCGGCGGCACGGCGACCCAGGTGTCGGCGCGGCTCGTCACCGGGTCGACCGGAATGGCGCGCAGATAGCGCCGCTCGACCAGTTCCGGCAGTTCCTTCGGATACCGGCCCTGGTCGCTGTAGAACTTGTCGATCGCGTCGCGCATCGCGTGCAGGTTGTGACGCAGCGCGGTGTCGCGCGCGCGGTCGACGTGCTGCACGTAGCGCGGCGCGGCCACGCTGAGCAGCAGCGCCAGCGCGGCCAGCACCACGAGCAGCTCGATCACGGTGAAGCCTCGCGCCGCGGCGCCGCCGCGGCGGAGATGGCGGAGATGGCGGAGATCGCGGGGAGACACCGTCGTCCTCGTCATGACGTGCGCGCGCTTCAGCATGGCCTCACCATTGCCTCACCATTGTTTCAACGGCACGCCGTTGAGCCCGGTGGCCGTGGACTTCGAGTACACGTCGTAGACCTCCGCGCCAGGCTGCGGGTTGTCGGCATCGGACTGGTAGCCGCGCAGGCCCCAGCTCTGCTCGGCCGGCACGCCGGGCTCCGCGAAGGGGTCGCGCGGCACCCGGCGCAGGAAACGGATCGTCTGGCCTTGATGCTCGGTGCGCGCGTCGGCGACCTCTCGCGTCAGGCTCTGCAGCGACTCCGGATAGGGCGGCCGGTCGCTGGGGCCGAGCACCGCGCCGGACTCGCGCGCGGCGCGGTAGGCGTCGAGCGCGTCGCGGATCTCCCAGAGCGCGCGCTTGAGCTCGCGCTCCTTCTCGCGCTGGGCCGTCATCTCCGCCATCGGCAGCGCCAGCGACGCGAGGAAGCCCAGGATGCCCAGGCACACGAGCAGCTCGATCAGCGTGAAGCCGCGGATCCGCAAACGCCCGCGCGCGCCGCCGCGAGCACCGGCGCCGCGTGAGCGACGAACGGTGGCCACGGTTGAAGCGGTGGCGGGCGCGCGCTGCGGCGTCATCGTCACTTCACCTCGATCACGGCGGGCGCCGGCAGCGTGGGCCGTTCGCCATTGGGCTCGAGCGAGACCGGCTGCGCCGTGCCGACGCGCACCTCGGCACGGCCCGCGGCCGCGGCCTTGAAGCGCAGCTTGAAGACCCCGCCCGCGCCCTCCGCCGCCGTCGCCTGGTTGCGCAGCACGCTGAGGTTGACGCGGCCCGGTTCGACGCGCTTGCTGAAGCTGGTGACGGCACCGCCCCTGCGGAAGTAGTCGTCCTCGTCCGCGTCGATCAGCGTCAGCTTGTCGGCGCTGTACTGCAGCTCGGTCATCAGGCCGCGCAGGTTGGCGTCACGCAGGTCCAGGCGGACCTCGACCGTGTCGCCCACCTTGGCCTGCGCGGGGGCGGCCAGCGACAGGGCGGGCATCTTGCGCGACGGCAGGTCGGCGACGCCCGGCGTGGCAGCGATACCCGCGACACCGCCGGTACCGGGCGCCCCAGGCGCCCCCGGCGCCGCAGTGCCCGGTGCACCCGATGTCGAGGGCAGACCCGCTGCTCCGGGCGTGCCTGGAACCCCCGGCACGGCGGGCTTGGCATCCGCCTGCGGCGTATTGAATTGCAGCCCGCCGACCTGCCGCAGCTTGGGCGACGCCTCGGTGCCCACCCACATCTCGGACTCGCTCGCATTCAGTCGCTTGACGTTGCGCAGCACGCGCGGCGTGATGGCGAGCAGCAGCTCCGAACGCTTCCCGTCGTCGAGCTGGCTGGAGAACAGGCGGCCCAGCACCGGCAGGTCGCCGAGTCCGGGCACGCGGCTGGAGGTCGCGCGCTCGTCGCGGCTGATCAGGCCTGCCAGCAACTGGGTTTCGCCATCGCGCAGGCGCAGCAGCGTCGTCGCGTTGCGGGTGCCGATCTGGTACGCGATCGAGCCGGCCGAGGTCTTGATCGAAGTGCCCAGCGAGCTCACTTCCAGCGCAACCTTGATGGCGACCTCGTCGTCGGCAAAGATGGTCGGCTCGACGTCGAGCTTCAGGCCGACGTCGAGGTAGCTGATGCTCTCGGAGACAAAGCCGCCGGTGCCCGTGGTCGTGGACACGACCGGGATCTTGTCGCCGATCATGATCTTGGCCTTCTCCTTGTTGCGCACGCGCAGTTTCGGATTGGCCAGCGTGGAGCTGTCGCCGACCTCGCGGCGCAGGTTGACCAGGATGTTGTTCGGGTTGAGGCCGACGCCGATCCGGTTGCGGCCGATGTTCTCGAAGTCGGCGAGCGTGAGCTGCGACGAGTTCCCGGTCGGCAGCGGCGTCAGCGAGAACGAGGTGGGCAGCTTGACGCCGAGTTCCGTCAGGCGCGTGGCGTTGACCTCCAGCACCTCGACCTCGAGCAGCACTTCGGGCTCGGCGCTGTCGAAGACGGCGAGCAGGCGTTCGGCGAGCTGGATGTTCTCGGGCGAGTCGCGCAGCGCCAGCAGGTTGGAGCGTTCGTCGACGAAGGGCTCGCGGATCTTGAGCATCGCCTTCAGGAAGGCGGCGGCGCCCTTGGGATCGCTGTTGGCGAGGTTGAACACGCGCACCAGCTGCTCCTGGTACTCGCGGTGCTTCTCGGCGGTGTTGGGGTAGATGACGATGGTGCGCGAGTCGATGACCTTCTTCGCCAGCTGGTTGCTGGAGGTGATCAGGTCCAGCGCGTCCTCGACCTTGGCCTGGCGCAGCAGCACGGTGACGCGCACGTCGGCGCGCACGTCGCGGTCCAGCACGAAGTTGATGCCGCTGTGGCGGGTCACCACGTCCAGCACGGTGCGCAGGCTGGCGTCGCGGAAGTCCAGGGAGATCGGACGCGACTCGGTCAGCACGCCGTTGAGCGCCTGGACCTGCGCGCTGCGCTGGTCGCTGAGCAGCCGACGCTGCAGGTCCTGCAGTCCGCCATGACGGGGGTTGTCCTTGAGCGCCTGTTCCAGCACGCGCAGCGCGCGGTCGGGCTGTTTCGCCTCCACCCATTTCTGCGCGGCGGCCAGGTCCGCGGCGCCCTTGCGTTCGAGCTCCATGTCCGAGAGCAGCGCCTGCACGCGGGCGTTGGTCGGGTCCAGCTCGATGGCCTGGCGCAGCGTCGCGGTGGCTTCGTCGAACTGGCTGGCGGCCCGCTGCGTCAGCGCCTGCGAGATCAGGCGCATCTGCGCCTCGGAACGCGCCTGCAACAGCGTGGTGCGCAGCGCGGTGCTCTCGGGGTACTCGCGCACGCCGTTCTCGAGCGTGCTCATCGCCTGCTGGTACTGGCCGCCGGCCATGGCGCGGCGCGACTCGTCGCGGATGCGGTTCTCCGCGCAGCCGGCCAGGAGCAGCAGCACCGCGAGCGCGCCAGCGGTGCAAGCGGTTGTCGAAGTCGGGCGTTGGAGGACACCGGAACGAGCATGGCGGGAGAAGCCGGCGAGGCGGACGAAGCGGACGGATCGTTGAAGCATCGGGCGGGCGGATCAGGGTGACGGCGATGCCGCCGGAATGCGGATCACGGTGCGCTGCTGGAGGGGCTCGTAGACGAGGCGGATCTCGTCGTCGGTGATGGCTTCGACGCGGTAGCCCTCGTCGAGGCGCGTGCCGGCCTCGACCAGCAGGTCCTTGTCGGGCCGCGCAAGGTAGACCTTGCGCTGGCCTTGGGGGTCGATGAACTGGCCGAGGTAGCGGTAGTTCAGCGCCGGCGCCTGCGGTGGGGGCGGCTGCGGGATGGCGAAGGGATCGCGGTCGGCGGGCTCGAGGGGCTGCTCGGGCAGACGGGCAGGGACTGCCGCCAATGCGAGCGCCTGCCCCGGCGCGGCAGTCCGTGCATTCATGGGCACCGTCGTCGGCACCGTCGTCGGCGCGGTCGTCGGCATCGGCGGGCGCGGCGCGGGTGAGTTCGGTCCGCCCTGCCCCGGCGCCGGCGCGGTGGCGGCGACGACCGGCGGATCGGCGGGAGCGAGCATCGCCCAGGCGCTGGCCACGGCGCTCAGGCCGAGCGCCCAGCGCAGGCCGGGACGCAGGCCCTTGGCAGGAGCGTTGGTGGCGGTCGTCGCTGGGGTCGTGGAAGTGGGAGGGCGCTTGAACATCGGCGCGCTTTCAGCGACGCGGCTTCGGCGCGGAGGCCGATGACGCGGAAGGAGCGGGTGATCTGACGGTCGCCGCCGGTGCGCTCGCGGCAAGGCCTGACCCCGTCGGCGAACCGGCGCCCGGCGCCGAGGAGGCCGAGGAGGCCGAGGCAGATTTGGCCGTCGACGAAGCGGCGATCGCCGGGCTTGACGCGCTGGAAGCGCTGGATGCGATGGCTGCGGGCGCGGTGGGCACCGCGACGATCGCGGCTGGCGACGGCTGGTCGGCCAGCGGCCGGCTCAACCAGGTGGCGACCACGCGCGCTTCCAGGTCGCCTCCGGCGGGCGCCCCCATCGGACGCGCCGTGTTCATCGTGTTCATCGGTGCAAAGCCGCCGGCGGCGTTCGGGGCGGCGCCCGGAGCGCGCCGCAAGGAGATCTGCTGCAGCACGGCCTGCTGCGCATCGCGCGTGAGCAGCTCGGCGAGCACGGTCTTGATCGCGGCGTAGCTGCCGCGCAGGTTGACGTCCAGGCTCATGCGCCCGAGGGTGCTGGCGGTCGGCGCCTGATGGGCCGTGGAGATCGCGGTGACGAGCACGGACTGCGACTCGGCGGCCTCGCGAAGATGCGTGACGGCGCGCGCGGACGACTGCGTCAACGGCAGACGCGTGGCGAAAGGCGATGCATTGGCGGCCGGCGCCGTGGCGGCCTTGGCGCGCAGCGCGGCCAGCTCGGTGCGGGCGGCCTGCTCATGCGCGAGCGCGAGGTGCTCGGCCTGACGCGCGACCAACAGCAACGCGCCAGCGACCAGCGGCGGCACGAGCGCGACGCCCACCCACACGGCGGTCGGCGCGCGGGAGAGGCGCTGCTTGAGCGTGGCGGGATCCATGAGCGCCCGCCAGTCGATGGCGCTCAGGCGCATGACGGGAACCGGGAGAAAGCGGGACGGAGGAATCCGGCCGGAACTGCTGCCGAATGCATGACGGGTTCCGAGCTAGGCGAACGGCTGCGCGGCACGCGCAGCGCGCCGCTGCGCGTCCGATACGCGCACGACTGACAACTTCATGTGATCCTCCCTGATCCACGGCACTGGGCGCGCCGCGCGGCCTGACTCTTTGCGGCCAGGGCGCGACTTTACCGTGTCGGCATGGCGGATGGATTTCGGACACGCCTGCGGAGGGCTAGAGGATTGCCCTAGGTCGGTGGCGCCTCCCCATCAAGCCAGCGGCTGACGGTGTTGGCCTGCGTGATCTCGTACTGGGCGAGGTCCTGGGGCCGGAGCGTGAGCCACTCCTCGGCGTGCGCGGAGACGGCGGTGAACAGGCCAATGGCGGCGAGGAGCGTGGAGAACGCGGAGCGGTTGAACGTCATGGGCGGCCTTCGAAGAACGGGAGCGTCAGCGTTCGACGCTGAGCGTCCGGACGTAGGGAACTTTCATCGACCCATCGCCCCAGACGTCCTGGCAACCCGACACCCACGCCGCCACCTTTTTCCCGCTGCCCATCGCGAAGAGGAGCGTGGCATACATGGTCTTGAATCGCGGATCGGCCTTGTCGATCAAGATCTGGGTCCGGTTGCCCGGCGTCGAACACCCTTCCGTGTTGTCGGCACCGCTCAGGTTCACGATGGCGTGACCGGAATCGTGGAGGTTGATCGACAGGACGTCGTAGAGCCCGTTGTTGCTGACGGCATGAGCTGGGGTCATGAGCCCCGCGAATGCCAGCGTCGCGACCGACGCGAACGCCTTGATGGTTTTAGTCTTCATATGTCCTCACTGCCCCATGATTCCGAGCGTCAGCGCCTTGGGAATGCGCACTCGCCCGTCCCCCCACAGATCGACGCAGCCGTCGACCCAGCCGTTGAGCTTCTTGCCTGACGCCGCCGCGGCCAGCGCGGTCGCATACATGTACTTGAAGCTCGGATTGGTCTTCTCGATGAGCACGAGCTTCTCGTGCCCGGCCGTCGCGCAGCCGTCGGCATGGCCGACCGCGTCGTACTCGACCATCGCGTGGCCGGTGTCGTGCATGCCGACGCTGACGACGGTCTGCGGGAGGTTGCCGCCGGCGGCAAAGGCGCAGGTGGTGGATGCGGCCAGCATGCCGACGCTGAGGAGTCGCTGGTGGATGTTCATGTTCAAGTCCGTCGAGGAAGTCGGTCGCCGCCCATTCCGATGGAGCCGATCTGTTCGTCCCAGACCGGCGCATCGCAGTTCACGCCGTCCCGGCTGTAGCGGACGATGACTTTCCGGTTGGCCGTATAGGCAGCAATGGCGACGGCGATGGCCGGCTTGGAGAGCGTCGGGTTGACCGTGGCACGGATCGAACCGCTCAGGTAGGCGTTGTTGATGGCGATGAAGAAGTTGCCGTCGACGTCGCTCCAGACCTTCGTCAGCTTGACGGGCGGGCATTCGGTGTAGGCGTGGCTGGACAAAGGCAACAGCGCGGCGAGCAACGCCCCGGCGAAAAGTGTGCGTTTCATTGGGTGCGACTCCCTCAAAATATTTGCATTTCGACCAATCGATCGATTTTTTCAAATGCTCAAGATTTTCTTATTCAGACTCTAGAAAGGCGTTTGGATCAAACCCCGTCGGCCAAGACTCGACATGAGCGACGAACTCCAGCTCGATTACGTCTGGATAAACCAGTGCAGCCATAAAGGACCCACCGTACTCCAGATCTCGATGCGAAAAGTTCCAATCCCGCTGCAGAGATCCATCAGTCGGAGGAAGAGGAGAAGCAAATTTAATAGTAGAAAAACCTCCTCCGTCGGTGAACGTTCGTTCAATCACGCTCGCCTCCCGAGCCGACGCGGCAACAGCAATATCTACGGGCTCGGCACCCGGGAATAATTTAGTTAGAGCAAAAAGCTCTTCATTGGTAGGTCGCATCAGAACGGTTTCATGGTTGCCGTGGATATTCTAAATTCGCCACTCATTACCACGCCCTTAATACTCACTGCTATTCCGTCAAGCTTCACTGTTATCCAGCTGCCGGTCTGATAAACACCCGGCCCGACAAAGGCCTGCGCGGCTTTGTGCATTTCACCCAACGCCAACTCTTCGGAGCCGAAGCGCTTAACCAAGGGATCCATCATGTGCTTGCTCTGGAAAATATGAGAAACCTTATTAGCGTCATATCCCAGATCAGTTGCCTTGAAAGCAGCTTTCCCTGCGCTTGCACACGCACACATGTTATGAACATACGCAGACGCGTGTCCCGCAAAGAACGTATGGAAGTCATCAACCGTCAGGTTGTAGGTCTTCGCCGTGCGTCCCAGCGTCTCCACGTTCACAACAGTGAGCATCTCACCGCTGAACGACGGCACCTTCATGCCGCGAATCAGCTTGACGGAGTCGACCCATCCTTGACCTTCCACCCAGAACGGATGGTTGTCAGACGATTCGATGCGAGTGGAGCTTCCATCCTGCTTCAAGAAGGTCAAGCCGTACAGATGACGGTCCGGATAGCGGATCACGTCCGTCACCGCCTTCAGCGCCGTCACTCCGGACTCCGGATCACGCGCCTGCACCAGCGTGCCGACCTCGACGTCCTTGATGTCCATCAGGCCTGAGGCGGTCAACACCGGCGTATCTCCCACGAAGCAGCAGCCGCACGCATTCGCGCTTCGCTTCATGCGCAGGGCGATCTTCCCCAGCCCAGCTGCCGTATCGCCCGTCATGAACAGTGGCGTAGCCAGGATCCCGACACCGGCCATCCCCACATCGGCCCATGTCGAATGGCCGAACGGCAATTCCGCAACGCTCCAGATGAAATCGATGGTGTCGGGAACAAGGCCCAACGCCGGAACCGTGCCCAGCCCAGCCAGTGTGATGTGCCCAGCCTTGCTTGCGCTCTCGTAGTTGAAGTTCTTCCAAGCCATCTGCGCAGCTTGCAATCCTGGCAGGCTGCTCAGCGCGCTCATGGCCTTGTCCACCAGCTTCATGCAATCGCCGTTGGCGCAGGATGCGACCAGCGGCTTGTATGACTTGGCCAGCAGAGTCATTTCCTTCGCGTACTGATTGATCCCCGTCTCGGAACGATTGCCCCAGTTGAAGCTGTCGCGTGGCGTCAGTTCGATGTTGATGGAGCCTGACGGCGCGTGATCCGGCGGCGGTGTGGACTTGCCGTCCACAATCACCGCAGGACAGCCCGCCGAAACAGCACCAGCAGTTGAAGCACACCCCGGATCACTGGGCGAGTACGAGGGATCCATACCGCTCAGGTCAGTCTGATTGAGCGGGTCGTTGAGGACATAGGCGTAAGCGCTGTAGTTCTGGGTATTGAATCGATCACCCAAGATCGGATCCGCCTGCATGAACACCCCGGCGTGGTCGTCATAGAGCCGGCCGTTCATGTTGATCAGGCCGATGTCGTCCAACTCCTCATGCCCCGTGAAGCCACGACCCGTGCTGGCCCGGACGTTTGAGCGCCAGTCAAGGATGAGGGTGCCATAACCGTCATAGCTGCCGTCGACCTGCCTGCGCTTGCCGAAGGGGTCATAGGAATATCGCGCCGTCATCGCGCCCGCATGATCCGACGTCGCCACAATCGAACCCTGATGGTTCTGGTGCCAGTACTCCAGCTTGTTGGCCGGCAGGACGCTCGGCTCGGACGGTGCGACCTGCTGGGCGTTCAAGACCGGTAGTTCGCCCGTGCTGGCAAGCACGCCCACCTGAATGCCGCCGACGGTCAGGAAATGTCGATGGCTGTTGACGCCGTTCAGCGTCTCGAGCTCATACCCCAAACCACCCACCGCATCCGGATGCAGGTACCAGAGCGTGCGAACGCCATTCGAGCCGACCCGCGTTTCCTTGATCCGGAACATCGATTCGTCGTACGACCAGGTGTACGACGCGCTCGAACCCGTGGCCGTCAAGACGCGGTCGTACTCCGTGTACGTCAGCGAGCTCACCTTCGCGCTGGTGCGGGAGAGCACGTTGCCGTTCAGGTCGTGCTGAAGATCGCCGCCCGCAATCGACGTCGGCCGATGCGCGCCGCGCACGCCCGCGCCTTGCGTCGGATAGACGTAGCTTCCGACATCGTTCTTCGACAGCATCATCCCCAGGGCGTTGTACTTCAGCTCAACACGCCGTTGCAGATTGGAAATGGACGGCGACGACACCGTGTAGGCCCCGAGCCGATTGAGTTTGTCGTACTCGAAGGACTCACTGACCGCGACGCCAGCGCCGCCGCTGCCTCCGCCGATGTTGTCGGCGCGCGAGGTCATCCGGTCCATCTGGTCCCACGCGTAGCCAAGGCTGACCTGCGTTGACAGGTCGGCGGCACGGACGTTCTGTCCCGTCACCCGGCCGATCGCATCCATCGCCGTAGTCGCGGTCATGCCGTTCGACAAGGCCGACTGCTCGACGCGTCCGTCCGCGCTTTGCTGACGCAGCGACCACAGCGGCGTTTCCACCGAGAGGAAACTTCCTTCCGGCCTCGCTCCGCCTTCAGTCCCTGGCAGCGGACTCAGGTTGATCGGCGTCTTCGAGCGCAGCTCCGACAGGAAGCCCAGCGCGGTATACGCGTAGCCCACCTTGAAGCCCGTCGGATAGGTTTCGCTCGCCACACGGCCCGTGGTCGCGTCATAGGCCATGGCCGTGGAGAACGACGGTCCCTGCGCGATGTCCGTGCGCGAGCTCGTCGGCCGACCATACGAGTCGTAGAAGAATCGCTTCGTCACGCCTTGCGCCGTGGTCGACTGGGTCAGCCGTCCCACGGCGCCGGTGCCAGCATCGTAGGACCAGTGGTAAGTGTCGCTGTCGGACTTCTGCTCTGCCTTGCGACCCAGCGTGTCGTAGGCAAAGGTCGTCCATCTCGCACGGCCAGCCGCCGTCGTGCCCGTCGCCTCGTCGTCCGGGCACGCGCTCACGCCGTGGTTTCCGCGCTGCTTGGAGTTCTGCGCCGCCTTGACCTGGCCGAGCGCGTCAAAGCAGTTTTGCGATACGCCCTTGTCCGGATCGTCGACAACCACGGCGCGGCCGAGCATGTCGTAAGTGGTCGAACTGACGTTCTGCAATGAATCCCGGGTCTGCAGCAGATCGCCGAATGCGCTGTAGCGATAAGCCAGCTGCGCGCCACCCGGATCGGTCACGCGGACGATCTGGCCCATCCCGTCGCGCTCGGTGACTGAATCAAGTCCGTTGGGGCTCGTCGATACCGTCGTTGCGCCTGCGTATCGCTGGCTGGTCACAGCACTCGCCCGACTGCCGTAATTGCCGTAGCCGAAGCCCGAACCTCCGAAGCTGTGTGCGACCAGGCCAGTCGGGCTGGTCACGTAGGTCCGAAGTGGCCGACCCAGGTCGTCGTATTCGGCGGCACTGACCCGAACGTCCTGGCTGCCTTGGACCGTACTGGACCCGCTCACCAGGAAGTACGCGTTGGTCTGCATGACCTTCACGCCCTGCGCGGAGTAGACCGAGTCCGACACGACCACCGAGCCTGCGCGGCCACCCGGCTGCCCCCCGCCGTCGAAGCTTTCCGTGGCGACACGTACGGTGCGTCCCAACGCATCGACATAGGTGCGGACGAACACGCCCGCCTTGCGATCCTGTGTGTCACGAGGCTCGCTGTGCGTGAAGCTGACCGCGGCCTCCGGCCGCTCTGGCGCAGACACCGACGGACAGCCGGCACTGTTGGAGGAGGTATCCACATCGCCGGTCGCGATCACGCAGTACAGCGTCACCTGCGAAGTCCCGTCAGCGGCAACCTGCCGCACCGCCCGCCCAAAGTCATCAAGGTCCATTCGACTCACAGCGCCGTTCGGATCCTGGATGCGGATGGGCATCCCGAAACGCGGGTCGTAAGCCGTCCGGCTGACCTGCGCCAGCGCGTTCTCAGCCGAGGTTGCGAAGGTGCCACTGGCGACGGGAACTGAGACCACCTGGCCGTTCACGGTGATCGACTGCGTCATCGCGTCATAGGACTCGCGCAATGCCCGGGTCTGGATACGCGAGCGCGCAGGTGCACCGTCGCAGTTCGACACGGTCCTGCTTGAGACGTTCCCGAAGGCGTCATAGCCGATCGACGTCCTGAGACACAGCTTGGGGTTGTCGGGCTCGATCACCGTCGAGGACAGACGCCCCGTCGACGGCTCATAGCCGTTGGTGATCGTCCGGCTGTAGTTCGACGGATCCGCTGGTGCTGTCGACGTGTCCGCAGCCGCCGGGCTGCTGGCCGCCATCCAGATGGTCGTCGCGAGCACCAGGCGCTTGAAGAGAACTCCCTGACTTCTCATGGTGAGCATTCCAATTTCGTTCTTTTGGACGCGGACACGCCGATCGCGGTGCGCATCGTTCCAGTCAGCATTCACGGGGCCGTCAGTCTTCCAGGAGGATCTGCAGGATGGCGCTCAGCATGGCCGGAGACAGGCCTTGCGGGATGTTGGGAACATTGCCGCTCACCGCAGTCGCGAGCGGCTCATTCCCCGCGGATGTCGCAGGCAGCACGTTCGGCACGGACCGGGCAATCGAGACCCGCTCAGGCCTGGAGATCCACCAACGGCACTCGACGGCTGAGGTGCAACTCACGTCGTCCGCCAGATAGACAGTCGAGTCGGTGCTCCGATAGGTCTGGCCGTTGAGCATGTTCGTGGTGATCACCGAGGTCGGATAGCCCGCAAGGTTCACGTCGCTCGTGATCGTCTGGCTCAACAGCTGCGAGCCGTCCAGGTCGTTGCCGGACGATCGGCTGAGACGCGCATAGGGACGCTTGATGGGCGTCGACACAGCAGGACAGAGTCCGCTGCCCGCCACCAAGGCATTGCGCACCGCCACGTCGCTGGACGCGTCGCAGTAGGCATATTCCTTCAGGGCAATGACCTGCCCCTGATCCGAGGACGTGAGGCTGGCCAGCACATTGCTTGAACTCATCGGCATGCCCGTGTACGGGAAGCGCTGCGCGAAGCGGGTCACCGTCGTCATCTTCCGACCCGTCGGTGTCTCGCCCTGCGTCTTGAACACACGGTAGCCCAGCGAGCCGCGACCGTTCTTGTCGGCCCGCATGCCCGCATAGGCGTACTCGGTGATCGACGGCTGGCCGGGGATGCCGGAAGGACTCGACACGGCGATCACCACGAATCCGGTCGGTGCGATGGCGACTTGGTCGGCGTCCACGTTGGACTCGATGCCGACGCGATCGGTCCCCGCTGCGGACTGGTACGTGATCGTCGTGACGCCAGCCGTGCCCTCGCGGACGCTCAGCAGACGATCCGGGGGGATCGGATAGTTCGGCGTGTACAGCACGTTCGCCTCACCGTTCGGCGCATGGCCGAGACTCAGGATCTCCGTCGCGGACTTACCCGTGAAGTTGCCGATCAGCATCTGGCGCCTGTAGGTTCCTCCCGTCAACCCGCTGGCCATGGTCCCCAGCCGATTCAACGGAATGTTGAATCCTCGGTCCTGGACTGTTGCACCGCCTCTGGAGATATACATGAACGCCTCGTAGTAGCGTTCGAAGCCCTCGCGCCAATCGTTGTACGGGACGAGGAAGAGCGAGTCGGTCCGACCATCTCCATTGAAATCCATCGGCACCGGGAAACCGCCGCCAATCGTCGGCTGGTCGCCGGAAGACGGCGGCAGTCCGTTCCAGGCTGGCACCGGGAAGACGGTGAAGGTGGGATCGGGAAGGCCATAGACGTAGGACCCTCCACCATTAAGCCCGCTCATGTTGACCCGCAACTCGGGCTGTCCGTCTCCTTGGATGTCCAACGAATTGGCCGAGGCGATCGCGGACCCGCGATTCGGAGAGTTCCGGAAATCGAAGTTGCCGTCACCTCGGGAAATGGCCACGTCGCCCAACTGCGAGCTGATCGGATACGAACTGCTATAGATCTCTGCGCGCGGATCCGTCACCAGGAGGTCCGCCAGTCCATCGCCGTTCATGTCGAAAGTGGCTGAGCCGCCAAGTTCGCCGTTGCCGGATTGCACCAACGGGAACGGTGCAAGGTTGGTGGCGATTTCAGTGAAGCCGCCTTCGCCGTTGCCGAGGAAGGCGCGGGTGCATTGCTGGGATGGACACAGATCGAAAGTGGCTGCGCGGTAGTCCTTCTCGCCGATCCGACTGGTGATGACATCCAGGATGCCGTCATTGTTCAGATCGAGGAAGTAGAAATTCTCGGCATCGCCCCAGCCCTTGTATGGACTGTTGCCTTCGTCCGTGTAATTGAAGTCCGGCATCCAGGCACGGAGGCGCTGCGGGAACCCGCTGACGTCCCGCTTCACAAATCCCGTCGGCGTGTTCAGATACAGCGCGGAAGACAGATGCGGACAAGGGTTCTCGTCAACGACGAATTCGTACTTGTTGACGAACCGGAAGATGTCCGGCCGGCCGTCTCCGTTGAAATCGCGGATCAGCACGCCGATCCTGCAGTTCGTGGTCCATGGCCAACTTTCCATGGTGAATCGCTCGTTGGCGAGCACTGGATCGACGACCGTCGTGAACTGTCCGCCTCCGGTGCTCCGGTAGATTACATTGCGAGGCGTGCCATCGATCCGCACCCTCAACAGATCCGTCTTGCCGTCGTTGTCCACGTCGAGGGCGTAGATGCCTGACGGTGTTCCGGACAATTCGAGGGAAGAGTAGAGGTCGGCGGGCAGATTGAGCCCGGGGACCTCCGAGTACGACACCGGACCGCCCTCGGTATAGGTGAAGGAAGTGGCCGGCAGGCACTTGCTGCCCGTGGGCGTTGTACATACACGTACGTCCTTGAGCAGCGGGCGACCACTGACAGCGCCGTTGTCGTAGGTGAGACGCGTCGTGCGGACATGCACCGCGCCCACCACACTCCCGATATCCGATGGCGCATTGATATAGGTCGATATCGAATTGAGCAATCGCACCGACACCGATTTATTGGCCCGATAGAGCGTTTCATCCCGCGCGCCGGGTGTGGCAGGTCGATCGGAATATGAGAAGACGACCTTATTGCCGGGACCGTACTGGATCTCCTTGATGGAGACGTCCAAGCCGTAAGACGGATATCCGCCCGAATCGCCCATGTTCATGCCGACCTGGAACGACGCCTGGTCGTAGAAGAACCGGATGTTGTTGCCGTGCTTGTCGAAGGTCTCGGACACGAGCCAGTTCATGGCCTTGCTGGCATGCACCGACGCCGTGCCGAAGACCACGGAACGGCTGCCTGCGTCCGCGGGCCCTTGGCCCAAGATGGAACGTCCACCTTCCGGGTGCCAGACCTGGAAGTACAGGGGGCCGGAGTCCGCGGTGCCACCGGCCACTCCGTATGCGCGCACTCTGGTGTTGCCGTCCGTTTCGACGCGGAACTCCCGATACGGCAGGGACACCAGCCCCTCCGCATCTCGCGTGGCGAGCCCGGTCGTGGGATTGCCATTCCCATCGAGCGAAATGAGCCGCGAGCCATTCAGGCACAACTTGTCGGTCGCCAGGAAATTGATGGTTCCCGAGGCCCCGTCGATCGCCTTGATGCCCGCGCATCTTGTGATCTGGGCGCCCGCGCTCAACGCCCAGCCGGCCCCCACGGAGCCGTTGCGGCCGCCGGAGTAGCTGATGGTGATATTCGGCTCGGCGCCCCGCCCCGGCGGCGTCTCCACCTTGATGCTGTACCCCGGCTGCCCGCTGGGTGACACCGACACCGCGGCGCCGCTCAATGCCGGCAATGCTGCCAGCAACAGACCCCAAAATGCACGAACACTCATCGAGTTCACTCTCTTCGAAACGCCAGTCATACGAGTTCTTTTCCGAATGCTGCGACGTAAGCCGCTCTCTCTACGGATCCAAAGATTTGCAGGGGTTCATGAAACGCCGTCGACGGCGATTACTCAGGGCTCCAGCCCCACCCACATCAAGCTGCACCGCCCACTGAACGCCCGCAACGCCGGGTCATCCGTGATGCGCAGGCGCACGGCCTTCCCCTTCACATGCGCGATGGTCAGCAGCGTGAACATCCGCTGGCTGGCGTCCGTGGACTTGAGCGTGGTGATGTATTCATTGCTGCAGGTCATCCCCGTCGGCAGCGTGAAGCCGCCGCGGATCTTGATTTCCATGTTGCCGGCCTGATGCCCACCGCCGGCGACTTCCAGCACGCCGACGTTTTCGAGGAAGACGGGGCCTGTGTCGCCCTCCGCCGCCACCGCTACGCCGGACGCGTACAGCAGTCCGACCAGCAGGGGCGATGCGATCGCGCGGCCGACTTTCCAGATCGTTGTCATGAGTTCACTCCGGTTGCGTCAGGGGGCAGCACTTCCGCCCACATCAGGCTGCAGCGTCCCGGATACGCGCGGAGCGACGCATCGTCGGAGATTTGCAAGGTCACCGACTTGCCCGCCAGATGAGCCATCGTGAGCAGCGCGAACAAGCGCTTGTCAGGATCGCCCTCGCGCTTCGTGGTGATGAAGGTCTTGTCGCAGGTCATGCCCGTGGGCAGGGTGGCGGGACTGCGGAGCTTGATCTCCATGTTGCCCGCCAGATGCCCCGTGGGGCCTGGCGTCTGCTGCACGCCCACGCTCTCGAGAAGGAGCAGGCCGATGTAGGTCTCCGCCGCCCGCGTCGAAGTGCCGGTCAATGCCGACACCACGATCGCCACTGCCATCGCGTGGCCCGTTCGACCGATTACTCTCATCGCGCCTCCTCCGCCCTCAAATCGGCTTGCTCACTGTCACGTGTCGCGCCACGCAGAAGCCATTGGCGGTTTCCGGCGCATCGATGTTCACGCTCAGCGTCAGCCCCTTGCCGAGCGCCGACATCACGAACGCCATCATCTGCAGGTCACGGCCGACGAACAGCACCTGACCGTTGGAGAACTTGCCGCAGTTCTCCACTGCCGTGATGCCCTTCAAGGTGAACCAGAACATCGGCGCCGGCCAGCCCGGGATCGACGACGCGTCATGCGTCCGCATGAGGTCGACCTGACCGGTCACTGTCGTCTCCGCCAACACCGCGCTTGATACGGAGAAAAGCGTCGCGGCAGTCGCGGCCGCCCCGAATGCACGCGCGCACAGACGTTTCAATGTCGTCATGTCTTGTCCTCTCAAATCCTTGCTCACGGCGTCACCGTCACCGAGGTCAACGGGCACGACAGCGGATCGCCCCAGGGGCCGCGCCTGTCGGTGTCGATGTCATAGATGAGCGTCATGGCGCTTTTCATCATCACGGCGGCCGCAAGCGTCCTGTAGAGCACGGCATCGTTGTCCGCGTACAGGTAGACGCTGGTGCAGCCGTTCTCCAGGCCTGGCCCGTAGAGCATCTGCATCTTGCGTGCGCCGACGGTGACGTGCGTGCTCGAGTGCGCGCGCAGCTGCAGGCTTGCGCCCGCGGGAACCGAGGTGACCTTCTCGACCGCCGTTGCCGTCTGCACAGATGTCGTCAGGCACGCCGCGACGACCACCGAAGCCAGCTTCTTCATTGCCACTCCCTCCCTGAATCTCTTTTGTTTTCCGACATCGCCCGGGTGTCCGGATCATGTCCGCAGGGCTCCCGCCATGCGCCGGGGCGCGACGTTACCGTCTTCACGCCGTCTTATCAATGCGTGCCCTCACCAGGGCACCGGCGCTCGCCCCTGACATCACCCCGTCACGGTACCGTTGTCCCACCTCCCGCAACCGTCCCTTACACTCGCCGCGCACCGACAACGCTATCCCCCTCATGAAGAGCACCAAGTCCGCCCGCACGCCGCCCTCGAAGGTGACGCTGGGCATGGTTGCCGAAGTCAGCGGGGTCTCGCCGAGCACCGTCTCCCGCATCCTCAACGGCACCGCCGTCGTCAGCCAGGAGAAGAAGGACGCCGTCGACCGCGCGATCGCCGACCTCGGCTTCGTCCCGAATCCGATCGCCCGCGTGCTGGCCGGCGGGCGCTCCCTCAGCGTCGGCGTGGTGACGCAGTCGATCGACAGCCCCTACTACGGCGTCGCCCTGCGGGGCATCGAGGAAGTGCTGGATGCCGCGGGCTACGTCCCCCTCTTCGCCAGCGGCCACTGGAACGCGAAGGAAGAGCAGCGCTGCATCGATACGCTGCGCGCACGCCGCGTCGACGGGATCATCGTGCTCACGGGGCGGCTCAGCGACGAGTCGCTGCGCAAGCTCGCCAAGGACCTGCCGGTGGTCGTCACCGGCCGCACCTTGAAGGCGCCGAGCCTGTACGCGCTGAACTTCAACGATTTCGAAGGCGCTCGCCTGGCGACGCATCACCTGCTGACGCTGGGCCATCGCAAGATCGCCTTCATCGCCGGCGATCCGGTCCACCCCGATGCGCAAGAACGCTTGAAGGGCTATCGCGCCGCGCTGGAGGCGGCCGGGGTGAAGTACAAGCCGGCGCTGGTGCTGCCGGGCATGTTCCAGGAAGACAGCGGCGTGATGGCCGTCGAGCGACTGATCGACAGCCGTGAGCCCTTCACCGCGATCTTCTCGGCGAACGACCAGATGGCGTTCGGCGCTTCGCTGGCGTTGTACCGCCGCGGACTGCGCGTGCCCGAGGACGTCTCCATCGTCGGCTTCGACGACCTGGCCGGGGCCGCGCATTGCATCCCGCCCCTCACGACGATCCACCAGGCCGGCCTCGAGCTCGGCCGCTGCGCCGCCCAGGCGCTGCTGGACCTGCTGGGCACCAAGGTTCCCACCGTCCAGCTTCCTGAGCCGCGGCTGATCATCCGGTCGTCGACACGGTCGCTCTGATCGGGCCTGGGTACTTCCACCGCCGCTGGCCCTCACCCCCGCCCTCTCCCGCAAGCGGGAGAGGGAGTAAGAAATCAGCACTAACCCTGGTACGGTCACACTCGCTCGTTCGTTATCATGAAAGCGCTTTCATAAACAGAACGACGACGGAGACAGACAGCATGCGGCAGTGGGCACGATGCCTCTCGGCGATGGCATTGACCTTGGGCGTGGCCCAGGCAGGGTCAGGCGTTGCCGCGCAAACCTCCGCTTCTGCAGCGTCTCCTTCTGCGGCTCCTTCGACGGCTCCCACCGCAGTCACCACCACGCTGACCGTTGCCGCCTTCCCCGCCATCGACGAGATCGTGCGCAGCGCGCTTCCCGCCTGGAAGGCGCTGCATCCCGACGTCGACGTGAAGATCGTGAGCCGCGAGCTCAACGACCACCACACCGCGATGACGACGGCGCTGTCGACCGCCAAGGGCCTGCCCGACGTGATGGCGCTGGAGATCGGTTATCTCGGCCGCTTCGCGCAGGGCACCGGGCTCGAGGACCTGTCCGGACCGCCCTACAACCTGAGCGCCGACAAGTCGCGCTTCGTCGCCTACGCCTTCGACCAGGCGACCACGCCCAAGGGCGCGGTGCTCGCCGTGCCGACCGACATCGGTCCCGGCGCCCTGCTCTACCGCACCGACCTGCTGGCCAAGGCGGGACTCAAGGAATGCGACCTGACCGGCAGCTGGGAAGGCTACGTCGCCGCCGGCGTGAAGATCAAGGCGGCGACCGGCGCCTACCTGATGGCCCATGCCCGCGACATGAAGGACATCCTCATCCGCACCGGCCTGGAGCCGGGCGAGGGCCTGTTCTTCGACAAGGACTCCCGCCCGCTGGTGAACACGCCGCGCTTCGTCCGCGCCTTCGAGCTGGCCCGCGCGGTGCGCCGTCAGCAGCTCGACGCCAAGGTCATCGCCTGGTCCTCCGACTGGTCCGAAGGCTTCAAGCGCGGCGGCATCGCGACACAGATGTCGGGCGCCTGGCTGGCCGGCCACCTGAACACCTGGCTCGCGCCCAGCACCCGCGGGAAGTGGCGTTCGGCGCAACTCCCCGAAGGCGCCTTCGCGGCCTACGGCGGCACCTTCTTCGCCATCGCCCGCCATGGCGACGCGGCCCGCAAGCCGATGGCCTACGAGTTCATCCGCTTCATGACGATGAACCGCACGCAGCAGCTCGCGGCCTTCAAGGCGCAGGACGCCTTCCCCGCGCTGATCGACGCGCAGACCGATCCCTTCTACGACCTGCCCCTGCCCTTCCTCGGTGGCCAGCAGGCCCGCCGCGACTGGCGCGAGGCCGCCGACCAAATCCGCGCCTTCCCCGTGCACAAGCAGGACAACTTCGCCAAGGAAGTGATCGACACCGAACTCGACAAGGTGCTCGACCGCGGCAAGGACATCCCGACCGCCCTGGCCGACGCGCAGCGCCTGCTGCTGCTGCGCGCGCACCGCTGACCCGGAACCACGACGATGAGCTTCCGCCTCCCACAGGCCCTGCGCCTCTCGCCCCGCTACGCGCCGTACGCGCTGCTGGCGCCCTTCCTGCTGCTGTTCGTGGTCTTCGGGCTGTTCCCGCTGATGTTCTCGCTGTACCTCGCGTTCCACAGCTGGGAGCCGACCAGCGGCCTGGGCGCGATGCACTGGGTCGGGCTGGACAACTTCGCCTTTGCGCTGCAGGACGAATGGTTCTGGAAGTCGCTGCGCAACACCGGCTGGCTCGCGGTCGCCTCGGGCGTGCCGCAGCATCTGGTCGCGATCCCGCTCGCCACCTTCCTGCACCTCGCCTTCAAGCGCTGGCGCAACCCGATGGTCGGCGCCTACTTCCTGCCCTACATCACCTCGTCGGTCGCCATCGCGATCCTGTTCAGCTCGCTGTTCTCCACCGACTACGGCCTGATCAACCTCGCCATCGCCACGGTGCGCGAGGTCCCGCTGCTCGGCCACCTCGTGCCGCAGGCCGCCGTCGACTGGCTCAACGACCCCGACGCGCTCAAGCCCGCCATCTCGATGATCGTGTTCTGGCGCTACGTCGGCTTCAACGTCGTGCTCTACCTGGCCGCGCTGCAGACCATCCCGCCCGACCTCTACGAGGCCGCGACCATGGACGGCGCCAGCCGCCTGCAGCAGTTCTTCCACATCACGCTGCCCAGCCTGCGGCCCATGATCTTCTTCGGCGTGACGCTGAGCGTCATCGGCGGGCTGCAGCTGTTCGAGGAACCCTTCATCCTCACCGGCGGCAAGGGCGGCTCCGACCAGGCCGGCATGAGCGCGGCCGTCTACCTGTACCGCAACGCGTTCGACTTCAACGACTTCGGCGCCGCCAGCGCGATGTCGTGGCTGCTGTTCTTCATCGTGGCCGCGCTGACGTGGCTCACCAACCGTGCGTTCCGGCGCAAGGACGACTGAGGGCCGACCCCGAGCAACGCCATGAGCACCACGATGCACGCCCCCTTCGACGCCGCCGCGCCTCAAGCCGCGCCGCCGCCGCGCATGACCGCCTGGGCCGCCTACCTGCTGGTGGGCGCCGGGGCGCTGATCATGCTGGCGCCGTTCTATTTCATGTTCGTCTTCGCGACGCACTCGCGCACCGAGATCTTCAGCCTGCCGCCGCCGATGTGGTTCGGCGACGACTTCCTCGCCAACGTCGAGATCCTCACCAAGCGCCTGCCCTTCTGGCGCAACCTGGGCCTGAGCCTGTACGTGGGCATCTGCAACACCGGCCTGACGCTGCTGTTCTGCTCGATGGGCGGCTATGCCTTCGCGATGTACGAGTTCCGCTTCAAGAAGGCGCTGTTCGGTCTGGTGATGGGCACCATGCTGCTGCCCAGCTTCATGAACATGATCCCGAGCTTCATGATCATGGATCTGCTCGGCTGGATCGATCAGCCGCGCGCGCTCTACATCCCCGGCGCGGCCAGCGCCTTCGGCATCTTCCTGATGCGCCAGTTCATCGGTTCCGCCGTGCCGCGCGAGCTGGTGGAGGCCGCGCGCATGGACGGCTGCGGGGAACTGGGCATCTACGCCCGCATCGTGCTGCCGCTGCTCAAGCCGGCGCTGGGCACGCTGGGGCTGATCACCTTCATCTCCTCCTGGAACAACTTCATCGGGCCGCTGGTCGTCATGCGCTCGCCCGACATGTACACGCTGCCGCTGGCGCTGCGATCGCTGCAGAGCCCGGTGGACACCGAATGGGGCGCGCTGATGGCCGGATCCGCCATCGCGACGCTGCCGTTGATCGTGCTCTTCGTCCTGTGCTCGCGGCAGCTCATCTCGGGCCTGACCGTCGGCGCGGTGAAGTGACGCCCGACGCCTGCGCCTCTCCTCCAACACCTAGAACAACACCCTCGATGTCATCTGCCACCACTGCCCCGTCCGTCGCCGCGTCCACCGCGGCGTCCGCCTCCGCGAGTGCCGCTTCAACGGCACTCCCGACGGCCGCCGCCAAGGACTTCCCCGCCGACTTCATCTGGGGCGTCGCCACGAGCGCCTTCCAGATCGAGGGCGCGCATGACGCCGACGGCAAGGGACCGTCGATCTGGGACACCTTCTGCCGCCAGCCCGACGTGATCGCGGACGGCAGCAACGGCGACGTCGCCTGCGAGCACTACGCGCGCTGGGAGGAGGACCTGGACCTGATCCAGGGCCTGGGCGTTGACGCCTACCGCTTCTCGGTGTCCTGGCCGCGCGTGATGCCCACGGGCCAGGGTGACTGGAACGAGGCCGGCCTCGCGTTCTACGAGAAGCTGGTCGACGGCCTGCTCGCCCGCGGCATGAAGCCCTACCTGACGCTCTACCACTGGGATCTGCCGCAGGCGCTGCAGGACATCGGCGGCTGGGGCAACCGCGTCACCGTCGAGCGCTTCGTCGAGTACGCGGTCGGCATCGCGAAGCGCCTGGGCGACAAGGTCGCCTCCATCGCCACGCACAACGAGCCCTGGGTCGTCGCGCAGCTCGGCCATGAGTCCGGCGTCTTCGCCCCCGGCATCAAGGATCGCAAGATCGCCGCGCAGGTCTCCCATCACCTGCTGCTCAGCCACGGCCTGGCGGTGAGCGCGATGCGCGCGCTGAACGTCAAGGCCTCGCTGGGCATCGTGCTGAACATGGCGCCGATGTACCCCGCGACGGAATCCGACGCCGACCGCACCGCGGCCCGCCTCGAGGACGGCAAGCTGCGCCGCTGGTACATGGATCCGATCTTCGAAGGCCGGTATCCGCAGGACGTGCTGGACCATCTCGGCCATGACGCGCCCTACATCGAGGCCGGCGACATGGCGAAGATCCAGGTGCCCGTCGATTTCGTGGGCATCAACTACTACTCGCGCGGCATGATCAGCGCGGCCGGTCCGGTCGACAGCAAGACCAGCGGACTGGAGCTGACCGACATGGGCTGGGAGATCTATCCGCAGGGACTGACCGATCTGCTGGTGTCCATCAAGCAGGACTACCCCGGCGCGAAGCGCCTGTACGTGACGGAGAACGGCGGCGCTTTCCCCGATCCGGTCGGTGCCGACGGCCAGGTGCACGACGCCGACCGCACGCGCTACCTCGACACGCACATCGCCGCCGTCGGCGAGGCGATCGCGCAGGGCGTGCCCATGGGCGGCTACATGGTGTGGAGCCTGATGGACAACTTCGAATGGGCGTCGGGCTACGCCAAGCGCTTCGGTATCGTGCACGTGGACTACGCGACGCAGCAGCGCACGCTCAAGGACAGCGCGCTCGCGTACCGGGATTTTGTGTTGCAACAGGTATCGCAACGGCGCGCCGCGCGCCAAGGCTGATCGGGAGACCGTCATGGGACAAGTCACGCTGCGCGGCATCCGCAAGCGCTACGGCGATCACGAGGTGATCCAGGGCATCGATCTCGACGTCCGGGACGGCGAGTTCATGGTCTTCGTCGGCCCGTCGGGTTGCGGCAAGAGCACGACGCTGCGGATGATCGCGGGGCTGGAGGAGATCAGCGGCGGCGACCTGCTGATCGACGGCCATCGCGCCAACGAACTGCGTCCCGCCGACCGTGGCGCGGCGATGGTGTTCCAGAGCTACGCGCTCTACCCGCACATGACGGTCGCGGAGAACATGGGTTTCGCGCTGAAGATGGCCGGCGTCGGCCGCGCCGAGCGCGACGAGCAGGTGCGCCGCACCGCCGAGATCCTGCGCATCACCGACCTGCTGCAGCGCACGCCCAAGCAGCTGTCCGGCGGACAGCGCCAGCGCGTGGCCATCGGCCGCGCGATCGTGCGCAAGCCCAAGGTCTTCCTGTTCGACGAGCCGCTGTCCAACCTCGACGCGGCCCTGCGCGTGGACATGCGCATCGAGCTGACGCGGCTGCACCAGCAGCTGGGCACGACCATGATCTACGTCACCCACGACCAGGTCGAGGCGATGACGATGGGCGACCGCATCGCCGTGTTCAACAAGGGCCGCATCGAGCAGCTCGGCGCGCCGATGGACCTCTACCGCCGGCCGGCCAACGAGTTCGTCGCGAGCTTCCTCGGCGCGCCGAAGATCAACTTCGTCGAACGCCCGACGGCCAACGCGCCCGGCGCGGCGCGGCGGCTGTGGGACTCGCTCGGCGGCGCGTCGCGTCCCGCGGCGAACCGTCTCGGCCTGCGGCCCGAGCACCTGCTTCTGGAAACAGGCAACGACGAGGGCGCCGTGCCCGCGACCGTGGTGCTCGCCGAGCACCTGGGCGACACCTCCATCCTGCATCTGCGCGTCGACGGCATCGCCGACCTGCTCACCGCCAAGCTCCCCGCGGGTGCGGCGTCGCTGCATGACGGCGACACCGTCCGTCTGATCGCCGCCGCCGACCACGCCCTGGCTTTCGACGCTGAAACGCGCGCCCTCGAGCCGCGCGCCGTCCCCGTCGCGGCGTAAGCCGCGACGCTTTCGACGGTCTCCTCGCGAGACCGTCCCGGCCGGCTTCCGTGCGCGGAGACCGGCCCCGATTCCAGCAGTACCCCCGCGCCCGTGTGGCGCGAAACCCCTCGCTAGGGAAAGTCAGTAGAGGTCCGGTGGCTGAAGCAGATAAATTCTGAAAGCGCTTTCAGAGTTACTGCCGAATACACGGATCCAGCTTGCCCTGCAGACAATCGGGCCCGCCATCGCATGGGGGTCAAGGCCAAGACTGAGAGATAACAAGGAGACAAGATGAAGCACGTCCACCCCACCCGACAGCGGCAGGTCCGCGGCCCGCAACGTCAGCCCGTCGCGGCCGCCTGCGCCCTGTTGTTCTTCGCCGCTGCCGCGCATGCGCAGCAGGCCCCCGCCGCGCCTGAGTCGGCCGCCTCCGAAGCCCAGCGCAAGGCCGACGCGACGATCGACACCGTCGTCGTCACCGGCATCCGGCAGTCGCTGGACACCTCGCTGAACCTCAAGCGCCAGCAACGCGGCGTGGTCGACGGCATCGTGGCCGAGGACATCGGCAAGTTCCCCGACACCAACCTGGCCGAATCGATGCAGCGCATCTCGGGCGTGTCGATCGACCGCTCGATGGGCGAAGGCTCCAAGGTCACCGTGCGCGGTGTCGGCCCCGACTTCAACCTGGTGCTGCTGAACGGCCGCCAGATGCCGGCCTCGACCATCGAGGCGACGGGCCCGTCCAACTCGCGCGCCTTCGACTTCGCCAACCTGGCCTCGGAATCGATCTCCGCGCTGGAGGTCTTCAAGACCAGCCGCGCCAGCACGCCGACCGGCGGCATCGGCGCGACCATCAACATCAAGACCGCGCGCCCGCTGGACACCAAGAAGACGGTGGCCAGCATCGGCGTGAAGGCGGTGCACGACGGCGGCAACTCGCGCCTGCCCGAGAACCTCAAGGGCGACAGCGTGACGCCGGAAGTCTCCGGCATCTACAGCACGACCTTCGCCGACGGCATGTTCGGCGTGGCCCTGACCGGCAGCTTCCAGAAGCGCGACCTCGGCTACAACAGCGCCGGCGTGCCCAACGGCTGGCTGCCGTTCAAGGGCGACGAGGGCGGCTGGGGATCGATCCCGCAGGCGGGCCAGCCGGGCTCCGAGCGCATCACCAACCGCCCGGGTCCGACCGACGTCTACTCGGTGCCGCAGAACCTCAACTACAACATGAACGGGGTGAGCCGCGAGCGCACCAACGGCCAGTTGACGCTGCAGTTCGCGCCCACCAAGTCGCTGACGGCGACGATGGACTACACGGCGTCCCAGAACAAGATCCACACGCGTCGCAACGACGTGTCGGCGTGGTTCAACTTCGGACCGTCGACCAGTTCGTGGACCAACGGCCCGGTGTCCGGCCCGCTGAGCTACAGCGAGACCATCGACGGCGTGAACAACCCGGCCGACATCGCCATGGGCGGCGCGGACTTCGCGACCAAGGCCAAGAACCAGTCGCTGGGCTTCAACCTCGACTGGAAGGCCACCGACAAGCTGCGCTTCGAGTTCGACGCGCACCATTCGACGTCCACCACCGGCGCCGACAGCCCCTGGGGCACGAACAACGTCATCGGCACGGCCAGCTACACCCGCGGCACCACGACGGTGGACTTCACCAAGGACCTGCCGATCCTGATGATCGACGGCGTGGCCGATCCGGCCAAGCAGCTGGTGACGGGCTCGTCCTTCCGCAACAGCTACATGAAGTCGCAGGTCGACCAGCAGCAGGTGCGCGGCAACTGGAAGATCAGCGACGAGTCCAAGCTGGACTTCGGCATCGGCCTGTCCAAGGTGAAGAACCGCTCCGCGTATTCGAACGTGCAGCTCGACACCTGGGGCGGCGCCACCAGCGCGGCCGACTATCCGGACAACGTCTGGCTGCCGCAGAACCTGCACAGCTACTTCGGCAACATCAGCGGCGGCAACGATCCGCGCCTGTTCAGCCAGTTCTACACCTTCGACTTCGCCACGGTGCGCAACCTCGCCGCCGCCGCCGCGGCGGCCGCCAAGGCGGCCAATCCGGCCAGCCCGCTGTCGGCCGAGAAGTACCTGGCGTCCAACGTCTTCGACACCGACCGCCGCACGCAGGAGAAGTCCAGCAGCGCCTACGCCGAGTACACCCGCGACTGGGAGCTGCTGGTGCCGATGAGCGCCACGGTGGGCATGCGTTTCGAGAAGACCAAGGTCACCTCCAGCGCGCTGGTGCCGACCGCCACCAGCATCAGCTGGGGCTCCAACAACGAGCTGACGGTGCACAAGGGCACGCCGGGCTTCACGACGCTGGACGGCAGCTACAAGTACTGGCTGCCCAGCATCGACTGGGATGCCGACCTGACCGACAAGCTGAAGCTGCGCGCCAGCTACGGCACGTCCATCGGCCGTCCGGGCTGGGATGCGATCCAGGGCGGGCAGACCCTCAACGACCTGGCGCGCCCGAACGGCGGCACCGGCTCGCAGGGCAACCCGGGGCTGAAGCCGCTGAAGTCGAAGAACATCGACTTCTCGCTGGAGTACTACTACGCGCCGTCGAGCTATGTCGCGGCCGGCTACTTCCGCAAGAACATCTCGAACTACATCGGCTCCACGCTGGTCAACGAGACGCCGTTCAACCTGCACACGCCGATCGGCGGCGCGTACTACCAGGCCGCGCAGACCACCGGCGCGTGCAACGGCGACATCACCTGCATCCGCGACTACATCCTCAACAACTTCAACGGCCAGCCGGGCGTGACGAAGACGGGGACCGCGAACGGCCATGCGACCGGCGACATCGTCGGCCAGCCGGGCGATCCGGTGGCCAACTTCCAGATCACGGTGCCGGCCAACACGCGGTCCAACAGCCTGAGCGGCTTCGAGCTGAACGTGCAGCACGCGTTCGGACGCAGCGGCTTCGGCGTGGCGGCGAACTACACGAAGGTGAAGTCCGGACTGAAGTACGACAACATGAGCATCGACCAGCAGTACGCGCTGGTCGGCCTCAGCGATTCGGCCAACCTGGTGGGCTTCTACGAGAACAGCACCTTCAGCATCCGCGTGGCCTACAACTGGCGCGACAAGTTCCTGGCCGCCGTGAACGACGGCAACACGCTGGGACGCTCGGCGCCGATCTACACGGAACCGTACTCGCAGGTGGACCTGAGCCTGGGCTACAACTTCAGCGACAAGCTGAGCTTCCAGGCCGAGGCGATCAACCTGGGCGATTCGATCCTGCGTCAGCACGGCCGGACCTCGCAGGAGGTCTACTCGGTGACGCAGACCGGCCGACGCTACATGGTCGGCATGCGCTACAAGTTCTGATCGCCGCGGCGATGTGATCTCCTGGCCAGCTCCGATGGCCATTCGCCCGGCGCGCGATGCCTTCACCGGTCCCGCGCGCCGGGCTGTTTTTCAAGCCCCCGGCCTCCTTGGGCTTCCCCTCTTCCCGGGCGGACGACGTTCCGCCACCATCGCCCCATGACCTCAGTCCTCCTGAACAGCCGCGACCACGCCGCGATGCGCGTGGTCACCCGCCGGGGCACGGCCTACGGCGACGGCGCGATCCTGGCGCCGCTCTTCCCCGCCGAGTTCCGCAACGCGCAGGCGCACTACCCGATCGTCTTCCGCGACGACGGCGCGGGCGGCCTGTACCCAGTGGCGCTCTTCGGCCTGGTGGAGGGCCGCAACCTGTTCCTGGCGCATGCCGGATCCGAGACGGTCTGGGACGCGCACTACCTGCCCTGGTCGGTCGAGCGGCAGCCTTTCATGATCGGGCGGACGGCGGCACCGGCCGCATCGGGCGCTCCGGGCGCTCTGGGCGGCTCGGCCGGTCCGGCCGGTTCGGCGGATGACGGGGATGCTCTGCAGCTGCACGTCGATCTCGCGCATCCGCGCGTCCGACTGGCCGAGGACGACGACGCGGCGCTCTTCGACGAACACGGCCGGCCGACCGAGCTGGTGGAGCGCACCGCCTCGCTGCTGCGCGCGATCCACGAGGGCATGCTGGCGCTGCCGGCCTTCATGGATGCGCTGCTGACGCATCGGCTGCTCGAATCCTTCGTGCTGGACATCGAGGCCGAGGACGGCGGCGTCGCGCGCATCGCCGGCTTCCAGGCCATCCACGAGGAACGGCTGGCGGCGCTCGACGCCGAGGCCCTGGGCGCGCTGCATCGCGCCGGTTTCCTGGAGCCGATCTACATGGCGGTCGCCTCGATGGCGCAGTTGCGCGGCCTCATCGAACGGCATCGCCGCTCGGGGTCGTGAGGCCGCTGCCATGACGGCGACCACGGAGCCGATGACGTGAAGCCGATCCGCGAGATCGTGGCGACGCCGGGACGCCTGCCGGACGACCTGCTCCAGGTCGCCGAACCGGTCGTGCTGCGCGGCATCGTCGCGCACTGGCCGATGGTGGAAGCGGCGCGGCGTTCCGACCGCGCGGCGGTCGACTACCTGCGCCAGTGCTGGCGCGACGAGCCGGTCGCCATCATGACGGGTCCGCCCGAGATCGAGGGCCGGTTCTTCTACAACGCGGACTTCAGCGGCTTCAACTTCGGGCGTCACGACGCGCCGCTGCCCGCGGTGATGGAAGCCCTGCTCGAACTCCGGCGCGATCCGCGACCGCCCTGCTTCTATGTGGGGTCGACGACGGTGGACACCTGTCTGCCGGGATTCCGCGCGCACAACGACCTCGACGTCGGTCATCCCGATCCGCTGGTCAGCGTGTGGCTGGGCAATCGCAGCCGCATCGCGGCCCACTACGACCTGCCTGACAACGTCGCCTGCGTGGTCGCCGGACGGCGTCGCTTCACGCTGTTTCCACCGGACCAGCTGGCGAATCTCTACGTCGGTCCGCTCGACTTCACGCCGGCCGGACAGCCGGTGAGCCTGGTCGATCTGAAGCGGCCCGATCTCGACCGCTACCCGCGTTTCGCCGACGCCTTGGCCAACGGCCAGGAGGCCGTGCTCGAGGCCGGCGACGCGCTGTACATCCCCAGCATGTGGTGGCATCACGTGGAGGCGCTGGAAGGCTTCAACGTGCTCATCAACTACTGGTGGCGCCAGTCCCCCGACCACATGGATTCGCCGGTGGCCGCGCTGATGCTGGCGCTGCTGACGATGCGCGATCTGCCGCCGACGCAGCGCAAGGCCTGGGAGGGGATCTTCGATCACTACGTCTTCCACGCCGACGACGAGACCGCGGCCCACATTCCCCCGGCGGCCCGGCACGCGCTGGCGCCGCTGAGCGCCGACGGCGCGTCGCATCTGCGCGCCCACCTGATCAAACGCCTGCAACGCTGAGGACCTCCTCATGAATCAAGACGCCACTCCGCGCGCCCCGGTGCGCCGCGTCGTCATCGCCGGCGGCGGCACCGCCGGCTGGATGGTGGCGGCCTGCCTGTCCAAGACGCTGGGCAAGGGCCTCGACATCCGCCTCGTCGAATCCGACGAGATCGGCACGGTGGGCGTCGGCGAGGCCACCATCCCGACGCTGCTGACCTTCAACCACCTGCTCGGCATCCCGGAGCAGGAGTTCATGGCCGCGACGCAGGCCACCTTCAAGCTCGGCATCCGGTTCGAAGGCTGGCGCGATGTCGGCGAGGACTACATCCACTCGTTCGGCACGACCGGCACCGACCACTGGACGGCGGGCTTCCAGCACTTCTGGCGCAAGGGCCGGGAGCGCGGCATCGCAACCGACTACGGCGACTACTGCCTGGAACTGCGCGCGGCGCAGGAGCACCGGTTCGCGCACCTGCCGCGGGCGGGGATGAACTACGCGTTCCACATCGACGCGACCCTGTACGGCCGCTACCTGCGCCGCTTCAGCGAGGGCCACGGCGTGGTGCGTGTCGAAGGGAAGATCGCCGAGGTGATGCGGCACGGCGAGGACGGCAAGGACGGCAAGGACGGGGATCTGCGCGCGCTGAAGCTGCAGGACGGGACGGAGATCGAGGGCGATCTCTTCATCGACTGCACGGGGATGCGCTCGCTGCTGCTGGGCCAGACGCTGGGCGTGGGCTACCAGGACTGGTCTGAATGGCTGCCGTGCGACAGCGCGATCGCCGTCCAGACGGCCTCCGTGCGCGAGGCGGCGCCCTACACGCGCTCGATCGCGCATCCGTGGGGCTGGCAGTGGCAGATCCCGCTGCAGCACCGCGTCGGCAACGGCGTGGTCTTCAGCAGCCGCTACACCGACGACGACACGGCCAAGGCGGCGCTGCTGGGCAACATCGAGGGCCAGGTGTTGACGGAGCCCCGCGTGATCCGTTTCAAGCCCGGACAGCGCGACGTCGTGTGGAAGCGCAACGTGGTCGGCATCGGTCTGGCGAGCGGCTTCCTCGAGCCGCTGGAGTCGACCAGCATCCACCTGATCCAGCGCAGCGCGATCCGGCTGATGCAGATGTTCCCCAAGGACGGCATCCGGCAGTCCGACGTGGACGAATACAACGCGCAGATGGCGCACGAGCTGGAGCACATCCGCGACTTCATCGTGCTGCACTATCACGTCACGAATCGCGTCGACTCGCCGATGTGGCGCGACATGCGGGCCATGAGCGTGCCGCCGTCGCTGCAGCATCGGCTGGCTCTCTTCCGCGAGACGGGACGCGTGTTCCGCGTGCCCAACGAGCTGTTCACCGAGAACTCCTGGATCCAGGTGATGCTGGGACAGGGGCTGATGCCGGAGCAGCACCACCCGATCGCGGACCTGATGGACGATCGTGAGCTGGGCGGATTCCTCGGCGAGATGCGCGAGCGGATCGAGCAGACCGTGCGGCAGCTGCCGGGCCATCAGCAGTATGTGGCGAGGTATGCGCCGGCGGCGGTCGGGAAGGCGCCGGTGCCGGCCTGACCGGTGCTGGAGGTTGCGCAGGTTCGATGGCGGCGGGTGAAGGCGCCCGAAGGTCCCGACGTGTCGTCATCCGGGCGGACGCCTTATGCTTCACCGCACCGGAGGAACCATGCCCGCCCACAACGATCCGACATCCGATGATTTCGTCTGCGTCGCGACGCTGGACTCACCGACCGAAGCCCACCTGCTGAAGGGCGTGCTGGAAGCCGTCCACCTCACGCCGCATCTCGCGGACGAGCACATGGTCCGGAACTATTCGCTGTTGTCGCCGGCGCTCGGCGGTGTGCGCGTGCTGGTGCCGGCATCGGAAGCTGCCGCGGCCCACAGGACCATCGCGGAATTCGAGGCCGGGGCCTATCGGCTCGAGGACGACGACGGGCGGGAGCAGCCCGCGCGCTGAGCTGAACGCCGGCGACTCCGCTTGGCGCACCGATTGCCGGCTAGGCCAGTTCCGGAGACCTTCCATGCGTGGCGCCCTCGACTTCACTTCCTGGCAGACGATGCTCTCGACGCTGATCGGGCTCGTCATCGTGTCGCTCATCGCCGTCGGCGTGCGGCTGCTCGTGATGCAGTCGGTGCAGCAGCGGCGCGAGCGCGCGAACCGGCAGATCAATGAACGGCTCAAGACGTTGATCGCGGCGTACAAGACGCTGGGGGGCTCGTTCACCGGCACGCTCGCCGTGGACCCGCGCCATCTGCGCGACCTGCGCCAGCTCGCCGAGCCCGGCACGATGGCGATCGGCGCCTCCGACCGCGCGCGCCGCATGCGCGATGCGGTCGAGGCCGCACTGTCCGACATCATCCTGCTCGGCACCGACGAACAGGTGCGCCTCGCCGCGCAGGCGGCCCAGGACATGGTGACCGGCAAGCCGGTGGAAACGGCGGCGCTCGTTGCCTCCCTGCGCGATTTCATCCGCGAGGTGCTGGAGCTCGATCCGATCCCGGCGTCCGTCGTGATTCCGAAGCAGGGGCCGCTGAGGCCCGCAGGCAGCGGCGGCGGCAAGGGCGGTGGGGCCGCTGGGCGCGAAGGCGGATCACGCGGCGGCGGCGGTGGCGGCGGTGGTGGCGGCGCTGCGGGTGCCGGTGGACTCGGTGCCGGACTGGGGCTGGGTGCCGCGGGCAGCCACGTCGCTGACGCCTCCAAAGATCCCATGGATGACGAACCTTCCAAGTAGGTCGTCCAACGTCGACGGCTAGCGGCGCTCCCAGTGGTACGGCGTCGTCGTCGACACCTTCACCAGCCCCGAGGCTTCCAGGATGGGCCTGGAGAAGTCCGTCGAGTCGCTGTGGATCAGCGTCTTCCCCAGCGTCAGCGCCTCGCGCGCACGCGCTGCGGTGAGCGCGCGATAGATGCCTCGTCCGCGCCACGCCGGACGCGTGGCGCCGCCCCAGATGCCCGCGAAGCTCGTGCCAGCGACGGGCTCCAGCCGCCCGGCGGTGACCACTTCGCCGTCGCACTCCGCGATCCACAGGGACATGCCGTCGTCGCGTGCGAGACGCTCCAGCAGGGACAGCCCCATGGGCGCCGGATCGAAGTCACCGAAGACCTCGGCCTGCATCGCGCACATGCGCGCCACCTCATGCGGCTCCCGGATGGTGCGCATCGTCACGCCCTCGGGCAACGGCACGTCGTCGACCAGCAGCCGCGCTTCGCCGATCATGATCGACTCCGGCGGATCCGGCTCGAACCCATGCTCGACGAGCGCCTGATGCAGCCCCGGTGCCAGGTCATGCCAGCGCGACTTCCATTCGAGGTGCGTGATGGCGGGATCGGCCTGGAAATGACGACGCGCTTCTGCAACGAGTCTGCGAACCTCCGCCGCGTCGGCACCGCCAAGATCGCGGTAAGTCACGAAGCCGCGACCCCGCGCGAAGGTCACCAGCCGCAGCGGACCCAGCAGCGTGACGGCAATGGCGCTCGGTGTCTCCGCGTCCGAGCGGAGTTGGTCGTCGTAGGCGGCAAGCAGAGCGGCTGTGTCCTTCATGCCGCTGCATGGTAGTGGACATGCAGCCAAACCCATCAACTTGACCGTTTTGACCATTTCGGTACACTTGGTCAAATGACATCAAGCAACGATGGGCAGACCGCCTCGGCCAATGCGCGACGGGACACCATCCTGGACGCGGCGATCCGGGAGTTCGGACAGCGCGGTTACCGCAAGACCTCCATCGAAGATCTCGCTTCGGCGGCCCAGATCTCGAAGCAGGGGCTCTACCTGCACTTCGCCGGAAAGAACGAGGTCTTCGTCGCCGCGATGCAGAAGTACCTCAGGGACGGTCTGGCGCTCGTCGACGAGGCGCTCAGCCGCACCGACCAGCCGCTCTCCAGACGACTCGCCGCCGCCATGGAGGCCTGGTTCGGTCGTCATCTCGCCACCTTCACGCCGACCTCGTTCGACGTGATCGAGGCCGGCGATCAGCTCTCCTCGAAAGACGTCGAGCACGTGAAGGTCGCCTTCCAGCAGCGCATCGCCAAGGCCTTGGCATCGGCGCCGGCGTTCATGAACGTCCCGTCGAACCGGTCGCCGCAGGACGTCGCGCAAGTGCTCTTCCTGTGCGGCCTCACCTGGAAGGACGGCCGGCCGACCGCCCAGGAATTCTCAAAACGCGTCCGGCTGTGCGTCCGCGTCTGCTGCCATCTGGAGGAATGATCCATGAGCAAGGTCCTCGTCACCGGCGGATCCGGTTTTCTCGGCGGTCACTGCATCGTCCAACTCCTGCAGGCCGGCCATGAGGTCCGCACCACCGTGCGCTCGGCGAGCCGCTCGTCCGTCGTGCGGGACATGGTCCGCGAGGGCGGCGCCGATCCGGACGCCCGTCTCGACATCGTGATCGCGGACCTCGGTGCGGATGCCGGGTGGGCCGAAGCCGTCGCCGGCTGCGACTACGTGCTGCACACGGCGTCGCCGTTTCCTCCGGGCGCGCCCCAGCACGAGGACGAGCTGATCGTCCCCGCGCGCGAGGGCACGCTCCGGGTGCTGCGCGCCGCGCGGACGGCGGGTGTGGCGCGGGTGGTGCTGACGTCCTCCTTCGCCGCGATCGGGTACGGGCACGCCCGTCTGGAACAGCCGCTCGATGAGTCCCACTGGAGCCGGCTGGAAGCCGATACCACCGCCTATGTGAAGTCGAAGACGCTGGCCGAGCGCGCCGCCTGGGACTTCGTCGCCGCAGCGGGTCGAGGACTGGAGCTCGTCGTGATCAATCCAGTCGGCATCTTCGGCCCGGTGCTCGGCGCCGACTACTCGTCATCGATCGGCTTGATCAAGCGCATGCTGGACGGCCAGATCAGCGCCTGTCCGCAACTGCACTTCGGCGTGGTGGACGTGCGGGACGTCGCCGATCTGCATCTTCGCGCGATGACGCATCCGCAGGCCGCGGGCCAACGTTTCCTCGCTGCCGCCGGCGACTGCGTATCGATGCTCGATGTCGCGCGCATGCTGCGCGCCGGTCTGGGCGAGGCGGCGCGCCTCGCGCCCACGCGGCAGCTGCCGAACTGGCTGGTCCGCCTCACCGCCCGCTTCAAGCCCGGGCTGCGCCAGCTGCTGCCCGAGCTCGGCAAGGTGAAGCACCTCTCCAACCTCAAGGCGCGACGCGTGCTCGACTGGCAACCGCGCGGCGACGCCGAAGCGATCGTCGCAACAGGAGCGAGCCTGGCCCGCCGGGGTCTGCTGGGCACCCGCTGAACGCTCGCTGATCGCCCGGATGGGCGCGCCGACCCCGGGCGCTACGTCATCCCTTCACGCTGCTGACTTCCTCCGCGAAAAAAATCACGCGCTTCACGACCTCCCAGGTGAAGCTTCATGAGCACGACATCCCGCCGGTCCTTCCTGACGGCCGCGGTCGCCGGCATGGCGAGCAGCCATGCCTTCGCGCAGACCCTCCGCCAGGCGCTCGCCACCCCCGCCAACAACGCCACCGGCACGCTCGCCGACGTCGAGCACGTGGTCATCCTGATGCAGGAGAACCGCTCCTTCGACCACTACTTCGGCACGCTCGCCGGCGTGCGCGGCTACAGCGACCCGCGCCCCATCGCGCTGCCCTCCGGCCAGCCCGTGTGGATGCAGCCCGGCACGGCCCTCGGCGCCCAGGTCCTGCCCTACCACTTCGACATCCGCAACACCAACGCGCTGCGCGTCGGCCTGGACCACAGCTGGAAGGGCACCGAGGCCACCTGGAAGGACTGGAACGTCTGGGTGCCCAAGAAGTCGCCCCGCACCATGGGCTACTTCGACCGCAGCGACCTGCCGTTCTATTACGCCCTCGCCGACGCGTTCACCGTCTGCGACGCGTACCACTGCTCGATCTTCGGACCGACCGACCCCAACCGCTTCTACGCCCTCACCGGCCACAGCAACGCGGTGGTGACCGGCATCTCGGACTCCAAGCTCTACAACGTCACCAACGGCACCTACAACGGCGACATCGCCAACGACAACCCCGCCGCCAAGGGCAACGAGTGGCTGACCTATGCCGAGACGCTCGAGTCCGCCGGCGTCAGCTGGAAGGTCTACCAGGAGTGGGACAACTACGGCGACAACTACCTGCAGTACTTCAAGAACTTCCGCACCGACGCCAACGGTCAGAAGCTCAGCAGCGCCTCGCCGCTGTACCGCAAGGGCCGCGCGCTGGCCGCGGGCTCGACCCAGGCCAACGCGCCGGGCACGACCGGCCAGTGGCTGATCGACCAGTTCGCCGCCGACGTCCGCAGCGGCAACCTGCCGCGCGTGTCCTACATCTGCGCGCCGACCGAGTATTGCGAGCATCCCGACGACACGCCCAACGCCGGTGAGAACTTCACCGCGCGCCTGCTGCAGGCGCTGGTGCAGACGCCCGAGGTCTGGTCCAAGACCGCGCTGATCCTGACCTACGACGAGAACGACGGCTTCTTCGACCACATGCCGTCGGTGATGGCGCCGCTGAACACGGACCGCGGCCGCACGACGATGGCCAACGCCACGCAGGGCGAGATCGCCAACGGCCAGCCGATCGGCCTCGGCCCGCGCGTGCCGACGATGGTGATCTCGCCGTGGAGCAAGGGCGGCCGCGTCTGCTCGCAGCTGTTCGACCACACCTCGCTGATCCGCTTCACCGAGGAATGGCTGGTCGCCCTCGGCCACCCGCGCAACGCGGTGCAATGCAACGGCATCTCGCCCTGGCGCCGCGCGGTCTGCGGCGACATGACCAGCGCCTTCGACTTCAAGTCCGGCGGCCCCGGGTTCCCCTCCTCCGTGCCGGCGAACGCCGTCTACTTCAAGGGCTGGGGCACGAAGGACGCGCTGCCGCCGACCAACCAGAGCCTGCCGCGCCAGGAGAAGGCCACCAGCGGCATCCCGCGCCGCGCGGCGCCGCTGTCCTACCGCTCGACCGTCGAGGGCATCGCCGCGACGAACGCGAAACAGTTCGCGCTGAGCTTCGCCAACGAAGGCAGCGTCACGGCCGCGTTCATCGTCTACTCGACGCTGCGCACCGACGGCCCGTGGCACTACACCGTCGAACCGGGCAAGCGCATCGACCAGGAAGTCTGGAACTGGAACAGCGCGCCGCTGCAGCTCGCCGTGCACGGCGACAACGGCTTCCTGCGCGAGTTCCGCATGAACTTCGACGGCATCGGCCGCCTGGCCGCGACCAGCCTGAAGGAGCAGCCCGCGAGCGCGAGCATCACGCTGACACTGCGCAACGCCAGCACGCAGACGATGCGCTTCCGCGTGGTCGACAACGCCTATGGCGACAAGACCGTCGTCACGGTGGACGTGCCGGCGGGCTCCAGTCGTGACCACGTCCGCGCCGTCACGTCGAGCTACGGCTGGTACGACCTGCTCGTCACCGTCGACGGCGACAACGCCTTCCAGCGCCGCCTGGCGGGCCACGTCGAAGGCGCTGGCCTGGACTTCACCGATCCGGTGCTCAACGGCCTCGCGCAGGTCGCCTGGAACGCGCCGCCGGTGCTGCCGCCCAGCACGCCGACGGCCACGTTCAAGGCCGACGTCGACCGCGTGCGCATCGGCGGCGGCGTGTCGCTGACCTGGACCGGCCTGCCCGCGAGCACGACGAACTGGATCGGCCTGTACCGCGTCGGCATGACGCCCGGCGGCCCCGGCTCGCTGAAGTGGAACTATGTGGCGAGCCCGTCGGGATCGCAGGTGTTCCCGCTCGCCGGCCAGCCGGAGGGCGACTACTTCCTCGGCCTGTTCCTCAACGACGGCTACGGCGAAGCCGCGCCGCGCCTGTCGGTCCGCATCCGCAAGAACGGCGACGTGAACGCCGACGGCGCCGTCACCGCCGCCGACCGCGACACGCTGCGCAACGCCATCGGCAGCTGCGCCGGCGACGCGCGCTTCGAGCCGCTGGCCGACATGGACGGCGACAAGTGCATCACGCAAGCGGATTACCGCGTCTGGTACCAGCTCTTCAGCACCCTGTGAGAACCCTCATGACCCTCATGCTCCGCAACCCCCTGCTCGCCGCCGCTGCACTGGCGATCGCTTCGCTGCTCGTACCGGCCGCCCATGCCGCCACCGTCTCGCTCACGGCGGCCGGTCCTGCCAAGGTCGGCGAAGGCGTGGACCTGCTCATCAGTCTGGTGGATCCGTTCGGCGGCCTGCCCTCCGATGAAGAGCTGCTGTCCTTCGGCTTCCGCCTCAGCTACGACACGACCAAGCTCTCCTTCGGCAGCTTCACCGCCGCGGCCGGCTGGGATGACGACAGCCCGTGGCTGGGCGCCGGCACCTTCGGCGGATCGAGCTTCCCCGGCGTCGCCAACGGCGGCCAGACCTCGCTGCTGCTCGGCACGCTGCACTTCGGCGCGCTGCAGGGCGGCCTCGCGCAGATCGGCCTGATCACCGATGCCGGCAACCTCAACCACGGCCTCAGCTACCTGTGGAGCGACGTCCAGCCGCTCAACGCGTCGCTGAACCTGGCGGTGTCCGCGGTGCCGGAGCCAAGCTCCGCGCTGCTGGCGGCGCTGGGCCTGGGCGCACTCGGCGTCACGGCGCGTCGCCGCAAGCCGTCGCACTGACGAAGGAGAGGCGCCCGCGAACGCGGGCGCCTTGATGCGCCTTGATGGCGCCTTGAGGCCGCTCTCCAGCGCGTAGGACGACATCCCTGCGACAACCCTCCGCCGTCCGACGGCGCACGTCGACCGCGTCCCCAATACTGGCCCCCACCGCCACCCCAGGGGCCGCCGATGACCGTGATCCGCAAGGGCCAGCAGCCCGCGGCACTGACCCGCGAGCAATTCCACGAGCGCTTCATGCGTCGCTTCCAGGACCCGGCCTACCAGGCCGAGCACGAGGCCATCGCCCGCCTGGAGACCATCGCCTTCGAGGCGATGAAGGAAGGGCGCAAGTCGCCGGTCACCCGCCCCGCGGGCAACGGCTTCAAGGATCCGACCTACGAGACCTCGGTCGAGTGGCTCGAGACGCACCAGCGGCTCCAGGTCGCCCAGCAACGCTGGAGCGATCCCGCGACCCGCTCGCGCGTGCTGCTCGTCTGCGGCAGCGACCGCAACGACGGCACCTGTCCGGGCGAGATGTCCAAGACCTGGCGTCTGACGCAGATCGCCAAGGAGCAACTCAGCGGCCACGACGTGATCATCGACGTGCTCGACCTGAGTCTGATCACCTCGGAATACGGCCGCCAGATCCATCCCTGCAAGGGCTGCGTGTCGACGGCGATGCCGCTCTGCCACTGGCCCTGCAGCTGCTATCCGAACCACGCGCTCGACCAGTCCAGCGACTGGATGAACGAGATCTACGAGCGATGGGTGTCCGCGCATGGCGTGATCCTGCTCACGCCGACCTACTGGTACCAGTCGCCGAGCGCGTTGAAGCTGATGATCGACCGCCTGGTCTGCGCCGACGGCGGCAATCCGGATCCGACCTCGACCCACGGCAAGAAAGCCGAGGAAGCCAAGGCCATCGAAGAGAAGGGCTGGGACTATCCCAAGCACCTCGAAGGCCGCGCGTACGGCCTGGTCGTGCATGGCGACGTGGCCGGCGTGGAAGCGCAGCGTCGCAACCTCGCCGACTGGCTGGACTGGATGGGGCTGGTCGACGCCGGCCAGCTCTCCCGGCTCGACCGCTACATCGGCTACTTCGAGCCCTACTTCAACAGCCACGAGGCGCTCGATCGCGACGAAGCCTTGCAGAACGAAGTTCGCCTGGTGGCCGATCTGGTCGGCGACGCGGTCAAGCAGCTGCGGGAGGGAAATCTGCCCCGTTCCAAGCGCCAGGCCGTGCGTCCGAAATGACGGCGGTCTCGCCAACTCGTACGACCTCCCCTCGACTCATCGACTCAAGGAGCACTCCGATGGCCCAGTCCCCTTCCCGCTCGACGCACCAACTGCATCCCGAACTGCCGGCCGACGTGCCGCCGTTCCCGACCTCCGACACCGATGTCGACGGCGATGACCTCGACAGCGTCTACGGCCAGCTCGTGAAGGGCGTCGGCCATGAGTTCGTCACCGACCAGAACGTCGACGAGCTCGCCCGTCGCGCCGAAGAGGACGGTCATCCGATCCTCGCCACCGAACTCCGGGAATGGAAGGCGCCTTGCTGACCCCTCGCCCCTGAGGTCCGTTCCCCAATGAGACAGGGCCCCGCGGGGCCCTGTTCCTTCCTGCGCCGCCCTCAGGCGGTGGCGCAGCTCAGCACTTGATGCCCGCGTGCAGCGCCACGACGCCGCCGGTCAGGTTGTGCACGTCCACGTGGCCGAAGCCCGCCGTCTTCATCATGGCCTTGAGTTCGGCCTGCGGCGGATGCATGCGGATCGATTCCGCCAGGTAGCGGTAGCTGTCGGCGTCGCCGGCGATCAGCGAGCCGATGCGCGGCAGGACTTTGAAGGAATACCAGTCGTAGGGCTTGCGCAGCGGCGCCGCGACCTGCGAGAACTCCAGCACCAGCAGCCGGCCGCCCGGGCGCAGCACGCGGTTCATCTCGGCCAGCGCCTGGTCCTTGTGCGTCATGTTGCGCAGGCCGAAGGCCACGCAGACCAGGTCGAAGGAGCCGTCCTTGTAGGGCAGCGCCTCGGCATCGCAGAGGTTGGTCGGCAGGACCATGCCCTCGTCGATCAGCCGCTCGCGGCCGGTGCGCAGCATGGCCTCGTTGATGTCGGTGTGCACGACCATGCCGCGCTCGCCCACCTTCTTCGCGAACAGCCGCGCCATGTCGCCGGTGCCGCCGGCGATGTCCAGCACGCGGTCGCCCGGCTTCAGGTTGGCCACGGCCAGCGTGTACAGCTTCCAGGCGCGATGCATCCCCATGGACATCAGGTCGTTCATGACGTCGTAGCGCGACGCGACCGAATCGAACACGCCGCGCACGCGCTTGGCCTTGACGGTTTCGTCGACGGATTCGAAGCCGAAGTGGGTGGAACTCATGGTGGCGTCCTGCTGAATGGGGGCGTGAGAGGCGTGAGAGGCGTGGAAGGGCGATCGTCGCGCGGGCCGGCGGTCAGTGGCTGCCGCAGCTGCCACCGCCGTGCGAATGGCCGCCCGCGGCCTTCGCGGTCATGGGCGCATCGCGGTCCAGGCCCGCGGCGGCCAGCTTCGCTTCATAGTCGCGCATCAGCTGGTCCTGGTCGCGGCCCAGCTCATACAGATAGGCCCAGGTGAACAGGCCGCTTTCGTGACCGTCGGAGAAGGTCGGCTTCAGCGCGTAGTGGCCGACCTGCTCGACGGCCACGATGGTGACGTCGCGCTTGCCGGTCTGCAGCGTCTCCTGGCCGGGGCCGTGGCCCTGCACCTCCGCCGACGGGCTGCGCACGCGCATCAGCTCGAACGGGATGCGGAAACGCGCCCCGTCGGTGAAGGCGAGCTCCAGCACCTTGGACTGCTGGTGCACGACGATGTCGGTGGGGAGCGGGGAATTGGAGGCGAGACCGGCCATGAGACCGCGCGGGAACGCGCGAATGCTGGGGAAACGAGGTCGCAGTGTAGCGGCCTCGTTCCCGAAGATCATGGCGCGGCGATCGGACCCGTGTCGGCCAGTTCGCGCACCCTGTCCAGCGCGGCGCCCGCATTCAAGAACCCCGCGCCGCACGCTCGGCAATCTGGCAGCGGTGTCGCTCCGGCCCTCAATGCCGCCTCGATCTGCGCAGGGGTTGCCGACGGACGCAGTTGCAGCATCAGCGCCACGACGCCAGTCACGTGCGCGGCCGCGAAGCTGCTCCCTACGACGTTCTCGTAGGCCGGTGGCCCGCCGTCGCGCAGGCCACTGTTGGAAGTCGTCAACAGGTCGCTGTAGCCCGCGCGCGCGGATGTCCCGCCGGGAGCGATCAAGGTCAGACCGTCCCCGAAGTTGCCATTTCGAGTCAGACGCCGCTGGCGACTTGCACTGCCGACGGCCACGACGCCTTGGCAGTTGCTCGGCGAATGCGAGGTCGCGCGCACCTGTTCGTCGCCAGCGGCGGCGACGACAACCGCCCCCTGCGAGCGGGCGAAGTCGACCGCCGCCTGCACGGCGGCCGGGCACGGTCCCTCGCGGCCCAAGGACAGATTCACGACGCGGGCCGGCGTCGCGTTGCGGGGCACGCCAGGCACCTCACCGCCGACGGCCCAAAGCAGGGCGCTGACGATGTCGGCATTGTGGGAGCGTTCGCCCGCGGCGACGCGCACAGGCAGGAGCCGCACTCCAGGTGCAACGCCGCGCAGGCCCCGCCCATCGACACGAGCCGCGATGAGGCCGGCGACCTGCAGGCCATGCCAGGGTGTCCTGTCGATCGCCCGGCCGGCGCTTTGCGGGACGTCCGTCGGATCGGGATCCCAGCCATCCACGTCACCGGCATCGAACTGCGACACGAAATCCCACCCGGGCAACCATTGCCCGTCCAGCTCGGGATGGTCTCTTCGCCCACTGTCCAGCACGGCGACCACCACCCCGCGCCCATCGATGTCCGATTCCACCGGCAATTGGATCGCCCTCATGTTCCATTGCAGCGGGAAGAATGGCTCGTTCGCCGGTGATGCCGCGGCAGACGCGGAGGTGGCGGCGAACACCCAAGGCAGAACAGCAAGGGGCCACCGGCCGAACTGAAATCGAGACAGCAACATGATCACTCCACAGGGGGACAGGAAGCCTCTCCAGTTGCCGATGGCGCCCCGCAGGTTCACGCGACATCCGGCGACAACGATGGCATGGCGTCGACGAAAAAAATCCCGCCAGCTTTCACTGGCGGGATTCAACGGGAGCCCCGTTCGGGCCCGAGGCACCCGGCTTACCAAACGAGGAGAGTGGCAAGTCCTGGCGAGCGCATTACCAGCTCAGGTTCAGCGTGTACGTCCCGCTGGTGCCCGAGTAGTAGAGCGCCCGCACGTAGACGACGATCGCGGACGATCCGCTGTTCGTGTACGTGAAGCTGTCGACGGCGCCGGCGCCGTTTTCGCTGGCCTTGAGCTGCGTGCCGCTGCTGTTCTGCAGGTACAGGTCGAAGTCCTTGCCGGCGGCCGGCGTCAAGGTCGCGCTGAGCGTCTTGCCCGCGGGCAGCGTGATCTTGAAGTAGTCGTTGGTGTCGGACGACGACAGGCTGCCCGTCACCTTGACCGGCGCGGTAATGGTCTGCGGCGCGGTGCGGCTGTTGTTCGGCTCGACTTCGGCGATCGTGCTGCCGCCACCGCCGCCGCCCTTGATCGCGGTGACCGCGGCGTTGGCGTCCAGGATGCCCGAGCCGCACTGGCTGCAGGTGCCGGGGAAGGCGCGGGCGCTGCTCTTGAGCGCGGCCGTGATCTCGTCCGGCGTGGCCGTCGGCTTGGCGCTGTACATCAGCGCGGCGACACCCGCCACGTGCGGCGTGGCCATCGACGTGCCCTGGTAGTACGCGTAGCTGTCGGCGCCCGGCGTGCTGGTGCCGGCGTTCAGCGTCGACAGGATGCCGTTGCTGGCGCTGGAGCGCACGTCGCCGCCCGGCGCCGCCAGGGTCACGATCGAACCGTAGTTCGAGTAGTACGCACGCGAGCCGTTGCGGTCCGTCGCCGCGACCACGACCACGCCCGAGCAGTTCGCCGGGCTGGAGTTGGACGCGTTCTGGTTCTCGTTGCCCGCCGCGACGATGATGCTGGCGCCGCGCGATCGGGCGCCGTTGATCGCCGTCTGCGTCGTGGTGTCGCAGGCGCCGCCGCCGCCCAGCGACAGGTTCAGCACCTTGGCCGGCGTGGTGTTGGTCGGCAGGCCGGACACGCTGCCGCCCGACGCCCAGGTCATGCCGTCGGCGATGTCGGAGGTGTAGCCGCCGCACTTGCCGAGCACGCGGATCGGCTGGACCTTGGCGTTGAAGGCGATGCCCGCCACGCCCAGTCCGTTGTTGGTCTTGGCCGCGATCGTGCCGGCCACGTGCGTGCCGTGCCAGCTCGAGGTGGACGCCGGATCGCCGGCCTGGCATTCGTTGGCGGCGTTGTAGTCGCCGGGGTCGCTCGGGTCGTTGTCACGGCCGTTGCCGTCCACCGAGACCGTGGTGTCCACGATCATGTCGTAACCGGCGACAAGCTGGCCGGACAGGTCCGCATGCGGCCGGTAGCCGGTGTCGATGACCGCCACCACCACGCCGGTGCCGGTCGCCTGGTCCCAGGCCTGCGGCGCGCGGATGCCGCCGGCGGTCTCCGACAGGTCCCATTGCGAGCCGTAGCTGCTGTCGTTCGGCACGAACAGCGCGTGCATCTTGCGGTCGGGCTCGACGTACTCGACGTTGGCGTCCTGTGCCTTGATCCGGTCGCCCAGTTCGCGCAGTTCCTGCAGGTTCATCCGGCGGTCCAGCCGGAACACATGGGCGCCGGTGCCCATCTGACGCACCAGCGACAGGCGCGCGCCCAGCGGGGCGGCCAGTTGCTGCAGGCGCTCGGTGCGGGCGCCGATGGCGTCGCTCGCCACCGATCGCGCCTGGACCGCGGCGCCCAGGCGCCCTTGCACGACGGTGCTGCCGTCCTTGTATTTCACGATCAGACGATCGGTCTGTTCGCTCAGCTGCCGGGGGGCCTTGTCGATGTCCACCGACGACACGCCCGCCTGGGCCACGCCCATCGTGACGAGACCCAAAGCCAGCGCGAGGCTGAGCTTGTTCAATCGCAACATGCTTGTCATCTCCGAGTTTCTCGATCGACGCCGGGTTCACCGACGCCTGCAAAGCCCCGAACGTCCTGGCGCGTTGGCACCCCTGGCAGGGCACGCCGACCGGCCTATCCGATTGGCGTGCGATGGAGTGTAGGAAGACAGTCGGACGCCAACCGCCCCACCTGCAACAGTTAACAGGAAGGAATACCCCAATAACCTTTTTGTGTCGAAACGCACCAATTGGTCCGGCAATCGCCCGTTCCTTACAGCTAAGGGGCTGATTCGTAAGGTTTGCGCGCGGTTTGCGCCCCTGCGCGAACGGCGTGCCCGGGGTGTCGGAAGCCATGCGCGGGACGGCGCGGATGGCGGGGGGAGAGGGGCTGGTTTAGCCTGCGAAACTTGTCGTTTTCGCCACACATCGGTGACAAATAACCATGTTTCCACTACGCCTGATCGCCGCCGCGACCCTGTCCACCCTGGCCCTGGCCGCCGCGCCGGCCCGCGCACTGGACGTCGCGAGCTTCTCCCCGGACGTCCCGCCCTGCGCGGACTTCTATGAGTACGTGAACGGCCCGTGGGTCGCGCGCACGGAGTTGCCGGCCGACCGGACCCGCATCGGCAGCTTTGACGCGCTGCGCGTGGCCAACGACCGGCTGCTGAGCGACGCCCTGGCGGAACTGCTGGCCAAACCGGCGCTGCAGAAGTCGCCGGGCCTGAAGCAGGTCGCGGCCTATTACGCCAGCGGGATGGACCGGGCGGCCATCGAGGCGCAGGGCCTGAAGCCGGTCAAGCCGCTGCTGGACCGTGTCGCGGCCATGAAATCGGCGCAGGACCTGCCCGGCGCGCTGGCGCAGCTGGGCCGCGTGGGCATTGCCGCGCCGGTGAGCGCCTCGGTGCGCGCCGACGTCAAGAACACCCGCGTGAACGTGCTGACGCTGGGCCAGGCGGGCCTGGGGCTGCCGGACCGGGACGACTACTTCAAGGACACCGACATCGCCAAGAAGCTGCGCACCGCCTACCGGCTCTACGCGCAGCGGCTGCTGTCGTCGGCGGGCTTCGACGCCACGCCGGCGACGATAGACGCGCTGATGGCCTTCGAGTCCCAGCTCGCCGACGCGACGACGCCGCGCGCGCAGCTGCGCGATCCGCTCAAGGTCTACAACCCGATGACCCCGCCGGAGCTCGCCGACAAGGCGCCGGGCCTCGCCTGGGACGCTTACCTGAAGGCGCTGACGCGCAGCGACACCCGCCCCGGCGGCGTCGAGCGGCTGATCGTCGCGCAACCGGACTTCCTGGCGCGTGTGGCGCAGATGGCCGAGAAGGCCCCGCTCGCCACCTGGCAGACCTACCTGCGGGTGCGGGTGCTGGAGAACAGCGCCGCCCGACTTCCGAAGGCCTTCGCGGAAGCCGACTTCGACTACCGCGGCGCGACGATTTCCGGGCTCGAGCAGCCGATGCCCCGCAACGAGGAAGTCATCCAGCTGATCGGCGGCCGCACCGGCGGCAGCCCGCTGGGGCTGGCGCTGGGCGAGCTGTTCGTCTCCAAGGCCTTCTCGCCGGAGGCGCAGCGCCGCGCGACGCTGCTGATCGGCGACGTCAAGGCCGCGATGAAGACGCGCATCCAGAACCTGGCCTGGATGAATCCGGAGACCAAGGTCAAGGCGCTGGAGAAGCTGGAGGCCATGCAGCCCAAGATCGGCGCGCCCGAGACCTGGCCCAGGTACGAGGGCATGACGCTCGATCCGAAGGACTTCGCCGGCAACCAGCTGCGCGCCGCGGCCTGGTTCCATGGCGAGCAGATCAAGGACCTGGACCGGCCGAGCGACCGCACGCGCTGGACGATGTCGCCCTACATCGTGAACGCGCAGGCCGGCGGCCTCAACGAGATCACCTTCCCCGCCGGCATCCTGCAGCCGCCCTTCTTCGACGCCAAGGCCGACGACGCCGTCAACTACGGCGGCATCGGCATGGTGATCGGGCATGAGATCGTGCACCACTTCGACGACCGCGGCCGGCAGTTCGACAGCATCGGCAGCCTCCACGACTGGTGGACCGCCTCCGACGCCGAGAACTACAAGGCGCGCGCCGACCGCGTCGTGGCGCTCTACGAGCGCTACGAGCCGGTCAAGGGCACGCCCATCAACGGACGGCTCACGCTGGGCGAGAACATCTCCGACATGGCCGGCATGCCGATCGCCTTCGACGCGCTGCAGAACGCGCTGCGCCGCACGGGCCAGGACAAGTCCCCGGAGAAGATCGACGGCTTCACCCCGGAGCAGCGCTTCTTCCTGTCCAACGCCATGGTCTGGCGCAACAAGTCGCGCGAGGCGGCGCTGCTGAACCAGCTGCGCACCGATCCGCATTCGCCGGGCAAGTACCGCGTGCTGGCGCCGATGTCCAACATGCCGGAGTTCGCCAAGGCCTTCAACTGCAAGGCCGGCGATGCGATGGTCGCGGCGGATCCGATCAAGGTCTGGTGACGCGCTGAACCCGCCGCGGCGAAACCTCGCCGCGGCCTCCGGGGCCTGCCCGCCGTGAGGCGCGGCAGGCCCCGTGCCTTCCGGTACCCCTGTCTTCCGGTACCCCTGCCTTTCGGAACGGGCGCTCGGAAGTCATGGACCGGGTGCCTCACGCCTGGGGTCAGGTCTTGTCACGGTCTCGTCACCTGACGCCGCGGCGGAAGTCATGCGTGACTTTCGACCCGATGGATACTGGGGAAAGTCGACGCGCGGCCCATCCCGGCGGCTTGCATTTCGTCGCGGCATTCCGGCGATCCGCCCCCCGCCTTCGACGCTTGGTCGCGCACCGCTTGGTCGGGCCGGCGATGCTGCCTACTCTGAAAAAAGACCGATCGCACCGCCACCCTGACGCGGGCCGCGACGGTTCCTCAGCCCACAGGAGCACGACATGACCGCCACCACCCGCCCGACCCGCTCGACCCTCTTCCGCATCGCGACCGGCGCGCTCTTCGCCGTGCTGGCCGCCGGCTCGGCGCAGGCCGCGCCCGACGATCTGGAACGCGTCCAGGTCTCCGGCCGCCGCCCCGGCGAGATCCCGCGCACGGACGTGCGCGCCACCTGCCCCGGCGTCGATCAGGTCCTCTTCGACCGCCTGGCCCGCGCCCAGTTCCGCGAAGGCCAGGAGGGCGTCTCCACCGTCAGCTTCCGCCTGAACGGCAACGTCATCAGCGAGGTGCGCGAACGCGGCCCGGCCGTCTACCGCGCGCCGCTGCGCACGGCCATCCGGTCGCTGCAATGCCAGGGTGCGCCGAAGGACACGCTCTACGTCATGCAGGTCTCCTTCCGCAACCAGGAGTCGAGCGGCGACATGAACGAGCGCGTCGCGATGATCGAGATGGCGCCGCCGGCGGCCGGATCGGTGGCCGTCGCAGCGAGCGCGGCCGACGGTCGCTGATCGGGTTGTTCCCGGATGGGTCTCCCCCGGGGGCTGGCTAGGATGGCCGGCACGACCACCCGGAGACCCGACCCATGCCCGTCCGCCCCACCGATGCCGCGCGCCGTTCCCTGCTGATCACCGGCGCCCTCGGCGCCACGGCCGGCGCGCTCGGCTGGCCCGCTGCGGCGCGTGCGGACACCTGGCCCGCCAGACCGATCCGGTGGGTCGTCGCGTACCCGGCGGGCGGCGGCTCCGATTTCCTCGCGCGCCAGTTGGCGCCGGTGCTGGGCAAGGCCCTCGGCCAGACGCTGGTCATCGACAACAAGCCCGGCGCGGCGGGGATCATCGGCACGGACAACGCCGCCAAGTCACCGCCGGACGGCTACACGATCCTCACCGGCGACAACGGCGCCATGGTGTTCAACAGCGCGCTCTACAAGAAGCTGCCGTACGCGCCGGCGGACTTCGCGCCGGTCGGCCTCATGGCCCGCTTCCCGCTGCTGCTGGTGGTCAATCCCAACGCGGGCTTCAGTTCGGCGAAGCAGTGGCTGGACATGATCAAGTCCAGGCCGGGGAAGTACAGCTACGCCTCGCCCGGCATCGGCAGCCCCCACCACCTGGCGATGGAGCTGCTGAAGGACCGCACCAACAGCTACATCGTCCACGTGCCCTACCGCGGCACGGCGTTCTCGACGCAGGACCTGATCGCCGGCGTCGTGCCCATGGGCATCCTCGACACCGCCGCCGCCCTGCCCCATCTGCGCGCCGGCAAGCTGAAGGCGCTGGCGGTGCTGGCGCCCCGGCGCATCGCCGCGCTGCCCGACGTGCCCAGCTTCGACGAGACCGGCGTGACCGGCGTCGAGGTGAGCGCCTGGCAGGGCCTGTTCGTCCCGAAGGGCACGCCCGACCCGATCGTCGCGCGCCTGGGCAGCGAGTTGGGGAAGGCGCTGACCCAGCCGGATCTGAAAGCCCGACTGGAGGACTTCGGCCTGGAGGTCGCGCCGGGTGACGCCGCCTCGCTGACCCGTTTCATCCAGGCCGAGACGCTGAAATGGCATGCGCTGATCCGCAGCCGCGGCATCTCGGCGGAATGACGCCCTCACGCGACCGGATCACGCCGCTGGCACCGCGCCTGGAAAAACCGACCGTCCGGTCGGTCGCGTCACGAAGTTGGTAGCGCTACCCTCCTCTGGCAACGGCGCTGGCGCATTACTTCCCGTGAGCGTGAAATAGCTCCGGGTTATCCCTCAGCGGGCGCTACGCAAAACGGATGGCGCGGGTGTCATACGCAATACAGTTTGACCCGGCGCAAAGACAAAACGATAACGATGCGCTAGGAGGCTTCCCCCACCACTTCCGTTCCGCCTCGTCGCGGAGCCGTCCGGTCATGAACAACAACGCCGTGCGCGCGACGGTGGCCCGTCGCGTCTCCATCTGGTCCAGTGCCGCGATCGCGGTGCTCCTGGTCCTCATCTGCGGCGCCCTGTCCTGGGTGCTCACCAATCAGGCGCAGCAGCGCACGCTGGACTACATGTCGGCCGAGGCGGCGTCGGTGGCGCGCGTCGCGGATGCCCTGGACCGCACGGCGCGGGATTCGGCCAACCGGCTCTACGACGTGCTGGCGGGTGATTTCGAGGGCGGCGCCTTCACGCTGGACGGCGACGGCGAACTGGCCTTCAACGGCCAGAAGCTCAACGGCAACTTCGACGCGGTCGACCGCTTCACGCGCCGCACCGGCGGCGTGGCGACGATCTTCGCGCGCAAGGGCTCGGACGACTTCATCCGCATCACGACCTCGCTGAAGAAGGAAGACGGCTCGCGCGCCGTCGGCACGACGCTGGATCGCGCCGGCGCGGCCTTCGGCAAGCTCTCGGGCGGCGAGACCTAGGTGGGCCCGGCGACGCTGTTCAAGGTGCCCTACATGACGCGTTACTCGCCGATCAAGGACGCGGGCGGCAAGGTCGTCGGCATCCTGTTCATCGGCTTCGACATGCGCGGCCTGCAGCAGGAACTCGTGAAGATGGCCGACGCGGTCAAGCTCTACGAGACGGGCGGGCTCTACCTGCTGGATCCGGGCAAGACGCCGGCGGACGCGCTGCTGCGCGCCCATCCGCGTGCGCAGGGCAAGAAGCTGTCGGAAGTGATGCCGGCCGACCAGGCCGAGCAGTACGTCAAGACGCTGACCCACGATCTGGATGGCGTGCTGGAGCAGGTCCAGGCCGTCTACGGCGACAGCTACAAGGATGCGTTCGCGGTGGCGCGCAAGTCGGAAGCCACCGGCTGGTGGGTCGTCGCCGAAGCCTCGCGGGCGCAGGCGCTCGCGGCGCACAACACCACGCTGTGGGTGCTCTGGGGCTTGATGCTCGCGACCGTCGTGCTGCTGGGCCTGGGCGTGACCTGGATGCTGGGGCGGTGGGTCGGGCAGCCGCTGGCCGACCTGAACGAGGCCGTCAGCGCGGTCGCCGCCGGCGACCTGACCCGGCCGGTGCTGGTGCGTCAGCAGGACGACCTCGGGGCCTTGGCCGCGGGCGTCGAACGCATGCGCCTGCAGTTGTCGCGCACCATCAATGAAGTGCGCCAGGCCAGCGATTCCATCGGCACCGCGTCGGCGGAAGTCGCCGCCGGCAGCCGCGACCTGTCGGCGCGGACCGAGCAGTCGGCCAGCCATCTGCAGGAGACCGCCTCCGCGCTCGAGGAACTCGCCAGCTCGATGAGCCAGACCGCCGCGTCCGCCGCGCAGGCCCATCAGCTGGTCGGCGAGTCCGATCGCGCCGCGCAGCGTGGCGGCAATGTCGTGGCGCAGGTCGTCACCACGATGGACGCCATCAGCACCGCCAGCCGCCAGATCGGCGACATCATCGGCACCATCGATTCGATCGCGTTCCAGACCAACATCCTGGCGCTCAATGCCGCGGTCGAAGCCGCGCGCGCCGGCGAGCAGGGCCGCGGCTTCGCCGTCGTGGCCGCCGAGGTCCGCCAACTGGCCCAGCGCAGCGCGGAAGCCGCCAAGCAGATCAAGGGCCTGATCACCGCCAGCGGCGAACGCGTCGAGTCCGGCGCCAAGCTCGTCAGCGAGACCGGGGACGCGATGCGCGACATCGTCACCAGCGTGAAGCGCGTGACCGACATCATCGGCGAGATCTCCACCGCGTCGCGCGAGCAGGCCCAGGGCGTGACGCGCATCAACGGTGCCGTCGCCCAGCTGGATCAAGGCACGCAGCAGAATGCCGCGCTGGTCGAGGAAAGCACCGCCGCCGCGGAAAGCCTGCGGGAGCAGGCGCATCGGCTGGTCGAGCAGGTCGGGCAGTTCCGCGTCTGACGCGTTCGCTTCCGCCAATGCAAAGCCCGCCTTGCGGCGGGCTTTTTCATTGACGGCGCGTCGTCCGATGCCTCAGACGAGGACCCGCTCGATCCCGCCGTTGTTGGCCTTGGCGACGTACTCGGGCATCCAGTTCTCCCCGAGGATCTTGCGGGCCATCTCGACGACGATGTAGTCCGCCTCGAGCAGGCCGTTCTGCATGTCGTCGCCGTAGCGGCTGAGGCCCTGCAGGCAGGACGGGCAGCTGGTGAGGATCTTGAGGTTCTCCTCGGCACCGACCTTGCCCGTGGCGCGCAACTGCGTCTCGGCCTTGCGCAGTTCCTCTTCCTTGCGGAAGCGCACCTGCGTCGACACGTCGGGCCGCGTGACGCCCAGCGTGCCGCTCTCGCCGCAGCAGCGTTCGCTCTTCATGACCTCGGGGCCGACCAGCGCCTTCACCGTCTTCATCGGCTCCTGCAGCTTCATCGGCGAGTGGCAGGGGTCGTGATAGAGGTAGGCCTGCTTGGTGTCGAGCTGGATGCCCTTCTCGAGCAGGTACTCGTGGATGTCGATGATGCGGCAGCCGGGGAAGATGTCCTCGAACTTGTAGCCCTGGAGCTGGTCGTAGCAGGTGCCGCAGCTGACCACCACCGTCTTGATGTCCAGGTAGTTCAGCGTGTTGGCCACGCGATGGAACAGCACCCGGTTGTCGGTGATGATCTTCTCGGCCTTGTCGAACTGCCCGGACCCGCGCTGCGGGTAACCGCAGCAGAGGTAGCCCGGCGGCAGCACGGTCTGCACGCCGGCATGCCAGAGCATGGCCTGCGTCGCCAGGCCCACCTGGCTGAACAGCCGCTCCGAGCCGCAGCCCGGGAAGTAGAAGACCGCCTCCGCTTCCGCCGAGGTCTTCTGCGGGTTGCGGATGATGGGGACGTAGTCCTTGTCCTCGATGTCGAGCAGCGCGCGCGCCGTCTTCTTCGGCAGGCCGCCCGGCAGCTTCTTGTTGATGAAGTGGATGACCTGTTCCTTGATCGGCGCGGTCCCCACCGTCGCCGGCGGCGCGCCGGTCTGCTTGCGCGCGACGCGCTTGAGCAGGCTGTTGGCGATGCGCTGCGCCTTGAATCCGACGCCGACCATCGCCGCGCGGGCGATCTTGATCGTCTCCGGGTTGGTCGCGTTGAGCATCAGCATCGCCGCGGCATTGCCGGGGCGGAAGCTCTTCTTGCCCATCTTGCGCAGCAGGTTGCGCATGTTCATCGTGACGTCGCCGAAATCGATCTTGACCGGGCACGGGTTCAGGCACTTGTGGCACACCGTGCAGTGGTCGGCGACGTCCTCGAACTCCTCCCAGTGCTTGATCGACACGCCGCGGCGCGTCTGCTCTTCATACAGGAAGGCCTCGACCAGCAGCGAGGTCGCGAGGATCTTGTTGCGCGGGCTGTAGAGCAGGTTGGCGCGCGGCACGTGCGTGGCGCAGACCGGCTTGCACTTGCCGCAGCGCAGGCAGTCCTTGATGGACGCGCTGATCGCGCCGATGTCGCTCTGCTGCATGATCAGCGACTCGTGCCCCATCAGGCCGAAGCTGGGCGTGTAGGCGTTGGTCAGGTCGGCGAAGGTGGTCTGGCCGCCCTGGCCGCCGGTGCCGGGCCGCAGCAGCTTGCCCTTGTTGAAGCGCCCTTCCGGATCGATGCGCGCCTTGTAGCCGGCGAAGCCCGCCAGTTCCTCGTCGGTGAGGAACTCGAGCTTGGTGATGCCGATGCCGTGCTCGCCGGAGATCACGCCGTCCAGCGAGCGTGCCAGCGTCATGATCCGCGCGACCGCCTCGTGCGCGGTCTGCAGCATCTCGTAGTTGTCGGAGTTCACCGGGATGTTGGTGTGCACGTTGCCGTCGCCGGCATGCATGTGCAGCGCCACCCAGACGCGGCCGCGCAGCACCTCCTTGTGGATGCGCTTGCACGCCTCCAGGATGGGCGCGAAGGCGGCGCCTGCGAAGATGTCCTGCAGCGGCTTCAGGATCTGCCGCTTCCAGCTCGCGCGCAGCGTGTAGTCCTGCAGCTGCTCGAAGTAGGAGCGATCGCCTTCCCGGGGGAGGTCCAGCTCCTGCATCCAGGTCCGCCACTGCAGGCCCGTCTCGTCCAGCAGCGCCAGCGCCTGCGCCACGCGGTCCTCGAGCAGCTCCGCGCTCGGGATCTCGCCGGCGTCGTCGCCCTTGCCCAGCGGCAGGTTGCCGTCGGCGAAGAAGGCGCGCAGCGCGTCGATCAGCGCCAGCTTGTTGCGCAGCGACAGCTCGATGTTGATGCGTTCGATGCCCAGCGTGTACTCGCCCATGCGGGGCAGCGGGATCACGACGTCCTCGTTCACCTTGAACGCGTTCGTGTGCTTGGAGATCGCCGCCGTGCGCTTGCGGTCCAGCCAGAACTTCTTGCGCGCGTCGGCGCTGACGGCCACGAAGCCTTCACCGGAACGGCCGTTGGCCAGCCGCACGACCTCGCTGGTGGCGCGCGCGACTTCATCGGCGTCGTCGCCGACGATGTCGCCGATGAGCACCATCTTCGGCAGGCCGCCGCGCTTGCTCTTGGTCGCGTAGCCGACCGCCTTCAGGTAGCGGTCGTCCAGATGTTCCAGGCCGGCGAGGATGGCCCCGTTGGGCTTTTTCATCTCGCCGAACATGAAGTCCTTGATGTCGACGATGGACGGCACGCAGTCCTTCGGATTGCCGAAGAACTCCAGGCAGACCGTGCGCACATGCGCCGGCATGCGGTGCACGATCCAGCGCGCGCTGGTGATCAGGCCGTCGCAGCCTTCCTTCTGGATGCCGGGCAACCCCGCGAGGAACTTGTCGGTGACGTCCTTGCCCAGGCCTTCCTTGCGGAAGGTGCGGCCGGGGATGTCCAGGCGCTCGGTGCGCTCCAGCGTCTTGCCGGTCGCGTCGTAGTAGTGCAGGTCGAAGCTCGCCAGCTCGACGTCATGGATCTTGCCGAGGTTGTGGTTGACGCGCACGACCTCCAGCCACTTCGCCTCCGGCGTCACCATGCGCCACGAGGCGAGGTTGTCCAGCGCCGTGCCCCACAGCACCGCCTTCTTGCCGCCGGCGTTCATCGCGACGTTGCCGCCGACGCACGAGGCCTCGGCCGAGGTCGGGTCGACCGCGAACACGAAGCCGTGCAGCTCCGCCAGGTCCGACACGCGCTGCGTGACGACGCCGGCCTCGGTCCAGATCGTCGGGACCTCGCGGTCCAGGCCCGGCAGGCGCTGCATCTCGACGCCGCGCATGGCCTCGAGCTTCTCGGTGTTGATGACCGCCGTGTTCCACACCAGGGGCACGGCGCCGCCGGTATAGCCGGTGCCGCCCCCGCGCGGGATCACGGTCAGGCCGAGCTCGAAGCAGCCCGCCACCAGGGCGGCCATCTCGGCCTCGGTGTCGGGGGTCAGCACGACGAAGGGGTACTCGACGCGCCAGTCGGTCGCGTCGGTCACGTGCGAGACGCGCGACAGCCCGTCGAACTTGATGTTGTCCTTGGCGGTGGTCTTCGCGAAGACCTTGGTCGCGCGCTTGCGCAGCTCGGCCACCTGCTCGAACTGGTGCGAGAACGCGGCCACCGCCGCCTCGGCCGCGGTCAGCAGCTCGCCGACCCAGGCATCGCGCTTGGCGTCGTCCTCCGGATGACGGCGGCGCTGCACTTCGCCCAGACGATGGCGCAGCGCGCCGATCAGCGCTTCGCGCCGCTTGGGGTTGTCCAGCAGGTCGTCCTGCAGGTAGGGATTGCGCTGCACCACCCAGATGTCACCCAGCACCTCGTACAGCATGCGCGCGGAGCGGCCGGTCTGGCGTTCGGTGCGCAGCTGGTCCAGCAACTCCCACGCGCGCGCGCCGAGCAGGCGAAGGACGATTTCGCGATCGGAGAAGGACGTGTAGTTGTACGGGATCTCGCGCAGCCGGGCGGCAGGCGCGTGCGGCGGGTTCGGGTCGCCGGCCATCGCGGGGTCGGCGGGCATCAGCAGATGCGGTGCATTCATGGCGGCCAGGTGCTCGCGCACCGGGGTTGCGGCAGGCCGGCGTCCCGGGGAGCGGACACCGATGCCAGGCTGGAAAGACAGGCGGAGAAGGCAAGGGCCGCGACCGGACAGCGCCCTGGACTTGTGGTCCCCGCGCCCGCTGGACACGGGCGTGGACGAGGCGTTCGCGAATGGCCGCGATCGGCGGCCGGCCCGGTCTGGGCAATGGTCGGAATCCTACCCCACCCCCGGAGGGCCATCCCGGGCGAGGGACTCTCAGTTCGCCAGTGTCACAATGTCTCCATAAGCTCGCCGGCCGCCGGCGGACCGTCCACCCGACGACGTCCGCCGCGGACCGCAGAACCCAACTCCCCGAGCATCGGAGACCCATGAAGCACCTTCCGACTTCCCTGCTGGCCACATCGGCCGTCGCGCTCGCCGCGCTGATCGCTCCCGCCGCCGCGTCGGCGCAGACCGAGATCCAATGGTGGCACTCGATGGGCGGCGCCCTCGGCGACTGGGTCAACGACCTGGCCAAGGACTTCAACGCCAGCCAGAAGGACTACAAGATCGTCCCGACCTACAAGGGCAGCTACGACGAGTCCATGGCCGGCGCCATCGCCGCCTTCCGCGCCGGCAACGCGCCGCACATCCTGCAGGTCTTCGAGGTGGGCACCGCCACCATGATGGCCAGCAAGGGCGCGATCGTGCCGGTGGGCCAGGTCATGCAGCAGGCCGGCGTCAAGTTCGACAACGCCGCCTATGTTCCCGCCGTGGCCGGCTACTACACCGCGCCCAACGGCCAGATGCTGAGCTTCCCGTTCAACAGCTCGACGACCGTCTTCCACTACAACAAGGACGCCTTCAAGGCCGCCGGCCTCGATCCCGAGAAGCCGCCCACCTCCTGGCCGGAAGTCGCCGCCGCCGCGGCGAAGCTGAAGGCCTCCGGCTCCAAGTGCCCGTTCACCACGAGCTGGGTGAGCTGGACGCAGCTGGAGAGCTTCTCCGCCTGGCACAACGTCGAGTACGCGACGAAGAACAATGGTTTCGGCGGCCTCGACACCCGCCTGGCGTTCAACACGCCGCTGCACGTGCGCCACATCGAGAACCTGGCCAACATGGCCAAGCAGGGCCTGTTCGTCTACAAGGGCCGCGGCAACAGCGCGGACTCGAGCTACTTCTCCGGCGAGTGCGCCATGATGACCGGCTCCTCCGGCCTCTACGCCAACGTCAAGAAGAGCGCCAAGTTCAACTTCGGCATCTCGACGCTGCCCTACTACCCCGACGTGCCGGGCGCGCCGCAGAACACCGTCATCGGCGGCGCCAGCCTGTGGGTGATGTCGGGCAAGAAGCCCGCGGAGTACAAGGGCGTGGCCGCGTTCTTCCAGTACCTGGCCCAGGCCCAGGTCGCGTCCGACAGCCACAAGCGCACCGGCTACCTGCCCGTCACCAAGGCCGCCTACGAGCTGACCGAGAAGAGCGGCTTCTACAAGCAGAACCCCGGCACCGACGTCGCCGTGCAGCAGATGATCCGCAAGACGACGGACAAGTCGCGCGGCGTGCGCCTGGGCAACTTCGCGCAGATCCGCACCGTCATCGACGAGGAACTCGAGCAGGTCTGGGCCGGCAAGAAGCCCCCGAAGGAAGGCCTGGACGCCGCGGTCAAGCGCGGCAACGAGCTGCTGGAGCGTTTCCAGAAGGCCAACAAGCCCTGACCCCCCGTCGGCGCACCGGAGCGGCCCTGCCGCTCCGGGCTCGCTGCCTCGTCCTTTCCCCCACTCTTTCGGCCCCGCTCCCGGATGTCCCAACAGAAACGCGTGGTGTTCCGATCGCGCTGGCTGCCCTGGCTGTTGCTGGCGCCGCAGGCGCTGGTGATCGGCGTGTTCTTCTTCTGGCCGGCGGCCCAGGCCCTCCTGCAGAGCCTGCAGCAGCAGGACGCCTTCGGCCTGTCGACCGAATGGGTCGGCCTGGCCAACTTCCAGACCCTGTTCAACGACGACAGCTACCTCGCCTCGTTCAAGACGACGGCGGTGTTCTCGCTGCTCGTGGCCGTGCTCGGGCTGGCCGTGTCGCTGCTGCTGGCCACCATGGCCAACCGCGTCGTGCGCGGCGCGCCGGTCTACAAGACGCTGCTGATCTGGCCCTACGCCGTCGCGCCGGCGATCGCGGGCGTGCTGTGGCTGTTCATGTTCGCGCCGTCCATCGGCGTCGTGGCCTACGGTCTCCAGCGCCTGGGCGTCGACTGGAACCACCTGCTCAACGCCGACCACGCGATGACGCTGGTCGTCATGGCGGCCGTGTGGAAGCAGGTCTCCTACAACTTCCTGTTCTTCCTGGCCGGCTTGCAGTCCATCCCCAAGTCGCTGCTGGAGGCCGCCGCCATCGACGGCGCGGGACCGTGGCGCCGCTTCTGGACGATCACCTTCCCGCTGCTGTCGCCGACCTCGTTCTTCCTGCTGGTGATCAACGTCGTCTACGCGTTCTTCGACACCTTCGGCATCATCGACGCGGCCACCCACGGCGGCCCCGGCAAGGACACCGCGATCCTGGTCTACAAGGTCTACTACGACGGCTTCAAGGCGCTGGACCTGGGCGGCTCCGCCGCGCAGAGCGTCGTGCTGATGGTCATCGTGGTCACGCTGACCGTCCTGCAGTTCCGCTTCGTCGAAAAGAAAGTGCAGTACTGAATGGTCGAGCGCCGCCCTGCCCTGACGATGCTGTCCCACCTGATCCTGGTGCTGGGCGTGCTCATCGTCGCCTTCCCGCTCTACATCGCGTTCGTCGCCTCGACCCACACCGCCAGCGAGATCGTCCAGGCGCCGATGCCGATGCTCCCGGGCTCGCACTTCCTGGACAACTACGCGTCGGCGCTGTTCGGCAACACCGGCGGCGGCTCCAAGGCGCCGGTCGGCCAGATGATGTGGATCAGCTTCGTCTCCGCGATGATCATCGCGGTGGGCAAGATCGCCATCTCGCTGCTGTCGGCCTTCGCGATCGTCTACTTCCGCTTCCCGGCGCGCAACTTCTTCTTCTGGGCCATCTTCGTCACGCTGATGCTGCCGGTGGAAGTGCGCATCGGGCCGACCTACCAGGTCGTCTCCGACCTGAAGATGCTCAACAGCTACGCCGGGCTGACGGTGCCGCTGATCGCCTCGGCGACCGCCACCTTCCTGTTCCGGCAGTTCTTCCTGACCATCCCCGACGAGCTCGTCGAAGCGTCGCGCATCGACGGCGCCGGCCCGCTGCGCTTCTTCCGCGACGTGCTGCTGCCGCTGTCCAGGACCAGCATCGCGGCGCTCTTCGTCATCCAGTTCATCTACGGCTGGAACCAGTACCTGTGGCCGCTGCTGGTGACGACGGACGAGAGCATGTACCCCGTCGTCATCGGCATCAAGCGCATGATCAGCGGCGGCGACGCGGCCAACGACTGGAACATCATCATGGCCACCGCCCTGCTGGCGATGATCCCGCCGGCGCTGGTCGTCGTGCTGATGCAGCGCTGGTTCGTCAAGGGCCTGGTGGACACTGAAAAGTAAAACGAGAGAAGACTCCGATGGCAAGCATCTCCCTGCGCAAGGTCGTCAAGCAATACGGCACCGGCGCCAAGGCCAACCCGGTCATCCACGGCGTCGACGCGGAGATCGCGGACGGCGAGTTCGTCGTCATCGTCGGTCCGTCGGGCTGCGGCAAGTCCACGCTGCTGCGCATGGTCGCGGGGCTGGAGGAGATCAGCGGCGGCGAGATCGCCATCGGCGAGCGCGTCGTCAACGAGATCGAGCCCGCCGACCGCGACATCGCGATGGTGTTCCAGAACTACGCGCTCTATCCGCACATGAGCGTGTACGAGAACATGGCCTACGGGCTGAAGATCCGCAAGCTGTCCGAGACCCAGATCCGGGAGCGCGTCGACAAGGCCGCGCGCATCCTGGAGCTCGCCCACCTGCTGCAGCGCAAGCCGCGCGAACTCTCCGGCGGCCAGCGCCAGCGCGTGGCGATGGGCCGCGCGATCGTGCGCGACCCGCAGGTCTTCCTGTTCGACGAACCGCTGTCCAACCTCGACGCCAAGCTGCGCGTGCAGACGCGGCTGGAGATCCAGAAGCTGCACCGCGAGCTGGGCGTGACCTCGCTGTTCGTCACGCACGACCAGGTCGAGGCGATGACGCTGGCGCAGCGCATCGTCGTCATGAACGGCGGTCGCATGGAACAGTTCGGCACGCCCGAGGAGGTCTACGGCCGCCCGGCGACGACCTTCGTGGCGAGCTTCATCGGCTCGCCGGCGATGAACCTGCTGAAGGGTCGCGTCGAGGGTCGGCGCTTCCTCATCGGCAACGCGGCGCTGCCGCTGCCGCAAGCGGCGCCGCGGGACGGCGAATTGATCCTCGGCCTGCGGCCCGAGCACGCCTTGCCGCATGACGGACAGGTCATCGCGGGCGAGACGACCGCCTGGCCGCTGAAGGTGGAGATGGTCGAGATGCTGGGCGCGGAACGGCTGGTCTACGGCCGGCTCGGCGACGCGGCCTTCACGCTGCGCATCGACGGCACCGACACGCCGCCGCAACCCGGCGCCGAGGTGCTGCTGAAGGCGCCCGCCGAGCGGCTGCACTGGTTCGATCCGGCGACCGGCCAACGCGTCGACTGAGCGCAGCGCCAGCGGGGTTCTGCTTCGCCTCCTCGGCATCCGCTCCGAACATCCTCGATCAGGGAGAACGACATGACGCTCCGGACATCCCCCCGCGACGACGACAGCCACTGGCCCTGGTCGCTGCCCTTCTGGATCGCCCATCGCGGCGCCGGCAAGCTGGCGCCGGAGAACACGCTGGCGGCCTTCCGCGAAGGTGCGCGCCAAGGCTACCGCGCCTTCGAATGCGACGTGAAGCTCAGCGCCGACGGCGTGCCCTTCCTGCTGCACGACGCGACGCTGGACCGCACGACGAGCGCCCGAGGCCGCGCCGCGGACCGGACCTGGAGCGAGCTGTCGCGGCTCGACGCGGGCCGCTGGCACAGCCGCGCATTCGCCGGCGAACCGCCGCCCAGCCTGGAGGCCATCGCCGCCTTCGTGCGCCGCAACCAGCATGCGCTGAACATAGAGATCAAGCCCACGCCGGGCGACGAGTTCCGCACCGGCGAAGCGGTCGGCGGCGAGGTGCTGCGCTTGTGGGAGGGATCGGCCCCGGACTCGGTGCTGTTCAGCAGCTTCCAGCCGGAAGCGCTGCGCGGCGCGCGGGAATCGGCGCCGCAGGTGCCGCGGGGTCTTCTGCTCGACAAGCTCGACGGCGACGGCTGGCTGCCGCTGGCGCAGTCGCTCGGCTGCCGTGCCGTCATCACGCATTACGCGCTGATGGACCAGGCGCTGGTGGCGCGCCTGCATGCGGCGGAGATGAAAGCCCTGGTCTACACCGTCAACGACGCCGCCTCCGCGCAGTGGCTGATCGCCAACGGCGTCGACGGCATCATCACCGACGCGGTCGACCGGTTCAGCCCGACGGCCTGAGCGGCGCTTCAGCCGACTTCAGCCGACGGTTCAGCCGCCGGTTCAGCGCGCGGGATCGATCAACTCGTTGATCGAGATCATCCCGTAGATGCAGGTGTCGCTGAGCTGTCCGGCGGCGTTGAGCGCGTCGTCGCGCAACAGCCCTTCCAGCGAGAAGCCGCAGCGTTCGGCGACGGCGCGACTCGGCGCATTGCGCGAATCGGTGCGGATCTCCAGGCGGCGCGCGCGCAGCGGGCCGAAGGCCAGCCGCGCCAGCGCGACGACGGCTTCGGAAGCCAGTCCGCGCCCGGTGTGCGCCGGGCCAAGCCAGTAGCCGATCTCGTAGCGCCGGACCTTCCATTCCAGCGTGTGCAGGCCGGCGCCGCCGATCAGCGCGCCGGCGCTGCCGTCGGCCGCACGCTCATGGACGTAATAGGCCAGGTGCTGCCGCTGCAGGAACTGCGACTGCATGCGGCGCGCGACCGCCTCGGACTGCTCGACGCTGGGCGTCTCGTGCGCCCAGGGCATCCAGGGCTTGAGGTGTTCCTGGGCGTCGAGGACGGCCCGGTTGAGCAGGGGCCCGAGGCCCGCGCGCGGCGCGAGGAGCAGGAGCCGCGGCGTCTCCAGGCGCTCGGGAACCTCGATGAGGATGGGGTCGTCGGCTGGCATGACTCTCATGATGCGTGAAGCCGCCTTCAGTTCCCGTTCACCGGCTGCAGGTTCGTGCCGCGTCCCTGGCTCACAGGAGGGATGCCCGGCATCGCTTCGACGCCCAGTTCAGGCTCTTCCTCCTCGACCTTGGGCAGCACCTTCACCGATCGGATGGCCTGGACCTGCCAGGCCAGCACCGCCAGCAGCACCGCGCCCACGCCCGCGAAGGCCAGCGCGGCGCGCAGGCTGACATGCTCGCCGAGCCAGCCGCCGATCAGCGCGCCGGGGCCGGCGGGGATCAGGATCAGCCACCGCATGGTGCTGGTCATGCGCCCCAGCAGCGGTCCCGGCGTCACCGCCTGCCGCAGCGACAGGAAATTGATGAAGATGAACACCGCGCCGACACCGAACATGAACAGCGTGAAGGCGAAGGCCGCCACGCCCCAGGCGTTGGCCGGCGCGATGCACAGGGCCGCCCAGCCGACGCCGCACAGCGCGAAACCGCTGACCAGACAGGGGCCGGGTCCGAGGCGGGCGCTGACGCGATGGCCGATGGCGCTGGCCAGCACCGTGCCGGCGCCCAGCGCGATGTAGGACAGGCCGACGCTCTGCGCCGACAGCCCGAGCACGCGCGTCGCGAAGAGGATCTGCACAACCTGCGCCGCCTGGTTGAACATCTGCCAGCCGCCGACCGCGCAGGCCAGCGCGACCAGCATGGGTTTGCCGCGGACGAAGTCGACGCCGGCCTTCAGGTCGCGCCAGAAATGGGCGCCGTCGAGGCGATGCAGGGTCTCGTTGACCTTGACGCCGCGCAGGATCGCCGCGGAGGCGACCAGCAGCAGCGCGTCGACCGCCAGCGCCAGCGGCGCGCCGACCAGCTTGATCAGCGCGCCCGCGACCCCGGGGCCGGCGACCTCCGCGCCGGAGGACGCCAGCGCGTTCTTCGCATGCGCCTCGACCAGCCGGTCACGGCTCACGACCTGTGTCAGCACGATCTGCGAGGCGCTGCCGGCGATCGTGTACACGGTCCCGAGCAGGAAGCCAACGAAATACAGCCAGGGCATGCCCAGCCATCCCATCCAGTGCGCGATCGGCACGCTGGCCACGGCGACGGCCAGCGTGAGCTCGCCGACGATGTAGACCGGCAGCTTGCGGACGCGGTCCAGCCAGACACCGGCGGGCAGCGAGAACAGCACGAAGGGCGCGAGCTCCATGGCCGTCAGCACGCCCATCTGCGTCGGCGAGGCGTGCAGCAGCACCGCCGCGGTCAACGGCAGCGCCAGCAGCGTGATCTGCCCGCCGAGCGAGCTGATCAGGATCGACGTCCAGAGACGCCGGTAGACGAGGTTGCGCAGCAGATCGCCGGCGGGGAGCTGGATGAGATCCAGCAGGCGGTCGAGCAGACGGTCGACCCACGTGGTTGTCCTCTTGGGCAACATGATGAACTCCGGAGGCGGTCCATGCGAGGCGTCATGCGCCGGGCGCGGACCGGGCGGGCGGGACGCCGTCGGCGTCGGGCTCGCGGAAAGCCAAGGACCTGGGGGCCGGCCCGCCTCGGGCGGTCGGGGGCCGGGAAGCGCCGTGAAGACGCTACGGTCGTCGCGCCCAGCCGGCCTGGCCAAGCGCGCGCACCGACGCCTGGGCGTCGTCTCTGGTGCGGTCGAGCAGCTTGGTCATGGGTCGGCTCCGATCGTGGATCGTGGCGTGAGAGCTTCCGGGGAGGAAGAAGGCGTCGATGCTATCAGCGCGCTCGTGTCATCGACAAGTGAGGAAAGGCAGGGGACTCACCAGCCCGCGGCCGCGCCGTCGCGCCGCGGGTCGCTCGCCGCGACGTAGCCTTCCACCGCCGGATCGCCCAGGCGCCAGATGAACTGGCCCGCGCCGAAGTCCTGGTAGCTGTCGTTGATCTCGGCGATCTGGTGGCCGAGCGCGCGCAGCCCGGCGACGGCCGCGGGATTCATCGTCGACTCGACGTTGATCGACAGCCCTGCGTTGTAGCGCCAGCGCGGCGCGTCGCAGGCCGCCTGCGGGTGCTGACGATGGTCGACCATCCGGACCAGCGTCTGCAGGTGGCCCTGCGGCTGCATGTTGGCGCCCATGACGCCGTAGCTCATCTGCGGCTGCCCGTCCTTCATCAGGAAGGCCGGGATGATGGTGTGGAAGGGCCGCTTGCCCGGCGCGACCACGTTGGCGTGGCCCGCCTCGCGCGTGAACCCGTGACCGCGGTTCTGCAGCGACAGGCCGTAGTCCGGCACCACCACGCCCGAGCCGAAGCCGTGGTAGTTGCTCTGGATGAAGCTGACCATCATGCCGCTCTCATCGGCGGCGGTCAGGTAGATGGTGCCGCCCTTGACCGGATTGCCCGCCTGGAAGTCCTGGGCCTTGCTGCGGTCGATGAGCTTCGCGCGCTCGGCGAGGTAGTTCGGGTCCAGCAGCTCCGCGGCCTGGACCGCCATGGTTCGCGCGTCGCTGACGTAGCGGTAGGTGTCGGCGAAGGCGAGCTTCATCGCCTCGATCTGCAGATGGTGGGACTCGGCGCTGTCCACCGGCAGCGACGCGATGTCGAACTGCTTGAGGAGGCCCAGCGCGATCAGCGCCGCGATGCCCTGTCCGTTCGGCGGGATCTCGTGCAGGGTGTGGCCGGCGTAGTCCATCGAGATCGTGTCCACCCATTCCGGCGCGTAGGCGGCGAAGTCGGCGGCGGTGATCGCGCCGCCGGTCTCGCGCGCGAAGGCCGCCGTGGCTTCGGCGATCTCACCGCGATAGAAGGCCGCTCCCTTGGTGTCGGCGATGAGACGCAGCGTGCGCGCGGCCGCGGCGAATCGGAACACCTCGCCCACCTCCGGCGCGCGCCCCTTCGGCAGGAAGGCATCGGCGAAGCCCGGTTGCGACACGAGGTCCGCGACCTGCGACGCCAGGTGCCACTTGCCCTGCACGATCACCGGCACGGCGTAGCCGCGCTCGGCGATCTCGATCGCCGGCGCCATCAGGTCGGCGAAGGGCAGCTTGCCGTAGCGCTCGCTCAAGGCGACCCAGCCGCCCACCGCGCCCGGCACCGTCACCGCGTCCCAGCCGCGCAGCGGCAACGAAGCGCCGGCACCGTGCTTGCGGTCGAAGTACTCGGGCGTCCACGCCTGCGGCGCGATGCCGGAGGCATTCAACCCCTGCAAGGTCTTGCCGTCCCACACGATCGCGAAGGCATCCGAGCCGAGGCCGTTGCTGCAGGGCTCGAGCAGCGTCATGCAGGCCGCGGTCGCGATCGCGGCGTCCACCGCGTTGCCGCCCTGCCCCAGGATGCGCAGACCGGCCTGCGCGGCCTGCGGATGCGAGGTCGACACGACATTGCGCGCGAAGACCGGACTGCGTTGGCTCGCGTAGCCGCGGCTCCAGTCGAAGGCGGGGTGGGGGGCTGTCATCGGTGTCTCCTGAATGCGTGCGCGGCATCTTGCCCGACACCCGGCGGCGGCGACAGCGCGCAAGACCTGACCCGTGAAGGACCCGTGCGGATTGCGTAACCCAATGCAAAGCTGCACGAGGCTGTCAACACAAGGTGTCGCGGCGTCGTTGTCTGCTCACCTTGTTCAACCTGCTGGAGAAACCAGATGCAAGCCTTCAAGACCATCAAGACCCTGGCCCTGATCCCCGCCCTGCTGATTGCCGGCGCCGCGATGGCCCAAGGCACCGCCACCCCGGCAGCGCCGACCACGCAAGCCGCTCCGGCAGCGACCGCCGCCCCGGCGTCCGATGCCAAGACCGAGCACAAGGGTGCGAAGCATCACAAGGCGACCGGCGACAAGACCGCCGCGCACAAGGCCGGCCACAAGAAGGCCGACAAGGCTGAGAAGCCCGCCGAAGGCGCCTCCGCCGCCAAGTAACCGGCGCGGAAGTCGAAGGCTCGTGGCGCGCCCCGCGCGTCCCGCGCGCCTCGGCGCCTCAAAAAAAACCGCAGCACCGGGTGACCGGTCTGCGGTTTTTCTTCGTCCAGACCTTCGGCCGGCAGCGGCTCGATCAGCCGCCGGGAATCAGAACGCTTCGATCAAGCGGCCAGTTGCGCGATCGGGATGACGTGCGAGCTGCTCGCGCAGGTCACGCCATGGGCGGCGGCGCAGTGGCGGAGCGCTTCATTGAAGACGTCGCGCGCGCAGTCGTGGCAGCTGCCGCAGGCGGAGGCCACCTGGGTCTCGTCCTGGAGCACGTCGAAGTTGTGGACGCCGTCGGCCACGGTGCGGCGGATGTCGCGGTCGGAAACTCGATGGCAGAGGCAGACGATCATGGCGGCGGCAAGTCAGGATGAACCTGGGATAGCCGTGATACTAGCGCAAACGCGAATCCCTCTCAATTAGATTGCAGAGCCCCTGCGGCGCGTCGGACAACTGTCGGTGAACGACGACACGAAAGCTCGCCCGCCGTCGCCGAGACGCAAAAAAGCCCCGCAAGCGGGGCTTGGGGTTCCTGGCGGCGGCTGGGGCCCCGGGATGGACGGGCTGGCGGTTAGCTCGCTTCGCCCATCTGGCTCTGGAGCCAATTCTGTTCGCCGATCTGCGCGATCAGCTCGATCTGGGTTTCCAGATGGTCGATGTGTTCTTCGGTGTCGGCGAGGATCTCCTCGAGCACCTCGCGGGAGATGTAGTCGCGCACGCTCTCGCAGTAGGCGATGGCTTCCTTCAGCAGCGGATGGCTGCCCATCTCGATCTTCAGGTCGCAATGCTGGGCCTCGACGGCGTTCTCGCCGATGTAGAGCTTGCCCAGGTCCTGCAGGTTGGGCAGGCCTTCCAGCAGCAGGATGCGATCCATCAGCTTGTCGGCGTGCTTCATCTCCTCGATGGACTCGGCGTACTCGTGCTTGGCCAGGCGCTCCAGGCCCCAGCTCTTGTACATCTTGTAGTGCAGGAAGTACTGGTTGATCGCGGTCAGCTCGTTCTTCAGCTGCGCGTTCAAGTACTCGATGACCTTGGCGTCGCCCTTCATGTTCTTCTCCTGGGAATTCGGTGGGATGGGGCGCATTGTCGTCATCCCTACGACGAATGGGGACAAGACCCGCCGGGCCCGCTCTGCATGCGAAGTATTCGCAGCCCGTTTCCATCAAGAAAAAAGCGATCGCCGCGATTCTTGGTTGCTATTGCGAATCGTTCTCATTAAGATGCTTCGCATGAATGCCCACCACCACCCCCATCTCGAAGCCCTGCAAGCCGTTGCGCTGGACAGCGCACGGGTCGCCGCAGGTTCGCCGCGCGAAGCGGTTCCGCTGGTCCAGCGCCGCCGCATCAGCAGCCAGACGCTGATGGGCAACGACCGCGAGGTCGAGATCGAACATGCCGGCTCGCTCTACCGGCTGCGGGTGACCTCGCTGGGCAAACTCATCCTGACCAAGTGACCCGGATCCGCTGAGCGGCGCGGCCGGCCGAGGACCGGTCCGCCCGCCCGCGATCCGCGTCTGCGTTTCCGTCCCGCTTCCCTCTCCATCGTCCCTGAACGCCGGCCGTCCGCGAGGACCGCCCGCCCGCACCAGCCCGCGTCGTGCCAGCCCGTGCGAGATCCAAGAACTACAAGGATTTCGTCACCATGCCACTGCGCCCGACGCCCGTCGCGCTCGCCCTGTCGTTGGCTTTCCCGCTGACCTTCCCGCTGGCTCTCGCCCAGACGACGGCTCCCGCGAACCCAGCGACCGCGGACCATCCCCAGGCGCTCGGCGAACTGACCGTCTCCGCGACCCGCACCGAGCGCGCGGTCGACGCGGTGCCCAACACGGTCACCGTCAAGCACCGCCAGCAGCTGGACCGCCGCGACGCGCGCGACCTGAAGGACCTGCTGGCCGACGAGGTCGACCTCGACGTCAAGGCCATGACCCCGCGCTTCACGGCGGCAGGCGCGTCCACGGGCCGCGCGGGCAATGAAGGCATCAACATCCGCGGCCTGGAAGGCAACCGGGTGCTGATGATGGTCGACGGCATCCGTCTGCCGCAGAGCTTCGCCTTCGGCGCCTTCGCGAGCGGCCGGGCCGACTTCGTCGACCTCAACAGCCTGGTCGGCGCCGAGGTCCTGCGCGGCCCGACGTCCACGTCCTACGGCAGCGACGGCCTGGCCGGCGCGTTGAGCCTGCGCACGCTGTCCCCGGAAGACCTGCTGGTGAACGGCAAGACCTTCGCCGGCTTCGCGAAGCTGACCGGCACGAGCGTCGACGATTCCAAGCGCGCCAGCGCCGCGGTCGCCTTCGGCGCGGGCGACTGGAGCAGCCTGGTGCAGGCGACGGTCCAGCGCGGCCACGAAACCAAGAACGAGGGCGACAGCAACGCGCCCGACGCCACCCGCACCAAGCCCAATCCGACGGACGTCGAGACCGGCAGCGTGATGGCCAAGCTCGGCTACCGCGTGAACGCGAACCACCGGCTGATGGGCACGCTCGAGTACCGCGAGCGCAAGATCGACACCAACGTGCTGACGGCCGTCACCGCGCCGCCGGCGACCGGCACGCTGCCGGCCACCGCGGTGCTGGCGCTGGACGCGCACGACAAGACGGACCGCACGCGGGTCTCGCTGGCGCACCGCTACGAGGACCTCAACGCGACCTGGGTGCAGCAGGCGACGACGCATGTCTACCTGCAGGACAGCGAGACGCGCCAGTTCTCCCACGAGGACCGCAACACCGCCGCCGACCGCACGCGGCTGGGCACCTACAAGGAACGCGTGATCGGCCTGAGTTCCCAGGCGCAGACGCAGCTCGCCAGCCAGCGCCTGAGCTACGGCGTCGACCTCAGCCGCAACACCATCGAAGGCGTGCGCGACGGCACGGTCCCACCGGCTGGCGAAACCTTCCCGAGCAAGCCCTTCCCCGATACGAAGTACACGCTGACCGGCGCGTTCGTGCAGGACGAGATCGAGGCCGGCGACCTCACGATCATTCCCGCGCTGCGCTTCGAGCACTACAAGCTGTCGCCGAAGCAGGACGGCTACAGCGGCCAGATCGTCTCGCTGTCGGACCAGGCGGTGACGCCGCGCATCGGCCTGATCTGGCGCGCCACCCCCACCCTTCAGCCCTATGTGAACTGGGCGCAGGGCTTCCGCGCGCCGACGCCGGACCAGGTGAACAACGGCTTCGCCAACCCGGTCCAGGGCTACCAGAGCATCGGCAATCCCGACCTGAAGGCGGAGCACGCCAACAGCTGGGAACTGGGTCTGCGCGGCAAGCTGATGGAGACGCTGCGCTGGCAGTTGAGCGCCTATGACAACCGCTACCGCGACTTCATCTCGCAGGAGATGGTGCGCGGCGCCTTCACGCCGTCGGACCCGGCGATCTTCCAGTACGTGAACCTGAGCCAGGCCCGGATCAAGGGCGTCGAGGCCCGCTTCGTCTGGGACATCTCGTCGACCTTCAAGCTCGACGCGTCGGTGGCGAAGTCGCGCGGCCACAGCATCGAGAACGGCGTGGAGACGCCGCTCGACAGCGTGCAGCCGATGCGCGGAAGGCTAGGCGCGCGCTACGAGTCCGGCCCCTGGTCCGTCGAAGGCAGCTGGCTGCACAGCGCCGGCAAGAAGCCCTCGGACGTCAGCACCGCCGGCCAGTACACGCCGAAGAAGTACGACGTGGTCGACCTCGGCGGCGCGTACCGCTTCGACAAGACCTTCTCGATCTCGGCGTACGTCACCAACCTCTTCGACAAGAAGTACTGGCGCTGGGGCGACGTGACCGGCATCAGCACGGCCACGCCCGCGACCCTGGCCGTGATCGACAGCTACACCGCCCCGGGCCGCGCCTTCCAGGTGACCCTGCGCGCCGATTTCTGACCAGGAGTTGTTCCCCATGCATGCCAGCTTCACCGTCCTGCGTCAGGCGTTTGCCTCGGCGCGCCAGGAGCGCCGGGCCCGCCACCGCGACATCGCCAGCGAGCTGCGCGTCTCGGAAGGCGAGCTGCTCGCCGCGCACACCGGCCCGTTCGCTGACGCCGAGTCGCCGCTGCGCGCGCAACGTCTGCGCGCCGGGTGGCCGGATCTGATCGCCGCGCTCGAGCCGCTCGGCCCGGTGATGGCGCTGACCCGCAACGAGTCCTGCGTGCACGAGAAGGTCGGCGTCTACACCGCCGTCAGCGCGATGGGGCCGCAGCGCCGGATGGGTCTGGTGCTGGGCGGCGCGATCGACCTGCGTGTCTTCTACAGCCACTGGCGTCACGGCTTCGCCGTCGCCGAGCGGCTCTCCGACGGCGCGCTGCAGCGCAGCCTGCAGTTCTTCGACGCCGCCGGCCAGGCCGTCCACAAGGTCTTCGTGAGGCCGGAGAGCGACCTCGCCGCCTACGAGGCGCTGGTCGCGCGCTTCCTGGCGGAGGACCAGCACCCCGGTATCGAGCCGGGCGAGGCCTGGCAGGAGCCGGCGGAGATCCCCGACGAGCGCATCGACGTCGCGGCCTTCCGCGGCGAGTGGGCGTCGCTGCGCGACACGCACGACTTCTTCGGCCTGCTCCAGCGTCACGGCCTGAGCCGCACGCAGGCGCTGCGTCTGGCCGAGCCGCGCTTCGCGCAGCCGCTGGCGCCGTCCAGCGCGCAGGAGCTGCTGAGCCGCGCCGCGCAGGAGAACGTCTCGATCATGGTCTTCGTCGGCAACCCGGGGATGATCCAGATCCACAGCGGGCCGGTGAACAAGGTCGCGATGAGGGGGCCGTGGATCAATGTGCTGGATCCCGGCTTCAACCTGCACCTGCGCGAGGACCACATCGCCGCGGCGTGGCTGGTGCGCAAGCCCACGGTCGACGGGCTGGTGTGTTCGCTGGAGCTGTTCGATGCGCAGGGCCGCACGATCGCGATGATGTTCGGCGAACGCAAGCCCGGCCAGGCCGAGCGCTGCGACTGGCGCACGCTGCTGGAGAGCCTCGTGGACGGCGCGCCTGTGGAGACCGTGCCGTGCTGAGCCGCCGGCACGTCCTGTCGCTGGCGCCGGCTGCGGCGCTGCTGTCCTTCGGCAGTCGCGCCTGGGCCGCGCCGCAGCGCGTGATCGCCGTCGGCGGCGCGCTGACCGAGCTGATCTATGCGCTGGGCGCGCAGGGCGAGCTCGTCGGCGTGGACAGCACCTCGCTGTACCCGGCGGCCGCGACGAAGCTGCCCAACGTCGGTTATGCGCGCACACTCGCCGCCGAAGGCCTGCTGTCGCTCGCGCCGACGATGGTCGTCGCCACCGAGGAAGCCGGCCCGCCCGCCGTGTTGCGTCAGCTCGAGGCGGCGAAGGTACCGTTGCACGTGCTGCGCGCGGAGCACCGCTTCGAAGGCGTGCTCGAACGCACCCAGGCGCTGGGCGACTTGCTCGGCCGCCAGCAGCAGGCCTCGGCCCTGTCGCAGCAGCTGCAGGCCGAGTGGGTCGCGAGCCGCGCCCAGGTGGCGAAGCTCGCCGCCGGTCATCGCGCGCCGCGCGTGCTCTTCGTGCTCTCGAACGCGGCGAACCAGGCGCGCATCGCCGGCGCCGACACGGCGGCCCACGCGATGATCGCCTACGCCGCGGCGACCAACGCGCTCGGCGATGCCCAGGGCTACAAGATGCTCTCGCCCGAAGCCGCGATCGCCGCGGCGCCGGACGTGATCCTCGCGACCACGCAGGGACTCGACGCCAGCGGCGGCATCGACGGCCTGCTGAAGCTGCCCGGCCTGGCGCAGACGCCGGCCGGCCAGAACAAGCGGGTCGTCGTGATGGAAACGATGGCGCTGCTCGGCTTCGGGCCGCGCATGCCCAAGGCATTGACGACGCTGGCTCAGGCTCTGCACTCGCCACGATGAACCCGGTCGGAGCCGCCCTGCCCTCGACGCTCGCCGCGATGTCGGCCAGGCGCGCGTGGTCGCGCCCGATGCTGCTGGCGGCGGCGCTGGTGCTGACGGTGATCGTGGCGGTGCAGTTCGGCGCGGTGCCGATCGCGGCCGCCGACTGGGTGAACGGACCGTGGAGCGACGCGCCCAAGACCGGCGGCGCGCACGTGCTGTGGCAACTGCGGCTGCCGCGCCTCGGGCTGACGCTCGCGGTCGGCGCGGCGCTCGGCCTGTCCGGCGCCCTCAGCCAGGCCTTGTTCCGCAACCCGATGGCAGAGCCCAGCCTGCTCGGTGTCACCAGCGGCGCCGCCGCGGCGGTGGCGCTCACCCTCACCGTCTTCGCCGGCCTGCAAGCCGCGCTGCCCGCGCAGGCGCGCCTGTGGCTGCTGCCGATGGTGGGATTCGTCGGCGCGCTGGCGGTGTGCTTCTCGCTGGACCGGCTGTCGCGCTGGCTCGCGCCGGGCTCGATCGCGGCGCTGCTGCTGTGCGGCCTGGCGCTGCAGGCGATGACCTTCGCGGTGGTCGGCCTGTGCAGCTTCATCGCCAACGACGAGCAGTTGCGGGCGATCAACTTCTGGACGCTGGGATCGCTGGCCGGCGCCCACTGGATCATGGCTGCGGTGATGGGCGGCGCGCTGCTCGCGCTGGGCACGCTGGCGTTGCGCGTCGCTCCTCGCCTGAATGCGCTCGCGCTCGGCGAAGCGGCGGCGGCGCATGTCGGCATCGACGTCGAGCGCCTGCGCTGGTGGTGCATCACCATGGTGGCGCTGCTGTCGGCGCTGGCGGTGGCGTGGTGCGGCAACATCGGCTTCATCGGCCTGATGGCCCCCCACCTGGCGCGCCAGCTGGTCGGCGCGGACCAGCGCCAGGTGCTGCCCAACGCGATGCTGGCGGGCGCCCTGCTGCTGGTCGTGGCGGACACCCTCGCGCGGACGCTGGCGGTGCCGGCGGAGATCCCCGTCGGCGTGTTCAGCGCGCTGATCGGCGCGCCGTGGTTCCTGTTCCTGCTGCGCGGCGCGGTGCGTCGCATGGGGAGCGCGTGATGGGCGCCCTGCTGAGCCTGCAGGACGTGCGCGTGGCGCTCGGCGACGCGGCGATCGGGCCGCTGACGCTGCGCGTCGATCCGGGCGAACGCATTGCGATCCTCGGCCCGAGCGGCGCCGGCAAATCGACCCTGTTGCGCTTGATCGCGCGCGAACTGCGTCCAACATCGGGCGCGCTGAATTTCGACGGACAAGCGCTGACTGACTGGTCGCCAGCTGCGCTCGCTCGACGCCGCGCGGTACTGCCGCAACAGCACGGCGTCGCCTTCGGACTGCCGGTCGAGCTGGTCGTCGCCCTGGGCCGCGTCGCCCGGCAAGACGACGGCCGCCAGGGCGCCATCGTCCGCGAGGCCCTGGTGCAGGCGCAGGCCGATCACCTGCACGGCCGCCGCTTCGACACGCTGTCCGGCGGCGAGCAGGCGCGTGTGCAGCTCGCGCGCGTGTTCGCGCAGGCCTGGGACGCGCGCGACGGGCTGCTGCTGGTCGACGAGCCGGTGGCGGCGCTCGATCCGGGCCTGAGCGTCTCGCTGATGGCGGCGATGTCGGACTTCGCGACGCAGCGCGGCCATGCGCTGGTGGCGGTGCTGCACGACCTCAACCTCGCGATGAATCACTTCGACCGGTTGTGGCTCATGAAAGCGGGCCGGCTGCTGGCCGACTGCGACGCCCTGCCGTCGACCTTGCCGCTGCTGGAGCAGCTCTACGACACACGCCTGCGATTGCTGCGCGATGCGCATGGTCTCGCGATCCTGCCGATGCTGGCAGGCGCGGTGGGAGTTCACGCATGAGCCCTCGTTGGACCGGCTGGGCCGTGACCGGGGCGATCCACGCGGCCATGCTGCTGGCGCTGGCGAGCGCCTTCGCGCCCAAGCGACCGCCCGCACCCGTGCCGCTGACGATCAGCGCGCGTCTGGTGCCTTCGAAGCCGACGTCGGAAGCGAAGCCTCCGTCGTCCATCCCCGTCGATTTGCCCCGATCAGCGCTGAGCGTTCCTCCGACGCCGGACATCCCGCCGCCGCCCTTGCAGATTGAGGTCACGCCGCCGATCGCCGTCGCGGCGACGCCGCTGCGATTCGATCCGCCGGCGGCTGCGGCGGCCGATCAGACCGCACCCGCGGCCCGACCCGTTGCGCTCGCCGCTGCCTCCACCACACTGCCGGTACCGGCGCCAGCGCCGACGCCTGCCAACGTCCTCGCTCCGGCGACCACGGACGCTCCCGTCCAGATGCCCGCGGACCACCGCGCCTGCAGCGCGCGACAGATCGATCGTCACTACCCCGGGCTGCTGCGCGATCGCGGCATCGAGGGCCGGGTCGTGCTGCGCGTCAAGGTCGACACCGACGGTCACGCCGCCGAGGTCGTGGTGGCCGGCGGCAGCGGCTGGCGCCTGCTGGACGAGGCGGCGCGTCGCGTCGCCGAGTCCTGTCCTTTCATCCCGGCCCGGCGCGGCGACCAGCGGCTGGCCAGTTGGGTCGAGTACCCGGTGCGCTTCGCGCTCCAGGCATCCCCTCTGCAGTAAGGAGTTCCCATGTGCGACAAGCCCACCCCCACCTCGCTTCTGAGCCTGCTGGCCCGCGCCGATGCGGGCGCTTCCGGCACGCCGCGCGATCCCGCGTCGCTGGTATCCGCTGCGGGCGCGGTGACGGGCGGCGGCGTGTTCATGCAGGAGGGCGACGCCGTGCCGGCCGCGGTCGCTGGGTTGCCGCTGGCGCAGGCCCTCGCGCGCGGCGATGCGAAGCGGTCCTCGTCCCCGTCCGCGCCCTCTTCCGACGACACGCCGGTGCCGCGCGGCTCGCGCCGCCGTCGTCTGTGGGAACTGCCGGCGCAGGCGCTGTGCCCGGTGATCGGCGTGTGCCTGCCGATGCCGGTGCTGCGTCGCAAGCTGGGCAAGCTGCTCGGCGGCGATGCGCTGGCCAACGACTACGAGATGCACTGCGGCGCGATCAATGAATGCGCGCGCCGCGGTCCGGTATCGGAGATGCTGCAGAAGGAACTGGACCAGCGCTTCGCGATCGCGCTGCGACAGTCCGCGCAGCACAAGACGGCGGAGTCGCTGACGCGCTGGTGGACGGCCGCGCAGCAGGGCAACGACGTCGGCGGCGCGTTGTGGGGCGCGCTGACGCATGCGCGCTGCGACGCGGCGCTGCAGGAGCAGGTCCTGCGCGACATCCACATGCTGCAACACCAGGTCGGCGCGGCGAACCGCGCGGACCTGCAGCGGCTCGACGAGCTGCAGGACGAGCACGCGGTCCTCACGCGCGAGCTGGCTCAGGCGCAGTCGCGCAGCACGCGGCTGCTGGCGGAACGGGCGCGCGAGCTGGCGCTGTCCCAGGCCGAGTGCCTGCGCCTGCGCGGCGAGCTGATGGCGCGCGACACGCTGGCGGCGGGGCTGCGCGAGGAGCTGCAGCAACTGGAGGACAGCATCCCTGGCCTGCGCCACCGCCATGAGCAGGCCAGACATCTGCAATCGCAGCAGGACCGCATCCATCAACTGGAGCGCGCGCTGCTGACCTCGCGGCAGCAGGCGGAGCGCGAGCAGCGCCGGGCGGACGAACTACAGCAGGCGCTGGCGCAGTCGGAGCGGCAGCTGGCACAGCAGCAGACGCAGACGGCGCAGCAGTCCGAATCACAACCGGGTTCGGAGTCGGCGCTGCCTTCGCTCGACGAGCGCTCGGTGCTGTGCGTGGGCGGCCGGCCGGCGGTGGTGCCGATCTATCGGCAGTTGATCGAACGCACTGGCGGGCGATTCCTGCACCATGACGGCGGAGAGGAAGACGCCGTCTCCAAGCTGGATGCGAGCCTCGCTGCGGCGGACCTGGTGATCTGCCAGACCGGCTGCATCAGCCACGACGCCTACTGGCGCGTGAAGGACCATTGCAAGCGGCACAACAAGAAGTGCGTCTACATCGAGTCGCCGAGCGCGAGCGGCATGCGGCGGGCGCTGGGGTCGCTGGGGTCGCTGAGTGTGGAGGAGCGACCGGAGACAGGAGCCCAGCCGCAAGATCAGCAAGGCTGAGTCATTTACCCGGCCGGCAAATTCTGAACGGGGTAACGACTGATTCAGATGTCGTGCCCTTGGTGACCAAGGGCCGTTCTAGCGCGTCTTGGCACCGGCCGACGAATGCAAAGACTGCGAACCGCGCAGCCATCGAACTAGAGCGCCGCCGCTCCCAGAGCGCAGAAATGTGCGCCCTGATGGCCGGAGAGAGCCGCGTAAGGGGCGTTCTCTGTTGGGCTGCGGAGGCCCTCCGTCAGATTGAGACAACAACGCGAAATTACGCTGCTGATTGCGGCTAACCGCCAGCTTCGGTGCTGCTAGCACCCCCTCCACCTGCGCTTGTCTGGTTGAGCCGAGCCGCGATGCCTGCTTCCTCGAAGCGGCCTCGAATCAGGCGCGCCAATCGACTTCCTTCGTGTTCGCCGTCAAGCGATTTTTGGCAGGCGGCGACGAAGTTCTTCCCAGCCGTACCGAAGTGTTTTTCGTAACTGTCCTCGTTGGATGCGATATCCAACATCTTCGCCATGAGGATCTGCAACTGAGGAATGGATGCCTCACGAATGATCGATTCGAAGGTGTTGATCGACGCGCCTTTCAGGATCATCTCTTCCCTGGGGTTCCAACCGTTCTGCGCTGTAATGAAGGTCAGAGCTTGGATGACGCTGGCACCGTCCGACGCCACCGCGTCCGATGGCTGGAACATGGCGAGGATGTCAGGATGGACCTTGCGTCGCTGGAAGGAGTCGAAGACGTCAGGCTCGGGAGCTGCTTCGAATCCGGCGCGCCAGCGACGAACTACTTGGTCGGCCATTGTTTGGCCTCCAGCCAGTTCATCCAGATAGTCGTGAAAGTACGTGGCCGTATAGGGATCGAGCAAATGCGCCTTCTCGACAATCGGGGCAGCGACGGCGATAAGGTCAGCATCGCTGGCTCTGTGATCCCAGAAGCATCTCTCACCAAGCGTGTGAACTGCGCTTCTCACTTGGCGATCTCAAGCCTGAACCGCAACACCGAGTTATTGAATTGACCCAGAGGGCCG